>JANPFD010000306.1:0-27471 GCA_031423255.1 Myxococcales bacterium | reverse complement strand
CGCGCCTGAGATGCAGTGCGGGCGCGCGCTCTACTCCGACTTCCACGTGAACAATTCCGCCGCAGCCGGAATCACGTTTCCCGCCGAGTGCAACAACATGCGGCTGACTCCCCAGGAGAAGGTGCTCGAGTTCATGCTCTTCGACCTGGCCTCGTGCGTTCAGCCCGACACGCAAGCGCCTTCGGTGATCATTCCGTGACGGCGTTCTCGCGCTTCTGCAAGCCGATGTCGCTGGCCGTCGTTGCGCTCGGATGTGCCTCGTCAATCCCTGGCCCCGCCGAAATCGACCCCGAGGTGGCACCCGGACCGATGGATGCGATGGCCTCCGCCGTCGACGCCGGTGTCACCGCTGGAGATGCCCGCCCATCCGACACGTCTGCGTGGAGTGGTTCAACGACCTGGCAAAGAACGAATCGCGAGTGTGGCTGGACGGCCAGGAGCGAGCGTCGCTTCACTGGCAGAACAACGGTGGTAGCAACCTGACCTACCCCGCCCAGCTGCAATCCTGGTCGGTGGGGTGGTACGAGGCGCACGGACCGATTCCCGACACCGATGATCCCTGGGACGTCTGGATCGATGAGGTCGTCCTCGATCGCAATCGCATCGGCTGCGAAAACTGAAAGCGTGCCGTTGTGGATACAGACCTGGGCGATGTCCATTTGGTGTTCAAGTGGAAGCCTGTATCATTGTTGCCGATTCAGTGCCTGCGCTGCCGTCCGACCCGCGAGTGCTAGGATCGGTAGCGGCCGTCGAGCAGGCCTTGCGCTGGTACCTGCAGGAGATCCCAGACGCGGACACGCCGCCGGTGAGCGCCGAGGAGGCCGCCGCCCTGTATGCGGCTCTGTTCGAGGAGCAACCTTGGAGCCCGCAGCAGCTCGACAGTCTGCTGACATTTGGTCAGATGATGTACCGTGTGGCCAAACTCAGCGACGAGGCTCCTCTTTGTAACGTTGGGGATGTCCTCACCGCCCTGACCTCGACACGGGAGAGGGGGCAGGAACGGCCGCCGTGGGTCTTCGACCCGACGGTGAATGACCGCTTCTTCAAAAAGATGGGGTTCGGTAGGACTTCGGCAGGGATCGCGAGCATTCAGAAACGGAACCGCGAGGGATGGTGGGCCCACGGTCAGAGGAATCGCGCATTTATCGAGGAGGTAGCCCGACGCACCGCTGGGAGGGACATCGCCGTGGTCCTGGGTGCTGGCCAGGACTTCGACCTGCCGCTCGCCGAACTGGCCGCCATCTTCAAGCGACTGATCCTGGTCGATATCGACGGCGATTCCCTAACGAAAACCGTTGCCCGCATCTTCCCGGACCCGGGGCCGAGATCCGGTGTCGACCTGCGGGTGATGGACCTGACCGGGATCAACGGCGCCCTCGTAGACTCCCTGGACGAGACCATCGCTGGTTCCGGATCACCGACAGAAGTGAGGGAGAAGGTCGAGGCCTTGTGTCGATCTTACCGGTTGGCAGGCCGACCGAGCTTGCTACAGAGCGCCGACAAGATCGATCTCTTGATCTCCAGCTGTGTATTGTCGCAGGTATCCTGGCCACAACGGGTTTATGCGCGGACTTGTTTTGAAGAGCGTTTTGGACCGCTCAGGGGCGAGGCCGAGCAACGATGGGTGATGGCGTGGCGCGAGTTCGAGCTGCGGCTACAGCAGGATCACATCAACACGATTGGCTGTGCGGCCACGAGCGCGGTGCTGACGTCCGATGTGATCAGCAATCAGACCGTGAGTGACGCCACCGGCGTCGAACGCCTGACGGGGCGGAAGGTCCTCGCGCTCGGGGTCGGCTCGCTGCTGGAGAGAGTTCCGGTATTCCTGCAAGCCGCCCGACACGAGGCCTGGGAGTGGGGCCGTTACCGTCCCAGCGGCGGGCACATCGAAGGCTGCCGCATGAACGTCGAGGGCGTCGTGCTTGAACAACGCAAGAATGCTCTTTGAAACCCTCGAAGAGGAGCTGTGTGCCGCGCGCACGCTCAAGTCAATCCGGGTACAGGTCCCGTACAATAATTGGGGTCACCCGCTGTGGTCTCCCTGAGACCCATGAACTGCGCCAGACTCAGGAGCACGTTCTGGTGAGGCAGCTTGTTGAACCTCAACACTCGCCCTGTCTTCCACTGGACACCACCGCCCGCCAGAACCACTGGAAGGAACGACGAATCGTGTTCGTGGCCGTTGCCGAACTCACTGATCAGCATGACAGCCGTGTTGTCGAGCATCGATCCTGCTCCTTCGGGAATCGATTTCAGCTTGTTGATCAGCGTCGCAACCTGACCAGACAGCCAGTTTTGTGCATCGATGATGGACTCCGGACTGTCGCCATGGCTCAGGTTGTGATGATTGTCGCCCTTGCCCACGGTCAAGAACGGCATCCGCATGCTGGAGAACGAATTCAAGAACTGCAGGGTCACGACGCGTGTCTGGTCACATGCCAGGGCCATCGTGAGCAGGTCCATCTGCGCCGTCATCGTCGGCCGGATGTACTCCGGCGGCAGCGTGTTGGACATGGTCAGCGGGATGTCTGGGCCAGGATTGTTTGGCCTCGCACACATTTTTACAGGCTGCGTGCCGGGGACAGGCGATAAGCTTGCCTCCAGCGAGTGTTCCAGTTCGGCCAGAGACGTGAGGTGCCGAGCGATCTTGACTTGGTCGTCCTTGCCAACACGGCCGTTCAACCTCGCCAGATCGCGATACACCTGATCGATGACGCTCTTCTTCTTGCGGTCGACCACTGGCTTGACGCCCGGCATCGGAGGGGGCGCCGTCGGGCTCGGCGGGACGAAATCGGCGAAGATCTGGCGAAAGATCACGCTGGGCCTGTTCTCGGCCTGGATCGGTTGACCCGGTCCCGTGAACACAATCACCGAGGGCGACAACCCATGGTCAGGAACGTTTCCCAGAACACCCACGCCCATCTGCAATGACGGGAAGCGCGTGGTCTGGCGCTGGCTCTTGGCGATAATCTGGTCGATGGATGGCCCGGTGCTCGTCCACTGCGTCTTCGACCCGGTCTGGTTCAGCTTGAAGCCAGTGAGCAGCGTCGGTGGGATCGTGTGGCTCGCAATCTTCGCCCCGAGAACATTGGTCACACCGTCGAGGACGATGAGGCTGTCCTTCACCGCCATGAGAGGTGCGAGGACGTCTTTCGGGTTGCCGACATCGAAGTTCCGTTCAGTTCCCACAGGCTTCCATCGCTCCAGCGACGCCACATCCGTGGCCACGCCGTTGGGAGTCCAAATGATGAGAAGCCGTCTTGGAGGCGCACTCTGAGCGTGAGCTTCCAGCATCGGCACGAACGGAGAGAGCGCGAGGCCGGAACCGATGCCCTGCAAGAGGCTGCGGCGACTACACGGGAACCTGGGAAGAATCATGGTCGTTCTTCTTTCGTCATCGACACCATCGAGCGCCCGTCAGACCAGGCCAGGCACGGGACCCGTGCAGTAGTTCGGATCGCCGGCCGTACTGACATTCAAACGCATGAACTGAGCCAGGCTCAGGAGCACGTTCTGGTGCGGCAATTTATTGAGCCGCAACACCCGGCCCGTCTTCCACTGTGCACTCCCTCCTGCCAGGACCACCGGAAGGTATGACGAGTCGTGCTCGTGGCCGTTGCCGAACTCGCTGATCAACATGACCGCTGTGTTGTCGAGCATCGTTCCCGATCCCTCGGGAATTGCCTTCAACTTCTTGATCAGCGCCGCAACCTGGCCAGACATCCAGTTTTGTGCCTCGATGATCCCGAGGCTCGGAGCACCGCCATGACTCAGGCCGTGATGATCGCTTTGATTGCCAGCGCTGGACAGGAACGGCATCCGCATGCTGGAGAACGAATTGAGGAACTGTAAGGTCACGATCCTGGTCTGGTCGCACGCCAGGGCCATCGTGAGCAGGTCCATCTGCGCCGTCATCGTCGGCCGAAGGTCCGTCAGCGGCGCGCCGGGATCGGCTGGCTTCGCACACGCCTTGACCGGCTGCGCACCCACCCCTCCTCCCGACGAACCAGTCTCGAGCGAGTGCTCCAGCTCGGCCAGCGATACCAGGTGCCGCTCGATCTTGATCTTGTCGTCCTTACCAACACGGCTGTTCAGCCTGGCCAGATCGCCGCGCACCTGGTCGATGACGCTCTTCTTCCTGCGGTCGACCGTCGGTTTCACGCCTGGCATGGGCGGGGAGGCCGTCGGGCTCGGCGGCACGAAATCGGCGAAGAGCTGGCGAAAGATCACGCTCGGCTTGTTCTCGGCCTGAATCGGCTGGCCCGGTCCGGTGAAGACCACCACCGAGCGCGCCAGCCCATGTTCGCCGTCGGCGCCCTGGGCACCCACACCCATCTGCAACGACGGGAAGCGCGTGGTCTGGCCCATGTCCTTCAGGCTCTTGGCGATGACCTGGTCGATAGATGGCCCGGTACTGGTCCACGTGTTCTTCGCCCCGGTCTGGTTCAGCTTGAAGCCGGTGAGCAGCGTCGGTGGGATCGTGTGGCTCGCAATCTTCGCCCCGAGAACATTGGTCACACCGTCCAGGACGACAAGGCTGTCCTTCACCTCCATCAACGGTGCCAGGACGTCCTTCGGATTACCTACATTGAAGTCCCACTCGCCCCCCACCGGTTTCCAGCGATCCAGCGACGCCGCGGACGTGGCGACACCATTCGGCGTCCAGATGACGACGAGACGCCTCGGCGCCTGGCTCTGCGCGTGGGCTTCCAGCATCGGCACGAACGGAGAAAGCGCAACACCCGCCCCGATGCCCTGCAAGAGACTCCGGCGGCTACACGGAAACTTCGGAGTGATCATTCCTCGTTCTCCTTGCGCGCCCGCCGCTACTGAACGCCGATGTAACGAAAGGCCGGGGACACCGCCAGCGCTTCGATCAGGCTCTGGATCTTACCTCCAGACGTTCGGAAGCTTGCGCCTATCTGCTGGAGCGACGACACATCGGCTTCCGTCTCTTGACGCCCTAGCGTGTAGCGGAGCCACTGCCTGACCATGCATTCACGCACCTGCTCGCTCTCGGCCAGCTTCTTCGACAGCTCCAGCGCTCCCGTGAACGGCCCGTCGATGTCATCGCTCCCCATCATGTCGCCCCGGGCATCCACGGGAAGCTTGTTGTCCATCGTCCGGTACGCCCCGATCGCGTCGTAGTTCTCGAAGCCGAATCCCACAGGCTCCAGCAGCTTGTGGCACGACATGCACGCCGGTGCTGCCCGGTGGGCCTCGAAGATCTGCCGCGTCGTCAACCCCGCCTTCGGCACGGGTATCGTGATCTTCACGTCCGGCGGCGGCGACGGTAGCTCCCGACACATGAACCTCGTCCTCACGAACCCCCCTCGCCCGATCGGGTTCGTCTGGTTCTCGTGTGCCTGCAACGCCAGAAAACTCACCTGCGTCAGCAACCCAGACCGCTGATTCGTGGGCATATCTACCTTCGCTCCCGCCGTCTTCGGTGCCGTCACTCCGTAGATCGGTGCCAGCGGTGCGGTGATGTACGAGTAGGGCGCCGTCAGCAATGTCGTCAGGCTTCCCTCGCCTTCCCCTCGCACCACATTCTCCGCGAACCGCAACGTCTCTTCGGCCGCCGCCTTCGCCACCGCGTCCGAATATTTCGGGAACAACGCCGGATTCTTGCCCCGCCCCACCAGCGCGTCCAGGTCCAGCCACTGGCCATAGAAACTCGCAAGCCCATCGGAAAAACGCGGCGACGCCGTCATCCGCGCCATCTGGGCCGCGACTCCCACAGGTCCTTCCAGTGACTTGTTGTCCGCCGCCGTGAGCAATTCATCGTCCGGCATCGTTGCCCACAACGCGTACGACAGCCGGGACGCAACCTCGTACCCTGTCAGCTTCAAGACGTTCTTGTCCTTCATCCCTGTCTCCGGGCGGTACAGAAAGAACGGTGACTGAAGCACATACTGAACCACCAGCCGTATTCCGCTCTCGAACCCGCCCTGCTTCCTTTCCTGGTCGAACATCGCGAAAAGTTCTTTTTCGTCCGTCGCGTCGAGCGGCCTGCGGTACGCACGCTTTCCAAACGCCGAAATGAACTTCCGTGCACAGCTATCCTCCCCACTCGCCACATCACACCCGAGGAATGCCACCTGCGTCGCGGGAACTTTTTGCGCCAGCGTCTCCGCTGTGTAGGCGTACTGCTGCAGTTGCGGAAGCGTGACGGGCGCCGACGAGTTCGCGTCGAATCCAGCCACCGGCTCGTCCGCGCTCAGCTGATTCCCAGGTCGCGTGGTGTCCCCCAACAGGTCGCGAATCGTGTTGCTGTATTCCAAACGCGTCATCCGCCTCATCTTCGCCGGCCCCGCGCTCAGAGCGCCGGGCGTGGTCATGCCACCCATGTCCACTTCGGCATCGCCGACGTTGCCCAAGCAACCAGACACTGCAAAGACCGCAGCACCAAGGACCATGGCATTCCAGCTCAGCGGATACACTCTCGACAACATCATTAGAGTCACCCTCCTGTCGGACTGGCACCTACGTGTGTTCCATTTTTCGGGAGCGAATCCGAACAGGCTGGCACCCTCGGATCCGGTCGACCCGGCGACGAAGGGGGAGGCACCACACTTGCCGATCTGCCCCGAACTGCCTGTCGCAGCGGCTTCGCGGCGCGACGCAACGCGATGGACGGTCGGTTTCATCTTGGCGGCCGTCCTGTGGGTTCCACCGACGCATGATCCCGTGCTTCCCACAATTCGAGCGTAGTCCGACCTTCCTCGGAGCGACCACTACGAAAGAACGTATTCGTCGGAGATTCTCCGTCCGCTCTCTCGAAAAGGCCCAGGGCGCAAGTAGAACACCGGCGATGTTGAAACACGTGTTCCCGCTGTTCCTCTTGCTCGCGACGGCCTGAGACGAAAGCCGGATCGGCGATCACCGACGACCGGTCCTGGCCCGCTGCTTTCCAGTCGACGAACGTCCGACAGGCGAAGTCGAAGGCCGATCCGCCATCGTCCCAGCACAGGTTGCGATCCAGCAGGTACTGGCCATTGAGCCACGTACCACCGAGGAGCCAGCGGTTGTTGAACTGGACGATGTTCCGCTCGAAGGTGAACGACGGATGATTGTCCTCGCGGCTGCGCACCACCTGGGCGGCCTCGGAGAAGGCAAAAATGTTGTCGCGGACCACGTTGGCCTCGCCGTGGTGCTGGTGAAAGCCGCCGCTACGAGAAATTTCTACGCAGTTTCCGCAATACCTCTATCGGGCCTCGTGGATATCGCCGGTGAGCTCGCAGACACTCCGAAGCGAACGACGTGGCAACTGAACTGATGGGAGTCAGCACACCTCCCACCGAGCTCAAGAAGACGCTCGGGCCAATCATGCTGTGGGGACTCGGGGTCGGTTACGTCATCTCGGGGATGTACTTCGGCTGGAACCTCGGACTGCCCGAGGGCGGCCCCTTCGGCCTGCTCGTCGCCACGCTCGTCGTCACCGTCATGTACGTGGCGTTCGTGCTGAGCTACGCCGAGCTTGCCTGCGCCATCCCGAAAGCCGGCGGCGTATTCGTCTATGCGTCGCGCGCGCTCGGCCCGGAACTGGGCTTCCTGGCCGGTGTTGCACAATGGGTCGAGTTCGTCTTCGCGCCTCCCGCGATCGCCGCCGCCATCGGCGCCTATTTCAACATCTTCTTCCCCACCATCCCCGGCTCGGCCGTCGCCGTCGTGGCCTACTTCGTCTTCACGGGGCTCAACATCCAGGGCGTCAAGCACTCGGCGGTGTTCGAGCTGTTCGTCACCGTCCTGGCAGTGGCCGAGTTGCTGGTCTTCGTCGGCATCACAGGACCGTCCTTCTCCTGGTCCGCCTTCTCGCGCAATCCCTTGCCCGGCGGCTGGACCGGGATCTTCCCGGCGCTCCCCTACGCGATCTGGTTTTACCTGGCGATCGAGGGTGTCGCCAACGTCGCCGAGGAGACCGCCAACCCCCAGCGCGATCTGGCGCGCGGCTTCGGATCGGCGATGGGCACGCTGGTGGTCCTGGCGCTGTTGACCTTCTTTTCGGCGGTCGGCGTCCGGGGCTGGGAGCAGGTGGTGTACAAGGGCGGCTCGACGACGCCCTCGGATTCGCCCCTGCCACTGGCGCTGGCGGCCGTCGTGGGCGAATCGAACACCTTCTATCACCTGCTGATCACCATCGGGATCTTTGGCCTCATCGCCTCGTTTCACGGCATCGTTCTGGTCGCCGGACGCGCCACCTTCGAGTTCGGTCGCACGGGATTCGCCCCACGCGTGCTGGGGATGACGCTACCGGGCCGGGGAACGCCCGCTGCGGCCCTGGTCTTCAACATGGTCATCGGGATCCTGGCCCTGCTGACCGGGCGGACGGGCGAGATCATCACCGTCTCGGTGTTCGGCGCGCTGACGATGTACGTGCTGGCCATGCTTGCCCTGTTCCGGCTGAGGCGGAAGGAGCCGGATCTGCCCCGGCCGTTTCGAACACCCTTTTACCCCTGGGCGCCGGGGATCGCTCTCGTGCTGTCTCTGATCTGCCTCGCCTCGGTGGCCTACTTCAACCTGGTGCTCTGCGGGATCTACGTGGTGATCCTCGGCATCGGCTTCATCTGGTACTACGTGGCGGTTCCCCGTCACGTCCGGAACGTGCATACCGGCCTGTGAACGAAAGGCGAGACAAACCCATGTCCAAGGCGAGTGACTTCACCGAGATCCTGAACGAGGTGCGGCAGGCCCGGCACCCGAAGGTCAAGGTCGCGATCACCGACATCGACGGAGTCCTGCGAGGCAAGTACCTGCACCGGGACAAGTTCCTTTCGGCCGCCGACGGAGGCTTCGGGTTCTGCAACGTCGTGTTTGGATGGGACTTGGCCGACGTCTGTTACGACAACGCGACGTACACCGGCTGGCACAGCGGGTACCCTGACGCGCTGGCGAGGATCGATCTCGGGACGTTCCGCAAGGTGCCCTGGGACGGCGACGTGCCTTTCTTCCTGGCCGACTTCGAGGACGGCAACGGCAAGCCGCTGGCGATCTGCCCGCGCCAGGTCCTCAAAAAGGTGATCGCCCGGGCCGATGCGGCCGGCTACCGCCCGAGTTGCGGGATGGAGTTCGAGTGGTTCAACTTCAAGGAGACGCCCCAGAGCCTCGCGGACAAGGGCGGGCAGGCTCCGACGCCGCTGACCCCGGGGATGTTCGGTTACTCGATCCTGCGCGCCAGCCTGAACCAGCCGTTCTTCGCGGCGCTGATGGATCAGCTCGGCGTATTCGGCGTGCCGATCGAGGGCCTGCACACGGAGACCGGGCCCGGCGTATACGAGGCGGCGATCGCGCATACCGACGCGCTCGCGTGCGCCGATCGCGCGGTCCTCTTCAAGACGTCGGCGAAGGAGATCGGGTACCGCCACGGGATCCTTCCGAGCTTCATGGCGAAGTGGAACCAGCGTCTCCCTGGCTGCAGCGGCCACATCCATCAGAGCCTCTGGAACGCCGCCGGCGACACGAATCTCTTCCACGCGGCGCGCGGTCCGTTCCTGATGAGCCCGCTGTTCGAGAGTTACGTCGCGGGACAGCTCGCGTGCCTGCCCGAGATCCTGCCCCTCCTGGCTCCCAACGTGAACAGCTACAAACGACTCGTCGACGGTTACTGGGCCCCCACGCGGCCCACCTGGGGCGTCGACAACCGCACGACGGCCCTGCGGGTCATTCCTGGCAGTCCAAAGTCGACACGGGTCGAGACCCGCGTCCCCGGTGCGGACGTCAACCCCTACCTGGCCATCGCTGCCTGCATCGCCAGCGGCCTCTACGGCGTGCAGAAGAACCTGAGGCTCGATCAGAAGCCCGTCGTCGGCAGCGCTTACGCCGAGGCGGAGATCGAACGTTTTCCGCGCAGCCTGGAGCAGGCCACGGCGCGTCTTGAGGAGTCCAGATTGGCGCGCGAGCTGTTCGGCGAGGAGTTCGTCGACCACTTCGTGCGGACGCGCCAGTGGGAGTGGCGGCAATTCCAGGATTCGGTCACCGGCTGGGAGTTGCAGAGATACCTGGAGATCGTGTGACCAAAGGCGTGACGAGATGAACATCCACCGTTTCAGCTTCCCGACCTCGATTCACTTCGGCCCCGGCGCCCGACACCAGGTGAAGGACCACGTGAAGAGCCGCGGCTGGTCCCGGGTTCTGGTCGTCACCGATCGAGGTGTGGCGCTCCTGCCGTTCCTGCGACAGTTGGTCCAGGATCTCTCGTCCGGCGGGATGGAGGCCGCGATCTTCTCCGAGGTCTGGGGGAACCCGGTGAAGTCCCAGGTAGCTGCCGGGGTGGCGGCGTTCAAGCAGCACCGGGCCGACTCGATCCTCGGGGTGGGCGGCGGGGCGGCGCTGGATGTCGCCAAGGCGGTGGCCCTGATGGCGACTCACCCAGGTGATCTGTTCGACTACGAGGACGACAAGCCCGGGGCGAGGCCGATCGACGGCCCGTTGCCACCCTGGGTCGCCCTGCCCACGACCGCCGGGACCGGCAGCGAAGTTGGACGGAGTTCGGTGATCTCCGACGAGGCCACCCACATCAAGAAGATCATCTTCTCGCCGCGGTTGCTGGCCCAGGCTGTCTTCGCGGACCCGGAGGTCACACTGAACCTGCCGGCCGCGATCACCGCCGCGACGGGCATGGACGCGCTCACCCACTGTGTGGAGGCGTACCTGGCGAAAGGGTATCACCCGATCTGCGACGGGGTTGCGCTCGAGGGCCTCAAGCTGGCCGCCCGGAGTCTGCGTCGATGCGTACAGACGCCGGACGACATCGAGGCGCGCGGCGAGATGATGATGGCGTCGATGATGGGGGCCATTGCGTTCCAGAAGGGACTGGGAGTCACCCACTCGTGCGCGCATGCGCTGGGAACGGCGGCGAACATGCACCACGGGCTCGCCAACGGCGTGATGATCGACCACGCGCTGAAGATCAACGTGGCGACCGCGCCCGACCGCTTCCGTCAGATGACGCTGGCGGTGGAGGCTGGAAGCGGAGATGGGACTCGGTTCCTGGACTGGCTGCGGCGGCTCAAAGCGGACATCGGGATTCCGGCGCGCCTGGTCGAGCTGGGAATCGGCCAGGACCAGCTGGAGCGGCTGGCCCGGCTGGCGGTCGAGGATTCCTGCCACCAGAACAACCCGCGCCCCTGTACCAGGCGCGACTTCGAACAGATCTTCAACGAGGCGCTGTAGCCAGTCATGCTGAAGATCACGAACCCCGCCACGGGCGCCACCGTCCGCGAGCTGCCGGAAGACGACGCCACCCTGCTGGCCGAGAAATACCGTCGTGCGCGCGACGCCCAGCCGGAGTGGGCAGCGCGTCCGTTGGCGGATCGCCTGGCGGTGATCCGCCGTTTTCGCGAGATCGCGGTGGCGCGCTCGGAGGCGCTGGCCCGAACGCTGACCGTCGAGGTGGGCAAGCCGATCACGCAGGCGCGCAACGAGCTCAAGGGCCTCCTGCCGCGGATCGACTTCTTCCTCGAGCACGTGGCGGCGGTGAGGTCCCCGGATGTCGTCCTGGACGACGGGAGCATGAGAGAAACGATCGCCCACGAACCGCTGGGGGTCGTCGGGAACATCTCGGCCTGGAACTATCCGTACTTCGTCGGGGCCAACGTGTTTCTTCCCGCGCTGCTGACGGGAAATGCGGTGCTCTACAAGCCGTCCGAGTTCGCGTCCCTCACGGGTCTGGAGATCGCATCGATGCTGCACGAGGCAGGGGTGCCGCGCGATGTGTTCGCCGCGATCATCGGCGGCGGCTCGATCGGTGCACAGCTGCTCGAGCAATCGATCAACGGGATCTTCTTCACCGGTTCGTACTCCACGGGGAAGAAGATCGCCGAGGCCGCCGGACGAAAGATGATCCGCTTGCAGATGGAACTGGGCGGCAAGGATCCGATCTACGTCGCCGAGGACGTCGATGTCCGAGCGGCGGCCGAGGCCACGGCGGACGGGGCCTTCTACAACACCGGACAGAGCTGCTGCTCGGTCGAGCGAATCTACGTTCACTCGGGCATCTTCGACACCTTCGTCGAGGCATTCATGAACGCGGTGAAGGCCTTCGTGATCGGCGACCCGATGGACGACCAGACATATCTCGGCCCCTTGACCCGTCAGGCACAGATCGCGGTTCTGGAGGACCAGATCCTCGATGCGGTGGCGAAGGGGGCGAAGGTCTTGTGCGGCGGCAAGCGGATCGATCGTCCGGGTTTCTTCTTCGAACCGACGGTCATCGTGCACACGAACCACTCGATGGCGGTGATGCGCGAGGAGACCTTCGGGCCGGTCATCGGAATCCAGCAGGTGAGTGACGATGCAGAGGCGCTGCGCCTGATGAACGACAGCGCGTACGGCCTCACGGCCGGTGTCTACACCCGCAGCCAGGAACGAGCCCGCCGCATCCTCGCCGGGGCGAACGCCGGATCCGTGTACTGGAACTGTTGCGATCGCGTCAGCCCGCGGCTGCCCTGGTCCGGGCGCGGACACTCCGGCATCGGCGTGACGCTTTCCAAGCAGGGGATCCTCGCCTTCTTGCAGCCGAAGGCCTGGCACCTGCGCGCGCCCAGGTGACGCGCCGTCGGAGCGCCGGGCACCGGCAAGGGGCGGCGGGCTCGTCGGACCGGCAGGTTGATTTGCGATGCGAACGCGCCATCTCCCGGACCTCGATGCGCGCTCCCGATGGCACAGCTGAACAGGCCCGATGAGGCGATGAACCTGGCCCGCAGGCCCGCGGGCGGAGTCATGAGTGTCTTCGGCTCGCCCAAGCAGAACACGCTGCCATCCCGGTTGAGGACGCAGCTGTGCATGTCACCGATCGCGAGTTGTACCGGGTCGTAGGTCCCCTTGGGAACTGTCGCCCAGCGGAAGAACGTGTCACCCCAGAGATGGAGCCGCTCGGAACTTCCCGGCGGCAAGATCACGCAATTGTGGCCGGGCGACGAGGCGACGAGGCGACGAGGCGACGAAGACGGCTTTGAGTCCCGCCGGTGCCACACTCCTCGGATCTGTCCCGCCCCAGCACCTCACGTCCGTGGATGCAAGGACCAGGCACGTCGAGTAGTAGCCCACGCCGAGAGCACCCGCGCGGTCCACGATGAACCCCACGGGTGCTCCCGGCGGAGACGCATCGGCGGCAAGCCGCATCGGCCGCGCTACTTCCTCCGTCGGGCATGATCCCGTCACCCCCCGATGTGGCCGACGGACACGCCGCCAGAGCCACCAGGCACGCGAGTGCTCGGGCGTCCTTGCCTCCGGACCGCATGAGCCGCAAGACTCACATCCTGGCCCACCATGGAATGCGAGGCAAAGGTCCCCTACGTATGCGAGGTCGAGTAGTGGGCGGACGATGCGCCGCCGTGGTGGTCAACTTCGAGACCCCGGATACCACCCTCGAAACCGTACGGTCGCTTCGTGAGGCCCGACGACCGCTCGACGAGATCATCGTCGTCGAGAACGGATCGCGCGACGGTTCCGCCGACCGGCTGAGGGCCGCGCTCACGTCGCTCACCTTCCTCGAAACCGACCGGAACCTCGGGTTCTCCGGCGGCTGCAACGTCGGCATCCGTCACGCGCTGGCGCACGGGGCGCAGCGGGTCCTGCTCGTGAACAGCGATGCGTTCCTTCCGCCCGAATGCCTCGGTCACCTCGAATCGACGCTCGACGGGAACCCGGGCCTGGGCATCGTCGGCCCGGCGATCGTGGCGCGATCCTCGCCTCCCACGATTCTCTCGGCCGGCATCAGCTATTCGCCACGCAGCGGCTGGATGCGCAACCTGGGGTTCGGGCGGCCCTACACTCCCTCATCGGATCACCTGCGTCCGGTGGCGGCGGTGAGCGGCTGCGTGATGCTGGTGGACAGAGCCGTGTTCGATCGGGTCGGCCTGTTCGACGAGGACTACTTCTTTTCCTTCGAGGACCTGGACTTCTGTCTACGCGCCGAACGCGCCGGCTTTCGTTCGGCCTGCCTCACCGGTGTTCCCGCGTATCACCTCGGCAGTCACTCCATAGGCCCGCGCTCGCCCCTGCGGGTCTATTACGGGGTTCGCAACCATCTCCTGCTCGCCGAGCGTGGACACCCGGGCAACTCCCGACGACGCCTGATGCTGAGGAAGGCCTCGGTGGTCCTCCTCAACATCGCCTACGCGATCCGTTCCCCGGACGTTCCGAAAGTCTCGGGTTTCGCCGCTCTCGTCAGAGGCGTGCGCGATCACCTGCGACGCCGCCACGGGCCTGCTTGACGACTTGCCGATAGATGCGCTCGAGGCGCGCGCAGATGACATCGGGTGCGTAGCGGTCCCTCACGCGTCGAGCGGCCTCGGCGGCCTCCTTCCGCCAGCGGGGCCCGTCACCGAGAATGCTTCGCAGCGCCTGCGCGAACCCCGCCACGTCGCCCTGGCGCACGACAAGCCCGCCGCCGATCTCGCCTATCACCTCGCCGCACCCCGAGTCATCGGCAACCACGACCGGCGTTCCCTGAAGAAGCGCCTCCAGCGGGACCAGGCCGAAGATCTCGTGCTCGCCCGGGTAGACCAGCACCTCCGCGTCAAAGAGCGCTTCCAGGCGTTCTCGTCCCTGGAGTAGCCCAGTGAACACCACCCGACCGCGGAGTCCCAGCTGACCGACCAGCTCTTCGAGGTGGCTTCTCACGCCCATGTCGTTGCCCGCGATGACGAGGTGCCCTCCAGAAGGGCCCAGCTCCGCGAACGACCGGATGAGAACGTCCAGGCGTTTCCGCGGCGTCAGCTTGCCGAGATAGAGGACCGTCGGCCCGGAGCCGAGGCTCCACTTCTGACGAAAGGCACCCTGCGCGATCGGGGCTTCGTGCTCCTCGATGTCCAGCGGGTTCGACACCTCGTGGATGCGTTCGCTCTTTATGCCCAGGCTGACGAGCTGACGCCGCTCGGCGCCCGAGACGGTGATCAGCGCGACCGCGTCGCGCATGACCTGCCGCCCGACCGTGTGGTCGAAGACCCACTTCAGGGTCCGCCGCCGCTCGATCAGCGGCGCGGTTCCGTGGGGCTGCAGGACGTAGGGGATCCCCGCCGCGCGTAGATGATGCGCCGCGATCACCCCCGGCACGTTGTGGCAGGCGTGCAAGTGCGCCACGTCGTACGCACCGACGCCGATCTTGCGCGCGAGGTGCGAATGCATTCCGATCGGCAAGAACAATTGCAAGTGATAGGCGAGCGCGTTGGAGACGTTCGGAAACACGTCGACCTCGACGGGCGCTGCCGTGTGCCCTCGGGGCACCCGCCGCTCGGCATCGCGCACGTCGGTCGTGCACACGGAGACGCCATGTCCCCTGCGCGCCAGGCCCCGGGCGAGGCTGCTCACCACGCGCGGAATCCCGCCATACGCCCACGCCTCCTCGTAGTAGGGCGCAACATGAAGAATCCGCAACGGCTCGCTGGAAAGCACGTCGGGTGCTTCATTGCCGGGCGACACGCGGGCATGATACTGGTGGGGTACGGCAGTGGGAAGATCGCTCGTTGTCATCCCGGCACGAAACGACGCCCGCTGCCTGCCGGGGGTGATTTCAGAGCTCCGCGCGTGCAAGCCGGAGATGGACGTCTTGATCGTGAACGACGCCTCCGAGGACGACACCGTCGCCGTCGTTCCGGGGCTGGGGGTGCGCTGGCTCGACCTTTCGGTGCACCTCGGCGTGGGCGGAGCGGTTCGGGCCGGTCTGCGTTACGCGCACGAAAGCGGCTACGAGTTCGTGGTCCGCATCGATGCCGACGGGCAGCATCGGCCCGACGACATCGACAGTCTGATGGCGCCGGTCATCAACGGGCAAGCCGACGCCGCCGTGGGCACGCGACACGCTCACGGCAGCCACCCTGGCGCCAAGGCAAGCCTCAAGCGTTTCTTCCAGTGGCTCCTGGGCGCATGGCTCGGCCTTTTGACCGGTCACCGGGTCACCGATCCGACCTCCGGCTTCTGGGCCTTCGGACGGGAGGCCATCGCCTTTCTCGCCGCGTCTCACCCGTCGGGCTACCCTGAGCCCGAGTTGATGCTCCTGCTGCGCCGCGAACGTCTCCGGGTCACCGAGGTCCCGATCCAGATGCGCGAGCGCCTTGCCGGTGAGAGCAGCCTCACCTTCCCGCGGATCGGTCTGGCCCTCGCCTGCACTCTGGTGGCGTCCGTCGTGGTCCCCCTGCGGGCCAGACGGAGGCTTTGAGCCGATGGACGTCGTCCAGGCGCTCGCCATCGCCGGGAGCACGGCCTTCCTGGGTCTCATCCTCGAACTGGTGCGCCGCGGGGCGCTCGCCGCCAAGTACTCGCTCGTCTGGCTGGTCTGCGGAATCGTCCTCTTGATCCTCTCGATCTGGAGGAGCGTGCTGCACGCCCTCGCCGCCTGGCTGGGCATCCACTACCCCCCGGCGTTCCTGCTGCTCGTGCTGGTCGGGTTCGTCTCCGGCGGCTCTCTTCTTTTCACCGTCGCGCTGTCTCGACATCGGGCCCAGATCGACCGCTTGACCGAGGAGCTCGCCCTCCTGAACGCCCGGCTACGAGAGGATCGCAGCACTACTTCAAGGGCAGACTTCCATCGATGAAGTCCTCCCATGCCCACCGTCGGCCGTTCTGACGGAACCAGTCGATCGTCAGCCGGAGTCCCTCCTCCATGCTGGTCCGGGGCGACGCATCGACATACTTGCGCAGCAAGGTGTTGTCACACTGAAAGCGCTGTATATCGAGTCGGCGCTCGCGATGGGCATCGACGCGGATCTCGATCCGGTCCATCCCCATCAGCTTGCCGATGGTCCTGGCCAGCCACTCGACCGAATAGCAGTTGTCGGAACCCACGTTCACCGGCTGGCCGTTCGGGGCGTCGCTCTTCAGAAGCTCGATCAACCAGCGGGCCGTGTCGTGGACGTAGGTGAAGTCTCGGGCGGCCTTGAGGTTCCCCAGACTCACGACGTTTCCCTTGTCGAGCTGGGTGATGATTTCCGGAATGACATAGGGCTCGGTGGCGCGCGGTCCATAACAATTGAAGATGCGCGCGCAGATGACCGGAACGTCGTGCTCCCTGAAAAACGTGTGGCACAGCTGGTCCGCCGCCAGCTTGCTCACCGCGTAGGTATTGAGTGGTCGCAGCGGCGCGTCCTCACGAATCTTTTCTGTTTCCGCCTCGCCGTATACCTCGGTGGATGAAACGTACAACGTGCGTTTGACGCCGAACTGTCTCGTGCCCTGAAGGACGTTCAGGCACCCCATCACGTTGATGTTGAAGAACCGGCCCGGAACGTCGTAGGCGGTGGGCACGAAGGTGTCACCCACGGTATTGAAGATGTACTCGATTCCGTGATCGGAGATGGTTCCGCTCAGGCGCCAGACATCCAGGATGTCGCCGGCCACCAGCCGGATCCGGGCACGGATCTCGGCAAGGTTGCTCATCGTCCCATGAAGGAAATTGTCGTAGACGGTCACCTGCGCCCCGTCCGACAGCAACTCCCGGACCAGCGTCGAGCCCAAAAAGCCCGCGCCACCGACGACCAGAACGCGTTTGTCTTTCAGATCGATCAAGACGTCACTTTTCCAGGATCGCGCATGATACCGCGTGCCCGCGGCGGCAGCCCTCCTCGAGGTCCGTCCGGGCGCGGACCTCTTCGCCGATCATGTTGAACGAGTGGGCCCGCATCCCGAACGCCCAGCCGAAGTGCCAGCTCGGTGCCTTGACGATGAGGCCGGTCAGCGCCTCTATCGCCTCGTGGTGCCGGTTCGCCCGGGCGAACATCAACGCCAGCACCGAGTGAGGGTACGGATCAGTGGGGCGCATCTCGATTCCACGTCGCAGGTCGGGCTCGGCGAATTCGATCCTGTTCCCCCGCGCCCAGGCCAGGCCCCGCCAGATGTACGCATCGCCGATCCGCTTGTCCAGATTGATGGCCTGGTCGAGATCGGCCCGCCCCCCCTGCAGGTCGCCGGCGCGTACCTTCTCGGCGCCCTTGGCCGCCAGCTCCCGCGCCTCGCTGAGACCCAGCGCCTTGAGGGTGGTGATGAACGCTTCGGGCGTCGTGGTCTCGGTGAGTCCGAGAACCTTCGTCACCGGCCAGCGCAGGCCTCCCGAGACGAAGACGGTCGGGTACTCCGTCACGCCGAAGCGGCGGGCGACCTCTCGTTCCGGGGCGGACCCATCGGGCGTCACCCGCACCCGGATCACCTCGCTCAGGAACTTGCGCACCGCCGTCGCCGGAAACAGATCCTGGTCCACCCGACGGCTCGCGGGCACGTTGTCGGAGCGAAAGAAGATCACCATCGGAGCGAAGGTGCGCTCCTGTTCGCGCAAGGCACGCGCATACCCGTCGGGCCCATCCATCCAGTAGGCGGGAATGGCCAGGCGGGCCAGCGGAGGCGGCGGGATCTCGTCCAGGATCCGTGTCCGCACCCGCTGGCGCGACACCGACGAGATGATGGACCGGAAAATCGAGGTTTCCTTCGCCTCGCCCCCGGCCGTCGCGCTGGTGCGGCTGTCGGTGGCCTTCGGGCGGCGGACCAGCAGCGTCACCGTCGTCGCCAGCAGCAGCAAGACGGCGCCTCCCGCAGCCGGCAGCACCCAGCGCGGGCGGCGACGGGGCGGCTTCGGTGGCTCGGCGACGGGCTCCGGGGGTGCCTTGGGGCGGGGACCCGTGGGCCGCAGGCTGCGGCTGGCGGTGGTGACAGTCCGGAACACGCGCCTGCACAGGCCGCAGATGAGAGCGTCTTCGCGGTTCTCCTCGCCGCAGGAAGGGCAGGTCATCGCTGCTGTCGATTGTTGCCGATTCTTGCACCCGCCACGAGAGCGACTCGAAGAAAAGTTTTCAGCGCTCGCAAAGTTTGCAAGGTCGCATTCCGTCAGTGGGGTGAAAATTGGTTTTGATTATCGTGCTGTCGGCGCGGCGCTGGTCTTGCATCTCCTGGGCCCGTGCCTAAAGCGTTCCGCTGCCTACAGATGGGTCTGGTCCTCACCCTGGTGACGACCCCCTTACCCGGCACGGCGAACTTCGACCCGCTGGCAATCATCAAGCGGCAGATCCACAAGCCGAACATGCTGATCGTCCTCGACACGTCGGGCTCGATGGCAAGCGTGCCGGCCGGCGAGTTCACCGGTATCACCGAGGTGGGCGTCGACTGCGACGACGGCATCAATTGCAAGGGTACCGCGCGCGGCAGGTGCAAGAACAGCAGGCTCGCGTGCGACAACGACACCAACTGCGCCGTCTCGCGCTGCTCGTACACCGGCAACGACTGTGATACCAGCGCCGAATGCGTCGCGACGGGCAAGTGCAGCATCACAGGTAAGTGGTGCAAGCTGGCCACTGACTGCGCGACCGGTCAGGGCAAATGCACCGTCACGGGCTGGGAGACCTGCAACGCCAGCGACCCGTGCACCGGGGTCGGCAAGTGCGCCAAGGGAACCATGGCCACCTGCTACAACCCGCAGAAGTGCGTCGCGGGCAAGTGCGCCTCGGGCGGCGCAAATTGCAGCACGGATGCGACTTGCCCCGTCGGCAACTGCACCCAGGGGACCTGCAACACGGGCGGCGCCTTCTGCAAGAGCAACGCCGACTGCCCGAAGGCCGCCGGCAAATGCGCGAACGACGTCACCAGGACCTGCACCGCCAACACCGACTGTGTTGCGGTCAAGCGCTGCCGCTACAAGACCGGGATCACCTGCACGAGCGACGCCCAGTGCGCCGACACCGTCGGCACCTGCCGCTCCAAGCCCTGCAGCTTGTCGAGCTGCCTGTGCAGCAGCAACAGCCAATGCCCTGACACCAAGGGGACATGCTCGCTGGATCCGGGCATCCAGTGCACCTCGAGCGCCAACTGTCCCAGCCGCGCGGGCGTCTGCTACCTGGACCGCGGCAAGACTTGCTGGGACCACGACATCTGCGGTGAAGTCGGCCCCTGCCTCAAGACCGCGAACGTCTGCCGCGGCTACATCGACAACTACTGCGGCGGGTCCCAGAACGACTACTGCCAGACCATCTACCCTGTCTGCAACAGGCCGTACACCGCGTGTACGCTCTACACCGCCAACACCTGCAACGTGATAGCGAACACCTGCACCATCGGGACGAACACCTGCAACCCGGGACCCGCCAACACCTGCGTCACCGACACCACCGACTTCTGCGAGTACGGCGGCTCGGGGGCCTACATGTGCCGCAAGTCGCAGGCGGTCTGCAAGAGCAGCGCGGATTGCACCGAACCGGGCGACAGCTGCGGCGCGGCGACCTCGCGGGCGGTCATCGCCAAGCGGGCGCTCGCGACCCTGATCGCCGACAACTACAACGTCATCAACCTCGGCCTGATGACCTTCTATCAGGGCGGCTACCACGCGTACTACCCGGCTGGCACCCTGCTCGAAGCGGTGCGCCTCGGGACCACGACCGCCGATGGAACGCTGGACATCCGCGGCGACACCTTCAGGAACGACGACAGCGCTGGCCTCACGTACCAGAAGTACGTCGGCACGACCTGGAGCACCTTCACCCCGGCCAACAACACCAACACGATCAATCCCATCCCGGTGCCCGACGACCCGGACATCACGACCCTGCTCCGCAGGACCTTCTCGAGCACCGACTCCTACATCAAGATCCACAACAACGGCGTGCCGAACGGCAAGTACATCACCTACTTGTGGGCGATGGAGACCGGCACCGCCCCGTCGAAGTTCAACGTGTTCACGGAGACCGCGCCGGGCACCTACAGCCAGGTGGACACGATCCAGGGCCTGGCCAAGGGGAGCTGGAGGAAGTACGGCCCCTACTTCAGCACCATCTCCGACGGCACCGGGTCGATCCAGTTCCAGCGGGTCACCAACGACATCGAGATCTCGGGCATCGAGTACTGGCAGGTCGACAAGACCTATACGAATGATGCATCCGGGGTGGGCAAGCCGAACCCCGGTGGGAAGTTCTTCTTCAACAAACCGACCCTGGTCACGGGGGGTTGGTGGACGCCAGAGGGCGGCCCGAAGGGTGGTTACGCCAACGGCAACTACCATGCGACCTGGATCGAGTACTACCAGAACGACGACTACGGGCTCGTGCCCGTCGGCGGCAACGGAAACAGCCGCTACGTCGTCGAGTCGGGCGTTGCGAAGTACCACTATGACGCCGATTGGTGCGGCGAGACCTGCATGGTCGAAGGAGGGTTGGGGACCTACGAGGGCAGTTACTACACCCACCGCATATACGACGGGCCCCTCTGGACCCAGACCAGCACCAGCGGCACCTATCCGCGCGCCGACAACCTCGGTTACTCCTACCTCAACTATTACTCGGGCAAGACGATCCAGCAGACGTGGCAAGGCGTCTCCGCCGTCCCGATGATGTCGTTCACGCCGAGCGAGAACTATTACACGCGCGGCAACTACCCTGCCTGGTTGGACTACGTCGGCAAGCCTGGGTTCCCCGCCTGCAGCGAGACCGCCGGCACGTGCGGCACCCAGTGCGGCGGCCGGTGGGACACGCAGCTGGCCCCCTTCATCAATCCGACCCAGACCACGGCCGCCGCGAAGGCGGCTGCGGTGACCCAGATCGCATGGATGCAGAAGGCGCACTGGGGCGGCCTGATGTTCTTCGGCGAGACGCCGATCGGTTGCACCATGGACACGTGGACGGGCGCGGACCGGAGGTACAGCGCCTACGAGTACATGAACGCCGTCAAGAACGGCGCGGGGGCGGTGACCGGCCACGCCGCCGTGACGGCAGATCCGCTCGCCTGCCGGGATGACTTCGTGCTGCTGGTGACCGACGGCGAGACGAACGGGCCGGGTGACATCGACTGCCGCCTTCCGGTCTGCACGTCGAACCCGTCGACCTGCAACTGCAAGGCGGTGAACGCCGCCTACAAGCTGTACAACACGCTCGGGGTCAGGACGTACGTGATCGGGTTCGGCGGCGACGCGAACACCACCGCGGGCACGGCCGCCAACAACAACATCGCCCGCGCGGGCAAGACCAACCGCGGCTGCTCGGATCCGATCACCAACCCGACGTCGGATCCGGGATGCGTCGACACCTTCTACGCCTACCAGGCGACCACCGAGGACGAGCTGGTCAAGGCGATGAACGAGGTGATGTACGACGCCGTCAAGGGCAGCTACTCGACCAGCCCCGCGACCGCGTCCGCCGGCTCGCAGCAGTCGAACCGGATCGGCGCGGGCGCGATGGCGCTCGACTCGCGCGTCGACTTCCCGTCGTGGAACGGGCACTTGATGGCCTATGACGTCACCCAGACCCCGCCCAAGATGGCCTGGGATGCCGAGCAAGTGATGAAAGGCGGCAAATGGTTCGACCGGCGCGTCTACCTCGCCGATCGAGAAGGGACGCTGGTCCAGATCCTGGTGGACGAGACGACGATGGCGGTGACCAACAAGGCGGCGCTCGCGCTGATGGGCCTGGGCACCAGCGACGTCGAGGCCGAGAAGATCGCCAAGTGGACCCTGGGCGATCCGGCCATGGGAAACCCGATCGTGCTCGGAGCTTTCATCAATGCGTCGCCCATCGACGTCGGCAGCCCCGGCGACAACGCCTCGATGCCCGGGGGCACCGCTTTCTACAACCAACACAAGGACCGGATCCCGCTCTTGTATGTCGGGGCCAGCGACGGGATGCTGCACGCTTTCTTCACCAAGGGGATCACGGCGGGCGGCGACACGTACCCGGCCGGTGCCGAGGCGTTCGCGATCGTACCGAACGACATGATCGCGAAACTGGTGAAGGTGTACAAGCAAGGGGGCCAGATGCCGGACCCGGACAAGCACGTGTTCGGCCTGGCGCACTCGGCCAAGGTGAAGAACATCTGCGTCAAGGACTGCAGGTGCCCCGGGGATCCGAGCACGACGATCTGTCCCGTCGGGACGGTGGCGGAATGGCGGACCATGCTGGTGATGGGCGAGGGTCCGGGCGGTAACAACTATTTCGTTCTGGACATCACCGAGCCGGTGTCGGTGGCCGGCGGCATCGCCGATCCGCCCGTCGAGATGAAGTGGGACACCAACATGGCGGGTGGGGCCACCTACGACGAAGCCCTGGGCACGACGCTGTCGGTGCCGGCGTTCTTCTACGCCCAGGATTCGACGAAGAGCGACTACGGGATCATGTTCGCCTCGGGCTACAAGCTGGCGGGCGGCGAAGCGTCCCAGGGGCAGATGATGGTCTCCGCCAAGGTGGTGGACGGCACGGTCAAGTTCGCGACCCAGGTCCCGCACACCAGCAACGTGCCGACCAACCCGACCGCCAAGTGCAACACCTCGCCGCGCGCGCAGCAGGACTACGCCATCCTGGCCGACGTGGCGACGGCGCGGAACTTCGCCGCGGGTAAAGAGTCGGAGATCCTGGCCGCCTACGTGGGCGACACCTGGGGCCAGTTCTGGAGGTGGACGCCGGGCAAGGGCCTGTCGCTCAAGACCGAGGTCGCGAACCAGGCTGGATGCGACCACCCGCTGGTCTTCGCTCCGGCGGTGGTGCAGCTCGACCGGGACAACTCGGCCCTCGAGTCGAACTACGTCTACCTGGTGCAGGTCACGAACTCGGCCCTGGACGAGAACACCCTCACCTTCCCGGCGTCCAAGCTGATCATGGCCAAGGACAAGATGAACTCCGACGGCGGGGACACCAGCGACACGACCTTCGATGGGGACGGGGTCAAGGTCCTGACCGTCGGTGTCGACGCCGCACTGTCGTGCGCCCAGACCACCGGCACCAGTTGCACGACGACGCTGGCGACCGACACGGCCTCGCTGGGCGGGGACGTCACCAAGGTGCGGCCGACGGCGACGCCGCTCATCATCCTGAAGCAGGACGGGTACGGCTTCGTCATCATCTCGAACTGGTACATGCCGGATCTGGCAGGGTGCTCCAAGGGCCGAACGTATCTGATAGTCATGGACGTCAACAGGACCGGGGTGGTCACCCTGAAGAAGGCAATGACGCTGGCAAACGAGCCGGTGAGCAGCCCGGTCCTCGCCAATGACAAGATCTTCGTCATCACCTCGGGCGGCATCAGCGACATCAGCACCAGCATGGGTGTCACCATCACGGCCGGCGGCGCCGGGAGCCAGCTGGGCAACAACGGTCTGACCCGCTTCCGGGCGATCTCCTGGTCCGAGATGCCCTGATAGCCCAGCATCGCAACAGGCTCCCGGTGTAACTTCGCTGGCCGTGAAGCGGAAGAAACCGCCCCCGTCCGCGCCTGGGATTCCGCCGACCGCGGGGCTGGCGAAGCTGGCGCCTTACCTGGTGGTCGTCGTGACGGTGCTGGCGTTCCTGCCGGTTCTGGGAAACGGCTTCGTGGGGTGGGACGACGACCGCAACTTCATCAACAACACCCACTACCGCGGGCTGGGACCGGCGCAGCTGCGCTGGATGTTCACCAGTTTCCACATGGGGCACTACATCCCGCTCACGTGGCTGACGCTCGGGTTCGATTACGTACTGTGGGGAATGAGGCCCGTCGGGTACCACGTGACCACCGTGCTGCTGCACGCGGGGGCGGTGGTCGTCTTCTACCAGGTGGCGCGCCGGCTGCTCAGCGAGGCGACCGGGCGACCGGAGACCCAGGACGCGCTGGTGGCGGGCGCGCTGGCGGCGGCCCTGGTGTTCGGGGTGCACCCGCTGCGGGCCGAATCGGTGGCCTGGGCGACCGAGCGCCGCGACGTGCTGTCCGGGCTGCTCGCGCTGCTGGTCGTTCGCCGATACCTGCGCGGCCAGCGAGGGCCGGCCACGTGGGTGCTGTACGCCTGCGCCCTCTTGTCGAAGTCGATGGTGGCCACGTTGCCGGTCGTGCTGCTGGTGCTGGACGTGTACCCGTTGCGACGGCTCGGAGGCGACGCGGGGTGGTGGAACGACCGCGTGCGCCTGGTGTACCTCGAGAAGCTGCCCTTCTTCGCCCTGGCAGCCGCGACATCGGCAGTCGCGATGGTCGCCCTGGCGCACATCCACGGCGGGGTGCCGCTGGCCATCCTGGGCATCGGCGACCGGCTGGCGATCACCGCCTACTCGCTGGCGTTCTACCTCGCCAAGACCCTGCTCCCGTTCGGGCTGTCCCCCATCTACCAGCGGCCCGAACACATCGACGCGGCGAGTCCAACCTTCGTGGCTTCTTACCTGCTGGTCGTGGCGCTGGTGGCCCTGGGGATCGCGCGCCGGCGGCGGTGGCCGGCCCTGCTCCCGTGTCTGACGGTCTACCTCGTCGTGTTGCTGCCAGTGAGCGGCATCGTCCAGAACGGTCCGCAGATCGCGGCCGACCGTTACACGTATCTGTCGTGCATGCCGTGGGCTCTTCTCGGCGGCCTGGCGGTCACACGCCTTCATCCCCGTCGGGGCGCCCTGGTGGCGGCGGGGGCGCTGGTCGCCGTGCTCGCGATCCTGTGCGCCCAGCAGACCGCCCGTTGGCGCGATTCGCTGACGCTGTGGATGTACGCGGCGAGTGTGCAGCCCGATTCTTGGATCGCGCTGAACAACAGGGGGCTGTCGGCCGGGCCCCACGGCTCGCCGTCGGCGATCGCTCAGTACAACCTGGGGCTGTCGTCGCTGCGTGCGGGCAACAGGGCAGGCGCGGAAGCGGCGTTCCGCGAAGCGTTGCGCCTGAACCCTGTTTACACCGACGCGCACAACAATCTCGGCAATCTCCTGGCCTCGCGCGGCCAGTTCGACGAAGCCGAGAAGCATTTTCGCGAGGCGGCCGACGACAGCCGCCCGGAGGCCTTCGTGAACCTGGCGAACGTGCTCTTGCAGAAGGGCGACTTCCGGGGGGCGCTGGTGAACTACAAGAAGGCATTGAAGACCGATCCGCAGAACGCGACGGCGCACGCGAACCTGGGCCATGCGCTGCGGATGCTGGGGAACATCGAGGCAGCGGTGGCGGAGTTCCAGGAGGCGCTGAAGATCGACCCCGGCCTGGAGGTGGCGGCACGCAGCCTCATGGAGTTGCAGAGCGGCCGCTGAGGGCGCTATTTTCGTATGATGACCGAGGGCTCGAGGTGGATTCGCTTCGGCGAACTGGATGAGGTGAGGCGAGCCGGGCGTCTCGCGCGCTGGGTGGACAACCAGGAGGTCCTTGCTTTCTTCCAGCACGACAAGCTGGTCGTCATGAGCAACGTGTGCCTCCACAAGGGTGGCCCGTTGAACGAAGGCCAGTGGGATGGAAGCACGGTCACCTGCCCCTGGCACGGCTGGCGCTATGAAGTCGCGACCGGAAAATGCCTCGGGAAAGCCCGCTGCTCACTCCCGGCCATCGCGCACAAGGTCGAGGAGGGCATCATCCACGTCTGCCTGGGCCCCGTCCAGTGAGCCTCCGATCGCTCGTGGTGGACATGCATCATGACGCTCCCGTCACGGTTGCGGAGATCATGGACAACTTCATGGACCATGACCACGGCCCCTACCTGCACAAGGAATCGATGGCGAGCTCGGAAATCCTGTACCGGAGCGGCGACACCTGCCTGCAGAAGATCTGGCGCACCTTCCTGCCGGGTCTGTCGCTGGGATGGATCACCTGGTTCCAGCCGATTCCACCCGACAAGGTCCTGATCTACAGCGTCAGCACCCTCTTCGGCGAGATGGAGATCCTGCATCAGATGACTCCGACGAAGGAGGGAGCCCACCTCCACAGCCGTTACAGCCTCACGCTCAATCTCCTTGCCGTCCCGTTGAAGAGTCTGATCCGGCGCCGGATCGTCCGGTGGAATGAAAAGCTGTGGCAGGAGGACCTCTCGCTCCTCGTCCGGCGGAACGAGATGCTCCGCCGTGGATTCAAGGATGGCGTGGGGCTGCCCCTCGCCCGCCCCGGCCCGACCTGACTCAATCGGCGCGGCCAACCACCAGCACGTTCCAGGTCTCTTCGCTCGCCTCGCGTTCGGTTTGCGGGAAAGCAGACAGGTGCACCCGGGAAAATCCCCCGTCCCGCAGGAAAAGGTCGAGCTCGCCGGAAAAGAAATAGCGGACCTCGTGGGATTCGCGGGTCTCGGACTGCAGCCGGCCGTCGTCGAAGCGCCGGACTTCGTAATCCACGCGGCAGCGATGCTGTTGCGGCAGCAACGACGCGGACGCGCTGCGCACGATCTGGCCGTCCGGCAAATCGATCACCTTGCGCCGATTCGAAGGGCGCTGGGCCAGGACCGCCGGGCCATACCAGACGTCGAACGCGACGAGCCCACCGGGCGAAAGGTGTTGACGCGCAGTTTTCAGCGCCGCGAGCACATCCTCGTCCTCGAACTGGTAGCCGAGCACGGCGAACATCAACAGCGCCACGTCGAACGTCCTCGGGATGGAGAAGCGTCGAATGTCCGCACAGTGCACCTCCAGCCGCTCGCTCTTGCGACGGGCAATGGCCAGCATCGCTTCTGAGCGGTCGGCCCCCACGACCTCGTACCCCCGCGAAGCGAAGGTGATGGCGTGGCCCCCCGTCCCACAGCCAAGGTCCAGGAGGCGCCGTCCCGGCGACCCGCAGGCCGCGAGCACCCGCTCGAGGACATCGCACTCGTGCGCGTAGTCC
>JANPFD010000305.1:0-15195 GCA_031423255.1 Myxococcales bacterium | reverse complement strand
CCTTTTTCTAGCCGACGGACGGGATCGAACCGGGAGTGACCCACGTGACCTAATCGCCCATCTCGCCTACTGGGGCCTGAACGATCTGGCTCCGGGCGAAGCGGCCCTGATCGGAGAAGCACGTTCTTTCGAAAGCCTCATCGCCGAATGCCTGGTCGGTGCCACGACGCCACGGATACTGGAGGGGATCCCCGCGCTCCTTCTGAAGAACGACTTTTCGCCACACGAACTCGAAGCCCAGGCGATTCGAGTCCAGGCGATTGGCCGACTCGGGTGGCTCGCTGAGGTTGCCGAATGGATCGCCAGTCAGATATCGGTCACCCGTATCCATCCATCCGCATCGGCGAATGTCAGACAGGTGCGTCTCGCGGCGTGGAGTCGCCGCCTGGAAGACTTCAAGAGACAATCAACACCATCGCCGAGGCCCGAGGGCTGGGACCTGTTCGAGAGGGTCTACACGAGCGACCGAACCCACAGGGATGTCGAAGCACGGTTGAAAATGGCGGCGCCTATCACGAGCAAATGGAAGATCGCGTACCCGACGCCGCAAGAAGAATTCCTCGCCCGCGCCCGTGACATCTTGGCAGCGTCCGAACCGGGATGAACCCATGGTCACATCCACGAAGGAATCTCTCATCGCCTACCTGAAGGTCCTCGATGACCACGTGTGGGGAATGGCCCGTTCGACGCCGCTCTATCTTTCAGGAGGCGCAGCCGTGGTCCTGGCGTACGGAAGCACAGAGCGAACGAAGGATGTCGACGCCTTCGTGGACGAGCGCAACGAAATACTCGACGAGTTGCAAGCCTGGGCTGGAAAAAACACGGCCGTCGCCAAGCGCGAGGGGTACTTTTTCGAGGTGGTACCGCCCGTCTATCCTGTCGCCCCTGGAATGTTCTCCAGGGCGATTTCCATCCAAGGACTGAACCTGCAAGCCATCACACCGTACGTAATCGAGTTGCACGACATCATCGTTACCAAGCTCGGGCGCTATCACGCGAAGGACCGCGCGGACATCGAACTCCTGACCCGCATCCCGGACTTTCGCCAGGAGCAGTTGCTCGCGCTATACGAAACAGCGCGGGACGAACTCAAGCTGTACTGGCCGGACAAACTGGAAGCGACTGACAGGAACTTCAACCTGATGCGCGCCGACCTCTTGGGCCTGCCAGCGGTAGATTGGAGCGATGAATACGACGGCTGAGTGGGTCCAAGACGCAATGCCGATCGGATAGCGGCCAAGCGATCGAAATCGATCGAGAAGACCTGTGGGGAAAATGGGTCTTGCGTGGAGGTGGTGACCGACCGACGATGTCGCGATCTTCGACGGAGAGCACCGTCACCTGCTGGCGAATCGCCTTGCTGTTGGTGGCGATCAATATCAGCGAGGCGCTGAAGATCGCTCCCTTCCCCACGCTGATGCTCCTGACCACGCTGTTCCGGCTGGGCTCGCCTTCGGTAGTTTCGTCGTTGCCGGCAACCTCGTCGTCGGCGCCGTCATTTCCTCACCCTCACGCTGATACAGTTCATCGTCATTTCCAAGGGCTCGGACGCCATACCTGGCAGGCAGATGTCCATCGACGCCGAGCTGCGCGCGGCACATCGATTCACGCCGAGGCCCGGCGGCGGCGGACGCTGCTGACGCGCGAGTCGTTCAGCGTGGGGATACGGACCAAACCGCGATCAACCCCAAGGCGCTGAGCACCGCCAACAGGACGAGCAGCCTGCTGGAGACCATCATCGCTCCCTCCAACCATCGGGCGCGGACCGAAGACGCGTACGACGGAAACACCTCCACCCCTGCTTCGTTCCGCCGGTAGAAACGTCGCCGCTGAACCCACTGTCTCGTTAGAAACGACCCCGCCGCCCCCACGGCCACAAGGGTGATCAGCAGGACGAGTGAAGCAATCCGTGCGTTTTCGTGTGTCATTGCCGCCCTTTTTCGGATCACCGGGCGGCTTGTTGCGCTGCCTCCCGACCCTGGCAATGATAGCCTGGCCGGCGGTTCGATCATCTCCGACATCCTCGCCGGGTGAACGTTCCGCCGTTCGGCGCCGGCGCGCGTCAGGCGGTGAACGCGGTAGACCGGGATCGTGAAACGGCGTCCGCGAAGAAAGATCATCCTCCGCCGTCCCCAGACGTCCGCTTGGAAAGCCGGCTTTGGGGCGGCGGAGGCGCGAGCCAAAGTGGAACGGCAGGCGGGTGGGATAGACTGTGCGATCGTGGATCTCTCTGAGCATGAACGGTACGGCGCGTGGCTCCGGCGGGGTCCACCATGGTGATCCCGTGCGCCGCCGCGGCGAGGAGCGGTGCGGGTGATCTGGGAATGGCTCCGGCAAGCGTTCCCACGGCGGTGATGGCACCACAACAGCTTCTCGCAGCAGCCGAACGTGCTCGCCGTGCTGGGAGAGGTGATCACCGGCGCCGAGGCGACCGAGGTGATGGACCGCGTGCTGACTGACAAGTCCCTGTCGCCCGCGTCGATCTACTTCCGTTTCTACGTCAACGAGGCCATGCGCAAGGCGGGGCTCGGCGAGCGCTATCTGGGCGAGCTGGGACCGTGGCGCAAGATGCTCGCGCTGGGGCTGACCACCTGGGCCGAGACCGACGAGCCGTCGCGCTCCGAGTGCCACGCCTGGGGAGCGAGCCCGAACATCGAGCTGTTCCGTACCGTGCTGGGCGTCGACTCGGCCGCGCCGGGCTTTCGCAAGGTGCGCATCGCGCCGGCACTGGGGACGCTGGCGCGCGCCGCGGGGACCATCCCTCATCCCCGCGGCGACATCACCGTCGCCTACGTCGTCAAGGGGACTCGGCTCGAGGCCGAGGTGCGGCTGCCCGAGGGGGTCGACGGAGAGCTTTCGTGGCACGGCCAGACCCGACCGCTGCCCGCGGGCCGCAAATCGTCCGTGGTGATCACGGCGGCGGGGAACTGATGCCGCCCACTTTTTCCGTTCTCGCCGCCACGGCAGCGGCGGTCGGCGCGTGTGCGACGGGCGCGAACCCTCATCCACGGCCGAACGTGGTGTTCGTGCTGGTCGACGATCTGCGCTGGGACGCCCTGTCGTCGACCGGCCATCCTTGGTCATCGGTGGCCGGCTGCGCATGGTGTCTGCGGTGAGAACAATCACCTGATCTTTCCGGGTCGTTTCCGTATCATGCGCCCCCATGGCGCGCGAGGTCCGGACGGGGGTGGCATCCACGCTGCTACGCGGGGACATGCGCGAGCTCCTGGGCCGACACGCCGACGTCGCGCTGGCAGCGCTGGTGGTGCTGATCGTCGCCATGATGATCGTGCCGCTGCCGACATTCCTTCTCGACGTCCTCATCTCCCTGAACATCGCCGTCGCAGTCACCCTGCTGCTGGTTTCGATCTACGTCAGCGAGGCACTGAAGATCGCCACGTTTCCCACCCTGTTGCTGCTGACGACGCTGTTCCGGCTCGGGATCGAGGTCTCGGCCACGCGCCTCATTCTCCTGAAAGCAAATGCCGGTGAGGTCATTTACGCATTCGGCAATTTCGTCGTTGCCGGCAACCTGGTGGTCGGGGCGGTCATCTTCCTCATTCTCACGCTCATTCAGTTCATAGTCATTTCCAAGGGCTCGGAGCGGGTGGCCGAGGTGGGGGCCAGGTTCACGCTGGACGCGATGCCGGGCAAGCAGATGTCCATCGACGCCGAGCTGCGCGCCGGGCACATCGATCACACCGAGGCCCGGCGGCGGCGGACGCTGCTGGCGCGCGAGGCGCAGTTCTTCGGCTCGATGGATGGAGCGATGAAATTCGTCATTGGCCCGAGGCTGTCAATCGGCGCATTCGCACGCGTGCGACAACCCCTCTACGCCCGTTCCCATGCCTCGTTCATCCTCCGCGAGAGCTCAGGGTCGACCTCCGACATCAGTCGGACCCGCATCCAGTGGGTGATGGGCGAGCCAAAGCTCTCAACGGACTCGAGTCCGCCGCTGGCGCGGATTCCGTCAAGTACGAGCGCAACCACCACGTCATCTCCATCTGGGAAGATTGCGGCAAACTTTTTGGTACGGACAAGATCTACACAGTCCCTCTTCGCAACGACCTTGCATCCCGGACAGACGACGACCGCCCGCTCGATGATGGCGTCGACTATGGGCCGAAGCCGGGCTCTGGGCCCCGAATACTGTTCGGTGAGGTAGTGGTTCATGGGAGGCATGTCCCCGCCGCAGCCGCTGATTGCATCACGAGCGGAAACGCCCGGCCCCATATTTCCTGACGTACCGCTCCAGACACGCCCTGGTGCCAGACCTGATTTCCTCTATCTCCCCTCCCATGCTCGGCACCCGCGTCGCTACCTCCCAGAAATCCCTATCCTCGAGGAGGGCACGCTTTCCAACCTCGCTTATTGTCTTGGCCTCCGACACGAGGCTCTTCAGACGGCGATTATTCCTCGCCCTCTCTGTGTCGGAGTTGCGCCGTAAGGAAGAAGCGAGTTGCCCCATCTTCGCCCAGAGATGTTCGATCACGGCACCAAACAGATCAGATGGCCGTTCCCTCCCCTCATTCCCGAGGTAGGCAGCCCAGTCGAGCTCGGCAATACGTCTCACCGCTCGACCCTTGGTCTGCGTCCCGGACTTCCTTCCGCGTTTCTTCGGTCGGTGCTTCTTCAGTTCCTCCACGCACCGAGCAGCATCGCGGAAGCGGCCGAGCCGCACCAGGCAGTCCACTTTTCCAGCCAGATCGCTCAGGTAGGCGTCCCGGCTGGCGGTGTCCAAGGGGTTGCGGCGTAGCGCCTGGTTGAAGCACGCGAGAGCCTCCTTCCAGGACCGGCGTCGGTGAAGCGTTTCGGCCTTCCTGCCCCAAGCATCCCAGTCCCATGACCTGCGCTCCCGCATCCGAAGCCTGCGGATACCATATGCACTCGCTTTGTGGCAGGTGGTTTGGAAAGCACCGGATATGCTGCTTGGTGAGGGCAGCCATTGGGCAGAGCAAAATCGTTTTCAAATACGACGGGAACTGAAACGGCTGCTTTGATCGACCGTTGTGCCGACGATGCCGCTGCCCGGGCCGCCGGCCTGCCGCGCCTGGAGGGTAGGCCCAGCGATGTTCGCGCGGCAGAGATCTACCGGGCCGAATGGCTCGGTCAGAGGTACCCCATTCCCGGTGCACTGCGGATGGAGCGTTCGGCGCGTTCCTGTTGAAGCCCTCTTCGGGCGAGCAGATGCGATTCGAAGGAGACACCGTGGTCCTGTCGGGCGGATCGCGCCAACCCCTTCCGCTGGCCGTCACCCTCGGCCTGTGCGGGATAAGCATCGGCGGGGTGCTGTTCCTGTTTGGCTACTGGATACATGCGCGCGGGCTGATCGTGGGCTGCAGCGCTTCTGGGGCATTACTGCTCGCCTTTCATTGGTTTCGCGGGTCCCAATGGCAGCTGGAACTGAATCGATCGCGCCGTCAGGCGCGGTTCATGCGGCGTGGGAGGACTGAAGCAGAGGCGCCAGTGGAACGCATTCGTTTCAGCATCCGACCTTACGGTTCGGTCGAAGGAAATGCGGTCTACTGTCTCGTTGCGTCACTACCTGAGGGCCCCGAAGTCTGGGTCGCCATCTCGTCCGGGACCGAGGATAGGGTCTCCCGGTCGCTGGATGAACTTCGCAGCTGGCTTTCAATTCCTGAAGCAAGACGGGGGAGCGACCGCTGACCTCAAGACCCACACACTGGCGCGCGATCACGCGAGCAGACTTCTTTCGCGCGGGGCCAGCCCGGCCAGGCTGGCGGCGAAGCTGGACTTGAACTCCTCCTCGTAGTGCGTTCGCAGATAGCTGAGCTCGGGGTTCCCGGCCGCCGCCAGGAGATTTGATCGCGTGGTCCGGGGGCGCGCCAGGGCCTGTGTTCAGAGCTTCCTGCCGACCAGAGGCCCGAGGAACTTGAACAGCTCCTGCGTGGCCGGATCGTCGGGCAGGCCCAGGTCGGCGCTCAGCTTGACGTGGGTCGTCTCGCGCGCGCCGAACACCGTGACGGGCACCGCGGCCTTCTCGAGGGCGGCGGCGAGGCACTTCGCCTGCGCGATCACGTCGGGATTGGCGGTGATGTGGAGGATCAGGAACGGCGGGATCCCCTTGCCCTTCGCCACGTGCGTGACGGCGGAGAACTCCACGTGCTTCTTCGGATCGTTGCCGAACTTCATGCGGTGGCCGACCACCGGCAGGGGCAGGCGGTGGACGGCCTGGCGCAGCTCCGCGGTCATGATGATGGCCGGCACGTCGTAGGTGTCTCCGTCGACAGGCACGCACCCCTCGAGGACGTCGAAGGGGACGCCCTCGGCTTTCACATAGCGATCGTCGATGCACAGCAGCGCCGCGAGCTGTGCGCCGGCCGAGTGTCCCATCACGAAGATCCGTTTCGGGTCGCCTCCGTGCCGGGCGATGTTCTTGTGCGTCCAGGCCAGCGCCTTGGCGACGTCGCGAATCAACGTTTCCATGTCCACGTTCGGCCAGAGCCGGTAGTTCGGGGAGACGAAGACGAAGCCGCGTTCCGCGAACACTCGCGGTTTGATCTGGACGCCGGTCTTGTCGCCCGTCTCCCAGCCGCCGCCGTGAATCCAGAAAACGACGGGCAGGTTCTTCGCGCCGGCCGGCGCGTAGACGTCCAGGACCTGGCGTTCGTGGCCCGCCGGCACGTAGGGGATATTCGACTTCAGGGTCTGCGCACGCGCGCCGGACCCGATGCAGACGAGCGCGAGGGCCGCGGCGGCGGCCCCCTGGTGACGGTTCGACATGGGCGGCAGCGTACCCTTACCTCAGCGTGGCGAGTAGCCGAACGCGACGCCGTGACCGCGTCCTCTACGGCAGCAACTGGCCGGTCTGCGTCCAGAACACCGGCGCCACCTACGAGCAGGTCTTCCGCATCGTCCACGGCTACGTCACCGCCCGCCGCGCCCCTGCCGACAAGTTCTTCGCCGCCAAAGCGAAGAACGCCTACAAGTGGCTGGCGCGCTAGCGACGCCGCCTGCGGAGTGGGCTCATGCGCCTGCCCTGGGCAATGCCTCCCACAGGCGGAAGTCGTCGAACCAGACGGTCATGCCGCACACCTGCAGGTTGACCTCGTACTTGTCGACATCGATGCCGGCGGCCTCGCCGGCAGCCACGGCTCCGGTGTTCAGCTGGGCCATCACCCGGTTGCCGACCACCTCGAGCAGCAACGTGTACCAGACGCCCTGGGCCAGCTTGACCGGCACCTCCCTGAGCAGCTCCTCGGTCGAGGTAGGCCCGAAGCCGCCGGACTTGTACAGGCGCATGACGCTCGGGGAGATGGTGGCCTTGAAGACGTGCTCGATCGGGTTTCCCTTCTGGAAACCGACGGCCATCGCTCCGCCCTGGTACTTGAAGCTCACCTGCACCACGGCGTTGCGGATGTAGCGGTACACGCGGGTGATCCCCGCGCAATGCCCGCCGTCGTCGTTGCTGCCCTTGAGCGCGCCCGCTTCCCACACCCAGGTGCCGTTCCCGCTCCAGGAGACGTTCGGGATCGGCGTGAAGGCGCCGGCGCTGCGGCTGGCGAAGTCGTCCTGGAGCAGGAGCTTGCCAACGACCGACAGCATCGGCTTGAACGCGGGCGGAGGACCGTCGCTGGGAGCCGGCGTCGCGTCGCGCGAGGACGTATCGGCCGCCGCGCGCGCGTCCTGCGGGCGGGTGGCGTCCGGCCGCGGGAGGGCATCGTCCGGTGCGCTGGCCCCAGCGTCCGTGGTGGCCGCAGGAACGGGGTCACTGGAGACCGGCTCCGGCCCTCGGACGGCATCGGCGCCGCAACCGGCGAGCACGGAGAACAGCAGCAAGGTTCTCATTGGAACAGCTGCGGGATGTTGCCGTGCACATCCCCGAGGCTATCGGCGGTCACGCCGACGGCGTTCATGGCCGACAGCACCACCTGCGCCGGGTGCTTGCCGGCGGCGCGGACGTGCTGCCCCGAGCGGAGGCCGCCGGCGCGCCCGGCGATCAGCGCCACCATGTTCTCGGTCGAATGCGGCGAGCGGCCGCCGGCCTCCGGATCCTGGCCCCAGCCGCCCTCGAACAGCAGCACCAGCGCGGTGCGGTCGAGGATGGTGCCGCCGTCGGTTTCGCGCAGCGCTTTCAGCTTGACGATCAATTTGGCCCACTGCTTCACCATCCAGGCCACGGCATCACTGACCATCGACAGCGGGTACGAGCCGTGGGTCAACGAGTGCATGTCCCCCGAGAACCCCGTCGGGATCTTCATGTTCAGGTAGCACTTCCAGTCCGTGATCATGTAGGAGGCGACCCGGGACAGGTTGCAGGCGAAGGCCATGGCGATGAGGTCGCTGAGAATGTCGGCGCGCGTCTCCTCGTCGCTGTAGCCGAACTCGCCGCCGACGGCCGGGTCGGTGCCCGGCGCCGTCGGCTGCTTGCAGGACGTGCCCGTCGGCAACGTGGGCAGCGTCGCCAGCCGCTGCTCGAGGTCGCGCAGCTGGGTCAGGTGCAGCTGCATCCGCGCCCGGTCCGCCTGTCCCAGACGGGTCATCAGGCGGTTCGCCTCCCCGCCGACGAAATCCAGGACACTGCGGCGTTGCGCGAGGACCTGCTGCAGCTTGCTGGTGTCCGGGGTGCCTCCCGGCGTGGGCGCCGTGAAACCGGAGAACAGCGACTGGTAGGCCAGCCGCGGGCTGGCGATCGGATCCTGAGGGACCAGCGTGCCGCTGCCGTTGCGGTACCACGACAGGCGACCGGCGTCGGCGGATCCGCTGGCGGCCTGGACCCGGTAGGCGAGCACCTTCTGCGGCGTGTTCCCGGCGATGACCCCTGCCACGAGCTGGTCCGCCGACGGGCCGCGCGGCCGGCCACCGCCGCGGCCGGAAGTTCCGGTGGCGCCCGAGGTCTGCGGTCCCACGGTGTTGAAATGGAAGAAGCGGCTGCGGCCGCCGGGCGGCACGGGTTCGGTGTCGCTGCGGCTCCAGGGCAGGAGCAGCCCGCTGACCACCGATACGTCGTCGCGCAGACCCAGATCGGCGACCGGCTGGAGCGCCCGCCGGACGTCGTAGTTGCGGCCGACGACGGTCGGCACCAGCTCGTCGGCGTTCAGCGATCCGCGGGTCAGCGACAGGCCGCCGTACGACAGCACGAAACGCGTGGCCGTCGCCGCCTCGGCCTTGCCACCCAGGCCCATCGCCTCCAGCGCCGGCAGGCCGAGCGCGATGCCACCCATCCCGCGGAGCAGTGTGCGTCGATCGAGGCGCATGTCAGCCCTCCTCCCGGCGAAAGCGGAACGAGTCCGCGGAGACGAAGTCCACGAGCAGGTCGTCGAGCTTGAAGTCGGCCGTGCCGATGCGGTCGGCCAGCAGCATCACCAGCTGGCGATCGGCGTCGTCCAGGGTCTTGTGGCCCATCGTGAACCGGTACACCTGCATCAGCACGCAGGCGTTGAGGCGACCGGTCTTGAGCAGGAGGTTCGACAGTTCGGCCGGGCCCCGGAAGGTCCCGACGCCGCTCAGCGCGCCGTTGCCGGCGATGATGCAGGTGCGGTTCGTGGCCTCGCGCGTGCGGTATCGCCCGAGCGCGTCGTAGTTCTCGAGGCCAGAGCCGACGGGGTCCATCAGAGAGTGGCAGCTGGCGCAGCCGCCCTGGCTGTGGGCGGCGATTTGATCCGACTTGCAGGCCGTCGGCGCGGCCGCGGGCAGGTTCGCGTCCACGCCGGGCGGAGGCGGCGGGATCTCCTCGCACAGGAGCAACTCGCGGACCGCCTTGCCACGCAGAGTGATGCTGGTGTCGCCGCCCTCGGCGCCGTTGGAGAGGAAGGCGCCCTGGGAGAGGAGCCCCTGGCGGTTGGTGGCGCCGTAGCCGACCCACTTCGGCGTCGTCGAACCGGGCAGCGGCAGCCCGTACTGCTTCGCGAGCAGATCGGAGACGAACGTCTCGCCGAGACGGAAAACGTCCTGCCAGGGGCGGCCCTCGTCGAAGACGATGCGGCCGATGGTGGCGGCGCTCTCCTGCTGCATCGCCGTCGCCAGTTCCGGCGTCGGCGCGCTCATGCTCTCGTAGCTCAGCCACAAGCCGTGGAACCGCGCGACCAGCTCGCGTGCGCGCGGGTCCTTCAGCATCCGCGCGGCGGCGCTGCGCACGCCCGCGGTCGTGGTCAGGCCGCCGGCCTGAGCCTGGTCGAGGAGAATGTCGTCCGGCGGGCTCCCCCACAGCGTGAACGCCAGCCGAGCGCCCGTCTCCCAGACGTTCAGGCGGAACATGCTGGGCTTGCCGGTGACCGGCGCTCCGACCTCGACGCGGTAGATGGTCTCGGGGTGCTGCAGGAAGGCGCGCAACGCCACGTCGACCGCCGTGTAGAAATCGCCGCTCTGCACGGCCAGCGGCAGGAAGGCGCTCTGGAACCGGGTCACCTCCTCCGCCGCCAGCGGGCGGCGCAGGGCACGACGGCCGAAACGGGTGACGAACTGCTGGAAGCAGGCGGTGTCTCCCGCGCTCTTCGGCGTGCAGCCCACGACCGCGTCCCGGCGCGTGGCGTTCGCCAGCAGGCGCTGCACCGCCTCGCCCGCCAGCAGTTCCACGCCGTCGATCAGCGTCTTCGACGCCACCTGCGAGGTGTAGTCGTTGTCGAACGGCGTGCGCTCGTCCGCGGGAAGGATGGCGCGGCTCGGCCGGGTGTTGTCGCGCAGCAGATCGCGGAGGGTGTTGTCGTATTCCCAGCTCGTCAGCCGGCGCATGCCGCTGACGGAGACGGGCGTGCCGGCAGGCGGGGGCGGCGCAGGCGCCGGAGGGCCGCTGACCGGTGCGCGCGGCTGATCCGGGTCGTCCGGACCAGCGCCGCCGATCCCATCGCCGATGCCCCCCGTGCACGCCGCGAGCGCCACGGGAAGCGCCAGTCCGGCTCGAAACACCCAGGAGCTCTGCATAGCCAGGAGATGCTCCCGATCACCGATCCTATCGACGAAATTTTTTCCGTAATCATCTCGGTAGGATGGGCACTAGATCTGCACGACCAGGCCCGACTGAGTGGAGATGAAGAGGATGCGTCCCCACCTCCGCTCCATCTACAGAGACATCAGTCCTTCCCGTCGTCTTTGAGCATCCTGACCACGCTGAGGTCGAGCTGGCTCTTCAGCAGCACCACCAGGCTCCGGCACTCGGTGGCGGAGATGTCGAGCCGCTCGGCGAGGCGGCGCCGGGTCTCGTCGACGATGCTCTTGCGGCTATCGGCCAGCCAGCGCCGCACGGTGCTCTCCGCGACCCGGTACATCGAGGCCAGAGTGTCGGCGGTGAGGCCGTTGACGAAGTACAGCGAAAGCAGCGTGCGATCCCTCTCCGACAGGCTGCCGAGCGCCTCGCGAAATGCAGCGTCCAGGTCGCCGCCGTAACGGACCTTCAGGTAGAGGAGCTCGGGGTCTGGCCCGGTGGCCGGCAGCGACGCCGCCTCCGGCACCAGGGGCCCCTCCGCCGACTTGGCGCGCCGGCGGTACAGCAGCGTCCGCACGGCCGCGCGGCGCAGCCAGGACACGAGAGGGCCGCGCCCGGCATACTCGCCGATGCGCGCCGGCTGGTCCTGCTCGGCGACGAGGAGGCGCGCGCGCAGGGTCTGCTTGATCTCGTCGACCTCGACGGTGTCGTAGTCGAAGCGGGCCAGGAACCGGGCCATCCGGGAGACGAAGTGCTCCTCGAATGCGGCGAGCGCCGCCGGATCTCCTTGCAGGCAACCATACGCCAGGTACAGGTCGTTCGCGTGCAGCCCGTCCAGCGCCGCCACGGCGTCGCAGTCCTCGGGGAGCCGCTCGGCCACGTGGGCCACGAATGCCCGCGGTGCCACGGCCAGGCCGGGCCAGGCGGCGCGCCCTTCGTCGACGAGGCGCGAGAGCCGGGCCTCGAGCTCCGCCGTCACCGCCACCACCTTGCCCCGGGCGGCCACGCGATTGGCGAACGACGACGACAACTCCAAGAGGACCTCGGCGATAGGTTACTATCGATCCAGCGATGCGGTGAGGTCGCGGCGGTATCGGCGGTATCGGATAGATGGCCTGCCTGAGCGACGAGACGGTTGTGGCCTTCGCGCGGGGGGCGCTCGCGGACGAAGCCGTGCGCGACGTCGAGGCGCACCTGAGCGGCTGCTCCGAGTGCTGCGCGCTGATCGCCGAATCCGCCCGCCTCGGCCGGCCGGATTCGGGGGAGAGCTCCCTGGAGTCGCCGTTGCTCGCGCCGGGCACGCGCGTCTCCCGGTACGTCATCGAGGAGGTGCTGGGCGCCGGGGGCGCCGGCGTCGTCTACCGGGCGCGCGACTCGGAGCTGCAACGCAAGGTCGCGCTCAAGACCCTGCACGACGACGCCCAGAGCGCGCGCATGCGCCGGTTGATCGAGGCGCAGACCACCGCCGCCGAGACGCTCCCCAGTTCGTCGGGGAACGCGCGCAGCCGCGGGCGCTGGCTCCGGGAGGCGCAGACCATGGCGCGCCTCTCGCACCCGCACGTCATCAACGTCTATGACCTGGGGACCTACCAGGGTCAGGTCTTCATCGTCATGGAGTTGGTCGAGGGGCAGAACCTGGCCCAGTGGTCGAGGGCTGAACCGCGTAGCTGGCGCGCGATCCTCGATGTGTACGTCCAGGCCGGACGCGGCCTGGCCGCCGCCCATGCCGCCGGGCTCGTTCACCGCGACTTCAAGCCCGAGAATGTGCTCATCGGCGCCGATGGCCGGCCCCGCGTCGCCGACTTCGGTCTGGCCCGCGCGCTGGGCGAGACGCCGCGCGAGGCGATCGCCGGCACCCCTGGGTACATGGCCCCCGAGGTGTTGGGAGGAAAGGACGCCGACGCCCGCAGCGATCAGTTCAGCTTCTGCGTGGCGCTCTACCGCTCGCTGTACGGCCAGAAACCGGGCGAGGACCTCGACGTCGTCCCGGCGAACAGCGAGGTGCCGCCTCACGTCCATTCCGTGTTGCGAAGGGGGCTGACCGCCGACCCCGTGGCGCGCTTCGCGACCATGGACGATCTGCTGGCGGCGCTGTCCCCCGAGGTGCCGGCACCGGGGCGCGGCGTTCCGCGCCGCTGGGTGGTGGGGACCGCGGTCGCCGCCTCCGTCATGGCCCTCGTCGTCGTCCGGTCCCGCATGCACGGCTCCGCCGCGGGCACCGACGGTGCGTGTCCCGCCAGCGTGGCCATGGGCTACAACCACACCTGCACGCTGAGACGCGACGGGACGGTCTGGTGCTGGGGCAAGGTCGGCCTCGACCGCGGCGGCCTCGATGCGGCCGGCGAGCCCGTGCAGACGCCGCCCCTGCAGATCCAGGATGCCGACGGCGTCCCGCTGACGAAGATCGCCGAGCTCGCCTCCCAGAACACCACCACCTGCGCGCGCGAGCTGCAGGGGATCGTCTGGTGCTGGGGGCGGGACGACAGAGGCAAGCTGGGCAACGAGCGCACCGTCGGCGGCCTGCGCCGGGCCGTGGCGGAGAAGGTCAAGGGCCCTCACTCGGTCGACTTCCTGATGGGCGTCACCCGCATCGCCCCGGGGTTCACGCACACCTGCGCCCTCCGCCAGGAAGGCGTCGTCTGGTGCTGGGGCGCGAACGGCTCGGGACAGCTCGGCGCCGCTGCCACCAGCGAGCCTGTCCTGCTGCCGACGGCGTTGCGGGCGCCCGGCGCGGCTTTCGTTCGCGTCGCCAGCGGCCATTCTCATACCTGCGGCACGCGCGCCGACGGCACGCTCTGGTGCTGGGGAGGCAACCGCGAGGGGCAGCTCGGGACGGGTGAGGAACCGCCCAACCACAGCGCCGGGCCCTTGCCGGTGCACTGGCAGGACGGCACCAGCGTGACGAACGTCGCCGATCTCTCCCTGAACGGCGCTCACACCTGCGTCGTCACCCGCGATGGCGGCCTCTTCTGCTGGGGCGGCAACGCCTTCGGGGAGATCGGCTCCGGCACCAACACGGACGCCCGCCGACCGGGCGCCGTGCAGGCGGCGGATGGAACGGCGATGTCGGGGGTCAGCCACGTGCGCGCCGGCAGCACCTTCACGTGCGCCCGCAAGCGCGACGGCACCGTCTGGTGCTTCGGCGACAACAGCTTCGGCCAGCTCGGCGCCGCGGCCGCGTTCGAGGCCTCCAGCCGCGCCGTCGCCGTCGTGACGGAGAGCGGCGCTGCGCTGGACGGCGTCGAGGAGATCGCCGCCGGCTCCTCCTCCGCGTGCGCTCTGCGCCGCGACGGCAGCGTCTGGTGCTGGGGGCGCAATCAGGGCGGGCAGCTCGGCCTCGGCGACGCGCGCGACCGGAACGTCGCCGTCCAGTCCCTGCCGCCCTGCCCCTAGACTAGTCTAGTCAGCATCCGCCGCAATGGCGCATGAGGTCCGGTCAGGGGTGGCGTCCACGTTCCTGCGCAGCGACGTGCGCGAGCTCTTGGGGCGGCACGCGGACATCGCGCTGGCGGCGCTGGTTGCCCCTGGACATCGCCGTCGCCGTGACCCTGCTGCTGTTGACGACGCTGTTCCGGCTGGGCCTGGAAGTCTCCGCGACTCGATTGATCCTGCTCAAAGCCAATGCCGGCGAGGTGATTGACGCATTCGGAAATTTCGTCGTTGCCGGCAACCTCGTGGTCGGGGCGGTCATCTTCGTCATTGTCCCCAGGCTGTCAATCGGTCTTTTCGACTGTAAGAGTTGAATTCTACATGGGGAACCGCTATGACCGTCGACGTGAGCCCGTGCCACCCGGGAGCGTGAAGCGGCGTATGGAGCGCTCCTGAGCTGAGGCCGCGTTCCCCCGGAGTTGATTCGTTGCAACAGAAGACCCCCGGGGACGCGCAGGACGGGGGCCCGTGTGTTCTCCACCCGTGCACATCGGCGGACGCGGCGAGATTAGTTGCTATTTAGCAACTAAATTGCTATACAGACGTATGCGCAGGCGTGGCGTTCCCGCCTCCGATTTTGGCCTGCGGCTCCGGTCCGCGCGCGGGCGTGCAGCGATCTCTCTGACCAACCTAGCCAATCGGTCGGGCGTCTCCCTGTCCAGCCTCTCCCGATTCGAATCCGGGGCGAGCCAGCCTGGGTTTGCGGACGTGTGCACCATCGCCAGGGCGCTAGGGACGCCGCTCCTTTTTCTAGCCGACGGACGGGATCGAACCGGGAGTGACCCACGTGACCTAATCGCCCATCTCGCCTACTGGGGCCTGAACGATCTGGCTCCGGGCGAAGCGGCCCTGATCGGAGAAGCACGTTCTTTCGAAAGCCTCAT
>JANPFD010000304.1:0-40247 GCA_031423255.1 Myxococcales bacterium | reverse complement strand
TCACGCTTCAGCGGGGCGTGTTCGGCTGACGGAACCGCGGTGCCACTCGACCGAATTCACGCTGTCCTCCGCGAGTCCGGCCTCGACGTCAGTTCCGTCCAAAATGTTCTTCTCTTATGACCAGAGCGCGGGCTTCAACAGCTCAGCGCCTGCTGCGGCCGTTGCTGGTCGCCAATCCCTACGCCCCGAAGCTGACGTTCATGGACGACAAGACCAGGACTCGCCGCGACCACACGAAGTACCTGGCCCTCATCCGAACGGTCACCCTGCTCCACCAGCACCAGCGTGAGATGAAGACGGTCGAGCACGACGGCAAGCAGGTGCAGTACATCGAGGTCACCCTCGACGACATCGAGGCGGCCTCCCGCATCGCCCATGAGGTACTCGGACACTCGCTCGACGAGCTGCCGACACACACCCGGAAGATGCTGGCGGCTCTGCAAGGGATGGCGTCTGCTTCTGGCGGCGGTGATGGGCCGGCCTTCCGGTTCACCCGACGCCAGGTGCGCGAGGCGATGGGTCTTGGAGACACGCAGGTATGGACGCACCTCCGCCGGCTCGTCGAGATGGAGTACGTGCTGCCCCACCGGACGGCGCGCGGCCTGGAGTACGAGCTTCTCTACGGCGGCCAGGGCCACGACGGGCGGCCGTTCCTTCCGGGTCTGGTGGACGTCGAGGCGCTGCGTTCGGGGGCCATTCGGGGCGGTTTCGGTGGGAATTCGGGGGGGATTCGGCCTGGAGCCCGCCGGACCGCCCGAAAGCCGGCGTCGTCGGTGGCCATCATCGAAGTCGCGCCCCGTGCCCGGGAGGTGCGCCGATGACGCCCGCTCTGGAGCACCCACTACGGATCATCGCCCCGACGAAGGACGCCGCGAGCATCCGGTCGCTCGCCGCACGCTGGATCGAGACGCTGGCGGTGCGGAATTACACACCCGCGTCCCTCGAACATCGCGCGCACCTCCTCCACTACTTCGCCACGTGGGCCGAGGAACGCGGCATCGCTCGGGCGGCCGAGGTGACGAAACAGCACCTGAAGCTGTATCAGCGCTGGATGTACCACCGGAAGAAAGCCGACGGGCAGCCGCTGGGCACGTCCACCAGGTACAGCCGCATCGCCATGGTGTGCGTCTTCTTCAGGTGGGCCAAGCGGCACGAGCATCTCTCCGAGAACCCGGGCGCCGATCTCGAGCTACCGAAGACCGAGAAGCGGCTCCCGAAGGCCATCCTCACCGCTGACGAGGTGGAAAAGGTGATGGCCCAGCCCGACATCTCCGACCCGCTCGACCTACGCGCTCGGGCGATCCTGGAGGTGCTGTACGCGACCGGCATGCGGAGGCGCGAGGTGGCCGGGTTGCACGTGGACAGCATCGACCAGGAGCGCGGTGTGGTGATGATCCGTCAGGGCAAGGGGCGCAAGGATCGCGTCGTCCCGATCAGCGAGCGTGCGATCCGGTGGGTGCGACGGTACGAGGAGTTCGTGCGGCCGACGCTGGTGGTGCCGGACGACGGGTCGCTGTTCGTCAGCAGCCGGGGCGGGCCACTCGGGCACGCGTACATCGGTGACCTGTGTCGTCGCTTCATTGGTGCAGCCAACGTCGGCAAGCTCGGGTCGGCTCACGTCTTCCGCCACACCTGCGCGACCCTGATGCTGGAGGGTGGCGCCGACATCCGGTACATCCAACACATGCTCGGCCACGAGCACCTGAACTCCACCGAGTTGTACACCCGCGTGGCCATCGGCAAGTTGAAGGAGGTACACACGGCGACGCACCCGGGGGCGAGGTCCGACCACGCTCAGGGGTGACGGCCGCTACTGACTCACGAACGTCTTCCAAGTGTGCTCGTCGAGACGGTGCGGGACATCCGGCGAGGGTGGCTCGTCATCCAGTTGGACGTACGACTTACCGCTGACGTTCTCGGGAAAGACGGCCAAGCACTTGTCGTCACCGCGAACGGAGGGCCATATGATGCCTTCGATGCCTGCGGCCCTTACGAGCTGGCCGAAAATCTGAGCGCCGGAAGGTACGTCCCAAAGAATCGGTTCCTGTCGCCAGTTCTTGGCCATCAGTGTCGTCATCAAGTGCTCCATGGTCTTGACCACGACCGGGCGAGTTAGCCGCAGCTTCTTCGCGCGACGGTAGAGTTCTTCGGTTAGGTAAAAACTCCCGAAGATGTCGAGGAGCGGTTGAAGGCGTTCCGGCCGACGCAGATCGATGACCGTCTCGAGCGTGCCGCTCACCGCCACGGAGGTAAAAGAATCAGCGGACCGCAGCGCAAAGTCGAGGTCCGAGAGGCCCTCGCTGTCGTCCGATTGTCCGAATTTCTCGATCATCGCCGTTTCATTCGTCGAGGCGAGATACAGGGCGGGGAACGTCGGGAACTTCGATTCGTCGATGCGACCGATGTTGAACCGCCCGCCGACCTCGCCGAGAACACTCCCGACGGTGGACAGCGGATGAAGGCAATACTCGTAATCCACAATCCTGCGCCACTTCGAGAACAAGAACGGGCCGTCGGCAGCTCCGAGAAGTGCTTTGCGAATCTCAGATGCGGCGGCGGTTCGTTGGTGCGCGAGGATTGCGTACAGCAGCCAGTGGTAGGTGAGCGCGTCGCTCCCGAGGCGCGTTCCCAGGGCAATAGCCCGTAGGTTGACGGTCTCAACGTGGATCGGTCCCCCTGGGCTTTGCTTCGACTTTCTGCCCCGAGGACGACCGCCTTTGCGCGGTGGTTTCTTTCGGCTCACTTGCCCCGCGCGACCTCGGCGTGCTTCTCAGACTGTCGAGCGCTGAGCACGAAGCTGAGGAGCTTCTTGTATCGACCGAGGCGGATCATGTCACGCGGCGATGCGCCTCCGAGCATGGGATTCGCCACCCGAAACCACAGTGCGGCCTTGGCGATGTCTCCGGCGAAGTGGTCGGCGACCAGCTCACAGATGGTCGCGATCTCTTCTAGGCGCTGGCGAAGCATTTCCGATGCGCGGCTGTCGTACCGCACCAGCGCGGTCGCGACCCCGGTGGCCTGTGCGACGTCTGCCTTTTTGAACTCCAAAAACTCGACGGCCTTCTTCACTGCGGGCGGGTGCTCACTGAAGACCCCGAGATAGTTGGTAGGCGGCACTGTCCCATACAGGTTGCTCTCGACGGAGGCTTCCACGGTCATTCCATGAATGTGCCACATATTTTCCAGGAGCCTATCGGGTTCCGGGGCCGATCTTCAAAAGGTGAAAGATAACGTGATACTGGGCACTTAGACGGCACACACGTTATCCGAGAATCGGCAGCAGGCCCCCTCATCGCGCGGTCCATGGCAGGCCCACCGCGTCCGCGACGCGGTAAGCTATCCGGCATCTGGGATGGCTGGCGACTTCGACCGCACGCTCTCATTAAATGGCATCTACCAGGTCCGTCTGGTGGCGACGGACAGTTCACGCTGTCGTTCCAGGAGCTGAGCATCCCGGTGTCGGGGATCCCGATCCAGATCCTGCGGAACTACGACAGCCGCGAGACGGCTCGCAAGGGTGACCTCGGGTACGGGTGGACGCTGGACGCGAGCGGCATCCGGGTGAGCGAGTCGGGGAAGATGGCCTTCAACACCTAGCTTCAGACAGGAGTCGCGGCCTTCAGAACCGAAGGCTCGAGCTCCAATCCCAGTCCGGGCCCGGTGGGCACCGTGAGTTCACCTTTGTCCGGCCGAAGGTCCGGCGCGAACCACAGCGGCTTGCCGATGTGCTGGACGTGGAACTCCTGGAAAGCGCCCAGGTTGGGGGTGAAGGCGCCGAAGTGAAGCGTATAGAGCATGGTGCTCGCCTGAGGACAGTGCGGGCTGATGTCCATCTTTGCGGCCGCAGCGAGGCGCGCCACGCGCGTCGTTCGTACGAAGCCACCGTTGTAGCTGAGGTCGGGCTGGACCATGTCGAGGACTCGGTCGCGAATGATTTCCTGATAGCGGTAGAGGCTGGTGTCCTGCTCTCCGCCAGCCACCTTGATCTTGCCGAGAGCTTCCGTCACTCGTCGGGTGGCCGCGTAATCCTCGAAGGGACAGGGCTCCTCGTAGATGGCGACTCCGTGATCCTCGAGCATCCGGCCCATCTCGATTCCCTGTTTCACATCGAAGGAGCCGTTCGCGTCGGCGTAGAGCGTGATCCCGTTCCCGAGTCTTTTGCGCGCGAGCGCCACCAGTTTTTCGCTACGACCGGGCGAGGCATCGGCGTTGCCGCTCATCCGTCCACCCACCTTGAACTTCACGGCTCGGGCACCGGTCCTTGCCAGCCCCTCCTCGAACCGCGTGATCTCCTCATCGGGTGTGGATGCCCGATCGGTGCTGGACAGATACATCGGGATCTTGCGCCGTAGCGCCTTGCCGCCGAGCAACGTGGCGACGGGCTGGCGTGCTATCCGGCCGAGGAGATCGAGCACCGCGAACTCTGCCCAGCTGACCGCGATCCAGAAGGGGAGGCCGACCAGCTTGTAATTGCTCTCGTGGAGGTAAACACCGTCGATGGACGCCTCGATATCCCGCGCGTCCTTGCCTGCGAAGTAGGGCGCGACGCGCTCCTTGAAGAGGCTCTGCATCGCGATTGCATGCTGATTCGGGACGGCGTAGCCGGCGTCGCCATCGACGGATACCGCGCGGACCAGGATCTTCGCGCCGGACGCCACCAGCTCGATTTTTCGCAGCTTCACCGGCGCGGTCACGGCGGCGTGAAGGCCGAACAGCCGTTCCGCCCATGCCAGCCCTGGCATCGTGGTCGCGAGGGCCGTGGCTCTCAGGAAGGCGCGACGGGTACGACTCACCGGACGGATGTTCTACCAGGGCATGGCTCTCATTTGTTCCTGAAGGGTTCGCTGTCCACGACCTGCAACACCAGGTCGCGCAATCCGAAGGCTCGAGGTTTGAGTTGCGCAAGGATGCGGTCCACCGCAACCCTGTCGGCAGAGGCCAGCGTACGCCCGGTGGCGTAGGTCAGCATCTTCTGGGTCACGCTTCGGGCGAACTGGTCAGTCTGTGTCAGCAGGATCTTCTTCAGCTCGACCACGTTGGCGAACGCCCGCCCGTCCGGCGTCACGCCCGACGAATCGACTTCGCGGTCGCCTTCCTCGTACTTGACCCGCGAGATCCCCACCGGGTCGAAGGTCTCGAGAGCGAAGCCGTAAGGATCCATCTTGCTGTGGCAATCGGCGCACCCTTCCACGTCCCTGTGCTTCGCCAGTTGCTCACGGATGGTGGTGGCGCCGCGAATGTCCGGCTCCAGCGGTTTGATGCTGGGCGGAGGCGGGCTGGGCGTGCGCCCGAGGATGGTCTGCAGCACCCAGATGCCGCGCGTGACGGGGGAAGTCTCCACGCCGTTCGAGGTGAGCGTCAGGATGCTGCTGTGCCCGAGCAGTCCGCCTCGCTCCGATCGCGGTCCGAGACTCACCTTGCGGAAATGATCTCCTTTCAGGTCCGTCAGTCCGTAGTGCTCGGCCAGGCGCTGGTTGAGGAACGTGAAGTCGGAATCGATGAAGGTGGCGAGGCCAAGGTTCTCGTCGAGGATGTGCTGGAAGAAGAGCCGCGTCTCGGCGATGGAGTGCGCCTCCACGCTCTCGTGGTAGTAGCGATCGAACTTTTTTTGATCGGGTGGCATCTCTCCCATGCGACGGAGTCCCAGCCACTGGTCGACGAAATTCTCGGTGAAGGCGCGTGCCTTGGGGTCGGACAGCATGCGCCGCGCCTCGGTCAATCGGACCTGGCGCCTGGTCAGTTCCCCACGGTCAGCCAGCGCGGTCAGCCGCGCGTCGGGCATCGAGCTCCACAGAAAGTAGGAAAGGCGTGAGGCCAACGCGTGGTTGTCCAGCGGGCCGTCCGCGCCCTGTTCGAGATACAGAAACCCCGGAGAGCAGAGCATCGCCTTGACGCCTGCTTTCATCGCTTCATGGAAGGTCTCGCCGGCTTCGATGCGCTGGTGCACGAGCGTGGTGATGGGCCGGATCTCTGCCGGTGTCACCTTGCGACGATAGGCGCGTACCGCCAGGCGCTCGAGCACCTCGGCGGCGTCGTGGCTCTTTTGGAAAAGCCGCACGTGCGGCTCGGCCGGCCACTGATTGAACAGCGGCCCTTCGAGCTCGATCGACCAGATCCGCAGACGTGGTCCTTTGAAGTTGGCCCGCGTGGCGCGGCTCTTGTTCAGGGGCGGGATGTCGAGCTGCTTGGCCAGCTTCTGGCTCATCGAGTTCACCTTGCCAGGACCGTTCGGGTAGGTGAGGACCGGGGCGAACCCCCTGTCCAGCCACAGCCGCAACTCGACCTCCTCCGTCTTCCCCTCCTCGAGCGCGATCGTCTTGCTCAGATGATCGCCCAGCCCCGGCTCGCCCAGGGAGCCGCGCGCGGGCGTGTTGATGAGGACGCCCAGCTGAGGATCTTCGTCGGGGTGAATACGCAACACCTGCGCGCTGTGCCCCTTCCGGTCGCCGACCACCTCCACCTTCACGCGCAGCCGGTAGTGGCCGTCATGGGGAACTCCGTCGGGCAAATTCTTGATGAAGAGGCGGCCATCCTTGGGGTAGCGGCTGACGATGTCGGCGTGGTCGTCGAAGTTCCAGACGCCCGGGCCGGAAGACAGGCCCCTTGCATCGACCACGATCTTCACCACGGGAGGACGTGGCCCGGGGGTGATCACTTTTTCGACCACGGTCTGCGCGGACGCCAGGCACTGTTGCAGCAGGTAGCCGCTGGTGATCAGATCGCGGGGGAAGGCGCCCGACGGGTCGAAAAGCGTGGTGTCGATCCCGAAGAGATCGCGGATGGTGTTGCGGTACTCGAGGGCGGTCAAGCGCCGCAGGACGGCGCTGGGCGCGGCCGTCCCCCGGGCGAGGCCGTGGTCGATGAACGCCTTGAGCCGGCGAACGTCGGACTTCGGCGGGCGGGGCTCGTCGTCGGGAGGCATCTCTCCGGAGGAGATCTGATCGGCGATCTCCTGCCACAGCGTGGCGTTGGCCTCGGACCGGAAGTCGGTGTCCAGGGTGTCGAACCGCCGGTTTCCCTTTTGCTTGTCTGGTCCGTGGCAGGAGATGCAGTGCTTGGCGAGGAACGATTTGGTCTGGTCAGCGTGGGCCGCCGAAGTCGTCAGGAGGGCCAGGGCGAGACCAAGCCTCACGCGAACTCCAGCGCCGTCAGCGCTCCTGATCCGCTGTTGAACTTGTCGATATCGAGACCGAGCCGCTGCAGCATCCGCGCGTACAGGTTGCACAGCGGGGTGTTCTGTCCGCCCGTCGTCCCCTTGGGCACATCCAGGTGCTGCCCGTGCTTGAATCCACCGCCTGCCAGCAGGATCGGCAGATCGCGGCAGGTGTGCTGGTTGGCGTTGCCCATGCCGCTGCCCAGGAGGACCATGGTCTCGTCGAGCAGGTTCGCGGCCTGGAGCTGGTCGAGGAACTTTGCGAAGGACGAGGTGTGGAACTTCTCGATCAACAGCAGCTGCTCGAGACGCTCGGGCGATTTTCCGTGATGCGTGAGCGTGTGGTACCCGAGGCTGACGTCGGGGACGCTGCTGACCGGCTGCTGCGTCCCTTCCATCTGGAACGTCACCACGCGCGTCGAGTCCGTCCTGAGCGCCAGCACGATCATGTCATAGACGATGGGTACCAGCTTGCCGAGCTCGGCCCAGCCTCCCGGGTTGGTCGGCGCCTTGCCGTCCGCCTGTGGCTTGGGCTTGTGTACCCATTGCCCGAGCTCGGCGATGGACTTCTCGACCGCACGGACCGAGGTGAAGTACTCGTCCAGCTTGGCCTGATCGGCACGGCCCAGCTTGCGCTGCAGATCCTTGGCCTGGGCCATCACCGCGTCCAGCACCGTGCGGTCCACTTCGAACTGATGGATCCGCTGGCGCTTCTCGTCGGCAGAGTCCTCGCGGAACAGCGCCTGGAATATCTCGGCGGGCTTGCAGGTGGTGGGCACGGCGACGCCGCTGCGGGTCCAGGACATTCGTCCGCTCGTCGGTGAGACGCCGATGTGCAGCGACGGAATGCGGGTCTTGCCCGCCAGGAACTCCGCCGCTCGCTGATCGACGGTGATGTTTCCGTCGGGCCACGCCTTGGCGTCGCTGGAAAGAACACCGCTCAGGTAGGCGTGAACGCTCTCGTGCCCCTTGTTGATCATCGGGTGCTCGAGGTGGGAGAAGACGGTGTAGCTCTGGCGATGCCGTTCGAGCGGCTCCAGAAGCGGGCTCGGCTTGAAGGCCGTTCCCGTGGTGGCGGGCAGCCAGGTGTCGGGATTGAAGCTCAGGTCGTTGCCGATGCAGACCATGCGTCGGGTGGGCGCCCTTGACGATGCCATCGCGTCCAGAAAGGGGAGCGCCAGCGCCACGCCTGTGCCCCTGAGCAGGGCTCGCCTACCGACAATGAACCCGTCCATCGAGAAGTAGACGGAGGTCCGTCAGCAGGCGACAGAGAATTTGTTATTGATTCATCGTTTCGAGCACTTGGTTGGCCCGGATCAGCGAAAGGTTCATGTCAATCCCGCCGGCCGCCGCTTGCTCATCACCAGCCTGAAGTTCGACCTGACGATCCTTTCGGGTGCTTCTGCGCGTAGAGCGCCAGCCACTTCGCCATGAAGGCGGCCGGTAGCTTCTTGGAAGCGAGGCTCTCGGCCTCGGTCGCGCTCCAGTAGAAGCCAGCGCGTCGTACCAGGCGGGCACGTCCGGCTTGCGCGCACCACCCGCGCGCCGATCTGCTTCATCTCGCGAAAGTCCTCCTCGACCTTCGCCCACTCCTTCTCCCAGTAGTCCTCGATCAGCCACCCCTTCTCGTCATGGTCGTAGTTGAACCCCCACGGCGCGAACGCCTTCCCCGACCGGGCCAGCACGAACCCGTGCCCATCCGGCGACACGATCACGCGCTCCATACCGGTGGCGGCCAGGAGACTCGCGGTGGCCACTGCCATTACGATGATCACGTTTGTTCTCTAGCACAGGCACGTCGGGTGCTCCCGGGGTACGCTCGACGTCGGCACTTGAATGCGACGCCAGCAGCCCCGCGTTCTCCTCTGTCTGCCGGTGATCGGGGCCTCTTTACACACACACCACGGACGTGTCCGCTATGTGGCTCAGGTGGGCGGTCGGATCCTGCTCCCACTTGATGCGCGCCGCCCAAGACTTACATCAGCGGGGCATGAACCGTCATAGCGTGATTGTCGTCCTGGTGTTTCTCGTCCCGGCGTGTGGATACAACGGGGTCATCGACAAGGATGAGCGGGTCAAAGCGGCCTGGTCCGACGTCGAGAACCAGTACCAGCGCCGCGCGGACCTGATTCCCAACCTGGTGAACACCGTCAAGGCGTCGTCCAAGTTCGAGCAAGACACGTTGCGACAGGTGACTGAAGCCCGGGCCAATGCCACGTCCATGAAGGTGGACGCCTCCATCATCGACGACCCCGAGCGGCTCAAACGTTTCGAGGCGGCTCAGGCCCAGCTGTCAGGAGCGTTGTCCCGCCTGATCGCAACCGCCGAAGCCTACCCCGATCTCAAAGCTTCGCAGGCCTACCGCGATCTGCTGGCGCAGCTGGAAGGCACCGAGAACCGCATCGCCGTGGCCCGGCGCCGCTACATCGAGGAAGTCGCAGACTACAACGCCTACGTCCAGAAGCTCCCCACCAGCCTCGGCGCCCGCATGCGCGGCAAGAACGTGCGCGCGGCTTTCACTGCCACCACCCCCGGAGCCGATCGAGTCCCTGAAGTGAAATTCTGATGGGCGGACTGCAGGTCCCCGGTCTCCTGGCGCTCGGTGCGGCGCTGGCGGGGGGGCCGATCCCGGACCTGATCTCCCGGGTGACTGATGGGGCCGCTGTGCTGGGCGAGGCGCAGAAGGTGGCCCTGGAGACCAAGCTGACCGCGTACGAGCAGCGCACTGGCCACCAGTTCGCCGTGCTGACCATCGCCTCGCTCGAGGGCGACGCACTCGAGGACTTCAGCATGCGGGTCGCAGAGAAGTGGCGCCTCGGCGACAGCAAGCGGGACGACGGACTCCTGGTCCTCGTCGCCGTCGGCGACCGCAAGGCGCGCATCGAGGTCGGTCATGGGCTCGAAGGAGCCGTCACCGACGCGCGCTCGAAGCGGGTGATCGACGAGTTCATGATCCCCCACTTCAAGCGCCAGGACTACAGCGCGGGCCTGACCGCGGGGCTGCAGGCGCTGATGGCGATGGCCCAGGGCGAGGCGGTCGGCAAGCCGGCCGCACCACCGGCCGCGACCTCCTCTCGCAAGTGGGTGGTACCGGCGCTGGTGCTCCTGGCGTTCTTCATCTCTGCTTCGGGGAGGCGCCGTCGCCGGCGCTTGGGGTTTCCGTTCTTCTTCCCCCTGCCCATGGGAGGTGGCTGGTCGGCGGGCGGCCGCGGTGGCGGGGGATTCTCGGGCGGCGGCGGCAGCTTCGGCGGCGGCGGCGCATCGGGGTCGTGGTGATGAGATCCCTGCTGGCCGAACCCGAGCGTCGCCGGATCGAGACGGCCATCGCTGCGGCGGAGGCCCGGAGCAGCGTGGAGATCGTGCTGGTGGTCAGCCCGCGCAGCGGTCGCTACGCCTCGTCGCTGGCGTCCCCGGTGTTGCTGATGACCGTCCTCCTCGCCTGCCTGGCTCACCTGCTGTGGCCCGAGTTGCCGGCGATCTGGATCCTGGCCGGTCAGATCCCGGGAGCGGCGGTGCTGTGGGCGCTGGCCAATATCCCCGCCGTCGCCCGTCTCTTGATACCCAACGAGGACGAGATCGCAGCGGTGCGCAAGGAAGCCTTCCGCCACTTCGCCGAGCGAGCCGTCTTCGAGACCAACGCTCGCTCCGGCGTGTTGCTCTATCTATCGGAACTCGAGCACCGGATCGAGATACTCGCTGACCGCGGTCTGCAAACGGTATTCGACGCCGCGGCCTGGTCCGCTCATGTGACCGCCATCGTCGAGGGGATCCACACCAACCGCACGGCGGAGGCAATCTGCCAGGTGGTGGAGCAGGTCAGCGCCCGATGCGAAGCGATCTTGGGGCGAAACTCAGCCAGCGCCAACGAGCTACCCGACGGCGTCTGAATCTACCCGCAGTGAGCCTGGACGGCCGTGAGAAGGCGGTCGATCTTCAGCGGCTTGGAAATGAAGTCGAGTCCGGGCAACACCACGTCCGCAGCCACCGACGCAGACATGACGATGACGGGAACGTGCGCCAGCTTCGCATCCCGCAGCTGCCTTCGACGAAACTCGAATCCGTCCATGACCGGCATCATGAGGTCGAGGAGGATGAGGAGCGGCGGACGCGGACTGGCTCGCAAGTAGTCGAGGGCCAGTTTTCCATTCTGTACGCCGCTGACCTCGAATCCTTCCTCCTCGAGGACCTCGATGAGGGTGTCCCGAAGCGCCTCGTCATCTTCGACGATCAAGATCTGCCGATTGGCCATGCCGCCCTCGAATTATGTAAGGCGGCAAACCCGTCGGATCAAGAAAAGTCTCAGGGACGAGTGGGTACGATCACACGTCGATCAGTCTCCCTTGTGAGTTTCGGTCCATCGACGCTCGAGTTCCTTTTGAAACAGGGGCAGCGCCGCCATCAAGCCAATCCGCAATCCGGCGCCCACGACCTGGGCCGTGAGCCGGGTGAACAGCCCACCGCCAAGCACGAATCCGATGCCCAGCGCTCCAGCGAGCATCCCGTAAGGATTGCGGTCGACCCGACCCTGGATATCGACCAACGACGCAGTTTCGGCCTTCATGGCGCGTTTCAACTCTGGCGCCGCGCAGCCCGCGCGACCAGGTAGCCAAGGGCGAGGGCGCCCAGCAAACAAGCCGCAGGGTGGTCCTTGATCAGCCGTGTGGCCTGTTCACTCAGAGCCTCGATCCGCCGTTTCGCGGCGTCGATCTGGGGCCTCACCCGTTCTTCGAGATTCGTGATGTCCATGCAGGTCTCCTCTTGTTCTCAGTCTCTCCGTCGGCCGAGCAGGAGGCCCAGCCCGAATGCCACGCCGATCGACAGGCGAGCGTTGCGGCTCACCCATTCGCGCCAGTCCATGGTGCGGGCGATCTCGCGGTGGAGCGCGACCACCGATCGCGCCACCTTTTCGCGCGCAGAATCGATGTCGGCCCGGGCCATCGCCAGGTCCTGAGCGTCAGCGGACATCGGTAGTCGCCGCCGAGCCGAGGGTTGCGAGGCTGTGGCTCATCTGGCCGGCGGTCATCTCCATGAGTGCGGTCCCGCGCAACCTTGCCACTGCCCTGGACATGCCCACGGCGCCGACTCCGACGTGAACCAGCGAGATGGCCAGCAGCCATCGTCCTGCCGTCGAGAAACCGCCGAGGAAAGCAGCGAGGCCGACGATCCCGAGGGTGTATCCGACCACGATCAGCGCCGCGAACAACGCCACGGCCAGGCCCCGCCTGCCCAGCAATTGCAGCCCGGCCGCGAGCTCTATCCGAGCCAGTTTCAGATGCTGTCCGACGAGGTCGGCCAGACCGTCCGCGGTCTCGCGAACCAGCTCGGCCACTCCGGGGGTGGGCGCGGCCCTCATCTGGCACCCGTTGCTTCGGAGGCGTGCTTTTCCCCGCTGAGCACGGTATCGATGGCCGTTTCACTGCCGGTCTCGGCCGCAGTGGCCAGCGCTTCGTGATCGGTGAGGACCCGTGCCCGTAGGTAACCGCCGAGCCAATGCCGCTCGATGATGGGATAGGCGGCCACGAGCGGCAGCACCAGCACCGCGCCGATGATCCCTTGCAGCCGGCCTCCGACGAGGAGAGCCAGGAGCACCGACAGCGTCGAGATCTTCAGCTTGTTGCCGTAGATGCGCGGCAACAGGAAGTACGTCTCGAAGAGGTGATAGGCCAGGTACGCCACTGCCACCATCAAGGCGGTGGTGGGCGAGACCGCGCACGCCAGCAGGACGGCGGGGACGGTGGCCAGCAAGATCCCCAGCACCGGGATGATGTCGCAGAGTCCGGCAATGACAGCCAGGGGGGCCGCCGCGGGAACCCCGAGAATGGTCAGGAGGATGGCGGTGAAGGCGGCGAACAGCAACGCGGCCAGGAACTGGCCACTGACGTAAGCGTGGACCACGTCGGAGACCTCCTCCGTCGTGGTGGCCAGCTTCTCGCGAAAGGTGCGCGGTACGAAAGCGAGGAGCCATGCGTAAAGGCTCCGGCCGTCGAGGAGCAGGTAGAGCGTCAGGACCAGCACGACACCGGCCACCACCAGGCCGGAGATCGCGCTCTGGCCCCAGGCCAGCGATCGCTCCAGCATGGTGACCATCTTGGGCGCCGAGGGCGCGTCGAGTAGCTCGCGGACCATCCGCTCGACGACTGGAAATTCTGCGGGGATCCCACTCAGGATCCGCGTCCGGAAGTCGGGGAAGTCCCGGACCAGGTGGGACATCTGTGCGGTGAGCGGCGGCAGCACGAAGACAACGAACATCGCCACGAGCCCGGCACCGAGGGTGGCGATGATGGCCACGCCCACGCCGCGGGCGATGCGCCGGCGCTCCATCCACAGGACTGCTGGATGGAGCGTCACCGCCAGGAGGAGCGACACGACGAACAACATGAACTCGGGCCACAAGCGCACGATCGCCCACAGGCCCAGGCCGCTCCCGACGACCTTGAGGATGGTGCTCATCGGGATGTGAACATCCCGTCGGTGTGCGGCCGTTCCCATCGGTCAGTTGATCCGCGAGGTGGTCTTCGCGACGATGATCTCCACGCGGCGGTTGTTGGCGCGGCCCTCGGTGCTGGTGTTGTCGGCGATGGGGCGATCGGGTCCCATGCCCCGGGCGACGATCTTCTCCGCCGGAAAGCCGCGGGTGACGAGGTAGGCGCGGACAGACTCGGCGCGACGCTGCGAAAGAGTCATGTTGGCGGCCTGCGATCCCTTCGAGTCCGTGTAGCCCTCGACGACCACGTCGTTCCCCTTGGCGATGAGCGCCTCGGCGACCTGGTCCAGCCGTGTCTGCGCACCCGGCAAGAGCGTGGCGTCGTTGGATCGAAACAGGACGCTTCCCGAAAGCGTGATGACCATGCCCCGGGCCTCGTCCTTCGCCGCGAGCTTGGCCAGGGCGTCGTTCGCGTCCTTGGCTTTCTGCTCGGACGCCACCGCCTTCTGCTCGGAGGCGGCGGCCTTCTTGTCGGCCTCCTCCCGTGCCGCGCGCTCCACCCCGGTCTGTTGCGCCTGCTGCGCCTGGCCGCGCTCCGCCTCGCTCAGCTGCTCGCGCGTCTTGACCAGCGCCACCTGGGTCGCCTTGGCCATCTCGCCCTGCTTGTCTCCGAACTCCTGCTTGGCATCGGAGCCGCTCTTCTGGGAGATGGCCATCTGGGCACGGGCCTCCGCGATCTGGGCGGTGCGTTCGGCGATGTAGGCCAGGTCGATGGTCTTCTGGGAGTCCTTCTCCTCGGCGAAGGTCTGTTCCGCCTTGTCGAGAGCCGTCTTCGCCTTGTGGAGATCGGACGGCGTGAGCTGGGCGGCGGGGCCGGCACTGGCACGGCTGTACGCCGCGCGAGCGTTCAGTAGTTGCGCGGGCGCCGCGGTGGCGCAGGCGGTGATGAAAAGCGCGGCGACGAAGACCATCGCAAGGGCATGTGACTGACGGGGCGTATTCGAGATGTTCATGTTTCCTTTGTCGTTCTTTTGTCGTTCTTGCGGAGTTATGGAGTCGCCGATGCCTTCAAAGCCTTCACCTTGTCGATCGCCTTGCGTGCCTCGACCTTCTCGCCTTCGCTGCGGGCCAGGGCCAAGGCCAGCTCAGCGTCCGCTTCGGCGCGCATCAGCAGGCGGTCTGCGCGATCTCTCTCCTTCGGGTTCGTCACCGTGCTGGCATGCTCGAACTGTTCCTTGGCCAGTTGCAGGTGGAGCGCGGCGTCCGGAGTGCGCGTCGCTCCGACCTCCTCGGCGGCGCGAATCGCTGCGGAAGAGCTTGCGGTCTTCTCGCTCGAGACGGTGTTCGTGGTGGCGCAGGCGCCGCCCAGGACGGCGGCGGCAATGGTCAACGACAACTTCAGGGTCATGATAGTTCCTTTGGTGATGTGATTTCCGACGCGCCCGAACCAGGCGACGTTTGGATGTGCAGGAAACGCGGTAGCCGTTCGGCCGATGCGGAGATCTGCAGGGTGTGCTGATTCGCCGCCACGATTTGCGGCTTTGCGGCCATGATGAGGTGGCGGTGAATGCTTGAATATGAGGAATGTTCGGCGCCTAGAAACGTAAATACCGAGGTATCGCTACCGGCATGGAATGGCTGAAGCGTCGTCGCGCCTGTGATGGCCATCACCAAGGCCAAGGCCGCCCGGCGCGAGATATCTCTTCGATTTTTACGAAGTAACGCATTCTAACTTCCTTATAGTCGCTCGATAGGGCTGGGCGTATTCATGGTGAATAACCATGAATCCAAGAACTCTCTTGCCACGTTCGTTGAAAGCCACCCTCGCCATGGCGGCGCTGCTGCTCCCCCTCTCCCAAGCTCGAGCCGACGAAGGATCGGGGCAGGCGGGGGCCTTCAGCTTGAAGCTGGAGCCCGGCGTCGCCTTCCCCCTGACGAATCCGCAGTCTGACAGGTTCGAGGTCGGCGGTAGCCAGACCCTCAAGGCGCTCTGGTCCTTGAACCAGTACCTGGACGCCGGACCGAGCGCGACCTTCATGGTCCTGCCGTCCGAGGCGCGTGGCGATGCCGGAACGGCCTGGACCTTCGGCGGTGGCTTGCGGCTCAAGCGCCCCCACGGTGCTTCCGACGTCCGCCTCTCGCCCTGGTTGGATGCCGACGCCCTCTACGTGCGCACCGGCAGCCTCAACCGCCCCGGATTCTCCGTGGCCGCTGGTCTGTCCGTGCCCGTGGGGAAAGCGCGCATGTTCTGGGTCGGGCCGTTCGTGCGCTACCTGCAGATCATGAACGGCACGCGAGCGGGCTACGACACCAATGACGCCAAGGTGCTCAGCATCGGCCTCAGCGTGGAGGTGGGTCCTGGTGTCAAACGCGAGCCCGAGGCCATCGCCGCGGCGCAGGTCTGTCCCGCGGCGCAGGTCTGCCCCGCGGCGCAGGTCTGCCCCGCCGCCAAGGAGACCTTCGTTTGTGCCGATCGGGACAAGGATGGGATCCCCGACAACGTGGATCACTGCCCCGACGTGTCCGGCCCGATGGATAGCTGGGGTTGCCCTGCGTACAAGAAGGTGGTCGTCAAGCGGGACAAGCTCGAGCTGAAGGAGAAACTCTACTTCGCCTGGAACCAGGCCGTTCTCCAGGAAGCTTCGTTTCCCGTGCTCGACGACGTCGTCAAGGCGCTGAACGACAACAAGAGTTTCCGCGTTCAGGTCGAGGGGCACACGTCGTCGGAGGGCACCGACGATCGCAACCAGACACTCTCCGAGAAGCGGGCGGCGGCGGTCCTCGACTACCTCGTCGCTCACGGGATTGACAAGTCACGGCTCGGATCGAAGGGCTTTGCCTCCTCGGTTCCGATCGATACCAACGCCACGGCTGCCGGACGTGAGAACAACCGGCGCGTCGAGTTCGTCGTCCACTTCACCATCGTTGATACCGGGAGCAAATAACATGAAGACCCTGAAGACCCTGCTCGTGGCCCTGTCCTTTCTGCCCGCCTGCGGAGGACAGTTGGTGGAGTTTGCGAAAGACGCGGCCGCCGACGGAGGGACCAAGGACACCCGGATGATCGATGGCGCGACGCCTGACGCCGCGGGAACCAGCGACGCCCGGAACCCGGACATGGCTATGGACGGCGCCAATCCCGACGCCGCAAACCGCGACGGCGCCAATCCCGACACGGCCAACCGCGACGGCGCCAATCCCGACGCGCGAACTGGCGACGCCAGGGACGCAGCGGCTCTCGATGGTCCAGGCACCGACGCATCCAACCCGGACAGGGGAAACGTGGACGCCACCGGTCCCGACGCGGCCAACCCCGCGGCGCCGATGGTGGTGTCGACGAGTCCTGCCGGCGGGGCGGTCAACGTGTCGATCGCGAAGAATCCGACGGCCACGTTCAGCGAGCCGATGGATCCCGCCACGGTGAACGGCACGACGTTTACCTTGAAGGACGGGCTCACGCCGGTCGCTGGCATGGTGACCTATGCCGTGGCCGGCATGACCGGGACCTTCACGCCCACGACCGATCTCTTGCCGAACAAGATGTACACGGCGACGATCAGCACCGGGGCGAAGGATCTGTCCGGCAACCCGTTGGCGAATGACTTCACCTGGAGCTTCACCACCTCCGCCTGTGGGCAGGCGCCGGTGGCGCTCCGCTCCGCTGGCAACTTCGTGGTGCTGGCTGGCTCCACGGTGACCAGCACCGGCCCGTCTTCCGTGACCGGCGATCTGGGCGTGAGCCCGGGAACGGCCGTGACGGGGTTCCCGCCAGGAACCGTCGTCGGGACCCAGCACGCCGGTGATCCCACCGCCGCCCAGGCGCAGGCCGACCTGACGACCGCCTACAACGATGCCGCCGGACGAACCTTGTGCCCGGTCACCGTCGCCGGAAACCTGGGCGGCATGACCCTGGCCCCGGGCCTCTACAAATCCACGTCGTCGCTGGAGATCTCCTCGGACGACCTCACGCTCGACGCCCAGGGCGATCCGGATGCCGTCTTCATCTTCCAGATGGCGTCGACGTTCACCACCACCTCCGGGCGGCAGGTCATCCTCAGCGGAGGCGCGAAGGCCGCCAACGTGTTCTGGCAGGTGGGCACCTCGGCCACCCTGGGGTCGACCTCGGCCATGCAAGGGACCATCATGGCGGATCAAGCCATCACCATGAATACCGGCGCCACCCTCACGGGACGGGTCCTGGCCCGCATCGCCGCGGTGGCGTTGGACTCGAACACCATCGTCAAGCCGGCTCCTTGAGCGCCTGTCGGCATGGTGGCGGGGGCGGCTTTGTCGCTGTCCTCGCCGCCCGCGCCGGTCGTGCCAACGCGCGCAGTTCTAGCGCTACCTTTCAGCCCGCCGACGTCCCTGCATCCAGGTGCCGACCTAGGTTCCGGAACCTAAACGCGAGTGCACCTAGGTCCCGATCTGGATCTGGAACCCCAAACGTTCCTGCGTCTAGCTCCCGACCTGGAATGACATCCCGACCGGTCCTGGTCTCCACGACATCTACATATCGCGTAGCCAAAATGCAGCCTCCGGTGCCGTCCGGCTGGAGGCTCCGCGGTCTTATGTCCACTACTCTGCGATCTCGGCCTCGACGAGCTGCGCCAGCAACGTCAGGGACTCTTGCCACCCGAGATAGCAAGCCTCGACGGGAATCGCGCCGGGGATACCCTCCTGCACGACGGTGAGCTCGGTGCCACAGAACACCTTCTTCAGGGAGACCGTCGTCTGCATCTGACCGGGCAGGTTCGGATCGTCGAACTTGTCGGTGTGGCGGATGCGTTCGTCGGGGACGAGCTCGAGGAACTCGCCACCGAAAGAATGGCTGCTGCCCGTCGTGAAGTTCGTGAACGACATCTTGTAGGTGCCGCCGACCTCTGCCTTGATGTGGTGGACCTTGCCTGTGAAGCCGTTCGGCGGCAGCCACTTGGCCATCGCATCGGCATCGAGGAAGGCTCGATAGACCCGCTGCGGCGGCGCACGAAGTACACGGTGAAGTTTGACGGTGTTCTCGGCCATGGCGACAAGAATGCCGCCTTGAACGGCCCAGGCCAAGCCCCTAGGATCTTGCCTGGTGCTGCCACTTACACTGGCGGTCGCTGGCCTGCTGGCCAGCGGCGAGCTCATGATCGTCGAGGGTGGGCGCTCGATGGGACCCACGACACCCGAGGGCGCGCGTCGGGACGGGCTGACCGTGCTCGATCTGTCGGATGACTGGCTGCCGCACATCTTCTCGGAGGAGTCCGGAAAGCCGCAGCCGCTGCGGCCCTACCTGCTCGACCTCGCCAACGAGCGGATGCGCCGGGGCAGCGCCTATATGCGTGCGCGTGAGGACCGTCATTTCGAAGCGTTCGGGATCTCCCCGAGCCTGAATCTCCTGCGCCGGCGGCTGGCGGATCGCAAGCGCCACGCTTGCCACGATCGGGTGAGGGACGTGGCGCTCGAGCCATTGTCGCCCAAGAACGTGATCCCGGCTGAAGAAGCCGAGAAAGTTCCGAACCCCGACCCCGCGACGGTCGGCGAAAAGCCCATGATCCTGACCGGGCGGACAATTTCACCGCGATCGTTGACCCCGGCAGAAAAGCGCGCCGTGGTGGCGATGCAGGCCCACCTGCGCTGCGAGGGTCTGCTTTCCGGCAAAGCGAACTTGGCCCGGATGGATCGCCGGACGGGCGAGGGCCTGCAAGGCTATCAGCGGCTGAACATGATCGCGGATAGCGGCCGCATCGATCTGGAGACCCGCACCACGCTTCTGGCCGACAGCCGCGAGCACGACTTCCGGGCGCTGCTGCGGGGGCTGCGCGAGCGAGTCATCGACGCGACCGGGCTGCTCGAGGACGGCTCGGCCCTGGGTGTCCTCGGCCAGGTGCAGGGGCGCCTGCTGGACAGCGCCGAGTTCCAGCCGCTGCCCGCGGAGGCGGCCAGCGCGCAACCCGCACCCGCCGCCGAGGTGCCGGCCAACGTCACGCCGGCGCCCGATCTGATCGCTGCGGCCACCCACGCTGCCAGCCAGGCGCTGGGCTGGACGTCACCGCAGGCGGCCGTCGCGAGCACGCCGGGGCTCCCCCCTGCGCCGCCGCGGCCCCCGCGCAAGACGGCGGTGCGCAAGGGGCCGGCCGCTTTGCCCACCGCCGTCGCGATCCGCCTGCCGCCGCTGCCGCCCTACCACGGCCCGAAGATGGAGCTGCGTGCGGAGATCGACCGCGGCGAGGTGGTCCTGGCGCGGCCGAAGCTCGACAAGGATGGAAAGAAGATGTGGAAGCCCCCGGTCAGCGAGCGGCCGACCCTCACGCTGTACGCGCGCGTGGGCAACCGCGACGTGGCCCTGTCTCGCTGGCCAACCACCATCGGTGGCTGGAAGACCATCCAGAAGTCCGACGGTAGCATGGCGCTCAAGTACAAGGAGTCCGTCACGGGCGACTCCATCTGGCCCGACATTCTGGTCACCCCGACCTGGCACCCGTCGCCGGGAATGCCCACCCGCAAGTTGCTCGTCAAGCGCGGGGACGTGTGGGAGCCGAAGACCGAGATCGTCGGCCCGGGCTACCGCGCGGCCTACGGGCTGGTGGCGATCGTGCACCACCAGATCGAGGGTGTCGACGAGCGCGGCCAACCGCAGCTGATGGACCACCGCATCCGCACCCACGGCACGCCCGCCTACCGATCGGTCAAGCGCGGCGAGAGCAGCGGCTGCCACCGGCTGCACAACCACCTGGCGCTGCGCCTGGCGGGCTTCCTCGTACGGCACCGGGTGAACGTGCGTCACGGCCTGGTGCCCGAGGACTACGTGCGGAAGCTCGAATACCAGGGTCAAAAAGTGGCCCTCGAGAGCGAGAGCAAGGGTTACCGCTTCGAGCTGACGCCGCCCGTGCCGGTGACCGTGCTCGACGGCGACGTCCGTGGCAACGCCAAGGCCGTCAAGCGCCTGGTCCCGCTGGTGGTGGTCCCGTAGCGGCGATGACCCCAGCTTTCGTGCCGCGCTGGCCCGCTGGTGCGAATAAGGAAACGACGACATCATGGCGTTCGACATGGCGATCATCAAGACGAGTCGGCGCGAGATGCTGGGCGCCTTGGCCGCCGCGACGGCGGCGAGCTCTGGGGCGTGTGCCCCCCGCAAGAGGGTCACGTCCCAGTCGAAGGAAGGAGAGCGAGTCATGAGCCAACCTGCCGGCCGGATGCCAGTCGCCTTCGTGGCGCACGGTGGGGGGCCATACCCGATCCTGGACCTCGGCTTTCCCCAGGATGAAAGAACCTCACTCCTGAAACACATGCGTGAAGTGCGCGAGGTCTCGGGGACGAAGCCGAAGGCGCTGCTGGTGGTCTCCGCCCACTGGGAAGCGCCTGTGCCAACTGTGATGTCTTCGGCGAAACCGCCGCTCCTCTACGACTACTCCGGCTTTCCGCCCGAGGCGTATGCGCTCACGTGGCCGTCACCGGGAAACCCCGCGCTCGCCTCCCGGGTGCGCGGGCTTCTCGCGGCAGCCGGCTTCGCCACGGCCGAGGACCCGGAGCGCGGTTTTGACCACGGCACGTTCATCCCGCTCAAGGTCGCCTTCCCGGAGGCAGATATCCCGGTCGTCCAGCTCTCGCTGATCCAGAGCCTGGACCCGAACGAGCACCTGAAGATGGGCCGCGCACTCGCGCCGTTGCGGCAAGAGGGCGTCTTCATCATCGGCAGCGGCAACTCGTTCCACAACATGGGCGCGTTTCGCGGCCAGATGCAGGGTTCAGTCCCCGGAGCGCTGGAGCGCGCTGCGAAGTTCGACAGCTGGCTCCAGATGGCCGTGACCGCGGATCCCACCGCCCGCGACGAGCAGCTTCGAAACTGGGCGGAGGCTCCCTTCGGCCGCTACGCCCATCCCCGCGAGGAGCACCTGGTCCCGCTGATGGTCGTCGCCGGCGCGGCGGGCACGGACCGTGGCGTCACAACCTGGAGTGGCTCGCTGGCGGGGCTGAACATGTCGGCATTCCGTTTCGGATGACCGTTTCGGTTCCGCCGACTGCGAGGACTCTGACGCCGCAGCGCCTCGGGTGGATGGTGGCGCTGGTGGTGGCGTGGGGCGTCTGGTCGCTGTGGCTGGTCAGCGACGGCGCGGTGACCGTCGTGCCCGACATGCTGGTTTTCTACGTCGGCGCGGCGCTGATGGGCGTGACGATGCTGGGGTGGTTGGTCGCGGGGTCGGTCCGGCGCGAGGAGGCACCGGCCGAGACCAGGCGGCGCTGGCCGTACTTCGTGTGCGCCGGCCTCGTGGTGGCCGTGGTCCCGTCGCTGTGCCGGTACGGGACACCCTTCCAGGCGCGGCTGGGGCGCAGCAAGGCCGCGCTGGAGGAGGTCGCGCGTCGGACCCCGCGCGGGTTTCGTTCGGCCGCGCCTCGCTGGATCGGCCTGCTTCTCGTCCAGCGCATCGACACCGCGGGTACGGCGACGCGGTTCTTCACCGGCGCGTGCGCCCTCGGGGACCTCTGCGGCGTGACCTATGGCCCCGACGGCGAGCCGCCCGCTGTCGGGCGAGACCGCTACCTCCTGCTCGAGGGGCCGTGGTGGTCCATGGTCGAACAGCGCTGAGGTCTGGGCGGAGCGTGTCCGGCCTCCGAGCCTTCAACGTTTTCGTGGCGGCCGGGCGTCTACGCGGTTCAAGGCGTCGACGTCCGCGAGGTCCTGCGGCCTGTTCGCGGCCCGCTTGTTCTTCACGAGAGCGTCACGTCCGATCACGGGGATGCGGCGGCCGTCCAACTCGAACGACTCACCCGCGGCTACGGCCTCGTCGAAGGTGATGCCGTCTGCCCGATTGAGGATGTCGATTCGCCGCGGGGGAAGCCCGATCTGCAGGACGCCATCGTACGTCGCGAAGTCCCCCTCCGCGACCTCGAACATCTGCAGTGGCGCACCGAAAGCCGCGAGGGCGCGATAGACGCGCGCTGCGTTCTCGCGGTTCGCGCGCACGAGTACGTCCATGTCCTTGGTCGCCCGCGGGTGGCCGTGATACGCGACGGCATGGCCGCCGAGAAGGACGAACTCGGCGCCTGCGTCGTGAAGCTCGATCAGCAGGTCGCGGAAATCGTCGGGGAGCTCGATCACGTCAGTCGTCCGGGGACGAAGCGGCACGGGATCCGATCGCGCGTGTACGTCGGCGAAGGCTGCCCGGAGAGGGACCAGCTTTCGATGGTCAAACGAACCGCCAGAGAAATCGCGTCAGCCCCTCGGACCGGGTTGAGATCCGCCTCAATCGCGCTCAGACGAGCCTTGTTCAGAACCGCGCTGTTCCGGCGTGCCTGGGCCCGTCGCTGTCGGTCCGAAGCGCTCATGGGTCTATTCTAGCAAGGTGGGGCGAAGCTGCGGGCGTTCTTGGACGTTGCGCAACGGGCGATCGATGTGAACCGATGACCCATCTTCCGGGTCGTGTTGTCGACCCGCTCGAAGCACGTCCATCGTACGTGAACGGCACCGAGTCGCTCGTCCCCTTGATCGAGAGCACGATCACGGTCCGGCCGAGCGCCACGTCGACGCTCGAGACGTCGAGATCGATCGGCGGCTCGAAGCGCCCGCGCGCGGCCGCGATCTCGTGGAAGGTCTGCTCGCTGACCTGCTGGCCCACGATCTGCCCGTCGGGCTTCACGCCGATGAGCACGCGACCGCCTGACCCGTTGGCGAACGCGCAGATCGACTGAAGCGCCTCGCGTAGATCTCCCGTCGAGCGCTTGAGCTCGAGGGTCCTGGATTCGCCCTTGGCGATGACTTGGGGAGGTCGAGGTCATGCAGGTCGTAGATTCTACGCTGGCGTGACGCGGGCCTGAGAGTACCCCGCGCGCGTCAGTTCGACGTCAGAGCGAACGCTCCCAGAGTGGCCCGGCTTGGGCTGTCCATCCCGATGGGCTTGCATGGTGCCTGGGCAAGGAACACGGCGGCATCCAGCAGCGATTCACCTCGATCAATGGGGACCTCTAGCATCCAGGCGAAGTCATTCATCGAGCCGAGAACCTGCCGGCTCGCTGTTCGTCCGATAGCCATCATGTCCATCAGAGTCACTTCGCGACCGATGGAGATAGATGGGACGCCGATTGCGGCGAACACCTCGGCCACCGCCTGGGGAAGGCGAGCAGGTAGCGACTTCGCGTCACGAGCCGGTACCAGGACCGGCAGCAGCGTGCGCTCGCTGACCGCCAGGATGAGTTGACCGGCACTCGTGTGCAGGAGATTGCAGTACCAGTCGCCGAGCAGCGTGGTGGGCGCGGGCGGGTTCTCGTCGGGCCGAAGCCTCATCCGATCCAGGAGGCGCTTGGTGCAGCGGAGCGTAAGCACGACCGGGTGATAGCACGCCTTCCGCTCTCGATAGGAGCAGAGTCGCCGTTAGGAAGTTCTCCCGACCTCGGGCGCGACCTGCTCGCCGTCACGTAAGCTCACGTTGCGATGGCACGTGGCTGGTCCGGTCCGGGACCCAAACCGGTGACACTCCCCGAGCGGCGCTCGGTGAATTTGCGGATCTGCTGCTGGCGCTGTCGACACCGGGCTGCTGCATCGTTCTTGGGTCGGGAGCATCGTACGGTGTCGTGCCCATGCGCCCGGACGAGATCGGGCGTCTCGCGATCAAGCTGCTTCGCGCTGAGGGCAACTACCAGATGCTCTCAGCGGAGGAGCGCGAACAGGCGGCTACCGCCGATCGAGCGAGCGACGAGGCGTGTGGTCTGGCCTGTGCGTGAGGGGAGCCGATGAGCACCCTCTCGCGGATGGATCGACACACGATGCGCAAAGTTCGAGAAATTCTTCGTCTCCACCACGAGTGCCGGCTGACCCAGCGGCAGATTTCGGCATCGACCGGGATCTCCAAGGGCGCGAAAGTCCGGATCGGCGACCGGCACCTCGGCCGACCCCAGCACCAGCGTCTGTCCCGCCTCGGCGGTGATCTCGTTCGGCAGCATCCCCAGGCGCAGCTTCGGGCCCCCGAGGTCGACCAGCACACCCATGTCCGGCTTGAAGGCGCGCACCCGCGCCCGCCGCTCGACGTGGTCGCGCGGCGGGGCGTGCGACAGGTTGATGCGCACGACGTCGACGCCAGCCGCGATCATCCTCTCCATGACGCCGGGGGCGTCGCAAGCGGGTCCCAGCGTGGCGACGATCTTGGTGCGTTGGTCGGTCACGGGCTGCATTGTACTCTTGAGCTACTCGACCTCGCACACGTACGGGTACTTCGCCTCGCAGGGATTTATCTCCCAGAACTTGTCGCCGCGCAGGAGCAGGCAGAGCCCCTTGCCGCTGGCGAGATCGAGCTTGGGGGGTGCCTTGGAGAAACCGAAAGGCTCGCCGGTGATCCATTGCACCGGGTCGCCGGTGATCCGGCGTTTCGCGCCTATCCAGGCCGCGATCGGGATCAGGCCTTCGAGGAACGACTGCTCGGCGGCGTCTCCGATGGTGGCGAGGTGCCCACCGCGGGACGAGCACGCGGCGTTGGCCGTGAACCAGTTGGAAGCCACCGAGAACAGGGAATACGCATGATTGTCGGCGTGGAGGAAGGACCATCGAAAGCGCTCGCAGAGGAACTTCTGACGCTGCTCGCAAGGCGCAACCCCCACGCTGGACGCGTTCGTCGAGACCTCCTGGAACGCACAATCCCCGCTGGCGGCCGGCTCGTTGCCGGCCCAGGGCGGCAAGATCGGCTTCGTGCCTCTCACCGGCGACAAGGCGCCGCCGTCCCCGTTCCGCGCCATGCCAATCCAGAAGCGCGACCCGACCGGCAGGGACAGGCCAGCGAGAACTCCGGGAACTTCGGCCACGTGATTGTAGGAGATGAGGTCGCCGTCCAGGGTGGCGCAGATCTGGCGAGCGGCGTCCCACGTCTCGGGCCGATCGAACCGGTAGTAGCAGTCACCGGTGGCCGGCAGATACATGGAGGCGTCCCCTCCCCGGCATGTGGAACACGAGCGGCTACACCCGTCGCCGTCCACCAGGTTCCCGTCGTCACATTGCTCGACCGGCAGGCGCAGCTTGCCGTCGCCACATTTCGCCCACCGGCAACTCGTCAGACAGGCATCGCCGTCCGAGACGTTCCCGTCATCGCACTCTTCACCGCGTTCGATCGTGCCGTTGCCGCAGACCCCGCCCGGGACGGCCAGCCAGAGGACGGCGGCCGTCACCGACGCTGCGCCGGCGACGAGAAGACCGATGGTTCGCCGGCCAGGTCGACGCGGGGGACCGGCAGTGGCCGATCTCAGCGCCTTGCCCAGTTCGTCCATCGAGGAGAAGCGGTCCACGGGGCTGTCGGCCAGGCCGCGCTGGAGGATCGGAAGGAAAGCGGACGGAACGTCGGTTTCGGGGGGCGGCTTCCGCAGCGTCCCGACCTTCTGGCGGCTTGCCAGGCCCAGCAGTGTCCGGCCCCGCTGGCCTTCGGCCGCGAACGGATGGACCCAGTACAGCGCCGAGAAGATCGCCACGCAGAAGCTATATTGATCGGAGCGTTCGTCGCTGCGTCCGAGACGGAGCTGCTCGGGAGCCATGTAAAGAGGAGTGCCGGACACAGTGGTGGCCGCGGCGGTGTCGTCGGGGCTGGAGGTACGGCGGGCGAGACCGAAGTCCCCGACCAGGACCCGTCCATCGTCACCCATCAACACGTTCTCGGGCTTGAAGTCTCCGTGAATGATGCCCGCCCGGTGCGCGGCGCCAAGTCCCTCCGCCGCCCGGGCGAACACGTCCACGATCGCCGGCCATCGTCGTGGCTCCTGCTCGAGCCAGTCAGCCAGCGTCGCGCCCGCGACCAGCTCCATGGCAATGAACATCTGTCCGTCGATGGTGCCCGTGTCGTAGACGTGGACGACGTTGGGATGTGACAGGCGGGCCATCGCCTGGGCCTCGCTTGCGCTGCTGCCGTGGAGGCCGACGATCTTGAGGGCGACGGAGCGGTCGAGCTCGGGGTCGTGGGCCTCGTAGACCACACCCACCCCGCCCATTCCGATGCGCCTTTTGATGACGTACCGCGAGACGCGGGCGCCGACCTCGAGATCCTGGGGCTGTCGTCCTGCCACCGCGTCGACCGGTCCAGGAAAGAAGAACCTGAGCGCCTCGGCGACCACCGCGCGACAGTCGGCGCAGTTCGCCAGGTGCTCGTCAATCGCGCCCCGTGTCTCCGGTGGCACGCCCCCCTGGACGAGCACGAGCACGGTGTCCTCGGTGAGGCATTCCATGGTGGGCTAGGATAGGAGTCTTGCGGCTCATGCGGCCCAGAGGCAAGGACGCCCGAGCGTGAAGCTATCCGAGCTCGTGCTGAGTATCGTCGGCCGCGGATGCCAGGAGCCCGGGGCTGCCGAGGGCCTGGGCAAGACGCTTGTGGGAATGCTCGAGACCTGCCGGAGCGCCTGGCCGCGTGTCGCCCTCGCCGACGACGTCTTCGTGCGGTACCTGGCCGAGCGCCTGCCGCGCGATCAGGACCCGTGTGTCGGTCTGGCGGCGATCCATGCCTCCGATCTGTACCTGGCGTGCGGCTGCACCGTCGCGGACCCGGCCGCTCTGGCTGCGTTCGAGCAGAGTTTCACCGCCAACGTCCCCGGGTTCATCGGTCGCGCCGACGTGCTGCCCGAGTTCACGGACGAGGTGAAGCAGCTGGTGCGGGAGCGGCTGTTCGTGGCCGAGGGTGGACTCCTTCCGCGTATCGCCGGCTACACCGGGCGCGGGCCGCTCGGCGCGTGGGTGAGAACCGCCGTCGCCCGGGTGGCCGTGAACCTGCGGAAGTCGCTCAAGAGCGGCGTCAGCGTGGTTCACGACGCCCTCGATGACGTCCCCGCGACGATGCGCGATCCGGAGCTCGCCTACCTCGAAACCCACTACCGCGAGGAGTTTGCTGCGGCCTTCAAGTCAGCGGTCGCCCGTCTCGAGGCGCGCGATCGTGCCGTCCTCGCGCTGGTGTTCGTGAACGGCGCCGACACCGAGGGGATCGGCGTACTCTACGGAGTCTCATCCCGCACCGTCCGCCGCTGGGTCGAGGGCGCCCGCGAACAGATCCTGGCCGAGACGCTGAGTCAGCTCGGCAAGAAACTCGGCCTCTCGACCGAGGAGCTCGAAAGGGTGATCGGTCTCGTTCAGAGTCGCCTCGACGTCAGTATCCTGACGGCCCTCCGCCACGACTGATAACGTTTTCAGGAGTTTATCGGCCCCTTCGCTGTCCGCGGTGCCGACCTGGGTTGTCCTGTGAACGCATGGCGGTGCGCAGGCGATGGACGGTGCTGGTTGTCTGCCTGTCGAACGTGGCGTGCGCCGCTCACGTGGCCGGGGAAGCCCGCGATCACGACGCGAGCCTCGGCGAGCAACCGGAGGCCAGCCACGAGGATGGCCCCGCCTCGTCCGGACGTGATACGGCGCGGGCCGGGGTAGACGGTGCCAGCGCCGGGGATGCGTCGCGGGCGGACGCGGCTGCCGAGGCTCGCGGCGACGTTCCGCCGGGGAACGCCAGGCTCGTTTCACTGATCGACGGAGAGACGGGCGCCTTGCAGAAGGAACCGGCGCCCCACGACGGGGTCACCCTGCACGGCTGCCGCACGTCCGAGACCTTCACCGTCGGAAGCTCGTACCCGAAGTACGCCGGCACCTTCGGCATGCGTGACTACCTCGACAAGAACAACATCGATAGTTCGGCCTATCCCTGCGACATCACCGGCGCCTCGGCGCACCTCTGGTCGGTCATCTTCAACACCAGGGGGCCGTGGGTGATCCAGCCGGATGTCGAGTACTGGCTGGGGACGGCGGTCTACTTTCCCCCCGAGGTGCCCCCGCCGAGTCCGGGGAGCTGGACCCTCATCCACTGGCTTCCCAAGGACTTCGTGCAACCCCGTGTGCAACTGTCGATGACACCGGACATGCACTTCCGGTTGAGCTCATTTCCGGGAGGGCCGAGCCGGTCATCTTTTGGCACGGCGGAACGAGGGAAGTGGAACGAGATCGTGGTCGACTTCGTGCTGTCGAACGATGCCGCCAAGGGGCGCTTCAAGCTGTTTCACCGGGAGAAAGGCGCTCCGGCCTGGTCGGTCATCGTCGACTACAAGGGCCGCACCACGCCTCCGATGGCCACGGCGGGCAGCTTTCCCTACCAGGTCTTCATGGGGCTCATGCACGTGGGCCCCTGGAACGACAGCCAGGCGGTCCGCACGATCTACTGGGACGAGATCAGGCTGGCGGTCGGCAGTGATGCCCTCGACCTCGTGAGCCCCGGGAGCGGGGCCCAGCCGTGACCAGGCCTGCGAAATCACAGGCTTTATGCCTCGATGTCCGCGGTGCTGGCCGCGGTTGTCATTAGGAAGGACGAAGAATGCAGCGCTTGGCTCGACCGTTCGTGGTGGTGGGGGCGCTGGTCGCCTCTTTCGGGTGCTCCGGTGCCATCGTCGACATGGACATGGCCCGCCGCGACGACGTGGGCGGAGGCGGGAGCGGGGGATCAGGGGGTGCGGCGTCCTGCACCCAGACCGAGGCCGGATCGGCTCCCGTGCGGCGGCTGACACGGGTCGAATACAACAACACCGTCCACGATCTGCTGGGAGATACGACCGGACCTGCGGCACGTTTCCAGGATGACGCACAGCTGGGCGGCTTCGACAACAACGCTGCCAGCCCCCTGTCGTCGGCCACGATGGCCAGCGACTACCTCGGGGCGGCGGAGGACCTGGCCGGCGCCGTGAACCTGGACGCTCTTTTGCCCTGCAAGCCGGTGTCGGTGGGCGAGGAAGCCTGCGCGCGGCAGTTCACGGCCAGCTTCGGCCGTTCCGCTTTGCGGCGGCCTCTCACCAGCGACGAGACGGCCGGTCTGACGAAGGTGTACATCGACGCGCGCACCCGCGGGAACGACTTCACCGACAGCGTGCGCCTGGTGATCGCGACGATCCTGCAGTCAGCCTCGTTCGTGAATCACATCGAGCGCGGGGCCAACCCCGTCGGCGCCGCGCAGTCGGTGCCGCTCTCGCCGTACGAGATGGCTTCGCGCCTGTCGTATTTCTTGTGGCAGTCGATGCCGGACGCGGCGTTGTTCGCCGCCGCCGAGGCGAACAGGCTGTCGACAGCGGACGAGGTGGAGGCCCAGGCGCGCCGCATGCTGTCGTCGCCCCGGGCCCGGCCGGCGCTGATGGCCTTCTACGACCAGTGGTTGAACCTGGACCAGCTGACCGGCGATGCGTTCGACCGCAACAAGAACAAGGTCGTCGGGTACACCCCCGACCTCGGATCGTCGATGCGGGCCGAGACCCTGGCCTTCGTCGAGAGCGTGGTCTGGGACGGTGACGGGCGGATGGAGACGCTGCTGACGGCTCCCTACAGCTTCGTCAATGCCACGCTGGCCAGGATCTACAGGCTCACCGGCGTGACCGGCACGAATCTTCAGCGCATCAACCTGCCGTCCGTGCGGGCTGGGTTGCTGACGCAGGCGGCGTTCCTCTCGTCCGCCGGCGGCCATCCCACCCCCGGTGCGGCGACCGACCCGATCCATCGGGGCCTCTGGGTTCGCCAGAAGCTCCTGTGCCAGGACGTTCCGTCGCCCCCGGCGAATCTGGCAATCAAACCGCCCCCGCTCGACCCCAACCTGACGACCGGGCAGCGCTACATGAAGATGCTGGACGATGCGTTCTGCCTCCCGTGCCACCGCAAGATGAATCCGATCGGCGTCGGGATGGAGAACTTCGACGGGATGGGCCAGTACCGGACGACCGAGAACAAGCTGCCGATCGATGCGAGCGGCGACGTGGTCGATCTGGACCCGGCGACGCCGCACCTGCCGTTCAGCGGCCTCGTCGATCTGTCGCGAAAGCTAGCGGGCGCCGGACAGGTGCGCGACTGCGTGGCGCGGCAGTGGCTCGGCTATGCCAGCGGCTCGTTCGACTTCGAGGGTCTGACCTGCGGGGCACAGAAAGTCGCTTCCGATTTCGCGGCCGGCGGCGGGAACTTGCGCGATCTGATGGTGACGTTGGTGCGCAGCGACGCCTTTCGTTTCCGTGGCGTGATCAGCAAGGAGGCCTGCAAATGACTTCACGGCGGAGCGTCCTGGGTGGCGCGGGTGTGGCGACTCTGGCGCTCCCGTTCCTGCGGCTCCTCGAGCGGCCAGCGCAGGCCGCCACCGCTCCGAAGCGCATCATCTTCTTTGCGACGCCGAACGGCACCAACCTCACCACCTACTGGCCGACGGCCTGGAGCGGCTTCCCCGAGATCCTGAAGCCACTCGAGCCCATGAAGCAGAAGCTGCTGGTGATGCGGGGAATCGACTCGAAGACCTCGGAGAAGAAGGACAGCAGTGGTGCCCTGCCCCGCAACCATGCTCTCAGCTACCCCGACCTGCTCACGGGCTGGCAGCCTCCGGTGGGGACGGCGTCGACCTACGGGGGACCGGTCGATCTGTCGCTGGATCAGGCGATCGCCAACTCGATCGGTGGGCAGACGCAGTTCAAGTCGCTGCAACTCGGGGTCGGGACCAGCAAGCACACGGGCTTCTGGCTGCTCTCGGCCGGGCAAGGGCAGATCATGTTTCCCGAGAACAGCCCGACGAAGATGCACGATCGGCTCTTCGCCGCACTGATGCCCCAGGTGCCAACGGGTCCCGACCCCATGGCCGTCAAGCGGCTCGCCAACCGCAAGAGCATGCTCGACTTCGTCAAGGACGATCTGACGCGTTTGCGCTGCGCGCTCGGTTCGGAGGAGCGCCCGAAGTTCGACGCCCATCTCGGGGCGGTCCGGGACCTCGAGAACCAGCTGGCTTTCACCGTGAAGGGCGCCGGTGCCGGTTGTCAGAAGCCCGTGATGGGAACCGCCACTGATTTCCGCACGACGGGCAAGAACCAGATGGACATCCTCGTCCGCGCGCTTGCCTGCGACCTGACCCGCGTCGGGGTGATCCAGTGGAGCAGCGGCGCATCCGACATCGTCTACGACTGGCTCGGCATGACGGCGGGCCATCACAACATCGCCCACCGGCTGGGTGGCATGCCCGTGGCGACGGCGGCGGCGATGACCACCAAGATCGAGAACTGGTATGCCAGTCAGTTCTTCTACCTGTGCGACCAGCTCGACCGGATCACCGACGTGGATGGCCGGACGCTGCTCGACAACACGGCGGTGGTCTGGACCCACGAGCAGCAGGAGGGCGCCAGTCACAACATGCGTGACATGCCCTGGGTCATCGCCGGTAGCTGCGGCGGTTTCTTCAGCACCGGCAAGGCGGTACCCTTCAAAGGCGTGGCTCACAACCGGATGCTCGTCACCCTGGCCAGGGCCATGGGGATGCAGGTCAATTCGTTCGGGGATCCGGATTTCGCGGGCCCGCCGCTCGCGGAGATCATGGCTTGAGGTACGCACTCGCGGGGCTGGTGGCTCTGGCGGCGTGTCAGCCGGCCGCGTCCGGCGGCAAGGGGCCGCACGGCGAGGAAGTGGATGCGGGCGACGGGATCATGCCCGACGGAGGAAGTGGCGCGGCCGATGTCCGGCAAGGGTTAGACAGGCCGTCAACCGACCTGGGTTCCGACCTGGGTCCGGCAGAGGCGCGGCTCGCCGCCGATGCGCCTCCGCCGGGAGCGCCCGTGGGGTTCATCGTGGACCGCGCGGGTGCTCTCGGCGTCGGCTACTACTCCACGTGTCTGGTCCTTGCATCCACGGACGTGAGGTGCTGGGGCGGGACAGATCCGAGGAGTGTGGCACCGGCGGGACTCAAAGCCGTCTTCGTCGCCTCGTCGCACGGCCACAATTGCGTGATCTTGCCGCCGGGAAGTTCCGAGCGGCTCCAGTGCTGGGGTGACACGTTCTTCCGCTGGGCGACAGTTCCCAAGGGGACCTACGACCCGGTGCAACTCGCGATCGGTGACATGCACAGCTGCGTCCTCAACCGGGATGGCAGCGTGTTCTGCTGGGGCGAGCCGAAAACACTCATGACCCCGCCCGCGGGCCTGCGGGCCAGGTTCATCGCCTCGTCGGGCCTGTTCACCTGCGCCATCGCGCTGGACGACAGCGTGGTCTGCTGGGGATTCAAGAACGCAGAGCCGCCCACCGGGCTCAAGGCCGTGCACATCGCCGTGGGCAGCAACGGCAACTACTACGGCTTCGACGCGACCACACCAAATCCACTCACGTCGGCGGACCGTCATGCTTGCGCCGTCAAGCCCGACAACTCGGTGGTCTGCTGGGGCGACAACGTGAACGCCGACAACGACGTCCCGGTCGGCCTCAAGGCCAAGGAGGTGGCGGTCGGCACGTACCACTCCTGCGCGCTGCAGCTCGACGGACTGGTCAGGTGCTGGGGGATCATCAACAACAACGACGTCCGCATGCCTGCGGGGCTGCGCGCCAAGCACATCCGCGCCTCTCACAAGGCGGTCTGCGCGATCAAGGATGACGACACGGTCGCCTGCTGGGGGTACGACCGGAACGGGAAGGTGACGGGCCCGACAGGATCGAAGGCGTACCTACCGCCGTAGTTCCGCCTGAAGGCCCCCGGAGGGCGGGGCGACCCAACGGCGAGCCTCGTTCGCCTTCGATGGTGGCGGGGACCGGCCGTTCGCCCGCCGCATCGGGGGCTGGCCGGGTGGCTTCGTCCCTGGCGCGATCGATGGCGCCGTCGGGGCCTGCGCCACCCGGCCGGGACAGGTCGACGCAACCGGCGGTGATCGCGAGAGCGACGACGGCAACGGCCGCTCGGTGACTCACACCCGAATCATATCAGCATGCCATCGACGCCGTAGCGGGGGCGGCCCGAGCCGTCTTCCCCGAAGGTGGGGATGTCCTTGCCGGTCACGCCTCGCAACAGCGACGTGAACACGTCGTTGATGCCGACCGGGTTGGTCAGGTACTTGCCCACGGTGAACTTGCCGCCGCCCTTGCCGGCGTAGAAGCACGGACCGGCGGGGGCGAAGCTGTGGTTGCCGAAGGGCTCGTTGGTCACCCACAGGACGATGGTGTCGTCGAGGAGTTGCAGATCGTCGGCCTGCTTGAGCAGCCGCGCGAAGCGTTCCATCAAGAAGCGGTAGTAGAGCACCCGCGCGTCCTTGATCTGCTGCTGGGTATACACCTCGCGCCCGCCGTCGACGACGCTGCCGCCGCCGTGCCAGAGCGCGCGGTGGATGATCATCTCGTTGGCCGGGGAGCTGTCGAGGAAGGCGGCCTTGTCCTCCGGCTGATCGCCCCACAGCTCGTACAGCACGACGCGGGTGCGGTCGCAGGCCAGGGCGTTGACGGCTATCCGGGTGTACACGTCCATGGCCGCGTCGAGGCCGGGCATGCCATATGCGGGGGCGGTGGCGACGGCCGCGCGGCCGGGATTGCAGCCGGCGATCGGCGTCGTGCCGGTGCTCTGGATGCGCCGTTCGAGGTCCCGCAGCGAGTCGCAGTGGTCCTGCACCAGGCGCCCGGCCTCCTTGCCCAGCTGGCGCTGCGTCTCGCCGACGACGGCCAGGCATTCAGTGAGGGATTGCCCGATGATGTCGGCGTCGAAGCTGGGCGCCGCGGTGTCGCGCGGCGTCGGCGAGGACGCGGACACGCCGGCGAAGATGCCGGCGTACGCGGTCGCGGGATCGGCGAAGGACGCGGACAGGCTGGCGCTGCCGCCCACCGACGGCAGGCTGTGATCGTACCGCCCCCTCACCACCTTCAGGCGCAGGGAGGGAAAGGCTCCTCCGCCGATCAGCCGCCCCAGCTCGCGATCCAGGGAGGATCGTCCGGTGAGGTCCGACGCGGCGGCCAGCGAGCAGAGGGCAGAGTTGCTGTGCGCGCCCACGCCGGCGCCGGCCCAGCGGAAGTAGGCGGCGTCGAACACCGTCAGCCGGGACTTGAGCGCCTTGTACTCGGGCTTCTCGAAGACGGCCAGGGCGTTGGTCAAGGTGGCGCCGGTGAGCGCGGCGCCGTCGGTCAGGGTCTGCTGCCAGCCGCCCACCCGCATCCCGCCCCCGACGTAGAACAGGACGACCTTGGGTGCTCCGGCTGCCATCAGGCGGTGGGCGCGGAGCAGCGGCCCGGCGATCAGCGCCGCGCTACCCAGCTGGCGAAAGAAACTCCGGCGGCAGAAGGATCGTCGGACGGTGGCCTTGGTCTCCATGTCGTCTCCTTCTTCAGCGGGCCTGCCGCAGACGGAACGCCTCGGAGCCGAGGATCTCCCGCAGCAGCGACTGGATCTTCCATCCCTCTCGTTCGAATCTGGCGAAGGCACTGCGGGCGGCGCAGCTCTCGTTGTCAGGCATGCCACGTCCGAGCAGATAGCTGAACCAGTGCCCGACGAAGCACTGGCGCACGTCGGTCCGCGCGTTCAGCTGGGTCAGCAGGCTGCGCATGTCCGAGAAGCGCAGCTCGGGATCCAGCGGCAGCACGCCCGAGGGATCGATGCGCCCGGCATCGTCCTTGGTCTGGTACCGGCCGACGGCGTCGAAGCTCTCGTACGCATAGCTGATCGGGTTCAGCAGGCGATGGCAGGCCGAGCAGGTGGCCGTGGAGGTCATCTTGGCGAACCGCTGCCGGGGCGTGAGCGTGGGGTCGGGATCGGGCTCGGCGTTGGCGGCCTCGGGCGGTGGCGGCGGCAGCGGGATGCACAGCGCGCGTTCCACGATGAAGCGCGAGCGAAAGAGCGGTTTGGGATGCAGGTCGTCCGCCTGCACCGCAAGGAAAGCCGGATGGGTGTAGAGGCCCACGCGCGTGACCCCCACGTCCCGCATCTCGAAATCCGTGGCGGCGCTCTGGGTGCCGAAGAAGGAGGCGACGTCCTTCTGGACGAGGGCCTTCGAGCCGATCATGAAGTCGTCGAAGGTGGAGGCCGGATCCGCCACCAGGAGGCGCGCCTGCCTCATGTAACTCTGCAGCAGCAGCTCGGGCACCTTGGCGGTGTAAGCCGGGAAGCGCTTGGCGTCCTTGGACACGGTCAGAACCTCGTCGGCTCCGAACAGCTCCTTGAAGAAGTTGGCCAGTCCATCCAGCCGTCCGGCATCGAGGAGTCGGCCAACCTGCGCCTGGACCTCGGCGGGACGTTCCAGCATCCCACCGGCGGCGGCGGCCATCAGGGCGTCGTCGGGAGGACCGTCGGTGACGGCGTACGACAGCGCCGAGGCGAGCTCGTACGCGGTGAGACGGCTCAGGCCCGGCCGCCCGGAGACGGCTGCGCCCACCTCGCTGCGGTAGAACAGGGAAGGCGAGCCGAGGACCCGCACGAAGAGCGCGCGCAGGCTGTCCTCGAAGCCCCACTTCTTGCGCAGGGTCTTGAAGGCGTCCTGGTAGCGGGCGATCTCGGCGGCAGTCAGCGGCCGCCGGAACGCGCGTCGCCCGATCTGCGCCAGGACACCGGTCACGCAATCCAGTTCGACCGGTGCGGTTGGGGTGCCACCGCAGCGTGCATCGATGGCGCCACGGTTGGCGGCGAGTTGAGCCGCGGCCACCTGGGCGTTCTTGAACACGACGTCCGTCATCTCGGCGGTGACCACCGTCCCCGAGACACTGTTGCGGAACCCGTTCCTGACGAAGATCTCCTCGGGCCTGACGAAGTTGGCCACCACCCGTGTGTAGGGCGCCACCACCGCATTGAGCGTGTTCATGTAGGCGGCGGGGGACAGCAGCCGCAAGGTCGGCGCGGACAGCACCTCGTCCCTGCAGCCGGCCGGCTTCGGACTGTCACCTGCGGCCAGCGATGACCCTTCCTCGTCCCGGTTCGGCTCCTCATTCCCGATCACTCCTATGCAGGCGAGCGGAAAGCAGGCGCCGAGAACGAGGAACAGGCGGCAATGCATACGCTCACTGTAGGGCGGTCGGTTGCCGTGCGGTTAAGCGAGTCCGCCTATGACTTTCGTCATAGGTGCTCGGGGGGGGCTGAAGTGATCGCATGTTACGCTGGCGCTGTGGTGCCCGGGCGCGCGGCCTTGTCGACGCTGGGTCTCTTGGCAGTACTGGGAGTTGCGCCCGCGGGGGCGGGGCCGCTTCGCATCGGAACGCTGGATCCGGGCGGTTTCGCGCAGAGCGTGGCCCAGACGCCGGATGGGTACCTCTGGGTGGGCACGAAACTCGGGCTCGTGCGTTTCGACGGCGAGCGCTTCGTCGCCCTGGCGGTGCCCGAGGGCATGTCGCCGCTGCGTCGGGTGAGAGCGCTGCGGGTCGGGCGCGACGGCGCGCTGTGGATCGGGCTGCAGGACGGACGCCTGTTCCAGCGCAGCGACGGCGTCCTGTCGCTGATGGCCGAGCAAGTGGGGCCGCCGGGCGCGGCGATTCTGGGGCTGTGTTTCGACAGGACCGGCGAGCTCTGGGCGCGCACGACAAAGACGCTGTCGCGCCTGGCGCCCGGGGGATGGCGGCACGTCCCGCTGACGGCCGTGCCGCCGGAGACCGACCTCAGGGTGTGGGCGCGCAGCGACGGCTCGGTCTGGACGGAGACCACCGACGGCTGGACGGGAGTCCTGGGCGAGAAGGTCACGAAACGGCTCACGCCCACGGCGACCGAGCGGCTGGACGCGTTCGTCGACATCATGCTCGAGGGGCGGACAGTGGACGCGGCGTCGCGGGCGGCGGTGGCGGAGTCAGTGCCGCGAGCGGCGCTGGTGGATCGCCGCGGCCGGCTCTGGGTGGCGGCTCGTGGCGGGCTCTGGCTGCAGGAGCGCGAGCGGCTCCGCGCGCTCGGCACGGCCGACGGTCTACCGGAGTCGAGCGTGCGCCTCGTCCAGGAAGACGCCGAGGGGAACATCTGGGCGCTGACGAACGGCGGCAGCCTGGTGCGGATCTCGACGGCCGCGATCTACGGCCTGACCAAGGCTGACGGCCTCGTCGGCACCACGCCGTTCGCCGTGGCGGAGGACGCGCAGGGCACCGTCTGGATCGCGACCAGTGGCGGTCTGTCGGCGTGGCGGGAGGGCCGGTTCACCAGCTACCCCAAACGAGACCTCGGCTTCGAGACGATGGCGCTGACGATCGGCGGCGACGGGACGTTATGGATCGTGTCGGTGGGCGGCAGGCTGTTCGCCTGGAAGGAGGGCCACGCGACACCCGTTCCCCTGCCGCTCGCGGGCGATCAGCGCGAGGACGTGACCGCGCTGGTCGCGGCGGGCGACGAGGTGTTGGTGGGCGGCACGACGGGGGCGCTTTACCGCAAGGAGGCGGCCGGGTTCGTGCGCGTCGAAGCCGGTCTGCCCCGGTGTCGCGTCGAGGCGCCATTCCAGCATCCCTGCCCAGAGGGGCTGAACGTGATCACGCCCCGCCGCGCCGGCGGTTTCTGGATCGGGACCTACGGCGGGGGCCTCTACGCCTGGCGGCCGGGCGCGCCGGCGACGCGGGTCGCACCGCTGCCGTCCACGTTGCGGATCTTCGACGTGGTCGACGGAGACGGCGGCGTGGTCTGGGTGGCGGGAGAGAGCGGGCTGTGGCGGATCGACCCGAGCGGGCGCGTCCGGCGCTTCGGCGTCGCCGACGGGCTGCCCGACGAGAACCTGTACGCCATCCTCGATGACGGCGCTGGTCGCTTCTTCGTCGGCTCCGAGGCCGGAATCCTGCGCCTGTCCAAGCGCGCGCTCGAGGCCCGCGCCCAGGACGGAAAGGCGCCGCTGGAAGTGGCGCAGTACCGACGCTCCGACGGTATCCCCAGCGACGAGACGCTCGGAACCTGGGACCGGCCGGCGCTGCGCGCGAGGGTCGGCGTCCTGATGTTCACCATGACGTCGGGACTGGCGGTGATCGATCCCGCGCTGGCACTGCCCGGCCCGCCCCTGGCGGTGCACGTCGAGGAGTTCCTCCACGACGGCATGCCGGTCGCGGTCGGGCCATCTTTGCGGCTGCCGGCCGGGCGCGGGGACCTGGCCGTGCGCTTCGCCGCCCCGGCCTTCGCGGCGCCGCAGCAGGTGCGCTTCCGCTACCGCCTCGACGGGATCGACGGCGACTGGCGCGACGGAGAGGATCGGCGATCCATCGCCTATTCTCACGTGCCGGCGGGTAAATACACGCTGCGCATCGGCGCCGCGACCGCCGACGGGGCGCGGGCACCGGGCGAAGCCGTCCTGCAGTTCGAGCTGGCGCCGCACGTCTGGCAGACCGCCTGGTTCCGCGCGCTGGGCGTCACCCTGGCGGGATCGCTGATCGTCCTGCTGGGCCTCGCCCGCGCGGCCCGCAGCCGGGCGCGGTTCGCGCTGATCCTGGAAGAACGGCAGCGGATCGCCCGGGACCTGCACGATTCGCTGGCGCAGGTCTTCACGGCGCTGTCCCTGCAACTGGACGCCGTCGCGCGCCAGCTGCCTGCCGCCGAAGGGCTGGCCCGCCTGCGGCAGACGGTGGTCGAGGGGCGGCGGGCGACGCGAGCCGCGATCTGGAACCTGCGGGCGGACGCGCATCCCGATGGCCTGGAACGAGCGCTGCGCGAGTTGATCGCGCCCGGTGAGGACGTCGAGCTGCGGGTGGCGACGGAGGGAGCCCCCTACGCCCTCGAGCTGGCGGCGGAGAACGACCTCCTGATGATTGCCCAGCAGGCGGTCAGCAACGCCCTGGAGCACGGGCGGGCGCGCCACGTCGGCATCGAGCTGGAGTACGCGCCCGACCGTCTCGCACTGTGGATCCGCGATGACGGCCAGGGCTTCGAACCAGCGGCCGAACCGCGCCAGGGCCATTACGGCCTGCCCGGGATGCGCGAGCGGGCCGCGCGCGCCGGCGGCAGCCTGGTCGTCGAGAGCAGCCCGGGTGACGGGACGGAGATCGGCGTGGTGATCGATCGGCCGAGGCGGAGGCAGCGATGAAGATCCGGGTGCTGATCGTCGAGGATCACTTCCTGGCGCGGCTGGCGGTCTCGACGCTGGTGAGCGGTGAGGCGGACCTGGAGGTGGTGGGCACGGCCGAGACCGGCTGGCAGGGCGTGCGTCTGGCGGAGGAACTCAAGCCGGACGTCGTGCTCATGGACCTGAAATTGCCCGAGCTCGATGGCGTGGCCGCGACGGCCGCGATCTGCCGCGCCAACCCCGAGGCGCGGGTGCTGGTGCTGAGCCATTACGAGCGCGAGGAGGAGATCGCGCACGCCCTCGAAGCCGGCGCGCTCGGCTATCTGAAAAAGGATGCCGACGGTGGTCAGGTACTCGACGCCATCCGGCGCGTAGCCAGCGGCGAGCGTTACCTGCCAAGCGCGGTGGCGCGGAACCTGGAGAATCGCGACCCGAGCGGCGGCCCGACCCGGCGCCAGCGCGAGATCCTGCGTCTCATCTCCCAGGGCAAGTCCAACGCCGAGATCGCGCGCGACCTGTCCATCAGGGAGGGGACCGTTCGCATCCACGTCAGCAACCTGCTCTTCAAGCTGGGCGTCAAGCGGCGCACCGAGGCCGTGGCCGTGGCGCTGAAGAAGGGCTTTCTCGACGAAGAGTGACTCTCATGACGGCGATCGATCTGGTGGCCGGAAGGATCACGGTCTCTCGGCAGATGCGGAAGGGGGTGGAGGGCTCGCCGAAGGGTGGCCGACGACGGACAGTGCCGATCACGCCAGCGCTGCTGGCGGTCTTGAAAGGGCTGCCGCAGGTTCGTCGTGGCCAGTGGCGGAAGCAGCGCTGAAGCATGGGATCTATCGGGTATGTCGGAAAGCTGGTTTGCCCGAATGCGCATTCCGGCCATCGTGAACGCCCCGATCGCTTCATCGTGAACGCTCCGATCGGAGCATCGTGAACGGAGCGAAGCGACGCTGGTTGTGGTCAGTTGCCGGTGGCGTCCTCCTTGCCCTTGCGGCGTGAAGGACCGTT
>JANPFD010000303.1:0-75348 GCA_031423255.1 Myxococcales bacterium | reverse complement strand
TCACGCTTCAGCGGGGCGTGTTCGGCTGACGGAACCGCGGTGCCACTCGACCGAATTCACGCTGTCCTCCGCGAGTCCGGCCTCGACGTCAGTTCCGTCCAAAATGTTCTTCTCTTATGACCAGAGCGCGGGCTTCAACAGGGAACTCGTGGCGGCGAAGTACGACGGCAGCGGGAAGCGTGGGCCGGGCCGGCCGCGGCGTGCGGCTGAGATCAGGCGGCTCATCATCACGATGGCCAGCGAGAACGGAACGTGGGGCTATACCCGCATCCGGGGTGCTCTGCGAAATCTTGGCTACGACATTGGCCGGAACACCATCAAACGCGTTCTGCAAGAGGGGGGTCTCGATCCGGCGCCCGAGCGCGGCCGAGGAACTCCGTGGGCAACCTTCATTGCGGAACACCTCGGGACGATTGCGGCTGCGGACTTCTTCTCCGTCGAGGTACTGACCTGGGCGGGTCTGGTGCGCTTCTACGTCTTCTTCGTCATCGATATCGAGACGAGGAAGGTCGAGATCGCTGGCATCTCCCGCAGCCCCGACGCGCTTTGGATGGACCAGGTGGCGCGGAATCTGGTCGACGCTGCGGACGGGTTCCTGCTCGGCAAGCGGTATCTCATCCTCGATCGGGACCCTCTCTACGGTACAGAGTTTCGAGCGACCCTGAACGCTCGCGGCATCCGGGTGCTTCGCCTGCCTGCGCAGAGTCCCGACCTGAATGCCTATGCGGAGCGTTTCGTGCTCTCTATCAAGAGTGAATGTCTCGGACGGCTCATCCTGTTGGGTGAAGCTCACCTGCGGCGCGCGGTGAGAGAGTACATGGCCCACTACCACCACGAGCGAAACCATCAGGGGCTCGCGAATGCCTTGATCGAGGAAACGACCCCGGCGAACACGAACGGACCTGTCCAGCGGTCCGCTCGACTGGGGGGCTTGTTGAACTTCTATCGGCGCGAAGCCGCCTGACGACGGAGCAGCTTCCTCATCGGGGGTCAAAACGGACGCGGAGCCGCGACTTTCTCGGCGCCGGTTTCCGGGCCCGTGCGGAGGGGCGTGCGCCGCGTCCTGGCGACCGCTTCCCGTAGCCTCGTCGTACGCCATGTCCGATGAGCACCCTCGTCGTCGGTGACGTATCGGCGTGCCGCGCCAGGTGGAGGTGAGGGAAACCTCGTGTCAGACTTGGCCGCGTGGATGAATGGCTTCTCAGGTTCCTGGCTGACTATGCGCGGGCGGATGTCTCGTTCCGGCGCGTCGAGGAGTTCGGCGGGTGTGGGACCGCGATCGTCGTCTTTCCCGGGCATCGGGTGGTGATCATCCTCGAAAGAACGTATCGCAAGGGACTCAAGTACATTCCTGACCCCAGCCCCGACGAAATCGAGATCGCTCGCCGGGGAGGTGATCTGTGGAAGCTCTGGAATTCGAACCGATCGATCTGGTTGTCCTGCGGGGTCATCGAAGGGCCCGTCGAGTGGTCTATCCCGGCGCGACCGCGCGAGCCCCTGTTCATGCGGGGGTTCAAGGTCACGTCGACCAGGGTCGTCGATCGCGGCGCGCTCCAGAGCTTCTGCGCCCGTTCAGGGCTCGATGTGGTCGAAGAAGAAGGCGACGAACCACGGGATGCCACCATCATTCGGCCGGGAAGCGAGCCGTCCGCGCAAGATCAGGACGACGTCGTCGCTTGGCTTCGGTTCAAGGGCCACGATCCGTTCGCGGGACCAGTCGAGGACGTGGAGGTCACGGACTGGACCGCCCGCGGGGCCATCGATGACGCTGTTGCCGAGGTTCGTAGGAAGCGTCCTGCTCGATAACGCCCGGGCTACTTCGTGATCGGTCGCCTGCGCTGGTCGTAGATGCGAACTACGTCGAAGACGTCCTTGCCGCGCCTGTAAAGAACGCGGTACGGAGGCACGGGCCAGCCACGCACCCATCGGCCCGAACGGAGTTGCGTCTCGGGACCCTCGAACGCACCACCCGCCAGCTGTTGGATCGTGTCGATGACCTGGTTCTTCACCTCGGCGGCCGCCATGGGATTGCGGTCCAGGAGGTAGGAGACGGCGGAGCGAAGGTCCTGCCGCGCCAGAGGAGCGAACCTGATTTTCAACGGCGATGACGCTGGATGATGTCGTCGAGTTCCGAGCGGACGGTATCGAGGTCTACGCCTTCGCCCCGGTCGAGCGAGTCCAGGGCGTCATCCAGCCCCTGCTCCTCCTCTGCGGTCAGCGCTTGCATCTGGTCGACGGGCGTGAGGACGTAGCGCCCCTTCGGAAGCGCGCGCAGCTCCTCCGGAATGTCCTTGCCGTCCCAGTTCAGCAGCGTCATACCGACTAGGATACCGTACCCCGTGGCGGATCGGCGAGGCTGGACGGCCGCAGCGCGATAACGCCAGGTGCGCACGGACTGCTGCGGCCTGACCACCGTGCCCCGAAAGAGGCCATGCCGCCAACAGCCATGGCTGACGGACGGTCAATTTGGCCGCCCACCACCGCGCCGCCAAATAGTGTGCGCGACGCTAACCCACGCGGAGCGTGGCGTATGATTGGACCTCGTGGGGCCTACGAACACGACCAGTGGCCGCCTTTTCGGCGTGTACAAGACCCCCAGAACGAGACGCCCGTGGGCGGCGATGCTCGACCGGCAATACCTCGGCAATTGGCCGACGCAAAAAGCAGCTGCCCAAGCCTATGATCGGGCGGCGCGGCGGTACCGCCCCTCCAGTGGGCGCCTGAACTACCCCAAGCTTCGGCTCCGCCCGGCAGATGCGACGACACTGCGTGTTGAGGCCCGCGCGCTGACGAAGGCGCGAACCACGAGTCGGTTTCGTGGAGTGAACTGGAACAAGCGCACGCGTCGCTGGATGGCAGCGATCTATTCAGACGGGATCCTGTCGAGTCTGGGAGGATGGGCCACCGAGAAGGAAGCTGCCGAAGCCTACGACCGGGCAGCACGGTTCATTTTGGAAGGGAAGGCGTGCCTGAACTTTCCAAATCGGCATCTCGCTCCCGCTCGGCCCGCCGAGGTCCGCCGCACAGCCGAGAAAGCACGCAAGATATCGAGAGCGACGAGCCAGTACCGCGGTGTACGCCTCGGCTCCAACGACCAGAGTCGTCCATGGATCGCTCAACTCTCGCTACGGCGGAAGGGAATCACTCACCTGGGCAGCTGGCCGGCCGAGAAGGAAGCCGCAGAGGTCTACGATCGGGCGGCGCGCTTCTACCTGGGCCGACGTGCGGTGCTCAACTTCCCGGACCGGAAGCTCGGCGCCGCGGATATGGCGACTCTCCGTGCCGAGGCGCGCCAACAGACCAAGAAGACCCGGTCGAGCCGTTACCTTGGGGTCTTCTGGTGGAAGACTCGTGGAATTTGGGCGGCGAGCATCGTCGAACGGGGACGGAGGTTTCACCTCGGGTACTTCGCTGAAGAGCGAGAGGCCGGAGAGGCATATGACAACAAGTCGGTCGACCTTCGGGGGCCCCGGGCGATGGTCAACTTTCATCCCAAGACAGGCGAGCCGGTCTGGGGCAAGCGGCTCATGGATCTGGACGTGCCCTGACGCCGGTACGACGCGCTACTTCTTCGCCAGGGTGAGCGCGTCCGCGAGCGTCCGCTCCAATTCGCCCACGTCCTGACGCTGCCTCCAATGAGTCAGTGCGATGACCAGAGCAGCGGTCACGGGTTCGTCGACACCGTCCTGCCGAGTGACACGCACTCGTTCCTTGCGCGCTCCGTCGCTGATTCTGGTCACCGCATGGCGCACTCACAACTTGATGATGCCCCGCCGCAACGCCACCGTCACCGCCGCCGTCCGGTCATCGACCTCGAGCTTGCGGAAGATGTTCAGGACGTGCGCCTTGATGGTGCCCTCGGCAACGCCGATGGTGGCGGCGATGATCTTGTTGCTCTCGCCGCGGGCCACGTACTCCAGCACCTCGACCTCGCGCGGGGTCAAGGCGGGGCCACCCTCGGCTGCCGAGGCGGGAAGCAGGCGCTGGCCGGAGTGGACCAGGCGCACGGCGTCGGTGATCTCGGCGCAGGCCATGTCCTTGAGGACGTAGGCCTGGGCGCCGGCCTGGATGGCCCGGTACATATGCTGGTCGCCGTCCAGCGTGGTCAGGACGATGAAGCGGCCGTCGGAAAACTCGGCCTTCAGCGCGGCGATCAGGTCCACGCCGTCGCCATCGCCCAGGCCCAGGTCCACCAGCGCCACGTCGGGGCGGGTGCTGCGGTAGATCTCGCGGGCGGTGTGGACGTCGCCGGCCTGGGCCACCACCTCCATGTCGGGCTCGTCGTCGATCATCGAGGCCAGGCCGTGGCGCACCACGGGGTGGTCGTCGACCAGCAGCACGCGGATCTTGGTCATCGGGCGGGCACCTCGACGGAGAGTTCGGTTCCCTGGCCGGGCTGGCTGCGGACGGTGAGCTGGCCGCCGAGCGCTTCCACGCGCTCGCGGATGCCGCGGAGGCCGAAGTGTCCGTCGGGGGGGCGGGCCTCGCCGGAGAATCCGGCGCCGTCGTCGGTGATGCGCAGGCCGACGTGGGCGGCGGCGTAGATCACCGTCAGCTGGATGCGGTGGGCACGGGCGTGCTTGAAGGCGTTGGTCAGAGCCTCCTGGCCGATGCGCACGAGGGCAATCTCCAGGTCCTCGGCGAGGCGGCGCCGCGCGCCCTCGATGCGCACCTCGACCGGGGCCTCGGCGCCGAGGCGGCCGGCGATCTCGGTCAGGGCGTCGACCAGATCGCCCGCCTCCAGCTCCTGGGGGCGCAGGGCCCAGACGGCGCGGCGCGCGTCGGTGAGGCTGTTGCGCACCAGCGTGCGCGCCTCGTCCAGGTTCTCGCGCGCCTTCTCGGGGGCCGTGGCCAGGCGGCGGCTCGCCGCCTCCAGCTGCACGGCGAGCGCGGTGAACCCCTGAGAGAAGGTGTCGTGAAGCTCGCGCGCCATGCGCGTGCGTTCGCCGAGGACCAGCTCGTGGCGTTCGGACAGCCGGCGCTGGCGGACGCGCTGGACGAGCCCGATCGCTCCCGCGCCGAGACCGACCAGGACCAGCGCGGCCAGGATTCGGAACCACCCGCGCTCGTAGGCGTGAGGTAGCAACACCAGCGCGAGCGTCGCCGACAGCTCCTGCGGCGCTCCGTCGACGTCGGCCAGGACGCGGAAGCGGTACTGGCCAGGCGGCAGGTTCAGGTAGTGGGCGGTGCGGGTGGCATCTCCGTCCGCCCACGAGCGTTGCAGCGGCTCGAGCCGGTGGCGGTAACGGACCTTCTCCGGCGCGGTGAACGTCAGCGCCGCGTACGAGAACGCCAGCTCGCCGGCGCCCGGCCCGAGATGCTCGACCGCCGATCCTTCCACGCGCTTGCCGTCGAACAGCACTTCCTGGATGACAAGCGGCGACGGCGGCGCCCGCGGCACCACCTTGCGCGGATCCAGGTACGCCGCCCCGCGGCTGGTCGGGAACCAGAGCCGCCCGTCTGCCGCCTTCCAGATGCCGCCCTGGCCCTCGCCGCCCTCGCAGGTGTTGGTCCCCAGCCCGTCGGCGGCACGGAAGGCGGTGTAGGCGACGCGGGGCTGGAGGAGATCCTGGCGGCGGATGCGGAAGACGCCGCGCAGGGAACAGATCCACAGCGCCTGCTCGTCGTCCTCGGCGATGCCGTACACCGGATCCTCGAAGAGGCCGCGCTCGATCCCGAAGTGGGTGACCTTGCCGTCGGCGAAGCGGTTGAGGCCGCGGGTGGCGAGCCACAGACCGCCCTGGCGATCCTCCTGGATGTCGAAGATCCATGACGTTGAAACGCCGGAGACGTGTTTCCACTGTCCCTTCTGCCGGCGCAGCAAGCCCTGCTCCGTGCCGACCCAGAGCACGCCGGAGCGATCTTCGCGCAGGCTGTGCAGGCCGAAACGGCCCGGCAGGGGCTCGGCAACCAGGCGCTCGCCGTCGACGCGGAAAACCTGGTCATCCGATGCCACCCAGAAGTCGGTGCGGCCCTGGAGCAGGGCCCGGATCGGGGTGCGAGGGGGCAGGCCCTTCACGGCGGCGAACGCGCCGCCTTCCAGACGGCACAGCGTCGCCGCGGGCACCACGTTGGTGCCAGTCCACAGGCGCCCCTGGCGATCGACCTCCATGGTGCGGACGGAAAGCCCACAAGGACCCGCGCTCATCTGGGTGACGTCGTGGCCGGCGACGCGCAGCAGGCCGCCTCCGTTGGTGGCAACCCAGACGAGGCCGTCCGGTGTCCCGCGGATGGCCTGGCCGGCGTGCTTGCCGGGCGGAAGGCTGACGAACGGCCCGTCGCGCAACCGCACCAGGCCCTCCGAGCCGGAGCCCAGCCACAGGTTCCCTTCCCGGTCCTCGAACAGCGCCGAGACGCCGTGATCGAATCCTCCGCCGGACTCGAACCGGTCACCCGACAGGCGGGCGAGGCCTCCCGCGGTGCCGACCCACAGCGCGCCGTCGCGATCCCGCAGGAGAGAGTCGACGCGCTCGTCGGGAAGGCCATCGCCGGTCGTGAACAGCCGCGTGGCGCCGGCCTTGCGGCGGACGAGACCGTGATCCGTGCCGATCCACAGGGTGCCGTCGGCCTCGGAAAGGAAGCTCCGCGCGGACGGCAGTTTCCCATCAGGGCGCTGCCACCTGTCACCCTGCACCCGCCAGCTGGAGCCGTGGGTGCCGAGCCACATTCCCTCCGCATCCTCGGCGAACGCCCGCACCGAACCGATCGGGACCTTGCCCACGCGCTGGAAGACGGTGAAGTGGCCGGCGACCACGTCGAGGCGCACGGCTCCGGCCCACCCGCCGAACCAGAGGCGGCCGCTGCGTTCGCGCGCGACGGAGATGAACTGGTGCTCGATGCCGGGTAGGCGATCCTCGAACGTCTCGAAGGCGCCGCGGCGGTAGCGCAGGATGCCCGGCGGGCCGTGCATCGCGATCCAGAGGTCGCCCGTGCCGTCGACCAGCAGCGCCCGTACCTCGTGGTTGTGCAGGATCGGCGTGTTCTCGGACGAGAAGACGGTGAAGGCCGTGCCGTCGAAGCGCACCAGGCCGGCGCCGGTGCCGATCCACAGGTATCCGTCCGGCGTCTGCGCGATGGCGGTGACGTGCGCCTGGGGGAGCCCGGCTTCCAGCGACCAGTGGCGCTGGTTGTACTGGGCGATGGCCGTGTTCGGGTCCATCGCCCACGCGCTGCCGGCACCGACGGTGAGGGCGGCCCAAGCGGCGACCGGGGCTACCTTCACCCGGACGATGGTACACCACTGCGCGCTGCACTATGCCCATCGACCAATGGGCACCTGGGCGGCGGATCCGTAGCGTGAAGGGATGCGACAACTCCTGGCCCTGGCGTTGATCACGGGGTGCACCGGTGAAATCGTGGGCGACAGTCCTCTGGCGCCGGAGCCGGTGCCGACCTCCGGCGCGCCGCTCTGCTCGACGTCGTCGTACGCGCCGGGCATGCTCCGCTTGCTGACGCCGGCCGAGTACGACCGGACGCTGCAGGCGGCGGCGAAGTCACTCGGCCTTGCGGCCACACCGGGATTCGTGAAGCTGGACGGCACGCACCTGCCTGCCGGCGCCCTGTCCTTCGAGTACAGCGATGCGGTGATCAAGAACGCGGTGACGCTGGGCCGGGCGGTGGCCCTGGACCGCGCGCGCCTGACCCCCGTTTGCGATGGCAGCGTCGATGAGAATGCCTGCGTGCGGTCATTGTCGATGGTGATCGGGCGGGTGGCCTTCCGCCGGCCGCTGACCGGCGCGGAGCAGGACCGCCTGGCGGGCCGCTTCACGGCGCTCCGCGCGGGCTGGAGTTTCGCGATCGCCGTGCAGGGCGCGGTCGAGATGCTGCTGGGGTCGCCTGCCTTCTTCCACCGGACGGAGATCGGCGTGCCCGTGGCCGGCCGTCCCGGTGTCCGGCAGCTCACCTCGCACGAGATGGCGTCCGCTCTCGCCTACGCCATCACCGGCGGGCCGCCCGACGACGACCTGATGCGCGTGGCGGATGCCGGCGCGCTGACGGACCCGGCGCAGATCGACGCCCAGGTGACGCGGCTCCTGGCCAGCAAGACCGGCGTCGCCGGCCTGACCCACTTCTTCGTGAGCCTGCTGGGCGTCGACCGCGTGCTCTCCCTGCCCAAGAACCTCACCGCGTTTCCCTTCTACAAGTCCACGGTGCCCGGGCTCCTGTTCGAGAGCTTTCGCCGCCAGGCAGAGGTGCTGGTGGCCGACCCGGACGCGACCTTCGAAAGTTTTCTCACCAGCAACACCGCCTACGTCCGCAGCGAGCTGTCGCCCCTGTTCGGAAACAAAGCGGCGCCGGCCAGTGACTTCGCGCTGATGCCTGTGGAAACGACGCGCGCTGGTCTCTACACCCACCCCGCCTTCCTGGCGGCCGTGGCCGACGATCTGCAACCGAAGCCGGTGCACCGGGCGCACGCTGCCCTCGACGGCCTCCTGTGCGTGAGGCTGCCCAACCCTCCTGCGGAGGCGGCCGAGGCGAAGCCGCCGACCGATCCACGCCTGACCTCCCGCCAGAAGTTCGAGATCATGACCGGCGCGCCGCTGTGCGCGAGCTGCCACCGCGTCCTCAACCCCATCAGCTTCGCCTTCGGCAGCTTCGACGCCGTGGGGCGCACCCGGACGATGGACGGCAAGGAGGCGATCGATCCGTCGGGGGCAGTCGCCTTGCCGGATGGTCGCGCGCTGCCGTTCACCGACGCACGCAGCCTGTTCACCGCCCTGGCGGCCGAGGCGCCGGCCCGCCAGTGCTTCGTCGACAACTGGTACGAGTACCTGCTCGGCCGGACGCTCGACACCGCCGACGATTGTTCGCGCCAGCGGTCGTTCGGAAAGGCGGGCAACGTGCAGGCGCTCGTGCGCTCGGTGTTCTTGTCGGACAGCTTCCGCTTTCGCAAGGGGGCCGCCTAGATGATGCCGAAGCCGGTCACCCGCCGTTCCTTCTCGCGCCGCAGTTTCTTTCGTGGGCTCGGGCACGCGGCGCTCGTCGCCGGGCCGTTGCGACAGGCCCACGCCGCGCGCCAGCCGAAGGTGATCATCTTCTACGTCGGTGGGGGCCTGCAGGGGAAGTACTGGCAGCAGCCGCTGGCCAACGGGACGGCTCTCTCCACCTCCACGCTTGATAAGGGGCTCGACGTGTTCGAGCTGCCCGAGTTCGCGGCGCTGAAGGCGCAGATGACCATCTTCGACAATCTTCAGTTTCGCTGGGGCTACCAGGGCACCACCCAGGTCGCGGCCCACAGCGAGGGCGCGTTGCGATCGCTGGTGGCAGCGCGAGACCCGGCGGGGCGCGTGTCGCTGGACCGGGTGCTGGCCGGAAGGCTGCGTGCCTCGACGCTGTTCCCGTCGGTGCGCCTCAAGGTGATAAAGGGGCGGTACGACCACGGCACGACGTCCACCGGCGGCAGCAACAGCCTGTCGACCACCTACGGCTCACCGGCCACGGCATACGCCAACCTGTTCGGCGCGGGCAATGCCGCGCCAGCGACGAGCAGCGCACCTGCCGTCACGGCATCCGACGCGCGCTTCCGCAGCGATCTCCTGGGCCAGCAGGTCGACGAGTGCAAGGCCGTGGTCAACGAGACCCAGCGTCAGCTCGGCGCCGAGGCCGCGCGACGCGTGATGGACCACTGCGATTCCCTGGCGGAGATGCGGCGCCGCGTGGACGCCCTCGCCAACCCGCCCGCGGCGCCCCCGGCCTGCGCCCCCGGTGCGGCGCCGACTCCGCCCGTGCTCGGTTACGACACGCTGGCCGCCACGATGGACCTGCACACGCGCGTGGCGGTCAACGCGCTGGCTTGCGGCCGCACGAACGTCCTCCTCTACGAGCTGTGGACCGACCAGCCCGATGAGAAGGCGCTGTTCCTCCCCGGGTTCGAATCGATGGCCATCCACACCAATTTCTTCCACCAGATCGCCACTCCGGCCGGACAGGCGACCCTGGCGGCCGCGACCCTGGCGTACACCCGCTGGTTGATCCGCAAGTACGCCGAGCTGGCCCGGGCCGCCGCCGCCCTGGGATTGCTGGAGGACACGATCATCATCTGGGCCACCAACGAGCCGAACGGAAGCCACTCGTACACCGGGCTGGCGCCGTGCTTCTACGTCGGCAAGGGAGGAGGCGCGTTCGTCACCGACCGCTTCATCAAGCCGAGCGCCCGCATCGGCATCAACGACGTGTTCACCTCGCTGTTGCACGGGGTCGGCGCAGGCGATATCCCCGCCTTCGGCGACGACAACAGCGGGCGGAGCAGCTACGGGGTCGACCCGCTCATGCTCGTCTGACACGGCGTTGGCAAGCCAGTCTCACAGAAAATACCCGACCCGTGCGGGACGATTGGTAGGTTCATGACCATGATCGGTATCCTCTCCAGCGTGATGCGTGGATCCGGCCGAATCCTGCCCGGCCTGTTGCTGGTGGGGCTGTCGGCGACGCCCTGTCTCGCCGCCGAATTGACCCGGCTCGGCGCCGCCAACTGGGACCGCGCACCGCGCGGCAAGGAGATCGACGCCATCTTCGGCGACTACCTGCTGGTCAATGACCGGGTCGCGCTGGTCGTCGCGGACACCCGTCCCGGACGGAAGGCCACCCACTGGTGCCCCAGCGCGCAAGGCGCGGTGATCGATTTCACCTTGCGCGAGACCAACGACGATCAGCTCACGGCCTTCATGCCCCACGGGTTCTCGAAGGCTGCACCGGCGACCGACTCCCAGATCGTGGTTGCGCGGGGCCGAAGGGTGGTCCTGCAGGTCACACGCCGAGCGACGGACCTGAATCCCGTCGAGGCGATGACCGAATACGGGCTTGGCGACGGAGATACGTTCCTGGAGGTGAAGACCACCTATCGCAACGCCGGGCAAGGCGTCGCACGCGAGAGGCTGTCCGACCACGTTCGCGCTGATAACAGCTTTACCCAGACGCGGCAGGGGACGGCCGACTTCGTCTATTTCTACGACGAGGGGTTCTCGACCGCGTACGGCCTCATCCGTCGGGGCGGTCAGATGTACACGGACGGCAAAGGTGGAACGGGCCGCCTGGGGACCTCGATTGATTTTCCTGACCTGGGCACCAAGGCAGGCGATCCGATGACCGTGCTGGCGCCCAAGCAGCAGATCGTGCTGACGCGCTACCTGGCCGTCGGTCGGCACCCGGCCGAGGTGCAGACGCTCGCGCAACGGTTGCTAGGGCACCGCGTGCCCACGTCGGTGGTTTCCGTGGCGGACGAACGAGGCCGTGCAGCGGCCGGCGTTCACCTGATCGTGCGGGACGGCGAAACGTGGGCCAGCGAGGCGACGACCGATGAAAGGGGGCAAGCCGTTTTCTCGCTGCCGCGAGGCCGTTATGCGGCGCGAGCTTCGCAGATCGGGCGGGCGCCGGTGGATACGACCCTGGAGCTCGGGACCCCCAAGCGAGCCCGCCTGGCGGTTCCGCCGCTGTCGCAGGTGTCTCTGCACGTCACCGATACAGCGGGCAAGCCCTCCCCGTGCAAGGTGCAGTTCCTCGGCGTCAGTGGGACCGCGGATCCGCAACTCGGCCCCTGCATGCAGGCCAGCCGTTGCCGCAATATCTACTTCTCCGGTCACGGTTCCTTCACGACCGGCCTGCCCGCCGGCAAATACCGGGTCATCGTGTCTCGCGGCCCCGAGTACGATTCTGTCGAGCGGGACCTCACCTTGGCGCCGGGTCAGCACGCACGCCTGGAGGCCCGGCTGGTGCGCGCGGTCGACAGCCGTGGATGGATCTCGGCCGACCTGCACTCTCACTCGTCGAACGGGGGCGACATCGGCGTGGCGCAGGAAGCGCGGATCCTGGCTCACATCGGCGAGGGGATCGAGTTTGCTCCATCGACCGAGCACCTGCGGATCGGATCATACCGGCCGCAGATCAGCAGGCTGGACCTGGGAAAGTTCCTGGCAACCTCGGACGGAATCGAGCTGTCCGGTCCGGGTCCGGTCGATACCATGCACCTCAATGCCTTCCCGCTCCAGCTGGACCGAGCGCAGCAGCACTATGGCGCGCCTCCTCAGGTCGCCGAGCCCCTGGCGCAGATCCAGGCGGTACGCGCGTTCATCGGCAAGCGGGAGGCGCTGGTTCAGCAGAACCATCCCGACATCGGCTGGCTCTTCTTCGACAAGGACGGCGATGGCGTCCCCGACAGCGGGTTCGGAACCCTGGCCTTCACCGATGTGATGGAAGTGTTCGGGGGCGATATCCTCTCGATGGAGCCGACGATGGGCGACGGTGAAGAGCGGATCAAGAATCGCATCTTCAACTGGCTGCAGATTCTGAACCAGGGAATGCGCATCCCCGGCACCTCGAATACGGATGCCCACGGTCTGTTTCACGCCGGAGGCACGGTCCGGAACTACATCAAATCATCGACGGACGATCCCGCGAAGGTGGACGAGCTGGAAGTGGTGCGGGAGCTGAAGAAGGGACATGTGGTGATCGGCAACGGGCCGTTCATCGATGCCTCGTTCGAAGGGGCTCTCCCCGGCGACGACGTCGAGGTGAGCGGGCATGGGACTCTACGGGTGCGGGTCGAAACGGCGAACTGGCTCGACATCGATCGGGTGCAGGTGCTGGTCAACGGCCGCCCGAGGCCGGACCTGAATTTCACCCGCGATACGCACCCCGACGCGTTCGGGCCTGGCGCGGTCAAGTTCAAGCGTGACATCCCGGTCACGCTGGGCTCCGACGCTCACCTGATCGTCGTCGCCATCGGAGAGAAGGGCTCGACCAGCCCCATCATGGGTCCCCGCGGCGCCAAGCCCGTCGCGATGACGAACCCGATCTACGTCGACGTCGACGGAAAGGGGTTCACCGCGAACCGGGACACGCTTGGCACCCCGCTGCCCACCCGCCTTTCGCCCGCACCCGGTCAGTTCGGCCGGGAAAAGCCACCGAAGCCAACGCCGGTCAGAAAATAGATCCAGCCGATGCTTCTTGTCTTTTCCGCATGCCGTTTCTGGATACGAGCGCGAAGGCAGAGGTGGTTCAGCTCGCGGTCCAGCGCGCGCTTGCGCTTCTACTGCCGAAGCAGCTGAGGGACGCCCCTCGTTCTGACCCAGACCTTCAAGTATCTGTTCGAGGAGATCTCGCTCGGGAGTGCTGGCCGGACCACCGCGGAAGTTTCAGCGGTCGTCCGGCCTTTTTTTTTGAGCTGCGTTGTGAGGCTACCTGCGGTCGAGGTCGCCCCTTACGGTCAGGCGGTTGTCCACCCCGCGGACGCCCTCGGTGGCCTTGGCCATCGCGGCCGCTCGCAGCTTCATCGCCAGCGTCGGGACGGTCCCGGTCAGCGTGACCACGCCGTCTCGATTGGTGTCGACGGTGATGTCCAGGCCCTTGACCCGCTCGTCGGCGAGGAACTTCGCCTTGACCTTGGTGGTGATCCAGGTGTCCTTCATCTCGGTCTTCGCCGAGTCGCCGTCGCCGTCCGTGCCATCCGCGCGGACTCTGGCGCCGGCTTCGACCCGCTCCTTGGCGACCTCGGCGTTCCGGTCGATTCGCGCCTTCTCCGCCTTGGCGTTCTTCTCGACGCGATCCTTGGCGGCTTCGGCGCGTTCCTCGATGCGGTCTTTTGCACGCTCGACGTCATCCTCAGCGCGCGCCGTCAAGGCGCCGCCCATCAACAGTCCGGTCACACCGGTCATCAAAAAAATACGGTTCATTGGTTCGTCCTCCTTCGTCCATGGGCCCGGTCACAGCCGGGCAGGCGACGCTACGACTGAATTGGTAACCCCCGGGAGCCGCTGGAACAACGCCTTGCACGCGCGGTGTTGTGAGCCGCCGCGCTGGCCGAGCCGGCAGGGAGTACAATGCGCCGCCAGTGCGAGTCGGCGTCGTCGCGGTGCTGTGCTTGACCCTGGCGTGCAGCACCACGCGTTTCCAGGCTGTTCCGTCCACGGCCGATCTGGTCGCAGTGCGCGACGGGTTCGTGGTCCGGCGAGACGCCCTCTTCCGCGAGCTGGGCGGGCGGCCGTTCCGGCCGGGGCCCAGGCGGCCCCACCCGCACTACCCCGACCAGCACGCCACCTTCACCCGGCCCTACAGCTACTCGGTCACCGGCTTCGCGATGAAGGCGTTCTGGCTGGGCGAGCTCGGCGCCGAGGCAAACGCGGCGCTGATCGAGCACAGCGACTACTACATCCAGCACCCGGAAGAACGCGACGACCACGCCAACTTCTACTGGGTGGCGGACGTGCTCACGCGCATCGTGGAGTTCTTCGGCGGCCGGCAGCCACGCATCGCGCGGCGGCTCACGTCCGAGGCGGAGGCGAAGATCCTCGAGTCGATGTGGCTGTGGTCGAAGAACAACTCGCGGCTGGTGGACGCGGAGATCGCCGTCTCGCGCACCTGGCGCCTGCACATCTCGGAGAACCACCACCTGCAGGAGGTTTTAGCCGCCTGGCACTTCGCGAAGCTGCTGGCCGCCGACGATCGATACCGGGCGCGCGCGTACGACGATGGCAAGACGGCTGCCGAGCACCACACCGTCTGGACGGCCTATCTGAAGGAGTACCTGCGGCAGCGGGCCATGCGAGGGCTGTTCGTCGAGGTCGCCAGCCGCGGCTACGGGTTCGCCAGCGCCAAGGCGCTCTACAACCTGCACGACTTCGCGGACGACCCGACGCTGCGGAAGCGGGCCGGGTACCTGCTGGATCTCTGGTGGGCGACCTGGGCCCAGGAGCAACTGGGAGGGGCACGCGGCGGCGCCGCCTCGCGGATCTACCCCGACGGCGCGGAGCGGGCCGACGAGCGGGAAGGCCTGGCCTGGCTGCACTTCGGGATCGGGCGGCGGGTCGCGGCGCACGACAACCTGTTCACCCCGCTGACCAGCGACTACCGTCCGGACCTGGTGGTGGTCGACCTGGCCATGGACCAGCAAGGACGCGGCGTTTACCAGGTGCTCCAGCGACCCCTCGGTCTGCTCGCGCCCGGGCAGACGAAGTCGAGCAGGCCCCTCTTGCGCACGGACTTCGGCGGGATCGTGCGGGTCACCACCTGCACGCCGGACTTCGTCCTGGGCACGTTTCACATCGAGGCCCGCCCGGCCGCCGACTGGTCGCCCATCAGCAGCCAGAATCGCTGGAACGGGATCGTCTTCGCCGGTGGCGCGACGATGTTCGCCGATTCGCGCGCGGGCCGGCGTGCCGCCAATCAGATGTGGGGCGCCCAGAGCAAGGGGACGGCGATGGTGCAGAAGCTGCGCACTCACGACGGCGGTGGTCCCACGCGCGTCTGGATCCCGCGCACCGGTGTCGGGAGCCGGGTCGAGCGCGAGGGCTGGGTGTTCGTGGAGACGTCCGGGGCCTTCGCCGCCGTCCGCCCGGCGTCCCGCGGGTACCACTTCGGGGCCGGCGAGGAGAAGCAGGCGGGCGACTGGATGGTGCTGGACGACGACTTCTCGCCGGTCGTGTTCGAGGTCGCGCGCCGGCGTGACTTCGCCGACCCTGCCGCGTTCCAGGGCCGGGTGCTTGCGGGCGCGCTCACGAACCAGGGACAGGACTATCGCTACCGCAGCCTGTCCGGCGACGAGTTCGTCTTCCCAGGCGACCAGACGCGCCTCCCGGTGATCAACGGGGCCCCGATCGCCGTGGGCCCAGGACCTGCGTTCGAGGGCCCGTTCGTCGAGGCGGCCTGGGGCAGCGGCGTGGTCACCCTCCGGAAAGGCGCCCACCGCGTCCTCATGGACTTCAACGAGAACTAGCAAGTCTGGTTCACGACCCGCCCCTCCTGCGTGCGACCATGGTGAGGACGCTGCCCGCCTGGGCTGCCGCGGCAAGCGCCTCGAGGGTGAGGGCCGGGACCGCCATCAGCGCGCTGGCGATCAACGAGGCCCCGACGTTGGCCACGGTTTCACGAGTCGAGACGTCCGCGAGTGCGCCCCGGTCCTTGACGAATTCGTAGAGGAAATTCGGACGCCGCAGGACGCGGTTCAAGGCGCTCTGTATCCACCCGATCGGGCCGTACTCGAGGTGAAAGGTCCTGGTCGTCAGGATCTCCAGGTCCAGTTTCTCCAGGAGGGTGGTCAACGCGGTCCGGTCGAAATGAGAGATGTGCCTCGGTGGGTCCAGGTGGAACCAGAGGGGGCCGAACAACCGGCTCTGCCAGCTGGCGAAATTCGGCACCGAGACGACCAGGACCTTCCCGGGTTGCAGGTGTCCGAGCAGGCTCTGCAAGACCGCGCTCGGATCGCGCACGTGCTCGAGAACTTGCCACATGGTGATGACATCGAACTCGCCCAGGGTCGGCGCGCAAGCCTCGAGGGGGGCCCGCAACAGGCGCAGGTGCTGTTCCACGGTCGGCGATCCGAGGCTGAAGGGCTCGATTCCCACGACGTCGTAACCCGATCGCGCCATCAGGCGCGCAAAGGCACCGTTGCCACATCCGAAGTCGAGTAGCCGGGCCCCGGGCGGCACGACCCGTCGCACCAGCCCCATTCGCTCCCGCAAGAGTTGCTCGACCAGGGCTCGCATCCCCAGCATGACGGTGGTCTCGCGCTGATCGAAGACGGGATACTGCGTTTCCCCTGCCTCGACGACCTCGAGTGTCCGCACCAGCCCGCAGGCACTGCATCGAGCGATCGGGTAGCCGCCGCTGCGGAACAGGACGCCCCAGGTCACAGCCCCACAGATCGGGCAACGCTCGCGCTCGGCCGCGTCGATCATCCGTCCAGCAGAGAGCGCGGGGTATCGACGACGTAGAGCGGAAGGCCGACTTGATCCTTGTAGATGCGCGCGATGTAGATGGCCAGGACGGCCGTTCCGAACGCCGCCCATAGCATCAACGCCACCAGGACCACGGCGAGGCGAGCGATCGTCTCGAGGTAATCGCCTCTCATGCCGGCGATCCCGATGAGGATCGTCGCGGCGAGACAGGTGGGGATCAAAACGGCGCCGCCGTAGGCCAGGAGACGCAAGGGAAAGGTCGAGGAGGAGAGAATGCCGCCGAGCCCGAACTTGAAGGCGCGCAGCAGGTTGTAGTGGCTGCGGCCGCCGAGCCTGGCCACCCGATCGTACGGGATGCCGATGCGCTTGAACCCGACGTATCCGATCTGCGCGCGCACGAAAGGGTAGGTGGACCGTGTCGCCAGCACGGCGTCGCGCACCTTGCGATCGAGGAGGCCGAACTCGGCCATGTCCAGGATGATTTCATGATCGGCCAGCGAGCGAGTGAGTCGGTAGTAGACCCGGCGAGCCAGCTGCATCAATCGGCTCTCGGGACGCTTTCCGCGGATGCCGTACACCACGTCCGCGTCGCCTCGGATCCAGGTCTCGACGAAGCGGGCCAGGACTGCCGGGGGGTCCTCGCCGTCGGCGTCGATGCAGCCGACGGCGTCACCGCGACAAAGCGTCAGTCCCGCGGTGATTGCCGCCTGGTAGCCGAAATTTCGGCTGAGCGTCACGACCTTGACCCGGGGATCGGTGGCGCGCAGCTCCGTCAACAGCGCCAGCGTCCCATCGGTGCTGCCGTTGTTGATGAACAGGAACTCGAAGGTCGCGCGGGATGCGAACCCGGCCAGCGCGTCGCAGAGCTGCCGGTAGAACAGCGGCAGGGTCTCGACCTCGTTGTACGCCGGGACCACGACCGAGACGAGCCGCATCGAATGCGACCGCATCATACACGCCGCGCCGCGCCGAGACTATGAGGGGCGGGGTAGAAATGCATATAGTGATGCGTGCACCGGTCGACACTGCTCGCTTTGCCTGCCGTTCTTGTCCTGGGGCAGGTGCTGGCGCCTTCGCGCGCAGCGGAGGCCGAGCCTCAGGTCGACTTTTCGGCCGAGATTCGCCCCATCCTGTCGGCCAAGTGTTTCTCCTGCCACGGCGCTGACGAGGGGAGCCGTGAGGCGAAGCTGCGCCTCGATGTGCGCGACGAGGCCGTGCGCGAGCGGAAGGGCGGACGACACCCGATCGTGGCCGGCGATCTCGCGCGTTCGGAGGTGATCACGCGGATCACCACGAAGGACGCCGACGAGGTCATGCCGCCGGTCGAGACGAAGAATCCGCTCGAGCCGCGCGAGATCGAGCTTCTGCGGCGATGGGTGCAGCAGGGGGCGGTCTACTCGGCTCACTGGGCATTCACGAAACCGGAGCGGTCACCCCTGCCGCGGGTCTCGCAGCCTTCGTGGCCCAGGAACGGCATCGATCATTTCGTCTTCGACAAGCTCGCGGCCGCCGGTCTGACTCCTTCTCGCGAGGCCGACAAGTACACGCTGCTCCGGCGCGCGTCGCTCGATGTGACCGGGCTGCCCCCGACGCCGGCCGACGTCGTCTCTTTCGCGAAGGACACGCGCCCGGGCGCCTACGAGCGGGCGGTGGACCGGTTGCTCGCGTCGTCGGCGTACGGTGAGCGGTTCGCGCGTGTCTGGCTCGACCTGGCACGTTACGCCGACTCGGCCGGCTACGGGTCGGATCCGCTGCGGCCGAATCTGTGGCCGTACCGCGACTGGGTGATCGACGCCCTCAACCGCAACGTGTCCTACGATCGTTTCACGGTCGACCAGGTCGCCGGCGATCTGGTTCCCAACCCGACCCGCGACCAGATCGTGGCGACGGCCTTCCACCGCAACACGATGACGAACAGCGAGGGGGGAACCGACGACGAGGAGTGGCGAGTCGCGGCCGTCAAAGACCGCGCCAACGTCACGGCTCAGGTCTGGATGGGGCTGACGATGGGGTGCGCCCAGTGCCACACCCACAAGTTCGATCCCATCACCCACCGCGAGTACTACCAGTTCTACGCTTTCTTCGACCAGACCGAGGACAGCGACAAGGCCGACGAGCGACCCACGCTGCCGCTGTGGACCCCGGAGCAGGAGGCGAAGCGGGCGTCGGTGACGGCGGAGATCGCCCGGCTTGGCAACGCGTTCCGCGAGAGGACGCCGGCGTTCGATGCCGAGCTGGCTGCCTGGGAGGTGAAAGCGAACCAACCGCTGCCGTGGGTTCCGCTCGAGGTGGTGTCGTCGCTGCCCGCCGTCGCCACCGACGGTGGGGAAATCCAGACGATCCAGGTCCGGGCTCCCCTGGGCCGGATCACGGCCTTTCGTCTCGAAGCGACGGGGAAGTTCGTCCTCAGCGACGTGCAGGTCCACGTCCTGGCAAGCAAGCCGAAGCCCGTGGCCGCACGTTTCGTGCGTATCGAAGCGCTGGGGCAGGGGAAGCTGAGGAAGGACCCGCGGATCCTTTCGCTCGCCGAGGTGCAGGTGCTGAGCGCCGGTGAGAACGTCGCGCGCAAGGGCAAGGCGACCCAGTCCAGCGAGGAGAACGAAGGCGCCGCCGGGCGCGCTGTCGACGGCGATACGGACGGACACTTCTCTTCCGGGTCCACGACGCTGACTCGTGGCGAACCAAGCCCCTGGTGGGAGGTGGACCTGGGACAGACCCGGCTGCTCGACGAGGTGGTGATCTGGGGCCGGACGTACGACGACGGCGAGAAGAAGGAGAAGCCGTCCACGATGCGCGTCGTCGCGCTCGACGATCAACGCAATCCGGTCTGGCAGACCGAGCTGGACAGGGCGCCGACTCCGACCGCACGTCTGCCGTTGAACGGTACGGTTCCGGCCAAGCTTCGCGATGCCAGCGCCGATGTCGAGCAGAAGGAAAAGCCGGCGAGGGCCATCCTGGACGAGGACGGGCGCAAGTCGGGCTGGGCCGTGGACGCGACCCCTGGCCACCCCCGTACGCTGGCCTTCGAGGTCGCCACCCCGATCGGCACCGGGCCCGATGGCGCCCCGCTGCTGACCTTCTTTCTCAGGTCTTTCAGTGCCGAAGAGGCGGGTCGCTTCAAGCTGTTCGCGACGGCGCAGCCGACGCCCGTGAGGCTGGTGCCGGTCGAGGTCGGCCAGGTCCTGGCCAGGCCGGCGGCGGATCGCAGTGCGGCGGATGGCGAGCGTGTCGCCGATTTCTTCCGCCCGCTGGCCCGGACGCTCGCGCCGATCACCAAGGAAATCGCGAGCCGGAAGGCGGAACTCGATGCCATCAAGGCCATTGCCGTCCCGGTGATGCGCGATCTGACTCCTGCGAATCAGCGGGTGAGCCACCTGTTCAACAAGGGAAACTTTCTCGATCCGGGTGAAAAGGTCACACCAGGAGTGCCCGCCGCCTTCAACCCCTGGCCGGCCGGAGCGCCGCTCAACAGGCTGGGGCTCGCGCGCTGGCTGACCAGCCAGGACAATCCGCTGATTGCGCGCGTCGCGGTCAATCGTCTATGGGCGCAGCTCTTCGGCGCCGGGATCGTCGAGACCGAGGAGGATTTCGGCACGCAGGGAACATTGCCGACCCACCGCGAGCTCCTGGATTGGCTCGCCGTCAGCTTTGCGACGCCGAAGAAGGAGGCGCGGCCCAACCAGCCTGCGCTCGGCTGGGACGTCAAGGCGCTGGTCAAGCTGATGGTCACCTCGGCCACGTACCGCCAGGCGAGCGCCGTCACGCCCCAGTTGCTGGAGAAAGATCCGCGCAACGAGCTTTACTCGCGTTCCAGCCGTCGCCGTCTCGACGCCGAGGCGATCCGCGATCAGGCGCTGGCGCTTGCGGGCCTGCTGAGCCGGAAGGTCGGCGGCGCATCGGTGTTTCCCGAGCAGCCCGAGGGCCTGTGGCGCGCGGCCTTCAACGGCGAGCGGACCTGGACCACGAGCCCCGGCGAGGACCGTTACCGGCGTGGGCTGTACACGTTCCTACGGCGGACGGCGCCGTACCCGAGCATGGCGACCTTCGATGCGCCGAGCCGGGAGAGTTGCTCGATGCGGCGGATTCACACCAACACGCCGCTGCAGGCGTTCGTCACGCTCAACGACCCGGTGTTCTTCGAAGCGGCGCAGGCGCTGGGTCGACGGCTCGTGCGCGAGGGCGGAAAGACGCCGGTCGATCGGGTCCGCTACGGGCTGCGCCTGGTGCTCGCTCGACCGCCGACCGCAGCGCAGATTGCGCCGCTCGTGCGACTGTTCCAGGACGAGCTCGGGCACTACCGGCAAAAGCCGGAGGAGGCGCTCAAGCTGGCGACCAGACCGCTCGGCGCGCTCCCTGCCGGTCTGTCGCCCGCCGAGGCGGCCGCATGGTCGGTGGTGGGCAACGTGCTCCTCAACCTGGACAGCGTGTTGACGAAGGGATGACCATGAAGGACGACGCGTCACTCGCTCTCACACGCCGCACATTTCTGGGCCAGACGGGCCTCGGCCTCGGTTCGGCCGCGCTCGCGGGGCTGCTCTCGGCGGACGCGCGCGCGGCCGGAAGGTCGCCTTCGCCGAATCCACTCGCGCCCAAGGCACCGCCGCAGCGGGCGACGGCGAAGTCGATCATCTACCTGCACATGTCGGGGGCGCCGCCGGCGCTGGACATGTTCGACTGGAAGCCGAAGTTGAAGGAACTGCACATGAAGCCCTGCCCGGAGTCCCTGCTCAAGGGGCAGCGCTTCGCCTTCATCAAGGGCGTGCCGAACATGCTCGGATCGCCGTACAAGTTCACGCGCCACGGCCGTGCCGGCGGCTGGTACAGCGAACTCGTCCCCCACATGGCCGGTATCGCCGACGACCTGTGCGTCGTCCGCTCGGCGTGGACCGATCAGTTCAATCACGCGCCCGCCGAGCTGTTCTTGCTCACCGGGAACATGCGCGCCGGCTCGGCCAGCCTCGGGTCCTGGATCACCTACGGCCTCGGCAGTGAGAACCAGGACCTGCCCGGCTTCGTCGTGCTGCTGTCGGGTGGATCCGATCCGACCGGCGGCAAGGCTCTGTGGAGTGGCGGGTTCCTGCCCTCGGTGTATCAGGGCGTGCAGTGCCGCTCGTCCGGCGAGCCGATCCTCTACTCGAGCAATCCGCCAGGAATGGACAGCGGTTCGCGCCGCCGCAGCCTGGATGCGCTGCGGGCGCTCAACGAGAGGGAGGCGGCGCAGTTCGGTGATCCCGAAACCACGACGCGCATCCAGCAGTACGAGCTCGCCTTCAGGATGCAGGCCTCCGTCCCCGACGCGTTCGACATCGGCAAGGAGCCCGAGAGCGTGCGCGTGGCTTACGGCGCGCAGCCGGGCAAGGCCTCGTTCGCCAACAATTGCCTTCTGGCGCGGCGGCTCGTGGAAAAGGGTGTCCGCTTCGTGCAGCTGTTCGACTACGGCTGGGACATGCACGGCACCAACACGACGAACGACCTCATCACCGGCCTGCCCCAGAAGTGCCGGGATGTCGACCAGGCGAGCGTGGCTCTCATCAAGGACCTCAAGGAACGGGGGCTGCTGGACCAGACGCTGGTGGTCTGGGGGGGAGAGTTCGGCCGCACACCCATGAACGAAGCGCGCAACGGATCGAAGTTCCTGGGCCGCGACCATCACCCCCACTGCTTCACGATGTGGATGGCGGGCGGCGGCATCAAGCCAGGCTTCGTCCTCGGCGAGACCGACGACATCGGCTACAGCATCGCGCGCGACAAGGTGACCGTCCGCGATCTGCAGGCGACCATCCTGCACTGCGCGGGATTCGATTCCCACCGCCTGGCGTACCGTTACCAGGGGCTCGGGCAGCGGCTGATCGGCCCCACGGAAGAAGCCAAGGTCGTCAAGGCGATCCTGGCGTAGCGCCGTCGTCCTTCCTCAGGTCGGGGCGGTGACTTGCCGATAACTCCTCAGGAATGCCGCGTGTGGTTCGCTCGCTCGTGCTCGTCGCTGCGCTGACGTGCGGTGCCTGCGTGGACCTGAAGCAACCCGACGTCCTGGGAAACGCCCCGGACGCGGCGGCTCATGACGTGAGGGCCCCGGTCGATGCGATCCGCGATGCAGGATCGAGCGCCCCGCCCGACGGCGACGGTCGCCGCGACGGACCGATGCCGCCCGACGGACCGATGCCGCCCGACGGACCCAGCGCCTGCTCGCCGAGCAGCCGTCTGCCCGGCTGGTACGTTTCGGCGACGGGCACTGCGCAGGGCGATGGCTCGTGGGACAGGCCGTGGGACCTGCGCACCGGTCTCGGACACCCGGCGGCGGTCCGGCCGGGTGACACCATCTGGCTGCGCGGAGGCGTCTATCGGGGCACGGCCTTGGTCAGCCGGCTCAACGGCACCGTCGACCAGCCGATCGTCGTGCGTCAGTTTCCGGGCGAGCGGGCCACGATCGAGGACGACGCCGGGGCCGGCTGGATGCTGACCGTTGCCGGTCGATGGACGTGGTTCTGGGGATTCGAGATGACGAGCGCGGCCGCCGGCCGTACCGCGTCTACCGTCGGCGGGAGTGTCGGTCGCGCGAATGGGATCGTCACAACCAGGACGGGTACGAGCACGGGAACGCGGCTCATCAACCTCGATATCCATGACCTCTCCTCGGGCATCTCGGCTCCCGTCGACGCGGACGGGTGGGAGATCTACGGGAACCTCATTCACGACTACGGGTTTGACGATCCGGAGAGCGTTCGCGGCGGAGGAATCAGCACCGACAACACCACCGCGAACCCGATCAGGCGCATCGAGGACAATGTCATCTTCCGCAGCTTCAGTTTTGGCATCGAGGCGTACACCACCACGGCGGGCGCGATCGACAACCACCTCGTTGCGGGCAATATCATCTTCGACGTGGGGGTGCTGTCTCGCTGGTCAGCGGGCAGCGTCACGAACATCCACATCGGGGGCGGAGCGACTCTGGCGCGTAAGCATGACGTCGTGGACAACTACACGTATACGCGGCCCGGTCTGGGTGCGCGAACCAGACTCGGGTGGAGCGGCGGCATTGCGGATCTGAGTTTCCAGCGCAACTACTTCTCGGGACCGACAGCGCTGGAGCTGACGGTCATGGGACCGGCCACCCTGACGGACAACGTCTTGCACGGCAAGCTCATCGGCTTCACTCCGACGGACTACCCGAGCAACACGTATCACGCCTACGCCATGCGCCCGACGGGCGTGAAGGCGTCCGTGCGCAGAAACCGCTACGATCCCGGGCGAGCGCACATCGTCGTGTTCAACTGGGACAGGCGGGATGTGGTCCAGGTCGACGTCACCGGTGTGCTGACGCCGGGCGACCGGTTCGCGTTGCGCGATGTGCAGAACCTGAACGGGCCGCCGTTGGCATCCGGAACCTACGGCGGGGGATCGCTTGCGCTGCCGATGGCGTCACCGGCCATCACGCAGCCGGGAGGGCAACTGCCGGTCCCCGCCAGCCATACCGACAAGGAGTTCGGGGTCTTCCTGCTCCTGCGCGGCGCCAACGCGTGCCCGATGCCGTGATGACGAAAATACCGAAAACCGGCAGCCGATGCCTAGGCAACGTCGGCTCGGCGCCGGTAGGGTTGGTGGCGATGAAGCTACTTCCTCTTGCGGTGATGTTGGCGTTCTCCGGATGCGCGACGCGGTCCGTGCATCTCTTCAACGGCAAGGACCTGACGAACTTCTATACGTTCCTCAAGGACAAGGGGAAGAACAACGATCCGGGGGGCGTGTTCAACGTGCAGAAGGGTGTCCTGCACGTGAGTGGGGCAGAACTGGGCTACCTCGGTACCAACGAGGAGTACGCCAGCTATCACCTGGTGGTCGAGTACCGGTGGGGAAGCAAGACCTGGCCGCCGCGCGAGTTCAAGGCGCGCGACAGCGGCCTCTTGTTCCACATGCAGGGCGAGGACAAGGTTTGGCCGCAATCGATCGAGTTCAACATCATCGAGGGGGGCACCGGGGACGTCATCCTGGTCGGCGGGGCGACCATGGCGTTCGACGAGGCGCTCCGGCCTCGCGTCACGCGGCCGGACGGCCTGTCGCCCGATGGCACCCGCATCCTGCGCAGCCGGGTGAACTGGCCGGGACGCTCGCCTGATTGGAAGGACCAGCTTGGATTCCGCGGCGCCGCCGACCTGGAGAAGCCGCTCGGAGAGTGGAACCGCCTCGATCTGACCTCCTCGGACGGAAAGTTCACCTACGTCGTCAACGGCACCACCGTCCTCGAGGCCAGGGGAGCCGAGCCTGCGCGCGGCCGGATCCTGTTCCAGTCCGAGGGGGCGGAGATCTTCGTCCGCCGCATCGATCTCACCACGTTGCCGACGAGCTGACCCCATGAGCTTCGCCTACGATCTCGCCCGCTTCATTCCCTTCCGCGACGCCGCGGCTTGCGCGCACGTGCGTGCCATCAAGCGGCGGGATCTGTGTCGGCACCCGAATCCGCGTTTCCGCATGGAGATCATCGAGGACAAGGTCACCTTCTACAGCCGCTTCGCCACTGACCTCGTCCAGCGCATCAGCGACGCCGCGGCCGCCGGGCGCAACTGCGTGCTGATCTTGCCCGTCGGCCCGGTCCCGCAGTACACCATCGCCGCCGACATGATCAACCGTCTCGGCATCAGCTGCCGCCACCTCGTCACTTACAACATGGACGAGTACGCCGACAGCGACGGCCGGACGGCGCCGGCCGAGTGGGAGGGCTCGTTCGCCACGGCGATGCGCAAGGGCTTCTTCGGCAAGATCCGCGAGGACCTGCGTCCTGTGGAGAAGAACGCCCACTTCCCCACCGATCGCAACATCGGGGACTACCACAAGCTCATCGAGGACGACGGCGGCGCCGACTGCTGTTACGGCGGCATCGGGTGGTGCGGCCACATCGCCTTCTGGGAGTCACACCTGGGCCTGGAGTTCGGCGATGACCTGCCGGCCTACAAGCGCGCGCACGGTCGCATCGTCGAGTTGAACCCGATGACCATCATGCAGAACGCGCTGCACACCTTCGGCGGGGACTGGTCCTGGGTGCCGCCCAAGGCGGCGTCCATCGGCCCGCGCGAGATCCTGGGCGCGCGCGACCGCAGCTTCTGGCTCGACGGCGACCAGGGCGGCGGCGTCTCCTGGCAACGCTTCATCGCCCGCCTCGTGGCGCACGGTCCGGTGAGCACCCTGGTGCCGGGTTCGATCCTGCAGGAGACCAACTGCAGCTACCACCTGCTCGGCGGCGTCGCCGACGACGTGGCAATCGACTTCAGCTAGGGCGTGGCCTGGTGGCTGACGATGCGGCGATAGTCACGCGGGGTGACCCGCTTGAGTCGCTTGAACTGCCGGTTGAAGTTGGACAGATTGCCGTAGCCGCAGGTCATGGCGATGTCGGTGATGCTCAGATTCTCGTCGGAGAGCAACCGGCACGCGCGGCCGATGCGCAGCTCGTTCAGGAACGTCGGCAGGGTCTTGCCGGTGCGGGTCTTGAAGAAGCGGCTGAAGGCGCCCTCGCTCATGTGCAGCGTCTTGGCCAGCTGCGGCCTCGAGATCGGCTCGGACATGTTGTCGCTCAGAACCTGGCAGACGCGGCTGACGCGCGTCTCGTCGTGTCCGTCGAAGCGCGGGACGAAGCCGGCGCTGCACAGGGAGGTCACCTCGCGCGAACTGGCCAGGAGATCGAGGATCTCCAGCAGCCCCATCAGGCGGCGAAAGCCGGTGGCCCCGACCAGCGCCTTCATCTTCTCGACCACCTGGTCGCGCGTATTGCCTGCGACGCGGATTCCCAGCGAGGCCCGCTGCAGGAGGCGCCGCAGGCTCTCGGTCTCGGGCCGGTGGAAGAAGTCGGGGCCCAGGAACGCGTCACGGAACTGCACGACGATCGCGTGAACGGGGCCGCCGCCGTTCTGCTGCCAGACGTGCGGCAAGTACGAGCCCACCATCGTCAGGTCGTTGGGCTCGAGTTCGGCAATGTTGTCGCCGACGATCCGGTAGCCCTGGGCCTCGAGCATCAGCGTGATCTCGTATTCGGGGTGAACGTGCCACGGCGTCCCGAAGGTCGCGGCGCGGATCTCCTCGCAAGCGAAGCTCTCGATGCCTCCCTGGGGAACCTTCTCGAAGACCGGCTTCATGGTGAGGAATACGATTGTAGGCCTCCAAGCGTTGAAAAGTCAGCCTGGGCGTCACAAAAGTACGCATTAGGGTCACCGAATGTCGGGTTAGAAAGGTGATCGACCCATGCACACGCGTCGTCGGTTCCTGGCTTCGTCGTCCGGCTTGCTCGTCGGCAAGGGCCTGGCCGCGGCCACCGAGCCGATCGTCGACATCCATCAACACCTCAACTACAAGGGTCGCAGCGACGAGGAGTTCCTGGCGCATCAGCGGGCGATGGGCGTCACCACCACGGTGCTGCTGCCGGCCGGACGCCCGGTGACCCGCCCGTCGACCCACGACGGCGGCTCGAACGGGTTGGCGGCGCAGGTCTCGGAACCCGAGCAGGCGATGAGGCTGGCGCGGAAGCACCGGCGCGAGCTGGTGTTCGGGTCCAACGACGTCCCTGATCTCGCAGGAGCGGCTTCGATCATAGAGCGCTACCTGAAGCAGGGGGCCCGGGTCATCGGGGAGCTGAAATTCGGCGTCGAGTGCGATGGCCCCGAGATGCAGGCCATCTACCGTCTGGCGCAGAGCTACCGGGTACCCGTGCTGATTCATTTCCAGGTCGGCAAGTACAACCACGGGTACGATCGGTTCCACGAGATCCTGCGGAAGTACACCCGCGTGACCTTCATCGGGCACGCCCAGACGGTGTGGGCAAACATCGACAGGAACAACAAGGACGATCCGCGGGACCTTTACCCCAAGGGGCCGGTGACCGCGGGTGGGCTGACGGACCGGTACCTCGCCGATTACCCGAATCTGTACGCCGATATGTCGGCGGGCTCGGGGTTGAACGCCCTGACCAGAGACGAAGAGCACGCGCGCGGATTCATCGCCCGCCACCAGAACAAGCTGCTGTTCGGCAGCGACTGCGACGACAAGGTTGGCCAGGAGCCAGCGTGCACGGGCGCGAGGACACTGGCTGCCATACGGCGCCTGTCGGCCAGCAAGGCGGTCGAGCGTAAGCTCCTGTACGAGAACGCCAGAAAGGTGTTCCGGCTGTGAGCGGAGGGCACATGGAGCTCGAGTTCCTTCTTCGTCCCATCACCCTCGAGCCGTTCTTCCGGGAGCACTGGGATCGCAAGCCGCTACACGTTCCGGGCCCGGCGGACAAGTTCGCAGGCGTGTACGACGCGGGCGCCTGGCAGCGGCTGGAGGGACTGCGCGAGGTCAAGGCCGGGACGATCGATCAACGGGGCGGCCAGGTGGAGATCCCGATCGACCCCAGGCAGTGTCACGAGCTGTTCCTCGCCGGCATGACCATCTGCGCGGACGTATCGGCGCACCCGACACTGGCGCCCTTTCTTGCCGGCTTCCGCCGCGCGTTCGCGTTGCCCGGAGGTCCCGCTTTCGCCAAGCTGTACGCGTCGAATCATGGCGGGGGTTTCGCGGTGCACGCGGACATGCACCACGTGTTCGTCATGCAGGTCGCGGGCAAGAAGCTCTGGCGTTTCTCGCGCGTCCCGATGGTGACGTCGCCGACGCAAGGGGCGCGCGTCGATGCCGACGGGCGCGTCGTCTGGACGGCGCCGCGGAACGGCGAGCCTGCCGCGGCGGACGACGGGACGCCGATTCCTGCGCCCGCTGTCGACGGGTTCGACAGCGCGCTGCTCGAGCCTGGCCACTGCTTGTACCTGCCGCCCGGGACCTGGCACGTCGCGCGCGCCGAAGGCCACTCGATCGCGGTCAGCGTGAGCCCGCCGCGGAGCACGACCTTCGAGCTGTTCTCGCGTGCGCTTCAGGACCTGCTGCTGCAGAGGCCCGGGTGGCGCCAGGAGTTGCTCGCGGCTCCTGGCGACGAACCGGCCCTGGGTGAGATTCCGCGGTCGGCGGCGCAGGCACTCGACGCGCGCCTCGGCGAACTCCGCAAGCTGCTGGCGGAGATCGATCCGCGTCTGCTGTACCGACTGTGGCGGCTGAACGTGGCGGTGGGTCAGGCGGCCGATGCGCCATCCCCGCCCGCGTCGTCCGTCGCGCTGAAGCGCTCGGACGTGCTGGCCCGCGCCGGGGGCCAGCCGTTCCACTTCATCGTCGCGCCGTCGCCGACCGGCGAGGACGAGATCTTCTTCTATCAGGGCGACGCGGAGTGGACGTTTCCCATCTCGGCGCGGACCTTCCTGTCCGAGATGTCGCGCCAGCGTGAGTTCCGCGTCGAGGCGGCGCTGGGCTGGGACCGCAGCCTCGATCTCGACGACGTCATCGGGATCCTCGGGCAACTGGTGGAGGTGGGGGTGCTGTGCAGATTGTGACGGCGGTCCGGGGGTGCCTGGTCGCCGTCTTGCTGGTTACCTGCGTGACTGCCCGCGCTGCCGATTTCACCGTCCCCCCGGGCTTCACGGTGCAGGTCGTCGCCGGCCCGCCGTTGGTGGAGCGGCCCGTCATGGCGACCTTCGACGACAGGGGGCGTCTGTTCGTCGCAGACAACGTGGGCCTCAACATGGACGACGCGGGCTATGACGCTCAGTTGCCGAACCTCATGCGGATGCTCGAGGACACCAACGGTGACGGTGTGTTCGACCGATCCACGGTGTTCGCCGACAAGATGACCTTCCCGCAGGGTGCGCTCTGGTACCAAGGTGCCCTCTACGTTGCTTCACCGCCCAACATCTGGCGGCTCCAGGACATCGACGGCGACGGGCGCGCGGACAGGCGCGAGATCATCGCCAGTGGGTTCAAGTACACCGGCAATGCGGCGGACGTGCACGGCCCTTTTTTGCACCCCGGTGGCCGCATTTTCTGGTGCCACGGGCGCAAGGGGCACGAGGTTCACCAGAAGGACGGACGCCTGGTCTCCCGGGCCAAGGGCGCGCGCATCTGGTCGGCCAAACCCGACGGGTCCGACATCCAGGTCTTCGCTGGCGGCGGAATGGACAACCCCGTCGAGGTGACCTTCACCCCGGAGGGCGAGGTGCTGGGGGACGCCAACCTCTTCTACAGTGATCCGCGTGGCGACGTTCTCATCCACTGGGTGCGCGGCGGAGTCTACCCGCGCTACGACCAGGAGGCGGTGCTGGCCGAGTTCCGCCGCACGGGCGATCCGCTGAAGGACATCTTCAACTTCGGTCACGGCGCGGTCTCGGGCTTGACCCTGGCGCGCTCGGCGGCCCTGGGCTATCAGGGGAACGTCTTCGTCTCTCTGTTCAACACCCGGAAGGTGACCCGGAGCGTCCTGGTTCCGCGCGGGTCGACGTTCGCCGCGCGCACCGAGGATTTCTTCACCGTGCACGATCCCGACGCGCACCTGACCGACGTGTTCGAGGACGCCGATGGCAGCCTCATGATCCTCAACACGGGAGGGTGGTTCCGCCGCGGCTGCCCCGCCTCGGAGATCTCGAAGCCGCAGGCCACCGGCGCCATCTACCGCGTGCGCAAGCCCGGCCACAAGGTCACCGACCCTCGTGGTCTGGGACTGCCGTGGGACGGGTCCTCGACCGCACAGCTGGTGCGGTGGCTCGATGACCCGCGCTTCGCCGTGCGGGACCGCGCGGTCGAGGCGCTGGCACTGCGCCAGCCGACCGTCGTCGAGGGCACGCCGCTGCAAAAACAGGGCGCAATCTGGGCGCTGACGCGCAACGGATCGCCCGAGGCGCTTCGGGCGATTCGATCCGCGCTCGGCGATCCCCACGAGAAGGTGCGGCAGACGGCCTGCAACAGCGTGGCGACGACGGGGGATCCGGACGCGGCCCCTGCGCTGCTGCCGCTGCTCCGTCGAGGAGGGGCGGCCGTGCGTCGGGCGGCGGCGGCGGCACTTGGGCGCACGGGGGCCGCGGCGGCGGTCGGACCGCTCGTCACGGCGCTCGCGCAACCGGGCGATCGTTTTCTCGAGCACGCGCTCGTGCATGCCCTCATCGAGCTCGATGACTACACACGAACCAGGCCTGGCCTCGATTCGGGCAACCCCCTGCAGAAGGCGCGCACGTTGATGGCGCTCGACCAGATGGCCTCGAGCCGCCTCGACGCCGCGACCGTGCTTCCGCTCCTCGTCGATCGGGCGGCGCCGGTGCGCAAGGTCGCCGTCGATATCGCCAGCCGGCGAGCGGCGTGGGCACCGGCGCTGGCGACCCGTGCGCGCGCCTGGCTCGCGGCCCGAGCGCTTTCGGGCCCGGCGCTCCAGGCGATGCAGGGCACCCTGCCCAAGCACCTGCGCGACGAGGCGGTCAAGGAGGTGGTGGGCCGCATGCTCGGTCACGGCGAGCGGTCTGCTGTCACCGCCGCCTTCAAGATCCTGGCTGGCGCCTCGGATCTCGCGCTCCACCCGAGCTGGCTCGGGCCGTTCGAGCGCCACCTCGGCGGCACGGATCCCCGGATGCTGGCTGCTGCGGTCGAGGCCGCGAAACACGTCAAGGACGAACGGCTGTACCAGCCGCTCCATCGCATCGTGACTGACCCCGGCCGGCCGGCCGGACTGCGACTGGCCGCGCTGGCCGCGGTGGCGAGGCCGACGGCCGCTCTGGATACCCCGTCGTTCAAGCTGCTGTTCGATCTGCTCGGCGCGGCGTCGACCCCGCAGCACGCGACGGCGGCGGCTCGTTTCCTCGGCGAGGCCAAGCTGAGTGCGGCACAGCTCCAGCAACTGGCGCCCGTGATCGCGGCGGCGGGTCCGCTGGAACGGCCCTTCGTCCTCAAGGCGTTCGGACGCTCCCGCGACAGGGAGGTAGGGCTGGCGCTGGCGAAGATCCTCGCCGAGATGGAGAGCCTGCCGGGGGTCAAGTTCGGCGAGCTGGTCGATCTCTTCAAGAGCTACCCGCCGGAGGTCATGGTCATCGCGCAGCCGGTGCTGGACCGGTTCCAGGCGCAGAGCGACGGACGGAAGGCGCACCTCATCGGGCTGGAGAAGGCGCTCGACTCGGGCGACCCGAAGAAGGGCAGGGTGGTCTTTCAGTCCGGCAAAGGCGCCTGCATCACCTGTCACCAGATCGGCAACTTTGGCCACGCGGTCGGCCCGAACCTGAGCCACATCGGACGCATCCGCACGCCGCGCGACCTTCTCGAGTCCGTCGTTTCGCCGAGCGCCACCATTGCGCAGGGCTTCGAACCCTTCGTCGTGGAGACCGCCGCGGGAGACAGCCGTTTCGGCGTCGTCAGGCGCGAAACGGCGGAGGCGGTCTACCTGGTCGATGCTGCTGGCGAGACCTCCATTCCGCGCAGCCAGGTCAAGCGCATGGCCCCCGGACAGACCTCGCTGATGCCCGAGGGGCTCGATCAGGCGCTCGGGCAGCGGGATCTGGTGGACCTCGTCGCCTTCCTCAAGAGTCTGAACTGATGGCTGTCACGTTCGCCCTGGCCATTGCCCTCGCCGCCGTACCCGAATTGCAGGCACCGACCCTGCCGCACTTGCTCCCGATCGCGCCCGAGACGGCGCCCGGGACGATCCGGGTCAAGAAGGGTTTTCGGCTCGAACTCGCGGCGGCCGAGCCCCTGGTGGCCGATCCCGTGGCCATGGCCTTCGACGAGAACGGGCGGCTCTTCGTCGCCGAGATGCGGGACTATCCGTTGCACAGGGACGACGGCATCGGTCGCATCAAGCTGCTCGTCGACACCGACGGCGACGGCCGTTTCGACCGCGCCACGGTGTTCGCCGATGGACTGTCCTGGCCGACGGCGGTCATGTGGGCGAAGGGCGGTCTTTTCGTCGGGGCGACGCCGGACATCCTCTTCCTCGAGGACACCGACGGCGACGGCAAGGCCGATCGGCGCAAGGTTCTGTTCACCGGTTTCGCGAGCACGGCGCCGACACCGAACGTCCAGGGACTGATGAACTCGTTGGTCTGGGGCCTCGACAACCGCATCCACGGCGCCAGCAGCGGCAACGGCGGCGAGGTCAGATCGCTCGTCGATCCCGGGGCGCGGCTGCTCGATCTGCGAGGCAAGGACTTCGTCATCGACCCGCGCACGCTGGCCATGACTGCCGAGAACGGGGGCGGCCAGCACGGCCTGTCGTTCGACGACTGGGGGCACAAGTTCGTCTGCAACAACGCCCACCACATCATGGCCTTCACCTACGACGCGCATTACGTCGGGCTCAATCCCCATTTCTCGCTGCCGCCAGCGCGCATCGACATTCCGGTCGATGGGCCCGCAGCCGAGGTGTACCGCATCAGCGATGAGGAGCCCTGGCGCGTGCTCCGCACCAGCTGGAGGGCAGCGGGTGTCTACGCCGGTCCGGTGGAAGGGGGAGGGCGAGCTTCCGGATACTTCACGGCCGCCAGCGGCGTCACCATCTACCGCGGCAGCGCCTTCGGCAGTGACTTCGTCGGCGACGCCTTCATCGCCGAGCCCGCCGGCAACCTCATCCACCGCAAGAAGGTGCGCCCGTCGGGCCCGATCCTGGTCGCCGCACGGCCCGCCGACGAGCAGCGGACCGAATTCGTTGCCTCGACCGACGGCTGGTTTCGCCCCGTGCAGTTCGCCAACGCGCCAGACGGCACGCTCTACGTCGCCGACATGTACCGCGAGATCGTGGAGCACCCGACGACGCTTCCCGATTCCATCAAGAAGCAGTTCGACCTCTTCAATGGCAACGATCGCGGTCGCATCTGGCGTCTCGTGCCCGACGGCTTTCGCCAGCCTCCGCCGGTCCGGCTGGGCCCGGCGAGCACCGCCGTCCTGGTGAAGACGCTCGGCCATCCGAACGGCTGGCACCGGGACACAGCGGCGCGGCTCCTGTACGAACGGCAGGACAGGACGGCCATCCCCCGGCTCACCGAGTTGCAGCGGAGGGCTGCCTCGCCGCTCGGACGCCTTCACGCCTTGTACGCCCTCGACGGTCTCGGGGCGCTCACCGAGTCCCATCTGGTGCGCGCGTTCTCGGACCGCGATGCCGGCGTTCGCGAGCACGCGCTCCGTCTCTCCGAGAGGTTTCTCTCGTCCGCGAAGATCTGGTCGCGGGTCGCGGCGCTCGCCGACGATCCGGCCATCAACGTCCGGTATCAGCTCGCCTTCACGCTGGGTCTGGTCAGCCGCCCCGACAAGACGCGAGCCCTGCTGGCGATCGTCCGTCGGGACATGGAGCACGAATGGTCGCGGGCTGCGGTGCTCAACGCCCTGACCGCTGGCGTCGGCGACGTCTTCGCGGCTATCTCCGATGCCGAACAGCGCCGCGAGAGCGCAGCAGGCAGCGCGTTCTTGCGGCAGCTCGCCGCTCTGGTAGGGGCTCGCAACGATCGGGCCGAGGTGGCGCGCGTCGTCGCGTTCATCGAAGGGACGGCCCGCACGTCTCTCGCCTTCGCGCTGGCGCGGTCCCTGTCGGATGGACTCTCCCGCGCCGGATCGTCGGTGGCGAAAGCCGGTATCCAGTTGACGTCGCTGCTGACGAAAGCCAGACAGCTCGTCGCGGACCACGAAGCGGCCGAGGCGACCCGCCTGCGGGCCGTCGAACTGTTCGCGCTGGCGCCCTACCCGGATGCCGCGGCCACCCTGCTGCCGCTCCTCGACTCCGCCCAGGTCGAGCCGGTCCAGCTGGCTGCGCTCTCGACGCTCGATCGCTTCACGACGGCCGCCGCGCTCGCCCCCGCGCTGCTCGAACGGATGACTCGCCTCACGCCGCGCCCGCGCCGCGAAGCGATCGGCATCCTCGTCAAGCGGCCCGACCGCGCGATGGCGTTGCTGTCGAGCGTGTCAGCGGGCACGTTGAGCCGGAGCGAGTTGACGCTCTCGCAGGTCAACACCCTTCGCCAGCACGGAGACCAGCGGGTGAGCGACCTGGCGCGCCGGGTGTTCGAGGTCAAGCCGAGCTCCCGCCCGGAGGTGATCCGGCGTTACACGCCGGCGCTCTCCCTGAGGGGAAGCCGCGACCGTGGTAAGACGCTGTTCGAGCAGCGATGCTCCGCGTGCCACCGCCTGGAGGAGATCGGGCATGCCTTGGGCCCCGATCTCGTGGCGTCCAAGGCCGGCGGGCGCGAGGCGATCATGATCAGCATCCTCGACCCCAACCGCGACCTGCAGCCGAACTACCTGGCCTACATCGTCGAAACGAAGGACGGCAACACTCTCGTCGGTCTGGTCGTCGCCGAGAGTCCGAGCGGGGTGACCCTGCGCCAGGCGTTCGGCGCCGAGACCGCCATCGCTCGCGCCGACATCAAGGCGATGCGCAGCCAGAACGAGTCCTTGATGCCCCAGGGCATCGAGGAGGGTCTGGAGCCCCAGGACCTCGCCGACCTCCTCGAGTTCGTCGTCACCGCGGGGGACGCCCCCCGCCCCTGATCAAATGAAGGAGAACCGATGATCAAGATCGTGGTGCTTGCTGCTCTGGGCATTGGCTGCGCGGCGGTCGGTACCCAGCAGAAGGCAGGACAGGACGGCTTCATCCCGTTGTTCAACGGCAAGGACTTCAGCGGGTGGCAGGTTCCCGTCGGAGACAATGGCCACTGGAAGATCCTGGAAGGGGCGATCGATTACGACGCACGCAGCGAAGCGGCCAAGGACAAGAACCTGTGGACCGAGAAGGAGTACGGTGACTTCGTCCTGCGGATCGACTGGCGCATCAAGGAGACGACGGGCCTTTACCCGATGCCCGACGTGCTGCCGGACGGAAGCGAGCGCGTGGACGCCACCGGCAAGGTGATGACGACGGATCGACCGAACGCCGACTCCGGTATCTACCTGCGCGGCTCCTCCAAGGCGCAGCTGAACATCTGGTGCTGGCCGATCGGCTCGGGCGAGGTGTACGGGTACCGCCGCGACAAGTCCATGCCGCCCGAGGTGCGGGCCGGTGTGACGCCGAAGGTGCATGCCGACAATCCCGTCGGCGAATGGAACACCTTCGAGATCACCATGAAGGGAGATCGCCTGACCGTGGTCCTCAACGGCAAGATGGTCCTCGACGGCGCGCAGTTGCCGGGCGTGGCAGCCAGAGGGCGGTTGGCACTGCAGCACCATGGCGGCTTCAAGGACGGCAAGTACTCGGCCGCCTCCAGCCTGGTCCAGTTCCGGAACATCTTCATCAAGGAGCTGTGAACGACCGCGCGGCGGATTCGAGTCTTTCGTTTCGCCGCCCCGTCAGATAGCATCCGCCGATGAAAACGGCCTCGCTTCGACTCTGCGTTGGTGCATCGTTCCTCTTGGCATCGAGCCTCATCGGCGCGGGTTGCGGGTCGTCCGGTGACAGCAAGGGTGACAGCAAGAAGGATGGGGCCGCCGGAGCGGGCGGGCAGGGGGGTGGCAGCGCGGGTACGGGTGGAGCCGCCGGCGCGGCCGGAATGGACGGCGGTGTCGCCACGGACGGCCCGGCCGCCGACCGTGCGGCTACTGACGGCCTGGCCGCCGACCGCGCGGCTACCGACGGTCCCACCGCGGATCGTCCGGCTGCCGATGGGCCGAGGCCGGTCAGCGATGCTGCGGCGCCTGGCTCCGCCGAGGAGTTCTGCCTCGCCGTCTACAGGGAGTACCTCGATCTTGGTCAGACCTGCATCGGCTACTCGCCCGATTGGCTGGCCTCTTTCCTGAACCCGGCGGGCAACTGTCGGGCCGTGACCAAGGGGATCGCCGCCGGGCGCCTCAGGTACAGCGCCGGCGACGCGGCCAGGTGTCTCGCCGCGTTCCGAGGGCTGACCTGTGCCGACCTCGAGAACTCCGACATGGGGAGTGCGGACTGCGACAACGCCTTCGTCGGGCAGGTCGCCACCAACGGCGCTTGTTACAACAACGGTCTCAACTCGAGCTTTTTCGCCGAGTGCGGCAAGAGCGACTTCTGCGCCGGAGCGGCGCCGGGTGGGAGGAGCTGCCCCGGCACTTGCAAGGCATTCAAGAAGGCTGGCGAGGCCTGCCCGGCGGGTGACAAGTGCGACACCAGCTCGAGTTGCAGCCCAGGCGGAGTATGTGTGGCAGACGCGCTCGAGAGCGGTGCCTGCGGCGGACCGACCGGCGGCACCTGCAAGACCAGCGATCTCTACTGCACCGGCAACAGGACGACGGCCGGCACGTGCGCGAAGAGGAAGACGAGTGGCGCATGCGCGACCGAGGGCGAGTGCGCGGCCAGGTACGAGTGCAAGGGTCTGATGGGAACGACGCCCGGCGTCTGCTCGGCTCTGAAGAATATCGGCGATGCGTGCACGCCGGGCGTCAAGGACTGCGCCTTCTACGTCGGATACTGCAACGCGGGAACCAGCACCTGCGCGGCCTACCCGACGACGGTCGGCGCCGACTGCGGCTACATCGCCATGGAGATCGTCGGGTGTCTCCGTGATACCTACTGCGACAGCGTGATTCCCGCCGGCAAGTGTCGGGCGGCCAAGGCGATCGGCGACACCTGCGACCCGAGGGTCCAGAACATGTGCGGCCTCGACGGTGAGTGCGACAGGGTGACCCTGAAGTGCGCCGCCATCTGCAGAGTCCCTTAGCCGCTGCGGGCTACTTCGGGGGCTGAAGATCGCCGACAGCCGACTTCAGGGCGAACTGCGCTTTGTTGTATTCGCCCACGGCCCCGAGGTGGTCTGTGCGTGCACGGGTCAGATCCTGTTCGGCGAGGATGTTCTCGAGGACGCTGCCCACGGCGAACTCCCGGCGGCCGCGGGTCAGCGTCAGTGACTCCTCGGCGGCTGCCAGCGCTTGCTCGGCGGTCTTCAGCTGATCCGCCTGGGAACGCGTCCGGGTCCACGCCTCGACCACCTGGCGGGTCACCTCGTCACGCGCCTTCTGCGTGGTGTGCGCCGCCGTGGCGTGCCGCGCCTTGGCCGCATCGATGCGCCCTTTGTCCAGCAGGCCGCCCGGGCCAAGTCTCCAGTGCACCGTGGCGGCATAGTCGATGGAGCGTCCGAAGTCGTGGCCTCCACCGTAGGGGCCGCCTCCCAGTCCGCCGAGGAACGCCTGGGCCCCGATGGTGGGAATCAAGGGACCGTAGGCCGCATCCTTGCGTTCGTTTGCGGCGGCCTCGGCCAGGGCCTCGCTCTGCTTGATCGCGGAGTGCGACCGCAGGGCTGCCTGGACCAGGGTGTCGAGCTCCGCTTTTCCATCGACCAAGGAGAGCGGCACCAGGTCGGCGCTCTGCGCATCAAGCTCGACGCTGGGGTCCAGGTGGAGCGCCTGCGCCAGGCGCGCCGCCGAGGCACGGCGTCTTTCCGCCGCCTGGCGAACCACGAGGGCGTTTCGCTCGGCCTGGACCTTCACCCGCAACTCGTCGGCTCTGAGGGCGATGCCCAGACGAACCGCCTCGGAGATCTCTCCGAGATAGGCGTCGGTGATCTTCCGGGCGTCCTCGGCGATGCCCACTGCTGCCTGAGCCATGGCGAGATCGAAATAGGCAACCGCGGCCCTGTGGACCGCTGCCTGGCGTTGCTCCTCCAAGGAGTGCTCGGCAGCCCGCACCAGTTGCTTGCGCGACAGCTCCTTGTAGATGGCGTCGCCGAGATCCAGCTGAGCGGCGACGGTGAGGCCGGGGTTGTAAGAGTACTTGCTCACCTCGATGACGTTGCCGACGACATCCTGCAACTTTCCGTGGTGGCCACGAAAGCCGACCCCGATGGCCACCCAGGGGAAGAACTGCCAGACGGCGCTGGTGTGCATCGCATGGGCTTCGGCCAGGCGCTCGCGGGCAATCCGCACGTCGAGGTTCTCGGCCCCCGCCAGGCGCAAGGTCGTGGGCAGGTCGAGCGTGGTCGCGAGCCACAGCCCCGCCAGCAGCGCCGCCGTCACTTGGGCTCCACCGGCGTGACAGCCTGACCGTCCGTCAGCGAGTAGCCCGCGGCCATGAGCACCGGCTGGTCGGCCTTCAGCCCGTCGGTCACCTCGACGGACTTGTCGTCCTTGAATCCGAGCTTGATCGGCAGTCGTTTCGCCTTGCCCCCGTCGACCGTGAAGGCGAACCCTTTCCCCTTTTCCATCACGAGGGCTTCGATGGGAATGGTCAGCGCGTCGGCTTTTTCCTGCAGGATGATCTGGACCATGGCGTACATGCCCGGCCGGAGCTCCTCGGCCGGGTTCTTGATCTCGACCTCCGCTGCCATCGTGCGGGTCGCCTCGTCCAGCGCATGCGCAAAGCGTGTGATGGTGCCGTCGAAGCGTTTCCCGGGTAACTCCTCGATCATCACCCGGGCCGTCAGGCCGGCCTTCACGAAGGGAACCTCCCGCTCCGGAATCGGAACCTCGACGCGGACGGTGCTGAGATCGACGATCGTGAGTAGCGGGCTTCCGCCGTTCCCCGCCTGGACGAAGGCCCCGGGATCGACCCAGCGCTTGGTGACCACCCCTGCAAAGGGGGCGCTGATCCGGGCGTAGGCGAGGAGAGTTTCCGTTCTCTTGAGCGTCGCCTGTGCGATCTCGTGACGGCCCTTGGCGTCGTCCACGGTTTGCGGCATCACCAGGTTGGGCGATTTCGCCAAGGCATCGCCCAGACGTTTGGAGGCGATCTGCGCGACCTGGGCCTCCGCTTTCTGCTTGTCCAGGTCCGCGAGGAGCTCGGGCACCTCGATCTCGGCGAGCGGCTGACCGGCACGCACCTTGTCGCCCCGATCCACCCGGATGGTCTTGAGATAGCCGGCAACCTTGGCGTACAGCATCGCCTGGCGGATGGGACGCAACGTGCTCGGCAGCGTCACCATCCGGCCCACGGGTCCGCGCTTGGGTCGCGTCACCGGCACTTGCGGTGGGGAGGCGGTCGCTTTTACCTGCGGCTCAGCTCGAGCTCGGTCGTCCCGGCAAGCAGCCGTCAGTAGAGCCACGGTGATCAGCGCGGCGGCAAGAGCGTTCAACATCGGTCCTCGCTAAACGTCATTGGGGTGGAGCGACGCCGATCGGGCACCGCCGGCCAGGGTGGCGAACATCGCCGGGAGGATGAAGAGCGTCGCCGCGGTGGCGGCGGCCAGACCACCGATGACCGCTCGGCCCAGCGGCGCCGTCTGCTCGCCGCCCAGAGCCATCGGGATCATGCCGGCGATCATCGCACAGCTGGTCATCAGGATCGGACGGAGCCGGCTGCTGGCGCCCTCGACGGCAGCGGTGGCGGAACCGCCCCCCTTCTGGAGGTGACGATCGGCGAAGGTGACGAGGAGGATCGCGTTGGCGACGGCCACGCCGACGGCCATGATGGCGCCCATGAACGACTGCACATTGACCGTCGTTCCCGTGAGCCACAGGGCCAGGACGACGCCGGCAATCCCCGCGGGGATCGTGGAGACCACGGCCAGCGCCAGCCGGATCGACTGAAAGTTGGCGGTCAGTAGCAAGAAGATGACCACGATGGTGAGCAGCAGCCCGTCGCGCAGCCCGGCCAGCATCTGCTTCATCGGGGTGATCTGGCCCCGGATGGCGACCTGTGTTTTTGCAGGAGGCTCACCGACGGACTTCAGCGCCGCCGTGATCTCCCGGTCCACCGTGCCGAGGTCGCTTCCACTGACGTTGGCGGTCAGCGTGATCGTGCGCGCCATGTTGTAGCGCTCGTACTCGCCGATGGTGGAGCCGGGACTGACGTCGGCCACGTTGCGAAGCAACAGGGATCGGCCGGTCGGCCCGGTCAGCGGGATGTTACGGATGTCTTCCAAGGACGCCATCTGAGGTTGCGGGATCTCGACCTGGACCTGATAGGACACGCCCGTGCCCGGATCGGCCCAGTAGACCGGGGTGACGAATCGACTCGACGAAGTGGCGGCGACGAGAGACCGCGATATCTCGGCGGTCTTCACACCCAGGAGGCCGGCGCGCTCGCGATCGATGTTCACCTGGACGGTGGGGTAGTCGAGCGCCTGCTTCACCTGGAGATCGCGCAGCGACGGGATCTGGGCCAGGGCTTCGCGCACGGTCTCGGCGAAGGCGCGGTTGGTGGCCATGGTCGGGCCGCTGACGGCGACCTCCACGGGGGTGTGGGAGCCGAAACTCATCACGCGGCTCACGATGTCGCTCGGCTCGAACGAGAAACGGACCTGGGCCATCTCGCTTGCGAACCTGCTGCGCAGCTTCTCCTTCAGCGCGGGAATAGCCACGACGCCTGGCTTGATCTGGACCTGGAGCAGCGCCTCCTCGGGGCCACCGGTCCACATGAAGATGGAGTTCACCGGCGCGTTGGGCGGCTGGATGCCGACGAACCCCATCGTGCTCTCGACGTTCGCCTCGCCGACCTCGTCCTTCACCACCGCTATCACCTGCTGGGCCAGCTTCTCGGTGCGTTCGATGCGCGTTCCCGTCGGCGCGCGCATCCGGAGCTGGAACTGACCGACGTCCACGTCGGGGAAGATCTCCGTGCCCAGCCGCGGCCCGACGAGGAGAATCACCGCCGCGGCAGCACCCAGGTAAGCGAGGACGACGAGCGCCCGCGCCTGCACCAGTCCGCCGACGATCCCGCGGTAACGCTCTGCCATCGCCTCGAGTCCCCTGGCGGGGACCGTGTGGTGGCGAAGGAGCCAGTTCGACAGGACCGGCACCAGCGTGCTCGACAGCAGATACGAGGCGAGCATGGCGAAGCCGACTGCCAGCGCCAGTGGCACGAACAACGCCTTGCCAGCCCCCACCATGAAAAATGCCGGGATGAACACCGCCAGGATGCCGAGCATCGCCAGCAGCCGAGGGCCGATGGTCTCGTGGGTGGCATCGTAGACCGCCTGCACGAGCGGCCGCCCGCGGCTGAGGTGGGTGTGGATGTTCTCGACGGTGACCGTCGCCTCGTCCACCAGGATCCCCACCGCCAGCGCCAGCCCCCCCAGCGTCATCACGTTCACCGTCTGGCCCGTCGCCCACAGCCCGACCAGTGCGGCGAACAGGGACAGGGGGATGTTGACGACGACGACCAGCGCGCTCCGCACGTCGCGCAGGAAGAGCAGCACCATGATGCCGGCGAGCAGCGCACCCAGCGCGCCTTCCAGAGCCAGGCCCTTGATGGCGCGGACGACGTAGGGCGACTGGTCGAACTCGTACGTCACCTTGACGTCGTCCGGGAGCATCGCCTGGAATTTGGGGAGGTTCTCCTTGACCAGGCGGACCACCTCGAGGGTGGACGCGCTGGCCCGCTTGATGACTGGATTGAAGATGGTGCGGCGGCCGTTGACCAGCGCGTAGCCGACGGTGATGTCGGACGTGTCCTCGACGGTCCCCAGGTCCCGCAGGAACACCGGCGGATAGGCGCCGGGGCGCACGACGATGCCCTCGAGGTCCGACGGGCTCTTCACGATCGAGTTGACCGGGACCATCGGGATCATGTCGCCGATGCGCACATTGCCGGAGGGACCGATGGTGTTCGCGCTGGCGAGCGCGGTGACGATCTCGTCGGGCGAGATGTTCTGCGCGCGCAGCCGCTCCGGGTTGACGCGCACGACGATGCTGCGTGCGCTGGCGCCCATGGGCGGGGGAGCCGACACGCCAGGCAGAGTCGCGAACACCGGGCGCACGCGGTTGAGCGCGAAGTCCTGGATCTCGGCCAGGCTGCGCGTCTCGCTGGAGAAGACCAGGTTGCCGACCGGGACGCTCCCCGCATCGAACCGCATCACGAACGGCGACACGGTCCCCGGCGGCATGAAGGCGCGCGCCCGGTTGACGTAGTTGATGGTCTCGGCCAACGCCACCGCCATGTCCGTCCCCGGGTGGAACTGCAGCTTGAGGAGGGCGACGCCCTGGATCGACTTCGACTCGATGTGCTCGATGCCGTTGATGTAGAGGAAGTGGTACTCGTAGTAGTAGGTCAGGAACCCTTCCATCTGCGCCGGATCCATCCCGCCGTACGGCTGGGCGACGTAGATGGTGGGGACGCCCAGCGACGGAAGGATGTCCCGCGGCATCTCCTTGAGGGCCATCCCGCCGCCCAGCAGCAGGGCGACCAGAGCCACCACCACCGACAGCGGCCGCCGCAAGGCGAGGTCAAGGATGCTCATGAAGGCCGGCCTACCTTAATGCACGAGAGCCTGGATTGTTTCTTGCTACGACCGGCGCCTGACATGAATCATTTGCACCGGACGTCCAGGGCGCCTGTATCAGCACTGAAACAGGTGTCCCTCTCCAGACACAACACCGCTCCCCTGGGACGACGAACGTTCCTTCGCGGTGCTGTCGGTGGGACAGCCGTGGCCATCGGCTTGCCTCGCCTGGGCATCATGCTGGACGGCAACGGCGAGGCGTACGCGCAAGGGACGCCGCTACCCCGTCGCTTCGGCATGTGGACCTCGGCCAACGGGGTGCACCTCAAGAGATGGATCCCCACGACGACTGGGGCGAACTACGAGATGTCCGAGCAGCTCGCTCCTCTCGCGCCCGTGCGCGAGTACATGACAGTCGTCACGGGTACGAACATGCCGACCGGCAAGCCGGGGCGTCCCCACTGCACCACCCACACCACGCTGGTGACGGGCGTCCGCAACATGGGCACCAGCGACGCGAACTACACCGCGGCCACCAAGTCGATCGACCAGGTCGTCGCCGACACCATCGGCAAGACGACGGCGTTGCGGTCATTGGAGGTGGAGGTCACCCATGCTACCGCCGAGGAGGCCGGCACCGCCTTCCACTGGTGGTCTCACAACGGCCCCAACAGCCCGAACATCTGCATGCGCAGCTGCAAGGACGTGTTCACGCGGCTGTTCGGCATGCGCCCATCCTCGGGCTCGGGCGCTGACGCTGGAGATGTCGCTCTGCGCCTGCGCCGCAGCGTCCTCGATGCCGTGGCGAGCGATGCGAAGGACCTCGACCGTCAGCTTGGCGCCGTGGATCGTTTGCGCATGCAGCAGCACTACGAGGCGATCCGGGCCATCGAGACCCGCCTCGCGAGGGCTACCACCACCCCACGTTCGCCCGCCTGCCGAACGCCGGCGCTTCCCGCGATTTCTCTGGTCACCAGCCGTCGCGAATACGACGCCGAGGTCGAGCTCATCAACAAGACCATGGCCGAGCTGGTCGGTCTGGCGCTGGTCTGCGACCTGACGCGCGTCTTCACTTTCCAGCTGGTTCACCCCGGCAGCGAGCTGCGCGTCGACACCATCATCGGCCGGACGAACCCGGGTCACCACAACATGTCCCACGGCCCCGTCGACGACATCCGCCTGCACAAGGTGGTGCTCCATTACATGAAGGAGCTGCGGGTGTTCATCGAGACGCTGCGATCGTTCCCCGAGGGGAACGGGAACCTTCTCGACAACTGTGCGATCATGGCGGCCAACGACTGCGGCGAGGGGCCGACCCACGCCATCAACGACTTTCCGCTTCTGTCCTTCGGCCGGGCCGGTGGCCTGCGTACCGGCATCCACTACCGCGCGCCCAGCCGCGAGAACTCGCTGAAGCTCCCGCTGACGCTGGCCCGCGCGGTGGGCGTCCCGATGGCGGCGTTCGGTGTCGACGAGCTGCGCGCCACCGACTCGCTGTCCGGCATCATGTCCTGAGGCGAATCAGAACAGGTCGCCGGTCATAGTCGCCAGCGGCGGAATCTTCGTGGTCCCTTCCTTGAAGGAGCCGGACCACTTGTAGAGCCGTCGCCGCAGCTGCGACCAGCGCATAGCCTCTTCGGTCCACCGGATCATGCTGCCCGGCATCCGGTAGGGGGTGTACTCGCGCAGCCAGGCCTGCTCGTACTTCTTCTGCAGGTCCATGCTCTGTTCGATGAGATCCACGAGTCGGGTGTGGTACCGCGTGGCGAGCTCGCGGTTGATCCACAGCTTCACCGCGTCCAATGTCGGATTGGCCATCACGCGCTGCCAGAGATCGGTTATCTCGAGGGCGTACAGGTGGCGGAGAGCGCAGTAGTCGACGGCCTCGGCGCCGAGCAGCCACGACTCGACCCCATCCGGGTTCGCGCCAAGCTTCAACGCCTTGCGGAAGTGGTCCTGGGCCACCTCGGCGAGCTTGCGCGCCTCGCTGACCTGCGCCCGGTTCTGGCGGACCGCACTGAGCCGCCCGGGCGCGAACGGATCGCCGAACGTGGCGTAGATGGTGGTCTCCTTGACGACAGCGGACAGCTTGGTGTGCCCGTCGTCGATCGCTTCCAGCCCGCGCTTGACGTGATCGGCGGCCGCCGGCGGGTACTCGATGGCGGTGTAGTCGGAGAGGAACTGGGCGCGCGGGATCGGCGTGTCATGCCAGCCCGCGACCGCGCCATACACCATTCCCGGGAAGGCGGACCGCATCAGGACCAGCGTGTCGTCGGTCCACCCGGTGTTCAGGATGCCGATGTTGCCGTGGCGTCGCCCCTCGGCCAAAAACCGATCGGTATTCTCCAGCGTGCGCTGGATGTCGGGGACGATCCAGAACCAGGACATGACGCCGGTGGTGAGGATGGTCTTCAACCCCGCCTTGGCGAACGGCTCGAAGTACGGCTTGTAGTCGTCGCGGACGTTGTAGAACCAGGGGTAGATGATCAGGTCCTTCGGCAGGTCCTTCACGATCGCCGGGTGCTTCATCATGATGTCGCCGTAGGCGCCGACCCGCTTCTTCTTGCGCGCCAGCGCGTCGTACACGGTCTTCAACATTTTCGTGTAGAGCTGCTCGGGCGAGCCTGCCCCCGGCCGCTTGGCAGAGACATCCAGCGCCCACGGTTCATCGAAGCCGATCTGGACGAACGGGCTCGGGAACAGATCCGCATGCTCCTCGGCGAAAGCTGTCACCACGGCGGCGACACGGGGGTTCAGGGGATCGAACTCGCCAGCGTGTGGCTCTAGGGCCAGATCGGCGTGGTGTTCGAGCCTGAAGAGGTCGTGCATGTGACCGAACAGCTCGACCATCGGCACCACGTCCATGTGCCGCTCGCGCGCGTAGGCGATGATCCGACGGACCGAGTCCTGGGTGAAGCGGCCCCCGCCGCTCATCATGGGCGTGCGCTCGAGCTCGATGCTCGCCTCCGAGTAGAAGTAGTACTGGTTGGCCTTGTAGCGCGTCAGCAGGTCGATCTGCTTCTTGACCTCGGCCTCGGTGGGGAGGCCCATGTGGCTCATGTCCATCATGTAGCCGCGGTAAGCCAGCGACGGCCAGTCCTCGACCTCGACGGCTGGCAGCGACGCCGTCGCGCCTGCGCCGGCTACCAGCTGCTTCAATGTCTGGACGCCGTAGTAGATGCCTGCGGATGAAGGGGAGCTGATCTCCACGCTCCGCGGGGTCACCTCGAGCGCGTAGGCCTCACGGCTCTGCCGGCCGGCCGGCTCGTCGGGCATCGGAATCTCCGAGGCTGTGCCCGTGCGGCGAAGGACGATTGCCCGGCTGCCGCCACCGACCGCCACCTTCTTGCCGGTCTTGCCCGAAAGGAACGTGGCCAGCTCGTTCGCCGCGAATCGGTCTTCCGCGGTGGCCCGTCCCGCGATGCGGACAGCGACTCCGGCCAGTGGAAACGCCCCCTGTGAGGCGGTCACCTTCTGGGGCCGGGGGAGCAGCGTGGGCGACGGCAGAGCGGCGAGGGTGGTGAGGAGGACGAGTGTGGTGCAGACCATACACCACTCTACCGAGGTCCCCCGTGGAAGTGTCTATAGAAAAATGAACGTTTCAAGGGTAGAACATCGGGCGAGCCGCGAAAGGACCTGGTGACCGCTGGGTGTATCCGTCAGAAGAGCGGGCTTGACCACACGCGGCTCAGCGGGCATCGTCGGGGCCCGGAAGGTGGAGCTGACCATGAGCAACAAGACATCGCTGGTAGCATTCTGTGTGTCGGTCCTGGCCGTATCGGCCTGCGGCGGCGCGAAACTAGCGAAGAAAGTTGATGGGGGAGCCGACGCCAGGGGCGGCAGCGGAGGCAGCGGAGGCAGTGGCGGCTCGAGCGGTAGCGGCGGCTCGGGTGGCCGCGGAGGGACGGGTGGTTCTGCCGACGCGGGTGTGGATCGCGCCGCCGACAGCTCCATCGCCGTCGACGCGCCTGCCGATCGTTCGGCAGATTCGGCTCCACGCGATTTTGCTCCCGATCGCGCCAACCGCGAAGCCTCGCGCGACGTGAACGTCGCTGCCGCCGATGTGGCCTGCGATATGTGGGCAATGAGGCGTTGCACGCAGATCAAGACCTGCAACGGGCAGTACATCGTCGACCGGGATTACGGCAGCGATGCCCTGTGCGTCTCGGTGAACAAGGCGAACTGCCTGGAGAACCTGCTGTGGCCGTGGACGGGTGATTCCGCGGCACGTGTCAACGCCTGCGCCACCGCGATCCAGGGTCAGTCTTGCAGCGCCTACTTGCTGGGGGTCGATCTGGCGGCCTGTGACTTGCCCGGCGGCGGAATCGAGGAGGGCGGCGCCTGCATCGCCAATCGGCAGTGCGGCAGTGGCATTTGCACAATCGCCGCGAACCTGCAGTGTGGCGCTTGTACGGCCATGGGCACGCTCGCGGCCGGTGCAACGTGCACCAGTGTCGCCCAGTGCGCCACGGGGCTGCTGTGCCCGGGTACCGGAGCGGGACGCGTGTGCACCGCGCCGGCGGCGCTCGACCAGACGTGCAGCCCGATCAAGCCTTGCGACACCGGCCTGTCCTGTGTGGGAGGCGCGGTCGACGCCGGCGCCGGAGGGACTTGCAAGAAGCTGGCTCTCGAAACCGAGGCCTGCGACACCTCACTGGACACGGCGCCCAACTGCGACGGCCGCCTGGGCTTTTTCTGCAAGATCGTCGGGACCGCCCCTGACGGCGGGGTGGCACCGACGACGGGCACCTGCGCCAAACGACAGCTCGTCGATGTGGGCGGGACGTGCGGGCTGCTGACTGATGGCACGCTGGTCGAATGCAAGTCAGGCGGGCTTTGTCGGCGCGCTCTCACCGATGGTGGCGCCGCGGGTGCGCGATCGCCGACTGGCATCTGCGTCGCCGACGTGGCCGCAGAGCAGGTCTGCAACAACCAGGGGCAGACGGGGCCTGGCTGTCAGCGTGGCTCGCGCTGCGTCCAGGTCATGGCGGGTACCGCCGACCAGGCTGGCGTGTGCAAGGTCCGCAACTTCGCGGCCGCCTGTCCCTAGCGTCCGCATCAGGCAGTTGCCGCAGAACTCTTGAGTTGGCGACACGCAAGTGTCACCGAGGCAGGCGAATCTCGCCTGCATGACCACACGGAACACACCAACTCGCCTCGCTGCGACGTCACCAAGAGTTTTCCGTGGCGTTGCGCCCTGGACATCGAGGGCTGGCTACTCTTTTCGAATGATGAATTCTTTCGACGATGCGAGGCACGAGGAGGTGCCGGCGGCTGCAGGGCAGCGGGAGCGGATCGCGGCGCTGGATCTCGGGTCGAATTCGTTCCACTTGCTGATCGTGGAGGTCGACGGGCGTGGACGGGTGCAGGTGGTGGATCGGGCCAAGAAGATGGTGCGACTGGGGGCGGGGACGCTGCGGGATGGTGTGATTGCACCGGAGGCATTCGAACGGGGGCTGGAGGCGCTGCGGGAGTTGGCAGCCAAGGCCGCCTTGCACCGCCCCGTGGCGCTGGTGGCGGTCGGGACCAGCGCTTTGCGTGAAGCGAGCAACGGCCCCGACTTCGTCGCCGCCGCCCGCCACGTCACAGGCATCGATGTGCGCCTGATCGACGGCCTCGACGAGGCCCGGCTCATCTATCTTGGCGCGCGTCAGGCGCTCGACCTGAGCGGTGACCGCCGGGTGGCGCTCTTCGACGTCGGTGGCGGATCGACGGAGGCCATCCTCGGCGGTGACGATGAGTGTCTGTACGCGACGTCGATGAAGATCGGGACGCTGCGGCTCCGCGACCGATGGCCCTGCTCGGATCCCGTGACCGACGCCGAGCGGCGGATCATGGCCGACTGGTGCCGCCTGGTGCTGGCGGCCAGCGTGCGGAACCTGAAGGATCTGTCTTTCGATTTCGTGGCGCTGACCTCGGGGACGGCGCTGGCTCTGGCCAAGCTGGGAGGCGATGACAAGCTTCGACTGAGCCTCCAGGCACTGCGGACGTGGGAGGAGCGACTGGCCGCGGCCACCTCGGAGGAGCGCGTCTCGACGTGGGGTGTGGACCCGGGTCGGGCCGACACCATCGTGCAGGGAGCGATCATTCTCCGCACGATCCTGGAACTGGCAGGGGTCGACGAAGCTTTGGTCTGCAGCGCCGCCCTCCGGGAGGGCATCGTCGCCGAGTATCTGGTGCGGCGCGATGCCCGGTAGTCACCCGAGCGCCTTGACTTGCTCGCGGCCAAGCACCGAGCCGAGGAGATCGGGCTTGGGGAAGCCGCTGGCTCGACACTGGCGGAAGCCTTCGGCATAGGCCACGGACCCGCGTCCGAACTCGCGGCCCCGCACCGAGGCCACGCGGTCCATCCAGGCGAGGTAATCGTCGTTCCCGTGCTGCTCCTTGAGCCATGACCGCTGCGACTCGTGGCAGGCGAGCATGCGCCGCTTGGTCTCGAATACCTCGGTCACGTCGACCAGGAAATGCGGCGTGATGGGAGCGCCCAGGCTGTCCGTCAGGTCGACCGGATCGGCGTGGAGCAGCGTCGGGAGCGCCGAGCAGGGCGGCGGGGTCTCGTCCTGCCACGGGGCCTGCCAGTACGGAACGGACGCCGCGAAGGCCGCTTCGCGCACGATGCGAGCCGTCTCCTCGTGGTCGGCCATGTAGTCGACCGGGCTGTGGGTGATCACCAGATCGGGGCGCACGTGCCGCAGGAATCCGGAGACGCGCCGCTTGGCCTCCGCAGAGTAGATGATGGTGAGGTCGCCGAACTCCAGGCAGGTGTAGCGTGCACCAGCGATCGTCGCCGAGGCGGCTGCCTCCTTGCGCCTCACCGCCGCGATCTGGGCCGGTGGCAACCGGGACGAGCCGAGGTCTCCCGGGGTCATGGTGGCGACGTGTACAGTCCAGCCGGCGCGTCCCAGCAGGAGCAGCGTCCCCGCGCACGTCAGCTCGGCGTCATCGGGGTGCGCCATCAGCGCGAGGACGGTCGGCATCTAAAGCTCCGACAGTCTGACCGGGCGTCCTTCAGCGGCCGAGCGATCCGCCGCGAACACCACCCGATGGGTCTCGAGCGCGCTTTCGAGACCGGTGAGGGGCATGTCCTTCTTGGCGTTGATGGCGTCGACGAACGCCTGGAACTGGGGCTGGTAAGGGTGGTCGTTCACGTCGCCCGAGTCTATCAACGCGGTCTCCAAGGTGCTCCAGCGCGTCTTGCTCATGCCCTTGAGCTTCTGCGAGTAGATGCGATTGTCGAGAAGGCTCCCCTCGCTGCCGACGAGGTGCGTGTGGAAGTAGTAGGGCTGCAGGCAGTCGATGACCGAGGCGACCTTGCCCACCTTGCCGCTCTTGAACTTCAGCAGCGCCGTGGCGGTGGTCGGGTACTGGTAAGGCGCGAACTCCACCGCTCGCGAACGGGTGGTGTAGCTCGTCACCTCCTCGACAGTGTCGTCCATCAGCCACAGCAGCGCATCCATCGCGTGGCATCCGGCCGTCAGCAGCGAGCTGCCGCCCATCTCCTTCTTGGCGTTCCAGCCGAACTGCCCGTACCACGGACCGATGCCGTGGTAGTAGTCCACCTCGCCGTAGTGCAGCTCGCCGAGCAGGCCCTGATCGAGGAGCGACCGGATCAGGCTGAACTGGGCCGAGAAGCGCACCTGGAACCCGACGCAGAAGCGGACCTGCGCCTTGGTCACCGCGTCGGCCACCGCCCTGGCGTCGTCCCAGGTCAGCGCCATCGGTTTCTCGAGCAGGACGTGCTTGCCCGCTTGCGCCGCCTTGATCGCTTGCTCGGGATGCAACGGATGCGGCGTGCAGATGTCGATGATGTGCAGGCTCCGGTCGGCCAGCATCTCGTCGTAGCTGTCGTACACCTTGAGCGGTTGTCCGTACTGTTTCTCGATGGCCGCGGCGTCCGGCTTGCGCCGGGAGCAGACCGCTGTCACCTGGGCCCCCTTCACTGATTTGAAGGTCTCGATGTGCGCCCCGGCGACCCAGCCCAGGCCGACGATCCCGACACTCAGCTCGCTCATGGGCGAAGTCTAGCCAGGGCGTCCGCGATGGTCACCATGGACCGGCGCGAACTTGCGTACTTTTGTGACCCTGCGCGGCGCGAGCGCGCTACGACCGATGCTGACGACGCTACCGCGACACCGATGTCATGAGGTGGGGGTGGGTTCCCCGTCGGAGGGCGTGATTCCCGTGGGTTGATGGGGACGTTTGCTGGCACGCGACCTGCTACGGCACACTGGTCGTGATGAAGAAATCGCTTCTCGTTGCCACCGTCGTCCTGCTGCCGACCATCGTCCGTCCGCCCCAGGCGGCGGCGTGCGGCGGCTTCTTCTGTCAGCAGGTTCCGATCGACCAGTCGGGCGAGTACATCCTGTTCTCGATCGGAGACAAGGGGGTAAGGGCGTACATCCAGATCCAGTACCAGGGCGCGGCCAGCGAGTTCGCCTGGGTCGTGCCGGTGATGACGGCCCCGACCAAGATCGGCGTCGGCGTGCAGCAGGTCTTCACCACGCTGATGAACGCCACCGCGCCGCAGTTCCGCATCAACTGGAACGTGATGGGCGGAACCTGTTTCGCGTCGCCTCGATCGGCAGGGGCACTCGACGCGGGCGCTACGGATGCCGGTAGCAGCGGGGTTCAGGTGATCGACAAGGGGGAAGTCGGCCCCTACAACTACGTCGTCGTCTCGGCGATGGAGGCAGACAAGCTGAAGAAGTGGCTGGACGACAACGGCTTCGTGCAGCCGGCGTCGGCCCAGCCAGCGCTCACGCACTACGTGAAGCAGGGGTTCGTCTTCGTGGCCATCAAGCTCAAGCGCGACGCCCAGGTGGGTGACATCCAGCCGCTGGTGCTGGACATGGGACACCAGGAGGCCTGCGTGCCGCTGGTCCTGACCCGGATCGCGGCCATTCCCGACATGCCGATCTACGTCATGGTGCTGGGCCAGGCGCGGGCGGTGCCGCGCAACTGGTTCGAGGTCGAGCTGAATCCCCGGCGGATCGACTGGTTCCGCAACGGATCGAACTACCGGCAGGTGGTCACCGAGGCTGTCAACGAGGCTGCCGGTCGCGGCTTCGTCACCGAGTACGCCAACGACACCGTGAGATTCAAGCAGAGCTTCTACACGCAGGGGCGCTACGACCTGACCCGCCTGCAGGGGATCACCGATCCGGCGCGCTTCGTCCAGATCATGCTGGGGCTGGGGCTGCCGCGCGACCCGATCATCCAGTCGCTGCTGCGCAAGTACATCCCGATGCCGGCGTCGGTGCGGCAGAGCGGGGTGACGGAGGCGCGGTTCTACAACAACCTGACCGCGTACCAGCGCGACCTGGCGGGTCAGCCTTTCGATGGCGCTGCCTTCATCAAGGACCTGGACGATCGCATCGTCACGCCCCTCAAGGAGGCCCAGCAGATGGTCGACGGGCAGCGGTACCTGACCCGCATGTTCACCACCGTCTCGCCCGAAGAAATGACCCGCGATCCGCTGTTCGACTTCAACCCCGACCTGAACACGGTGAGCAACATCCACACGGCCGAGGGCACGGGAACCTGCAGCGGCGACGGTCGCGTCTCGGGCGCCACGTTGAAGTTCGACACCGGTGAGACGATCACCATCGACGAGACTTTCTTCCCGTTTCAGGGCCCGTCGAACATGAACTACGCCAAGGACCAGCCCGCGGCTCGGCGGGTGCAACTCGTGGGCCCGAGCGGGCCGCCCATCACCCTGGCCCGCAACCGTGTGAAGGCGTTCGACGAGCTGCTGAACACCATGGAAGCGTCGGCGGTGCGCGCGCAGGCGAAGGCCGAGGAGACGTCCGCGGGCGACGGTGGCGTTGGGCCGACGGAGGCTCCCCGGAAAACCGGCGGCTGCTCGATATCGCCGACGGGGAGCGGATGGTTGCCGTTGGGCCTCGCCCTGGCGGCGCTGCTGCGGCGCCGTCGCACGCGCTGAACGTTACCCTTTGGGCTTGCCCAGCACCTCGACGATGCTCGGACGCAGCTCGTCGCGGGCAAGCCGCAGGATCGTGTCCAGCTGGGTCTCGGGGAGGGCCAGACGTTCGGAGAGCCGCTTGCGGGTGAAGGAGAGGATCCGCTCGCGGGCGTCGAGCACGCTGCGCCGGACGGTGCGTTCGGACATCCGCAGCAGGCGGCCGATCGCCACCTGGGTCATGCTCTCGAGGAAGAACAGCCGCAAGATGGTGGCGTCGCGCGGCTCCAGGGCGGCGAGGGCGTCGCGGGTCGCCTCGCGCAGCACCGCCCCGTACTGCGTGCGCAGATAGGCGAGCTCCGGATCTTCGCGCGCAGGGTAGCCGGCCGGGGCGTCCTCGTCGAACGGCACGGTCGGGCGCTCGGAGGCGCGCATGTTGATGGCCAGCCGCGCGGCGGTGACCCGGAGCCAGGCGCCCATGGGGCCGCGCCCGGTGTACGAGGCGATGCGAGGGAGCACGGGCCCGTCGGCGAGGAGGAGACGCGCGCGGAGTTGCTGCTTGAGGTCGTCTCCGAAACGCGCCAGCGCATCGCCGCGCTGGAGGTAAGCCGTCACCTTCGGCATGAAATGCTGCTCGAAGATGGCGAGGGCGGCCGTATCGCCGACGCTGCAGCCGTAGGCGACGTAGAGGTCGCCGGCGTGCAGGGACGCTGCATCGGCGTCCTTTCCCAGCAAACCCGCCACGTGAGCGGCAAAGCCGTCGGTGGGCAGGACGAGGTCGGGCCAGGCCGCGCGGGCCCTGTCGACCACCGCCGCCAGCATCGCGTCGAGCACCTACGTGCACTTTCCCGCGAACGCGTGGCGGATTGCAATCTCAGCGTGTGAGCAACCCCGGCAGCGGCTCGCGTCGCTTCGAGGTGTCGAGCGCCGCGTGGCAACTGCCGTGGCGCACGTCGCTGCCGAATCCGGGCGGTTGCCCCGGTTGCTGGTAGTCGGCTTCGGACAGGCCGAACCCCTGCAGCATGGTGACGAGCCACCGGTTGTAGTCCACGCCGACCGACTTGCCGGCGTTGTTCTGCACCGTGTGGGGAAGGTTCTGGGTGTAGTCGATGAACTTGCCGGTGGTGAAGACGCCGCCCAGGCTGCCTGCGGCCAGCGCCGGTAGATCGTAGCGCAGGTGGAGCGCGCCGTTGCTGAGGTTGTTGTGGAAGAGCACCAGCGAGTTGTCGAGGTAGGTGGCCGGAGATTCGGCGCTCTCCTGCACGTCGAGCGCACTCATGAAGTAAGCGGCGAAACCGGCCAGCCAGCGCTGGTAGATGGGGTTGGTCTGGTTGGCGTTGCCTTCGCCGTGCGAGTACGCGTGCGCCGGGGCGGTGAATGACACTCCGGGGGCATTGAGGTTGTTGAACACCGCATAATTCGAAGCGGGTGGTGTTCGTGAATCCTCGGGCGTCGGCAGGCCGAACTGCGCGACCTGCACGATGCCGCACTTGAGGGCCAGGGCGAGCGTGTCGAGCATCTCGCCGATGCGGCGTTCGTACTGGAAGACGTCGTCCTTGTTGTAGGGGGCGAAGGCGGGCGTTTTCACCTGGCAACCTGCGATTGGCTTCTGGGTCTTCAGGCGCTGCTCCACCGAGGCAAAGCTGGTGACGAATTCATCCAGCACCCGCCTGTCGGCCGTGCCCAGGCGGGGGGACGTCATGACCGAGCGGTAGTGCTCCGTGACGGCGTCGATGAGCGAGGTCTTGCGACCGACGATCTTCGCCGCCTCGTCGGTGGTGGGCGCAGCGAAGGCGCCGAACAGATAGTCGAAGAGCTGCTTGCCGTCGAGATACATGAAGGGCGCCTTCATGATGCCCTTGTCGACGAGGAACGAGTGGTTCTCGCCCCGGATGCCGCAGCTGACGTGGGCGACGCTGGTGCTGGGCAGCCGTACCTTCGGCGAGCGACTGAGGACGATGTCGATCGACGAACCCGGCTGCTGCATGTTGAGGAACGTGCCGCACAGGGTGGTCGAGCGCATGTGACCATTCGAGTTCGGGAAGTGCAGGGCGGAGTCGAGTCCGCGCAGCAGCAGCAGCTTCGACTTCAAGCGGTCGAACGGCTTGTGGATGATGTCCGAGATCGAGCCATCGATGGCCGCCAGATCGCGCGACGTGTACGACTGGCCGGCGGGGAGAGGGCGTTTGTAGCCGGCCGGGTACCAGGCGCTCTCGTGGACGCCGAGGTCGGCCGAGATCGCGACGAATCGCTTCGGCGGCGTGTAGGCGGCGCGCGCCTGGCGGCTCAGCAGCGACGTGAGGCAGGGGATCGACACGGAGATTCCTCCCGCGCCGCGGAGAAACATGCGACGGCTGGTGCTCATCGGGCCCTCACCGCCTCGATCTCGGCGCGCGCGCTCTGGCGGATCATCTCGAGGATGCCGCCGCCGCCCGCGCGCACCTTCTCGTGCAGGGAGCGGCGCAGGCAGCTCTCACCGGAGTACTTGTCGGCCTGGGCGGTGAAGCTCTGCCACTGGCTGACCAGGCAGGCGCTCCCCTTGTCGGATGACACGATCTCGCGGGCGAGGGCGACCGGTCCGGGGACGCTCGCGTCCTCGGAGAGCGGAAACGTGTTCGCCACGTTCCCCTTGAGGTCGTAGCGGATCTCGTCGGTGCGGTAGCGGCCGAGCGAGTCATAAAAATCGAGGGAGAATCCGATGCGATCGATGCTGACGTGGCACGCCTGACAGAAAGCAGGCCTGGTCTTGTTCTCGACGAGAAAGCGATTCGAGTAACGGTTCGGATCGTCGATGGCCACCGTTTCGCCCCCTTGCAGATTCACGTTCGCGGGAGGATGGATGTCCTCGCACAACAGCTTGCGCTTGACGCGCACGCCGCGCGAGATGGGCCGGGTCTGCGAGTCGCCCTGCAGGTTCATGGAGACGCGGCTGAGCAAGCCGGCATACCGCTGGGTGTCCAGGAGCGCCGGCGACGGCAGCGGCCCCCTGGTCGTCGGAGCGAGGCCGTAGACCTTCGCCAGGTTGGGGCCGAGGTAGTGGACCTTGTTCGACAGGAACAGATCGGCGACGTTGCCGCCCGTGGTGAAGACCGTGGCCGTCACGAAGGCCCGTAGCTCCTCGTAGGCCTCTGCCGGCAATTCCTTGAGCACCAGCCCCGTGGTCATCTTCGCGGGGAGCGGCGCCAGGTCCACGTTCGGGCCGAAATCCAGCCAGGTCTCGAAGAACGTGCGCACCCGGGTCTTGAACGCGGTGGAAGCGAGGATCTCGTCGATGCGCTGCTCGGCTTTCTGCCGCGACCAGTTTCCAGCGCGAATGGTCTTCAGCAGCGCCACCGACGGCGGTGCGCCCAGGAGGCCGAAGTGGACGCGGTTCATGGTCTCGAAAGGTGTGATCTTCACAGATTCCCCGACCACCTGACCCTGGTCCTCGAGATGCAGCAGCGAGGGCGGCAGCAGGAAGAGATAGGAGACGGCGTTGCCCACCGCCTCGGCGGGCGTCGCGGCGCCGGTTGCAGTCAGGCGGCTTTGCAGCTTGACGATGTGGGCGTCGTCGAACGGCCGCCGGAAGAGGCGCAGCCCGAGTTCGTCGGCGATCCCCCGTGCGCAGGTATCCATCGCAAGCGGCGCGGCGCATTTGCCCGACGACAGCAGAGCGTGATCCGTGGCCGGAAGGCCCGTGACCAGGGCTTGCAGACCCTCGGCGAGACGGATGAAGGACTCGACGTGGCCTTCGCTGGTCTCCAGCAGCTCCTCGGCGTAGTGGCTGGCGTCGGCGGCGTCTTCGGGAAGGGCGACCAGCAGACCGTCTATCTTGGCGCCGGCGGTGCTCTGGACCGAGGTGCCCCCGAGCACGTTGACCAGGTGCTCGCGCAACTCGGCACGGCTGAGCCGGCGCAGCGGCCGGGGCTCGCCGGCAGACGGGCTCGGGCAGGTGAACTCGTAGGGGCCCGTGGAGGCGACTTTCTCGCCGGCCTGGGGAGGAAGTCCCTCATCCTCGGAGCCGTCGCCGATCTGGCCGGTGCACGCGAGCGCCGTGGCGCCTACAAAGAGGGCGATCGCTTTTCCCACCGTTCCTACGACAGGTGGATTCGCCAAACCGGCCAATTCTTTCTGGCGCCTTCCCTTCGGGCTCGAAAAGAGTCAGGATTTTCGCGGATCTTCATGAGCTGCCTCGATGACGAGACGGTCTCCGCCTTCGTGCTGGGGGAACTCTTGGACGGACTGCGGCACGGCGTCGAGGCGCACCTGGCCGGCTGCGCCGCCTGCACGACTCTGGTCGCCGAGTACGGCAAGTTCTTCTTCCAGACCCACGAGCCGTCGGGCAAGCCGCGGGCGGTAGGGGAGCCGGAGCTGGCGGAGGGCGCCGAGGTGTCGCGCTACCGGGTGGCACGCCGGCTGGGCAGCGGCGGTGCCGCGGATGTCTACGAGGGATGGGATCCCAAGCTCAAGCGCAAGGTCGCCATCAAGCTCTTGCGGCCGCAGGCGGCGCCCGATCTGGCGCCCGCCGAGGTCGAGGCGCGGCTCTTGCGCGAGGCGGAGGCCATGGCGCGCCTCTCGCATCCGAACGTCGTTGGCGTTCACGACGCCGGGACGTTCCTCGACCGCGTCTTCATCGTCATGGAACTGGTGGAGGGCGAGACGCTCGGGCAGTGGCTGCGCGACGGCCAGCGCGACACGAAGGCTATCTTCGACCTGTTCCTCGCGGCCGGCCGGGGGCTGGAAGCGGCGCACGCGGCCGGGGTGATCCACCGTGATTTCAAGCCCGAGAACGTGCTGGTGGGACGCGACGGACGCGCCCGGGTCACCGACTTCGGCCTGGCCCGGGCCGCGGCCGTGGAGGAGGAGGCGAGTGCAGGTGAGCCCGTGGCAGGCGGCGCCACCATGCTGGGCGGGACGCCGCTTTACATGTCGCCCGAGCAACATCGCGGCGAGGCCGCGACGGGGGCGTCGGATCAATGGAGCTTCTGCCTCGCTCTGGCGCGGGCGATCTTTCGCCGGGATCCGTTCGGGTTGCCGGCGCGTGGCACGTGGGCTGCGGGCGGAACTGCCGGTGCGCCGCTGCTGGACACGTCGGCCGTCGGCGCCGTGCTGGCGCGTGGACTTGCGGAGGATCCCCGGCGTCGCTTTGCAAACATGTCCGCTTTGCTCGCGGCGCTGGAGACGGCGCTCGCCCCGAAGCGGAGGAGCCGCGGCCTGCGGTTGCTCGCGGCGGTGGTGGCCATCGCGCTCGCGTTCGGTGGGTGGCTGGCCCAGCGCTCCCTGGGGCGCATCCGCTGCGGCAACGGTGTGACGGAACCGGGCGAGGAGTGCGACGGGAGCGGTGGGGCGTGCACCCCCTCTTGCCTGCGCTGCGACGCCGGCGACGCGCGCTTCTTCTGGTCTCACACCGGATCCTGCTACGAACGCTACGATCGCGCCGCCTCGTGGTCCCAGGCGGCGGCGGTCTGTGCCGGCACCGGCGGCGGTCTGGTCAGCTTCGACAGCGCGCCCGAGGCCGAAGCCGTAGCCACCGCGCTGCTGCCCGAGGGGGAGGGCAAGGAAATGGAAAGCTGGATTGGCCTGCATCGAACCAAGGATGGCGGCTTTTCCTGGTCCACCGGCGGCGCGTGGGCCGACCCGCTGCCCAACTTCTGGGCCAGCGTCGACAAGCCACCCGGGAACGACTGCGTCTTCCAGAGACGCGCACCGGCGGGCGCGGTGATCCGCATCCCCGCCGTCTGGCCGACCGCGCGCTGCGACGAGCGCCGCGGATTCGTCTGCGAGCGCGGGCCGTGGCGGCGGTTCGAGGCCACGGGGCACGCCTACCGGATGGTGCCCTTCGAGGTGCGCTGGTGGGACGCCGAACCCGCCTGCCGCCGCCAGGGCGGCCACCTGGCGACCATCGGGGACGCGGCCGAGAACGCCTTCGTGGTCAATACCGTGCAGCTGGCCGTCTGGCTGGGAGGTAGCAACCAGGTGACGGCCGCTCCGTTCGCGTGGACCACCCGCGAGCCGTTCTCATTCACCGACTTCGCGCCCGGCGAGCCCGATCTCCCGACGCAGGCCTGCATCGCCCTCGGTGTCGACGATCTGTGGCACGACCGCGCCTGCGGCCAGCCGCATGCGTATCTGTGCGAGGTGGACTGACTCAGGGGCCGAACTCGGTGACGTTCACCGGCCGCCACGACGCGCTCACCACCTTCCAGTCACCGTTGTTCTCGCGCAGGTCGACCTCGAAGCGGTACAGGTCCGCCGAGAGCTGTGGCAAGGACTCGGGACCCCGGATCGGAGCCGAGGCCATGGCCGCATAGACCAGCGCCCGCGCCTGGCGCGGCGCCGGCACGGTCACCTCGGCGATGCGCACCAGCAGATGGATCGTGGGGTAACGCAGGAACTGCAGGCGCAGGACACCCATCACGCTGTTCCGGTCGTACTGCTCGGCGTCCTTGTAGTCCGGCGAGATGAACTTGCCGACGGTGCTCAGGTCCTTCTCGGTGATCGCCTTCTCGACCTGGGTGATGGCTCGTCGCACCTGCTCCTCGGGCGCCACGGACTTCCGGCATGCGGCCGCCAGAAACACCGCCAGCAACAGTCTTCGGGGCAGAGCCATCGGTGCTAAGACTCTCTCATGAGTGATCCCGCGCCGCACCCCCCGTCGGGCAGGCTGGGCCAGTTCCTCCACACCTACTCGGGATTCCTTTCCAGCTTCGTCATAGGAGTCGCGGGGCTCATCGCCACCAGCGTCTGGCAGTACCGTCAGGCCGAGATCGCGAAACGGCAGGCCGACTCCCAGGAACAGATCGCCAGGACGAAGGCGGAGAATGACTGGCGCATCGCCCGCGCCGAGATCCTGGCCAAGAACCTGGACGTGCTGTCGGCGCAGGGTCCCGGGAACGCCGACCGGCGCTTCGGCGTCCTGCTGTCGCTGACCCGCGGCGCGATCCTCGACCCCGAACTGGCGGTCTCGTACGCGCTGGAGCTGGGACGCGACAACGCCACGTACATGCGCGCGGTGCTCGCCGCCACCAGCAACAAGAACTACGAGCAACTGGCCCAGGCGTTCGTCCTCAGCTGCCTCCAGAAATACGGGGTCGAGCGGGATGCCGAGGCGTGCCTGGAAGACCGCCTGGTCGAGCGCTCGGACGCCATCGCCGACATCATCAGGGACGATCTCATCGCCCTTGGCCACACGCCGACGGAGGCGCGCCACGGCCCGATGTCGCTGTTCCTCGAGGAGGACGAGGTGCAGCGGCAGGCGACCAGGCTGTCTTGGCTGTTCGAGCCGTACCTGCAGGGGCTGTACGAGCACCGCCGCTGGACGGACATCGAGCGGTTCGAGCAGGTCTCGCCCGGGGCGCGGCTGATCGCGGCATTGACCCTGGCGACCGCACGGACGGGCGAGTTGCTCGGCACGGTGGAGGCCAAGCAGGCCGAGGAGTTCCATCTCAAGCGGCGGCAGTGGCTGGTCACATACGTGGTCGGCCGCTCCTGCGAGCAGGATTGCCGGGCGCAGCTGGTCGATTTCATGCTCAGCACCGTGCGGGAGTCGGACGGCGACTATGACGACGTCTTCAAGCAGATCCTGAGCGGCACGCGCGCGAAGACGGGCCAGGCGATCGACCGCGTGCACATGCGGCTCCTGTGGTGCCAGATCGATGCGGAAGACGGAGCGTTGCTACGCGATCGGGTGATCGTGCCGATCGTGCGGCAGCTCATGGCCCAGCCGCCCAAGGATCCGCTGGTGCTCGACGATCTCGTCAGCGTGCTCGCCCTGGTGCCGATGCCGACGGCAGCCGATGCGCTTCAGGCCTACAGCGCCACGCTCGCGGCCATCAAGGCGGATGACCGCCTGCAGAAGCTGTTCACCAGCCGCCAGGCGCGCGCCGCCCGCCAGCGCGCCAACCCGCCACCGATGGTACGTAAGATGAACTTTTGCGGCGCGGCGCTGCCTGCTTCGCGCGGGGGGTTGTAGATGAAGGTCTTCGCGCTGGCTCTGGTGATGCTGATCGGTTGCGGCGGCGATGGCCCGTGGTCGCGCGCGTCCATCCCGACGGTGCGGTCGCTGGCCGCCGTCTGGGCCTTTGCGGCCAACGACGTGTGGGCCGGTGGGACGACCCTCCTGCACTACGACGGCGCCTCGTGGACCCCGCACGCGGCGTGGCCTGCCAACACCGACGTGCAGGACCTCTGGGGTTTCGCGCCGAACGATCTGTGGGCGGTCGGCAACAACAAGGTCTTCCAGTGGAACGGCAGCGCATGGCGAGAGGTCGCGATCGGTCCGTCGGCCTCGCAGGTCGACCTGAACGCCATCTGGGGCGTCTCCGCCAGGGATCTCTGGGTGGGCGGCGGCATCAACGGCGAGGCTTTCCACTACACGGGGACGACCTGGATCCGCACCATCACCCAGGCGGTGATCATCCAGGACCTGTGGGGCAGTGCCGCGAACGACGTCTGGGCCGCGGGGCAGTTCGGCCTGTCGCGCTGGAACGGCACCGCGTGGATGAAGGTGGATTCGAACGACGTCACCTCTCCCAGCGGCCTGTGGGGTTTCGGCGCCAACGACGTCTGGGTCGCCGGCGGCTTCGGGACGCTGTCGCACTGGGACGGGCGCAAGTGGACCAAGACCCCGTACGACGAAGACAACCACTTCGGAGATCATGTGGCGCTTTGGGGCCGCGCCACCGACGATCTGTGGGCCGTCGGCGAGAACGGCATCGTGTCGCACTGGAAGGGCACGAAGTGGTCGTCGTCGAATCTCAGCGAGACCGTCTACCTCGGCGGCATCAGCGGTTCGCCGGCCGGTGACATCTGGATAGTCGGCAACGATCTTCGAGCCGCCAAGGGGCTGGTCTACCACCAGGGGCCGTAGTCAGCGTTCGAACAGGAAGACCCGCAGCTCCTCGACGATGGCCGGCGGGATCTCGTGGCCGCCATCGAAAGGATGCCAGCTGATGGCGAAGCCGTGACTCTCCAGGATCTCCTTTGCCAGCTCGCCGCCGTGAAACGGGACCACCTGGTCGTCGCGGCCGTGGGAGACGAACACCGCTGGCTTCGACGGACGCGCCGTGCGCACCGCCGGGATCGAGTCGGCCAGCAGCACGCCCGACAGAACCGCCACGCGATCGACCGGCGGTGAGGCGGCCAGCGCGACGTCGAGGGCCAGCATCGCTCCCTGAGAGAATCCCGCGATGGCGATGGAATCGGGCGCGTGACGTTCCTGGATGGTGCGCAACTGGGCCTGCACCACTTCCCGCGCCGCGATCACGGGGCGGTGCGGCTGATACCCCGGGGGGACTTCGGCGTTCGCCGCGTACATCGATCGATCGTCGAGATCGAGGTGCCACCAGGCGCGCCCACCGCCGAACTCGGTCAGGGGTCCTGCCGGCAGGAAGAAACGCGTGCGGGGGCGGTCGAGGGCACGCGCCAGAGGTTCCAGGTCATCCGCGGGCGCACCCCAGCCGTGCAGGAGCACCACGGCGGTACCTCCCCGCTCGTCATCGCGCATCATGCCGTCATTGTGACACCGGCGGCGCCGATCGACGGAGCGGAATCAATGACGGTGGGGGGTCGAGATCCTGCCGGCGCATCTCGTCCCAGCCGCTGCAGGTGCGGACGCAGCCGACCGTGCAGCCATCGCTGCATGGCTTGCGCGTGTGGAACTGGCGCGCCAGGTCTTTCGTCGTGTACTCGGACAGCGGGATCCCGAAGGCGTTGCGCTGGGTCGGACACCATCGCACGACGCCGTGCTCGTCCACGTAGATGAACCGGCTGCCGCCGCGACACTTGAAGGGGGCGCGTCCGTCCTTCATCAGGCGCCGCCGGTAGTCGCCAGCCTCGCGGAACGGGCGACCGATCGACCCGTCGAGGCTGTCGTAGACGGCGAGTTGCTCGGGCGCCGCCTGCAGGCGGCCTCCCGGCTGATGCATCAGGATCACGCGGGGCCGGAACCCCTGCGCGTGCGCGAAGGCCAGCACCTCGCGCACCTCGTCGGGGGGCGCGCTGCCGACGACGGCGCTCAAGGTGACCCGGAACTTCGCCAGCCGTGCGAGCAGCTCCAGCTTTCCGCGCACCGACTTCAGGGTCTTGGACGTCACCTCGTTCGGGTGCACGCCATCGACGCTGACCTGCATCCGATCGAGTCCCGCCTCGTTCAGCGCCAGGACTCGCTCCTCGGTGAGAAGGAAGCCGTTGCTGACCAGCATCACCCGCCGGAAGCGGCGCTTCCGGGCGTGGGCCACGATCGCGGGCAACTCAGGATGCATCAGGGGCTCGCCCCCCATCAGTTCGATCGCCAGCGTACCGAGCGCCTTGACCTGGTCGATCCGGCGTTCGAGATCCGCGCGTGGCACCGGGGCGGAGACGTCGTCGTACTCGTCACAGTAGCCGCAGGACAGGTTGCAGCGACGGGTGACGATCACCTGCGCGAGAAACGGGGCGTACAGCAGCCTGGCGAGCATGCCCGGTTCGACAGCAACTCCTGGGCCAGCGGCAAATTCGATTGTTTCCGGGCGGCGGCGGTGGTGATCGGCGTTCGCTTTTCGTCATCCCGTGTTGGACTTCCAACACCGTAGGAGCGCGATCGAGTTATCGTCGTCGGGACCGTGATCGCCCTCGTTCACCTGGCTCTGGTGCTGGCGCTCGATCCCGGCAAGGGACTCGGCCAGTGCGCCGTCAGGGGCTGGCACGCCAGCGACGGTCTGGCCGGCGACTGGGTCCGTGCCATCACCCAGACAGCGGATGGGCATCTGTGGATCGGGACGCAAGGCGGGCTATCGCGGTACGACGGCGCCTCCTTCAGGCGGTTCGACATGCAGACGGTGCCCGAGATGCGGATACACGAGGTGCGCGACCTCGTCGCCCGCAAGGATGGATCGCTCTGGATCGGCCTTTCGTACCAGGAGCCTCTGGTGCTGGCGAATGGAGCATTCAGGGCCCGGAACGATGTGCTCCCTCTGCCGGGCAACAAGCGGGCGAGGGCGCTCAGCCAGGATCGCGGCGGCGTGATCTCCGCGGTCACCGACGCGGGGGTGTTCCAGATCGACGGTGAGCGTGCCACCGAGTTGCCGCGGCCACCGGCGAGGCTCGACTACACCACGGCCGTGCTGCGGGACAGCCGGGGCACCACCTGGGTAGGGTCCTCCGTCGGTCTCTACGCACTGGAGAAGGACAGCAAGACCTTCGTTCCGATCGGCAACGTCAAGGCCGAGATCGGCGCTCTGCACGAGGATCGAGCGGGGCGTCTCTGGGTAGGCGCTGGCGACCAGCTGGCGATGTACGCGACCGGGAGTCAGGACTCGTTTGCGCCGGGCATCGGGAAGGTCGCGGCCGTCATGGAAGACCGCGAGGGCAGCCTCTGGGTCGGCGGATCGGCGGGGCTCGCCCGGTTGCGCGAGGGGCGCTTCCAGGTCTTTCACACCCGGGACGGCCTGTCGGACGACGACATCACCACGCTCTTCGAGGATCGCGAAGGCAGTTTGTGGGTTGGCACGCGGCAGGGTGGCCTGCTCCAGTTCACCGATCGCACCCTCTCGACGGCGGCTCCGCATCCGGCGTTGGCCGCTGCCGACATCAACTGCTTCGCCGAGGACGGCCAGGGCGCACTGTGGATCGGCACCCGGTCGGACGGAGCCTACCGCTGGAAAGGCGGCGCGTTCGACCACTACGGTCCCAAGGAGGGCCTCGCTTCCGCCAGTGTCCACGCCATCCTGCCGCTGGCCGACGGCGTTGTCTGGCTTGGTGGAAGCAGCGCGGGCCTGTTCATCTGGCGCGATGGCACGGTCGAGAGATCACCGACGCCGGTGCGCAAGCCTGTCCAGGTTCTCCTTCCCGCCAAGGAGGGAGGCGTCTGGATCGGAACCACCGCCGGCCTGGCGCGACTCGCCGGCACCGAGTTCCGCCTCTTCACGGAAGCTGATGGGATCCCGCCGGCGGACGTACGCGCGCTGGCCGAGGACGACGAAGGCGCCTTGTGGGTGAGCACCGTCTCGGCGCTGTACCGGGGAGAGGGCGGGCGTTTCACCCGGCAGGCGCCGAGCCAGCACGTCAGATCTTTCTTGCGAGATGGCGACGGCCAGCTCTGGTTCACCACGGACCGGGACGGCCTCTATCGCTGGCGCAAGAGGGTGCTGACGAAGTTCGAGATGCGGCTCGACAGCGAGCAGAACGAGGCGCCGTACTCGGACGCCCTCGGCCAGATCCTCGACGATGGACGAGGTCATCTGTGGCTGACGGGGCGGCCGGGAATTCTCAGGCTCCCGAAGGCCGGGCTGGACGCGTTCGCCGAGGGCCGGCAACCGCGGTTCGAGGTGGCCTCGTTCGAGACGACGGACGAAGGGCATGGCGTCGTGGCCAAGTCCCGACAGGGCGGCGCGCTTCGCACCGCCGACGGCGTCCTGCTGTTCGCCACCGCCCGCGGGCTGGTCACCATCGAGCCGGAACGCGTGCGTACGAACAGCCTTCCTCCGCCGGTGGTGATCGACAGAATCGTGGTCGACGGGCAGGTGGTCGGTCCCGAACGCACCGACGGTTTCCCGCCTGGTTCGGGCATGCTCGAGTTTCACTACGCCGGGCTGTCGTTGCTTCAACCCCGGAAGAACCGCCACCGCTACCGGCTGGAGGGCTTCGACGACCGCTGGGTCGAGGCGGGCAATCGCCGTGCCGCCTTCTACGCCAAGGTTCCCCCGGGCGACTACCGCTTCCGCGTGCAGGCCAGCAACAACGACGGCGTCTGGAACGAGACCGGCGCCTCGTTCGCGCTCGTGCTGGCGCCGCACTACTACCAGACCCGCTGGTTCATGTTGCTCGGCCTCGGGGCCCTGGGCGCCGCGGCCTTCGGTGTCCATCGGGCGCGGCTCGGGGCCCTCAACCGGCAGTACATGGCCGTCTTCGACGAGCGAGCGCGGCTGGCGCGTGAGCTGCACGACACGCTCCTTCAAGGGATGACGGCGGTCTGGGCGCAGCTCGGCGCCATCGGCGCTCGGTTGCCGCCTGGAGCGGAGACGGCAAAGGTCGAGCTCCGGCAGGCACAGGATCTGGTCAGCCAGAGCCTCCAGGAGACGCGCGATGCCGTTGCCGACCTGCGCGAACGGGCCCGCAGCGAGGGTGACCTCGGCCGTGCGCTTTCGTTGCTGGCCCAGCGGTTGTCCAGCGAGAACGCGGCCTCGTGCGTGGTCGAGGTCGCCGGCGAGGTGCGCCGCCTGCCCGAGGAAGTGCAGTCCGAGCTATTCGGCATTGGCCGTGAGGCGCTCACCAACGCGCTCAAGCACGCGTCGGCGAAGAAAGTGACGGTTCGGCTAGAATACCAGGTCGATTCCGTGAAGCTGACGGTGGGCGACGACGGCAGAGGGTTCGATGCGCAGGCGGTCGCCGGCGCGGGCGAAGGGCATTTCGGGATGCTCGGCCTGCGTGAACGGGCCGCCCGGATCGACGCTGCGCTGACTGTCGACAGCCGCCCCGGCGGCGGCACCGTGGTATCCGCGGTGTGGACTCGATGAACGACTCGAAGGCGATCTCGGTGATGGTCGTCGATGATCACCCCGTGGTGAGAGCCGGCTTGCGGGCCATGATCGACGCGGAACCGGATCTGAATGTCATCGCCGAGGCGGGCAGCGGAGAGGAGGCGGTGGCGCGCTTCGCGGAGTCGCGCCCCGATGTGACGCTGATGGACCTGCGCATGCCGAAGATGAGCGGCCCTGAGGCCATCGCCGCGATCCGGAAGCAGTTCCCCGACGCCAACATCATCGTGCTGACGACGTTCGACGGCGACCAGGACGTATTTCGCGCCGTGCAGGCGGGGGCGCGTGGCTACATCCTCAAGGGCACTTTTCGCGACGCCATCATGGAGGCGATCCGCACCGTCCACGCCGGGCAGCGGCTGATAGGGCCCGAGGTGGCGGCACGCATGGCCGAACGGATGATGGGCCCGCCGCTATCGGCTCGCGAGGTGCAGGTGCTGGAACTGGTCGCCAAGGGCCTGAGCAACAAGGAGATCGGCACGGCGCTTTTCCTCGCCGAGGACACCATCAAGAACCACCTCAAGCGGATCTACGACAAGCTGGGCGTCGGCGACCGGACCGAAGCGGCCATGGTGGCGATCCAGAGGCGCATCATCAGCATCGATTAGTGAAGCAACTCGGGAATGTGGGCGGCGCCGACGAACGGCTCGATCACCGCGAGGAGCTCGAACAGATCGAAGGGCTTGGCGACCAGCGGAACGTCGCCTACTTCGGCGCCGGTCACTCCCGAGAGCACCACGATCGGGATGTGGCAGATGTCGGGGTCAGCGTCGTGGATCCGGATGAAGCGGGCTCCGTCCACCACGGGCAGCTGCAGGTCGAGGAGGATCAACGACGGCCTGCTTCCGGCGTTGAGGTACTGCAACGCCTTCCAGCCGTCCGAGGCCGTTCGAACCAGGTAGCCGAGCCTCACCAGGGCCAGCGCCAGCAGCTCGCGCAGGTCCTCGTCGTCCTCGACCACCAGGATTGACCGCGGCCCCCTCAGATCGAGGGCGTCCGTGGGATCGGCCAGAGCCTCTTCACCGGTGAGATCCATGATGTCGCACAGAAGGTAGGTCTGGATTCGAGCAGCGGGCGTGATTTGACCCACGACCGCACGTCCGTCCAGAATTCTGCGCAAAGCGGCCTTGGCAAGTGGTCATCCTGCGCCACACCTTCATTGAAGAGGGGTGCGGATGGCGGGCGGCTCGCAGTTGCTGGCATGGGCCGATTTGGCGAGGGACGGCCTGTCCGATGACGAGGCTACGGCGCTCGCTGTCCAGGTGAACGCGTCGATTGAAGCCTTGCCCCCAGCGGCATGCTGGCAGCACCTGACGAGGAAATGTCTCCGCCCTGATTTGCCGTTTTCCGTGCATCTGGCCGTTTACGACGCAGTTTTCGCGGACTGGAAAACGGAACAGGGCCCACGCCCTGCATGGACGCCCGGTGACGTGTCCCGCACGTTGCTGGCGGCGCTGATGCGCGAGCGAGGCTTTCAGTCGTTCGCCGATCTGTGGCGATGGTCCACCAGAGATCGCCCGGCGTTCTGGGGTGAGATGATTGCCCGCCTCGGAGTCCGTTTCGGCCGCGTTCCCGATGCCATCCTCGAACCCGCCTCGGACGCGGAAAGGGCCACCTGGCTACCCGGGGCAAGGCTCAACATCGTCGACACCTGTCTTGCCGCTCCTGCCGATGCGGTGGCGGTGGTCGCGCCCGGGACCGACGGTGGTATCGCGAAGGTCACCTACCGCGACCTGGCCGAACAGATCGCGCAGGTGGCCGCCGGACTCGAGGCGCTCGGATGCGTGCCGGGAGATGTGATTGGACTCGACATGCCGATGACGCCCAAGGGGGTGGCCGCCTACCTCGGCATCATCCACGCGGGCATGGTCGCGGTGACGATCGCCGAATCCCTTGCGGCCGACGAGGTCGCGACCCGCATCCGCCTCACGACTCCGAAGCTGATCTTCACGACCCACGACATCAGCCGCGGAGGTCGCCGGTTGCCGCTCTACCAGAAGATCCTGGCGGCAACTCCTCCCCGGATGGTGGTCATCGACGCAGACGCGCACGTCCTCCGCGAGGGAGATCTGGCCTGGGAGGATTTTCTGCGGCCGTCCTCGGGCGCCCCCTCCTTCCAGGGATCGGCCGACACGGCAGTGACGTTCCTGTTCTCGTCTGGCACGACGGCGGATCCGAAGGTGATTCCGTGGACGCACCTCACGGCCATCAAGGCGGCCGCAGACGCCGCGCTTCACTTCGACATCAAATCGGGCGACGTGGTGGCATGGCCGACCAGCCTGGGATGGATGATGGGACCATGGCTAGTTTTCGCGACGCTGGTCAACAGAGCGACCATGGCTCTTTTTCCCGAGGCGCCCACGTTGCGTTCCTTCGGGGCGTTTGTCGAACAGGCCAAGGTGACGGTGCTGGGGACCGTGCCCAGCATCGTGAAGAGCTGGCGCCGCTTCGACCGGATGCGTGGGTTCGACTGGTCGGCGATCAAGTGTTTCGGGTCGACCGGCGAGACGTCTCATGCCGTCGATGGCCTTTACCTGATGATGCTCGCCGGGTATCGCCCCATCATCGAGTACTGCGGGGGCACTGAACTCGGCGGCGGTTACATGTCCGGCACCCTGGTGCAGCCGGCGTCGCCCGGCACGTTCACCACGCCGGCGTTGGGTACCGACTTTGTCGTCCTCGATGAGGAAGGCCGCCCATCCGACGACGGTGAGGTGTTTCTCGTGGGCCCGCTCCTGGGGGCTTCGCAACGCCTCCATCATCAGGATCACCACGAGATCTACTTCAAAGGCACGCCTGCGGGACCCGCCGGAGAGGCGCTGCGCCGGCATGGCGACCGGATCGCGCGCCTGCCGGGGGGAACCTTTCGCGCCCTGGGGCGCATGGACGATACGATGAACCTGGGCGGGATCAAGATCGGCGCCGCCGAGATCGAGCGCATCGTCGACGTCATCCCCTCTGTCCACAAGACGGCCGTGATTGCCGTGACGCCAGTCGATGGCGGGCCGAGTGAGCTCGTCGTCTATGCGACGGTGGACGCGGGCGTGGATCGCATCGAGATGCTGACTCACATGCAGGCCGAGCTGAACGGTCGCCTCGGCTATCCCATCCGGATCTCCGAACTGGTCTTCGTGGACGAGTTTCCCACCACACCGTCGAACAAGATCATGCGGCGGTTGCTGCGCGACCGGCATGTGTCCGCACCCGCCTTGGTTCGTGCCGGAGATTTCGAGGAGGCGCGAGCGCGGATCCGACGATTCATCGTGTCGAGCGTCGGCTTGCTTCCGCACCGGACCGTTGCCGACGACGAATCACTGGTGGCAGCCGACCTCCTCGACTCGACGGCCGTGCTGGAGGTGGCCACCTTCCTCGAAGCGACATTCGGTGTCTCGCTGAGAGACGAGGATCTTGCCGCCGCCCATCTCGACTCGATCAACAGCATGGCGGCTCTCGTGACCGGACACAAAGGCCTACCTGGACCTCCGACACTTGCCGCCGCCCAGCCTCGTTCGGCGGCCGCGAAGGCCTCGCGGTTCGTCGGGGAAATGGCGCGGCTGGCCGACCAGGGGCGGTATGACGTCATTGCGGACGAGCTCCTGAGCCGTACGATCGGCCCCAATTCTCTCCTGTGCTGGGACAAGTTCTTCGTCGTTGGCTGCGGCAGCGCCAGGACCGCCGACCGCGCCATCGTCGAGCCGGTCCTTGCTTCGAACGCCGACATCGACCAGCTCTGCGAGCGGTTTCCGGAGAGGGCATCGCGTTTTCGGGAGCGCCATGCCGACGGCCAGGAGTGCTACGTGTTTCACGACCAGGGACGCGTGGTGGCCCGGCAATGGCTGATTCCCGACCGAGCCTCCTACGCGTCGCTCTCGGGCTGGACCTTCGTTCCTCCCACGCGCCCGGCCGTCTGGGTCCACGACCTTTTCGTCGATCCCGGCTACCGGGTGCGTGGCCATTTCGTGGGCTTCATGAACAATGCCTTGCGCAAACGGGACGGTCGATCGCCCCATGTCTACGCCGAGGTTCACTTCCGCAACGAGGCCTCGCTCCGTTCATGCATGAGGTACGGGTTCGAGCCGATCCACGAGGTCACGGTCTGGCGACTTCTAGGGTTGCGGTTCTACTCGTTCGCTAGGGGGAAAGGGCGCGCAGACGGCGCAGCTCTGGCGCCCGCCACGTACATACCGCGACCACCGCCAGGGTCATCGCCCCTCCGAACACCACCGATGGCACCGTCCCCATGAGGCGAGCCATCACCCCCGACTCGAAGGCGCCGATCTCGTTCGACGAGCCGATGAAGATCTGGTTGATGGCGGCCACCCGGCCCAGCATGTGCTCGGGCACCCGCAGCTGAAGCAGCGTGCTGCGCACCAGCACGCTCACCATGTCCAGGGCGCCGCTGGCCGCCAGCAACAGCAGGGACAGGACGAACGATCGCGAGAGCGCGAACCCGATCATGCAGACGCCGAACCCAGCCACGGACATCAATAGCGTCCGTCCTGCCCGGCGCAGGGGTGGGCGCGCGGCCAGGATCCCGGACATGACCACCGCTCCGGCGGCGGGCGCCGCGCGCAGCATCCCGAACTGGCTCGGGCCGACCTGCAAGAAGTCGTGGGCGAATACTGGCAAGAGCGCCGTCGCGCCACCGAACAGAACCGCGAAGAGGTCGAGCACGATCGCCGGCAACAGCACCGGGTCCTGCCGGAGCTGGGCCATACCCTCGCGCACGCTGGTGAGGAGGGGCTGCGTCGACGGAGGCGCGGCGCGCGGCGGAACGCGCAGGTCTGCCAGCACGACGGCCGACAGCGCGAGCAGTGTTGCGGCGACGGCATAGGCCCCGGCTGGCCCGAAAGCCGCGTAGGTCAGACCGCCCAGCGCTGGACCGGCGACCGCCGAGATCTGGAAGACTCCCGTGCGCCAGGCGACCGCGCGCGCGTACAGGGCCCGCGGCACGAGCTGCGCACCGAGAGCGATGCGTGCGGGCTGCAGGAAAGCGCGACAGATCCCACCGACCGCAATGAGGCCGTAGATGATCCCGGATGTCATTGTTGCGGGAAGGGTTGCGGGAAGGCGACCCTCGGTCCGCGCGAGCCAGAGCAAGCCCAGCGCCGCGATGCTCGTCACCGCGAGGCCGACGATGGAGATGCGTTTTCGATCCCAGCGATCGGCCGCGTGTCCGCCATACAGCGCCAGGGAGATGAATGGCAGCGCCTCGGCCAGCCCCACCGCTCCCAGCGCCAGGGGATCACCGGTCAGCTGGTACAGCTGGTAGCCGACGGCCGCGTTCTGCATCTGGAAGGCCAGTGTGGACGCGCTCACACTGACCAGAAACCGACGGTACTCCGGGGGCACGCTCACTGACACTGAGGTGCCAGCCTAGCGCAGCCTTGTCGGTTCAGGGGGCCTCCCTACGATTTGCGGAGGAGGACAGCGCGATGGAAAAGGGCAAGGACGACAAGGGCAAGGTTCGCAAGGCTCTGGAGCGCGACGTCGAGCAGACGAAGCACGATCTCAGCTTTGGCCGGAAGGGCACGGACCTGGACCAGGACGTCGACGACACCGTGAAGCAGGGCGTCGGCAAGGAACCGGTGCCGCCCGCCAAGGTGCCGAACCGCGACGACGACGAATACTAGGTCCGTGAGACGATGGGATTCGCGACCAACATGTTGCGACGTCTGGGCTCGGTGTTGCGGGAGAGCGACACCGAGGCCCTGACGATCCTGAAGGGACAACATCGGGCGGCCGAGGCGCTGTTCATGCGCATCGAGCGCCAGAAGAGGCCCTCAGGCAAGGCACGGCTCTTCCGACAACTCGCCTCGGACCTGACGATGCATGCCATCATCGAGGAGCGCCACTTCTACCCGGCCGTCCGCGCGTCACAGACCGAGGAACTGGTGAGCGAGTCGTTGGAGGAGCACCGCCGGCTGAAGCGACTCATCACCGAGCTGGATCGCCTGGAAGGCAAGGGCGCCTTCGACGACAAGCTGGCTGCGCTGAAGAAGCAAATCCACCACCACGCCAGGGAGGAGGAGGAGGCCCGGCTCTTCCCACTGTGCCATTCGGTGCTGGATGCGGATCAGCGCGAGGCGATCGGCCAGCAGATGATCGCCACCATGGTCGATCTCCAGCAGAAGGAGAACCCGGGCTTCTTCGGCCACCCGAAGCCGCTCAGTCAGACCTAGGCCGACGTGGTCATTCGAGTATCTCGCGCACCTCGCGCAGCAGTGCTTCGCGCATGATCGGCTTTTGCAGCACCCGGTGGTCACGCACCCCGTGGTCGATGCTGGCGGTGACCACCAGCACCGGGATGCTGGCCAGCGCCGGGTCGCACTTCATCAGCTCGAGCAGCTCGAAGCCACTCATGGTTGGCATCATCAGGTCCATCACCAGGAGAGCTGGCCGGCACGCCTCGAGGATGGTGAGCGCGTCGCGGCCGTCGGAGGCGGTCATCACCGTGTAGCCCTCGTCCAGCAACACATCGGCCATCGCCTCGCGCAGGTCCGGGCTGTCCTCGATGACCAGGATCCCGGACGACGGGCCGAACAATTCCTCGGTCCGCGCCCTCGGTTTGGGGGGCTGGACGGGCGTCGGCGCCACGGGGGTACGACGGTGGGTGGGAGACACGCCGTTCCTGTACTACGTGACCTGGCGGTATCCCACCATCCCCAGCGCCCCCGAAAAACACTCAGGAAACGGCGAGACAGGCGTGCACCGCGCGCGTGATGCTATCGATGTTCACCGGCTTGTGGAACACCGGCGTGCCCTCGACCGCAGTGCAGCGCGAGGCAGTCATCAGGAAGACCGGGATCGATGCCAGATGCGGCTCCCGGCGGATGTGCTTGAGGAGCTCGAGCCCGCTCATCACCGGGAGCATCAGGTCCAGCAGGATCGCCGTCGGACGCCAGATCGCCAGGAGCTCGATCGCCTGCAAGGAGTCCATCGCGGTCACGACCTCCACGCCGCGCTCGCGGAGGCTCTGGGCCATCGCGACCCCGAAATCCTGGTCGTCATCAACCAAGAGCACCGCGTTGGGCGGGAACTCGGGGGGCACGATCGAGGGCTAAGCCCTATCCGGGCTGTTGGCAACCAAAGGACACCCACCCCATGAGATTCAGGTCACTCCCGCAGACGTCGGGCAGCGTCGGTAGCGATGTCGAACGGTTTTTCCACGGTGATCTCCGGGTGCTGCTGGACGAAGACGCGGGTCTCCGGCGTGAAGGCGCCTCCGGTCATCAGGACCACCCGCCCCAGCCGCTCGGGAGCGCGTCGTTCTATCCGGTGGTACAGGTCCATGCCGGTGCTCCCGGGCATCATCATGTCGCAGTAGACGAGAACGATCTTCGCATCGGCCATGAGGATCTCGAGCGCGGTTCCGGCGCCGTGGGCGACCTTCGTCTCGAACCCCGCGTCCTCGAGCGCGGCCGCGAGCCCGGCCGCGACCAGCGCGTCGTCGTCCACGATCAGGACGCATCCCCGTGCCGTGTGCGGCGTCGCGGCGATCGGCGGCGGTGTGAGCGACGACTCCGCCGGCGCGGACGGTAAGGTCACCCGGAACAGCGCGCCTCCGCCAGCGCGCTCGTGCACGGTGATCTCACCTTCGAGCGACCGCACGATGTTGCGGCAGACGAAGAGCCCCAGGCCGGTGCCGTCACCGATTGGCTTGGTGGTGATGAACGGTTCGAAGATCGTCTCGCGGTCCTCGGGCCGCACGCCCGGACCGGTGTCCGACACCTCGATCAGCACCCGGTCGTCGATGTCGCGCACGCTCACGGCGATCTCGTGGCGCTCGGCATCGGGATCGGGCAGCGCCTGCCAGGCGTTCACCAGCAGGTTGAGGAGCACCTGCATGAGGCGCGTTTCGCTGGCCCGCACGGGCCGAGCAGGCTTGACGTCCAGCGCCAGCCGGGCTCGCGCCGACAGATCCTTCCCCACCAGCTCCAGCACCCGCCGCAGGACGACGCCTACATCGGCCGTGGCATCGGGCGAGTCGTCGGCCCGGGCGAAGGTGCGCAGATCGCCCGTGATCCGCCGGACCCGCTCGGCTCCAGCGTGCACGGGCGACAGCAGCTCGCGAATCTGGCGGACGGCGGCGCCCGCGTCTTCGTCGTCATCGAGGTGCTCCTCCAGCGCCTCGAGCTGGGACTCCGCCCGCTTGAGGTTGATCAACATGTACGTGAGCGGGTTGTTGATCTCGTGAGCCACGCTGGCCGCCAGCGTTCCCATGGCCCAGACGCGGTCGTTCTGGATCATCTGCCGTTCCAGGCGCCGGCTCTCGGTGACGTCGGTGGCGACGCCGATGGCGCCGATCACACCGCCGTCGGTGCCACGGATGGGGGCGATGTGCGAGGTCATGCTCATGGCGCCGATGTCGTCGGTCGTCACGATCGTCTCGCCGCGAAGCACACGGCGAGCGTTCTCGGCCACCTGAGGATGATCGCGGTATAGATCGAACACCGACTGGCCCACGAGCTGTCCCGGTGCGACGCCGAGTCCCTTGAGTCCGGCACCGTCGGACAGGGTGACCTTCCCTTCCTTGTCGATCATCCACAAGATGACCGGCGCGTGCTGGATGGCGAAGGCGAGCTGCTCCTCGACGGTGGCTCGCTGATCGTAGGCTCGCATCTCCGCCGTGATGTCGATGAATGCCACCACCACGTGGCCGATGCGGCGGTCGTCGTCGCGCAGCGGGTTTGCAAACGCACGGACATTCATCCGTACGCCGTCCGCGCGATGGACGATGATGTCCTCGACCATGACCGGCCCGCCCGTGGCCAGGGCGCGCGAGAAGGGGAGCTGGTCGATCGGATACGGCCGACCCTGGCGATCGAACAGGCGGTAAGTGCTCGACGCGGTCGAGATCTCCCCGGGGGCCAGGTCCATTCCCATGATGGTCCGGAAGGCCCGGTTGGCGAACAACGCTTCCCCCGAAGGCGCACGCGCCACCCACAGCCCCACCGGCAGGTTCTCGAGAATCGCCAGGCCGAGCGGAGGTGAGGGCGGCGTCACGCAGGCAGATTACCGAGAGGCGGCAGATCGATCCACCGCCGTTCTGTCCAGGACTCGAGTCCCTTCTCGGCCAGCTGGACCCCACGGGCTGCTTCCAGCAAGTCCCAGGGGAACGGCTCGTCGCGCACGACGTGGCGCAAGAACAGCTCCCACTGGATCTTGAAGGCGTTGTCGTAGGTTCGCTGCTCGGGGACCCGCGTCCACCCTGCGTGAAAGTCGATCGGATTCTCGATGTCGGGGTTCCAGACCGGCCGCGGCGTGGTTGCCGCCGGCTGCACCCAGCAGTCACGCAACCCGGCGACGGCGCTGCCGCGTGTGCCGTCGACCTGCAGCGTCACCAGGTCGTC
>JANPFD010000302.1:0-4266 GCA_031423255.1 Myxococcales bacterium | reverse complement strand
TCTCGATGCCGTCGAAGAAGGAGCGGAGGAAGATCGTCGAAGTCAAGGTCCGGGACATCCGGCGCGAGTGTGAGGAGGCGATCCGGCACCGACTCAACGCGGGGCCCACGCTCAACGCGCTCATGGAGATCACCATCGAGGAGTTGCGTCGGGCCGGAGCGAGGGAGATCCGGGCCAGAGCCGAGAGCCGTCTCCACAGTGACAAAGATATCTCGGACGCGGACCCTGGTCACCCTGCCAGCGCCGTCAGCGTTTTACGAATCACCTGGCACCTCCCTATCGTTTTACGAATCACCTGGCACCTCCCTATCGGTCGGCGTTCAGACCGATACGCTCGGCGAGGTCAAGGGCGGCATCAAGGAGCTGTTCGTCTAGCGATCTGGCGCGGCCGTCGAGGACGTCTGCGCGATGATGAACAGCCGTCGGTAATCCCGAGGTCCTGCTACGGGACGGCGGCCAGCGGTACCATCCGCTTGACGGTCTTGGCGTCGCCATGGATGTCGCCGTCGACGACGGTCCGCAGCGGCGGGGTTTTCACGCATGATCTGGCCCCGATGAGGTGAACGGGCGCCATCATGCGGGCGGGCGGTCCGACCACGCCCGTCTGCGATATCATAGACACGGCTACGTGATGCGCGTTCTTTGCCTCTTGCTCATTGTCGCTGCCTGCGATGGTGACCCGCCCGATGTGCAGCCCGAGCCTGAGCGTCCGTCAGCCGACGCACCGGTCGGTACGGTCGTCGCCCCGGCCGTCGGGGACGGCGGCCGGGACGATCCTGCGGGCCGCCCGCCGCCCGACGCCGCTGGGCTGGGCGCCCCCGATGCCGCCCCAGCGACTTTGGTGGGGGGGGCGCACGCCGGTGCCGGCGCGATCGACGCGGCGGCAGTGGACGCTCTCGATCTGCAGGGGCGTTTCATGGTGTTCGCCGCTGCGTCCCCCGACGCCGGGGGCGCGATCAAGGTCTGGAATCTCGGCAACGACCAGATTCGTCACCTCGCGCCCGTTGCGGCGTACGATCTGTTCTTGTCGCCCGACGGCACCAAGGTAGCTGCGGTGCCGCCCCCAATCTACCGCCTCCCGACCCCCCTCGGAGTATGGGGTCAGCCTTTATCATTCACGATCTACGCAATCGCCGACGGCACCCCGCAATCGGAAGTCATCGCCGGTGATTTCGTTGGGTGGAAATCGGACACGCGAATTCTCATCCTGCGGCCCGAAGACAGCTGGGTCCTGTACGAGGCGGCAGTCGATGGTAGCTCGCCGATCGCGATTCACGCCTTTCCCACATTGAATGTCGTGCGTGCGAAGCGATGGAACCACTCGGTCGATCGGAGGCGGTGGGTGTTCCTCCACACTTACTACCGGATGGCCACGGATTACACGGTCGCGGCTGTCGGTGTAGCCGATCCACTCAAGCCCAGGGTGACTTCTACGATGGTGAGTTTCGCACCGACGCTGGTCGTCATGCCGGACGACCAAATAGTGATCGCGGATCTGTCCAGGGGCGTGTTGGTCGTGACGGATCTGAGTCTGGGGTCGATGAGAAGTTCGAAGCTGGCCGGATTCGCCGGTCGCGGCATGCGCGATCTACAGCCATGGACCGACGGTCGCCTTCTGTTTCGAACTGACTCCGAGTGGGTGGGCGATCAGACCAGGTCGCAGGCCGGGGTGTTCACGATCCGACCTGACGGCACGGAACTGATCTCCGAGGCAGGCCTGTTGCGCCACGCCGTGCCCAACCCGCGCCACAACCCCACGACGGCGATCGACCGTTCGCGAACGCTGGTTTTCTTGAAGTCGTCCAGCGCCGGGTCGTTTCTCGCTGACACGAACGGAAACGTCATCCGGCGCTTACCCGGCGACCCAATCGTCACCGCGTGGGACTGGTAGGCGAGTCAGGGGTGAGACGTCGAACCGACGTCAGTCTGGAGGGCACTGGGGACAGGCGGCCGATCCGATCTGGCATTCGCGTGTCTCGCTGTCCGATAGAAAGCGTTCTTGTTGCATGACGAGACGCGGGCCCACAGCGTCGGCCCGGCAGCCATCGAGCCCGGGTCAGGTCAGGCTCATGGGCTCCTTGTTGAACATGGCATCACCGACGGTGGTCGTGTTCAAGCCCATGGTCTTGACGATGGTCAGCAGCACATCGTTGATGTTGCGGCCGGCAGCGTCGATCCTGCGACCGGTCTGGAATTGCCCGACTCGCCTGCGGCGCGATCCGATGTCGCCACTGCGATGGACGTGCAAGAGCCGAGCGAAGTTGGCCGCGGCGCTGACGAAGGATGGCTGGCAGGTGAGCTCCACAGGACCACGGACCGCGCGGCCTACAGACGGACGGGGGTCGGCGTGAACCGGTACGTGGTGGTGCCGTCGCCCACGGTCCCCCGGGAATTGCCGCCCCAACACTTCACGTCCCCCGCCCTGGTCAAGGCGCACGCGTGCTCGACGCCGGCCTCGACCTGCACGACGTCGGTCAGGCCCGGCACCACGACCGGGGTCGCCGCATCAATGCCGTTACCCGTGCCGAGTTGTCCCGACGAGTTGTTGCCCCAGCAGCGCAGCGAACCGGCGACGACGGCGCAACCAAAGCGAATGTTGAAGTTGCCACCATCACCGCCGGAGAGCGCCACGTAGCTGGCCCCGGCCAGGCCGGAAATGGCAGTCGGCTGGGCAACTGGACTGGTCGCGCCATTGCCGAGCTCGCCGTGGTCATTGGGGCCCCAGCCCAGCACCTGACCATCGGCCCGCACGGCCAGCGCGGAATAATGACCCATGGCCAACTGTTTCGCACCGGCCGTATTCGCCATGGCAGTGGGAGTCGTGATAGTCGCCCCCATGAGATTTCCCCAACACGACACGGTGCCCGCGTCCAGCAGAGCGCAAGAGAAATACGCGCCCACCTTGACCTGTTGCACGCCGCTCCCCCAAACCCTGAAGGGCACCGTACGCGTAGCCGTGGAGCCGTCGCCCACCTGGCCAAGACCATTACCACCCCAGCAATAGGCCTCTTTTGCCGCAGTCTTGGCACAGACGTGAAGGGCACCCACCGACACCGAGTCGACATTGGCAATGCCGGCGACCAGCGTGGCGGTGCCGGTGGCGGAGAGCGGCGCCGAGTAAAGTTTGCCGGCCGTCGTGACGGCGTAGGCCGTGCCGCAGTTACCCGTGATCTGCTTCACCGCACCAAGGGATGCAAACGGTGCAAAAGCCGCTGGCGTGAGCTGGGATGAGCCCGCCAGATAGCCCCACACGCGCACGCTGCCATCCGACAACACGGCCATGGTGTTCTGGCAGATCGCGGAGATGGCCGTGGCTGTGCGCCGAAAGTCGGCGCTGACCGTCGCGCCGGCCATTTGCCGGAAGACGAGCGGCACGGTGAGCGCGACGCCGGTGCGGACATCCGCCGAGACGGCATCCGCAACCCAGTCCGCCGTCGTGGTGGACGTCACGCTGGAGCAAGCCGCCGCGAAGGCTTTGCCGGAAAACGTGCCCTTGCCTGCCGGCAGGACGCCGAGGGCAAGCTTCAACGTGGACGCACCCGCGGCGACCCCGAGGTTCTGCGTCACCGTTTGCCCGGCCACGGCGGCGGTAACCTGAACGCAGGCCACGCCCGTGGGTGCAACTTCGATGGCGATGGTCACGCTTTCGTAGGCCTCATCCGGATTGAAGGTGCCGGTGGGGTCGCCGGCGCACGCGCCGACCACGCCAATGAGTGTTGCCAATGTCACGCGGCTCACGGTGAATTTCATGTCCATCTCCAGGCTTTCGTTGGGGTGTGGGTCGGCGGAACGGTTACTCTCGCTCCGACGGGGACTTCGCGTGTCCCTCGTCTTGACAGCGGCGGAGCATGTCGGTGGGCGTCCATGCAGCACAATGCGCGCCATCCCAACGGTGAGGCAGCGCTTCATTTTGCGGGAGGGGTGCAACACCTGGCCACGGTTGCGGCGCAACCATCGCAACAGCCTGGGCCGCTCCAGCCCCGCCGGCCTACGGAGAAGTGCAGTCCGAGTTCCAGCAGCGACTCGGCGGAGGCGCCCGGCAGTGGCATCAGGCCCCGCACCGTGCCCGCCGCCCCCATGCGCGCAAGGCCGCTGACGTCCAGCAGCCGCAACGCGTACCCGGCCGCCGGCACCACACGCGCCTCTGGCCCACGTGCCGTGCCGACGAACAGCACCTCGCCCCCACGCGCGACGATCTCTTCGGCAACGGCAATGCCCGGGAACAGATGCCCGCCCGTGCCACCGCCCGCGATCAGCAGACGCATG
>JANPFD010000301.1:0-39767 GCA_031423255.1 Myxococcales bacterium | reverse complement strand
CCCGCAAAAAAACTATGTCTCCCAACGTCCCGGCCCCCCGGTCCCCCTCCTCGCCGGCTCCGGCGAGGATGCCAGGCGAGGAACGAGTGACCCAGGCTCCGAAGGAGCCGTGAGGGAACGACGGCGCCCTGGGACACATAGACCCCCGATGCAGCCGCGGTCGCGCCATCGCAACGGTCCCCCCTGAGACCACGGTATAGTCGCCGCCTCATGAAGGTCGTCGTAGCGCTGGATCAGGGGACCACCAGTTCGCGCGCGCTGGTGTTCGATCGGGATGGACGCGTGCTGGCCACGGCGCAGAAGGAGTTCACCCAGATCTTCCCGCAGCCGGGCTGGGTCGAGCATGACGCCGAGGAGATCTGGACGTCGCAGCTGGCGGTGCTGAAGGAGGCGGCGGGCAATGCCGACATCGCCGCCATCGGCATCACCAACCAGCGCGAGACCACCATCCTCTGGGATCGCAAGACCGGCAAGGCGATCGCGAACGCCATCGTCTGGCAGGACAGAAGAACCGCGCCGATGTGCGCGCGTCTGAAGGAAGATGGCAAGGAACGCCTCTTCCGTGAGAAGACCGGCCTGGTCCTCGATCCCTATTTTTCGGGGACGAAGGTGCGCTGGCTGCTGGACAACGTCCCCGGGGCCCGGGCGCGTGCCGAGGCAGGTGAGCTGGCCTTCGGCACCGTCGACAGCTGGCTGGTATGGAAGCTGACGGGCGGCAAGACGCACGTCACTGATCCCAGCAACGCCGCGCGTACGCTGCTGTTCGACATCCACCGCGGCGCCTGGGACGACGACCTGCTGGCGGCGCTGGGTGTGCCGCGCAGTCTCTTGCCGCAAGTGCGTTCGTCCAGCGAGCGTTACGCCGAGACGGCCGACGGCATCCTGCCAGCGCGCGTGCCGATCGCCGGGATCGCGGGCGATCAGCAGGCGGCCTTGTTCGGGCAGATGTGCAGCCAGGGCATGGTGAAGAACACCTACGGCACCGGCTGCTTCATGCTGATGAACACTGGCGAAAAGGCGGTGGCGTCGAAGAACAATCTGCTCACCACCGTCGCCTGGCGCGTGGGCGACCGGACCGAGTACGCGCTCGAGGGGAGCGTCTTCATCGCCGGTGCGGCCGTGCAGTGGCTGCGCGACGGCCTCGGTATCATCAAGAATGCGTCCGAGGTCGAGGCGCTGGCGGCCGCGGTGCCGGACAGCGGCGGGGTCTATCTGGTGCCGGCGTTCGCTGGCCTGGGCGCGCCTCACTGGGATCCCTACGCCCGGGGCCTCATCGCCGGCATCACCCGGGGTACGACGGCCAAGCACCTCGCACGCGCGGCGCTCGAGGGGATCGCGCACCAGGTGGCCGACGTGCTGGAGGCGATGGAGGCCGATGCAGGACTGCGGCTGGCCGAGCTACGTGTCGACGGTGGCGCAGCGGCGAACAACCTCTTGCTGCAGTTCCAGGCGGATCTGCTCGGCGTGCCGGTGGTGCGGCCGAAGGTCCTCGAGACCACGGCGCTCGGCGCGGCGTACCTGGCCGGCCTGGCCGTCGGCTACTGGAAGGACCGCGAGGAGATCGCCGCCCAGTGGCAGGTGGACCGCCGCTTCCAGGCCGGCCGCGCAGCCGACGACGTCAAGCGTCTCCGCGTCGGCTGGCGTGGCGCTCTCGAGCGCTCGAAGGGCTGGGTCACCGACCGATGACGCCGTTTCTCGCCGAGCTGATCGGGACGGCGATCCTGCTGCTGCTCGGCTGTGGAGTGGTCTGCAACGTCAGTCTCGATGGGACGTTCGGGAACAAGGGCGGCTGGGTCGTCATCACCCTCGGGTGGGCCATGGGCGTGTTCGTGGCGGTGTTCGCCGTCGGGCCGGTGAGCGGGGCGCATCTGAACCCTGCGGTCACCCTCGGGCTGGCGGTGGCGGGGAAGTTCGCCTGGGTTCATGTCCCCGGATACATCCTGGCGCAGCTGATCGGCGCGGCGCTGGGGTCGACCCTGGCCTGGCTGCACTACCGGCCGCACTTCGCGCTGAGCGAGGACCGGAACGTGAAGCTCGGTGTCTTCTGCACGGCGCCCGCCATCCGCAACATCCCCGCGAACTTCATCTCCGAGTTGCTGGGCACCTTCGTGCTGGTGTTCGCCGCCCTGTCGCTGGCCGCACCGACGGTGGGCCTCGGCTCGATCGATGCTTTGCCGATCGCGTTCGTGGTGCTGGGGATCGGGCTGTGTCTGGGCGGGAGCACCGGCTACGCCATCAATCCGGCGCGGGATCTCGCCCCGCGCATCATGCACGCCATCCTTCCGATCCCCGGCAAGCGTGACAGCGACTGGAGCTACGCGTGGCTGCCCGTCGTGGCGCCCCTGGTGGGTGGGATCCTAGCGGCGCTCGCGTACGGCGCGATCCACTAGTTCCCACTCGATGCGTTCGATGAAGTCCGTCGCACGCAGGCGTTCGGCTTCGTTCGCCGCGTCCGCCTTGATCCGCTCGTGAGCGGCGCGGCTGGCGGCAAGGTCGCCGGCCCGGAACGCGGCGTCTGCCAGCAGGCGGCGGCACTCGCGCTGGAAGAGCGGAGCCAGCGGCTGGCGCGGGGCACCCGCATCGCCCGCCGGGCACGCCTTCGACAGTGTCATCAGGGCCAGGGGCGGATCGCGCCATGCCAGCTGCCGGCCGACGAGGTAGGAGCCGAGCGCCTCGTCGGGGAACAGGCGCGAGAACTCGGTCATCAAGTAGAGCGCGAGACCCTGATCCATGCCTCTCGACGCGGAGTCGCCGAACAGCACGCGTCCCAGCGTGCGCCGGGCATCGGGATCGGCCAGCGCTCGCAGCTTCGCCTGGCCGTTGCGCTCCTCGCCCTCGTCGGTGGCCAGTTCCTGGCCGCGTCTCACCGCCGCCTCTGACTCGGCAAGCCGCCCCACCTGGAATTGCAACGCTGCCATCAAGGAGACAGCCCGCGCGCGGACGGGGAGGGTGAAGCTCTCGTCGTTGGCCACGCCGGTCGCCTCGGCGAGTGCGCGGTCGATCTTGCCGTCCGCGGCCAGCGCGTCGGCGCGGTCCAGGCGAAAGAGCGGCTCGCCCGGGTCGTCGGCGCAGATGCCGTCGAGCAATGCGATCGCCCGCTCCGGCACGCTGTACACCAGGGCGCGCGCCTCGGCGACCCGCGCGGCGAGATCGCGCGCGCACACCCTGCCGAAGATTGCGCCGCGTCTGAAGCGCTCGGCCGCGCGCGCCCGCTCGGCGGCCGGCAGCGGTTGCTGCTCGAGAAACGCGCGCCACTCCTGCTCGAGCACCGCCAGCGGCTGGCCGTAGACGTCGGTGAAGTCACCCGCGGTGCGGTAGAGCGCACGAAGCTTCTCCGCGCCGTGCCGCTGCAGCAGGAAGTGGCAGAACGAACCGGCGATGGTGTACGCGCGCGCACCGGCCAGGACCGAGAATCCCGCCCCCACTACCCGATCGAGGGGCGGTGCTTGCCCCTGGGCGACGATCGCCCGCGCGTCCTGGTGGATGGTGGTCGCCCCGTCGGGCGCGCCAAAATCAGCGGCCTCGGCCACGCCCTCGACGAGCCCGCTGGCCAGGCGGAAGGGCAGCCACCTCATCGAGACGCCGAACACCGGGTCGCCGAACGCCCCTGCGAACACGTGCGCCAGCTCGTGGCGAAGCTTCCCGCCCGGAAAGCGATCGACCTGGACGAAGATCTCGCGTGACCAGGGCTTCGCGTACAGCGTCTGGCCAGCGCCCACCAGCTCCTTCTTGGAGGTGGTGGACGGGAACTGGTACACGGTGACGCGTCCGGCGGGTTCCACCCCCAGCGTCTTGCCGAGCTGGTGGTAGCGGAACTCCAGGTCGCGGTGAACCAGGGCGATGTCCTCCGGGGTTTGCCCGGACGCGGGATCGCCGATCAACACGAAGTGCGTCGACTCCGTCCGTCGCGACAGCACCCGGGTCAGATCGCTCCTCTGCACGTGGAACCCCAGCGCTCCTCGCTGATGGAACAACACCAGCGACGCGACGACCAGCAGTCCGGCCACGGCAGCGCGCCGGCGGCTCCTGCGCAGCACCGCATCGGTCACCAGCAAGGTGCTGCCGATCCAGAGCAGATTCACGACGCGGAACCAGACCAGGCGTGCCGGTGGGCGAAGCGCTTCGTCGTAGATCGGCCCAGGGAAGTAGCCGCCGAACGGGTCGTAGGCGAACACCGCCGGGTCGCTGTAGAGGCGCCCGAGCGCCCAGACGATCGACCCCACCGGCAACGCCCAGGCGACGAGCCGGCCGCGGCGGCGAAAAAGCCCAGCTACCACCCCGGCCGGCGCGGCATAGAGCACCGTGCTCACCGGCAGGAGCGCGTAGAACGCGAATCCCGAGCCGAGGCTGCAATTACGCACCCGCAGGGCATTCAGCAGGGAGATCGCGAGCGGCAGCGCCAGCAATGCCAGCGCGCCGCCGATCGCCGTCGCCGTCAGCTCGCCCAGCGCCAGCGGACGTCCCGCCCGGCGTGCTGCTGCCACCGTGCCCTGACCAAGGTCGACGGCGGCGAACGCCGCAAGAAAGCCGATGGCGAACGAGAAGTCGTAACCCAGCAGATCGAACAGCGGCAACGCCGAGAGCACGCCAGCCGCCAGCCCCAGCACCGCCGCCCAGATGAGGGCGCGGCGGCCCAGTCGTTCGTTGACCCACGTCCGCATCAGCGCGCTGGCTGATAAATTTCCACGATCTTCGAGGGCGTGCCGCCCGCTTCCTCGCCGCCAATCACCACGGCCCACTTGTTCTGCAGCACGCTGGCGCTGGCGCCCGCCCGCGGGAACGCGTCCAGTTCGGCTTTCAGCGTCAGACCGGGCAGCTCGTAGACCTCGGCCTTGCCGACGGGCATGCCGCTGGCATCCAGCCCTCCCACGACCACCAGCTCGCTGCCCATCAGGAAAGCAGCGAACGCCGACCGTGGAGTCTTGAGGGTGAAGGGAGCCGCCGCGAACGTCCGCGGCCCCGGCGCGTACAGCAGTCCGTCGCCCAGCGTGCGGCCGGTGTCGTCGATGCCGCCGAGGATCAGCACGCGGCCGTCGGGCGCCGGAAGCACCAGCGCAGCGTGTCCGCGGCGCGGCGGGCCTCCGCCGGTGACGGCTTCGATGGTCGGCGTCTTTCCGGTCACCAGCCGCTCGGCGACCGGCTTGTCGGGAGGGGCGCCTCCGAACACCAGCACCTCCTGGGCCATCGCCCCGCTGACCGCCGTCGCCGTGTGCCGCTCGCGCGTGCCGGCCAGGCGCGCCTCCAGCACGCGGAAGGTGTTCGTCTCGACCGTCGGATCAATCGCCACGATCGAGTCGAGCGGTCCCTTGTCGTCGCGACCACCGACGGCGTAGACGGTGTCAGCCTCGACCAGCACCGTGGCCACCCGGGCCACCGCCGGCTCGGGCGTGGACTTCGATGCGCGCGCCGCCACGGCGCCGAAGTCGATGAAGTTGGTCCGTCGCTGCACGCGCACGGTGTCCAGCAAGGAGGTAGGGGTGGGCGTCGCGCCGGCCATCGCCTCGGCCAGACCTCCGAACACCAGCACCGTGCCATCGGCGCGGGCGAGGGCCGCCGTCTGTGTGCGGGGCTGCAGCGGGCGGTTCAGGTCGAAGCCCGATGCGATCTCCTGCACGTCCTGGGTCAGCGGGTTGTAGACGTAATAGGCGTCGATGATGTGCTCGACGGGCATGTTCTGCTGGGTGACCACGAGCCGGCCGGTTCCGAACAGCTGCACGTCCGCGGGAACGAGGTTGGCGCCCGAGGCCGCGGTGGTCACCCCGAAGTGCTGGTGAAGGGCCTCGTCGAGGTTGTCGTTGCGCCCGAAGGTCCCCGGCTTCTGCACGAACACCCGCAACGGGAGGCCCGGCGAGAACAGCACCAGGTTGATTTCCGGCGTCTGCCCGAACGCCACCAGACCGTCGTTCTGGTCCAGCACCTCTACCTGGATCGACCCGCTGCCCGTGGGCATCACTTCCGTCGTCGACAGCGAGAATGGCTGCCCCGGCGTGATCGTGGCGCGCGCCACCTCGCCGCGGCCGGAGATGCTCATGACGGCGTGGGTGCCGCCGGCCAGGTAGTCCACCCCCGTCGGGCCGATGATGGTGACCCGGTACTGCTGCTGGATCTTCTCGCCGCAGGCGAAAAGCAAGCAGGCGGCGGCAAGCAGGCGTGCGCGCATCACCCGATGTTCATGTCCTCTCGTTCCAATTCGCCCTCGGCGAACCGGCCGAGGCGCCAGCGGTGGAAGAACGGGTGGGTCTCGCCGCCGGTCAGGTGCTGGGCGTAGTACTTGGCGACCACGGGGGCCATCATGAACCCGTGGCCGACGAAGCCGCAACAGAGGAAGAACCCTGGTCGCACGGGGGCCTCCCCGACGATCGGGCTCCCGTCGGGCGACATGTCGTAGGGGCCGGCCCACTGGCGCACCACCTTCACGTCCCCGAGACGCGGCATCACCTCGCACAGCCCCGCGCCCATCGCCTCCAGGAACGCCAGGCGCGATCCCAGCTTCACCTGGCTGCGGTCGTGATCCTCGACGGTGATGCCGCCCACGATCTCGCCGCGTAACGACTGCGAGAAATAGAGCCCGCTGTCCAGCACCGACACCATCGGCCGCAGGAACGGCTTGAGCGGCTCGGTGGAGAGGATCTCGTGGCGCGTGGGCCATGTGGGAAGGTCGACGCCGACCAGCTTCGCCACCGGCGGCGACCAGGCACCCGCCGCGTTCACCACTCGCACCGCGCGGACGCGTCCCTTCGGAGTCCGGACCACGAAGCCGTTCGCTGTCACCTCGATCGCGGTCACGGGCGAGAAGGTGTGGATCTCGGCGCCGTGCCGTGCCGCGGCCTCGGCGTACCCCCACAGGAACGGCCAGGGAAACACGATGGCGTCGGTCGGGTTGTAACAGGCGCCGACGAAGGGGCCGGTATCGATCTCGGGCACCAGGCTGGTCACGTCGTCTAAGGAGAGAAGCCGCGTCGGCACGTCGTACTGGTTCTGCAGGATGACGGCGCGCTCCATGCGCTCGAGCTCGGCCCCGGTTCGCGCCAGGAACAGGTAGCCACCCTGGCGCATCCAGACGTTGGTGCCGATCTCCTGGGCGAAGTTGCGGCAGATCTCCACGGACTCCTGCATCAGGCGGATGTGCAGCTCGGTCGACCACTGCTGGCGCACCCCGCCACCGTTCCGCCCCGACGCGCCCCAGGCCAGGTGGTTCGCCTCCAGCACCACGACGCGCACCTTCTTGCGCGCCAGGTGGTAGGCGAGCGCGAGGCCCATGATGCCTCCACCGATGATGACGACGTCAGCGTCGGCGCGCAAAGTACTTCAGCTCGGTCGGCGACAGCGGCGGCCGGGTGGTGAACGGCGCCATCTGGGCCGGCGGCGTCCCGGTCAGCGCCGCCAGTGCCAGGGCCACGCCGCGCAGACACTCCTTGCCCTGGCACGGCCCGGTCCCGAAGCCCGTGTAGCGCTTGACCTCCTCGAGATGCGAGAAGCCCGTCTTCACGGCGCGCGCGACGTCAGTGGCGGTGACGTCCTCGCAGCGGCAGAGGATCACCTTGCGGGCCACCGGTCACTGCTTCTTGCCGGGCTTCGGCACAGCGAACCGCTTCGGGTCGACCTTCTGGTCGAACACCACCTCGGCCACCTTCGCTTCGAGGGTCATGGGCCCGGCTGTCATTTCCTCCGAGTGTGGCACCTTCACACCGCCGACCTCGCGCCAGTCGCTGAACTTCGCGGTGTAGGGCACGGGGCCCTGCGGCGTGGCGTGTGTTCCCTTCTGAAGGACGCGCAGGTGTGTCTTGGCGTCGAAACACGCGGTCGCCGGTTCGCCCAGCTTCGGCACCAGCTTCACGCACTCCCAGCTCTGTCCGGCCGGGGGCGGCATCGGCGGCTCGACGCTGTGTACTTCCTTGTACATGGCCTTGAGGCGCAGCTCCGCGTCCCATGTCGAGTCGATGCGCGCCTGCTCGTCCTCGGGACCCTGCAGGAGCCGCAGGCCGTTGATCGGATCCTCGGTCCAGCGGACCTTGCCGTCCGAGCCCTGCTTCATCGTGCCGACGCCGGCGATGGTGGTGACGCTGACCATCTTGCCGGCGCTGGTGGCCACGCGCTCCTCGGTGCCGCGGATCTGCATCCCCTTGGCCTCCAGCTCGCGCCTGATGCGCACACTCTTGTGCTTGTTCCACGCCTTGGCGCCCCCCAGCGCCGTCGCGTAGTCGTCGAGCACATGTTCGGCCGTACGCGGGGATCCGGCGAGTGCCAGCAGCAGGATGAGGAAACTGGTCATGGTGCCGCCGATGCTCGGGCGGCGACCAGGGCTGCGTCAAGCACCGGGTCGCGTCCCGAGCGCAGCCCGGCGCGCGTCTCGACCACCCGCCTGTCCGGTTGCACGCCGCGCCCCTCGACCAGGATCCCCTTGGGGGTCTTGAAGTCAGCCACCGGGTACTGGATCACCGCGCCTCCCGACAACTCGGCGATCGCCGACGGTAGCACCGCTCCCAGCGTGGTGTCGCCCACCACCACCGCGCGCTTCGCTTCTTGCAGCCCGGCCGCCAGGATCTCCGAGGTGGACGCCGTCCCCTCGTCGGTGACGATCACCACGCGCCCGGTGAACGGCTTCACGCCCATGGGCGGTTGAGCCGTCAGCGTGTTGGCGTACTCGCGAAACTGGATCGTCCCCAGCACCAGCGGCTTGGTCACGAACCGCGCCGCCACCGGGATGGCCATCGCCCCGAGGCCGCCCGGGTTGCCGCGCAGGTCGAGGATGATGGCCTTCGCCCCCCGCGCGCGAAAGCCATCGATCGCCTTTTGCACCTCGGTCAGCACCGGTTCGAGCAAGAAGAAGTTGAAACTGATCACGCCGACGTCGCCGATCTGCGAGACGCGCACCTCGGGATAGAGCGGTGGCAGCAGCCCCAGGCGCACCGGCTTGCCACGCGGCGGATCGCGCTGCAGCAGCGCCTCGCCGGGGCGGTCGTCGAGATCCAGGTAGCGGACTGTCACCTTGGTCCCGGTGGCGCCCCCCAGGCGGCGCGCGGCGAGAAGCCTCAGCTGGAAGCGCTCCTCGACGGGGCGCAGACGCCGCGAGGTCTTCTGCGGCTGAGTCAGCCCCCGGCCGCCGATGTGGGTGACCAGAAAGCCGGGCTTCATGCCCGCGCGCGCCGCCGACGAGCCGGGCCGCACCTGGGTGATCGTCGGCTTGCCGTCGATCGACCGCACCACCAGGCCCGGGTCGCCGGAGTCGCTGCCGATCGGGTCTCCCCCCTCGTCGGAGGGGATGAAAGGCTCGGCGCCCGGCCCGGTCACCTCCAGGTGCGACTGGCCAAGCTGGCCCATCATCTCGTTCACGAAGCGGTAGAAAGTCGGTTCGTCGGGGGCCCCGATGGCGAGCGGCTGGTACTTCGCGCGCAGAGCATTCCAGTCCAGGCCGCCCAGCGCCTTGTCGTAGTGCTTGTCGCGCACGATGCCCCACGCCCCCTCGAAGATCGACTTGCGCATCTCGGAGCGCGGCGAGGCCGGGTCGGTGGCGTGTACGGGGCGCGCGTCGGCCTGCACCGCCAGGGGCGGCGGCTCCAGCTGGGCGAGGGGCCGCTCGTCGTGCGACGGCGAGGGCGCGGCAGGAGCCGTGGTCACGCGGCCGGCACAGGAGGCCAGCATCAAGAGGGGCAGGGGTCGCAGGTTCACGGCAGCAAATCTACTGCATCAGCGCCCGCGCCGCCGCCCCTCCGGCCGCGGCGGCCGCGTCGGGCCCGACGTAGCCGGTGACGTCCCCCGCGGCATGGACCTGCGGGGCAGCCGCGAACGCCGCGTCCACCTCCACGACGAAGCCCCGCACGTCGAGGCGAACACGCGCGCCGTGCTGACGCGGCAACTCGGAGGCAGGCGCCGGCAGCGCCGCCACCGCGATCACCTCTCGCTTGAGGTCCACCGCGCCGAGGTCGCCGACCGTCGCCGCCCTCGTCTCCACACCGACGGCGGCGAGGCCGCGCTCCAGGCGTCCGACAAAGGGAAAGGGGACAGCCGGATCCGACAGCACAACCACACGCCGCCCCGGCCGGATGCCCCACCGGAACGCCAGCCGCCCGCAGGCGCGAGCAGACATGACGCCCGCCCGATCGCTGTCGGGGAAAGGCAAGTTCTGATCGTACGCCCCCGTGGTGTACAGGAAACGCCGTGCCGTCACCCGCACCAGCCCACGCGGCGTCGCCACGGCCAGCACGCCTTCCTCGGCGTAGTAGGCGATGGCCGTCGACTGGGACCATACGTTCGCCCCGGCCTGTTCGGCAGCCCGAGCCAGCTCGGCCGCGCGCTTCACGCCCCCTGGTTCGGCCATCAGCGACCCGCCGGGCCGATCCTGCTCGTCGACGACGACGGCGCGTGCGCCCAGGGTCGCGGCCGCCGCGAGCCCAGCCGGACCCGCACCGACGATGCACACGTCGACCGTCTCGTTCCTGACCGGATCGGGCGCGGCCGGCGCGGCGTCGGGCAGCGTCCCCGAGCCGCCCATCTCCCGCACCAGCTTCATGAACAGCTCGTTGCCGAGCCGCGTGCCGGTCATCAGCCGGTGGTGGTCCATCCCTCCGGGGAACAGCCAGTCGGCGGCGCGCAGCAGATCGTGGTCCACGTCGGGAAAGGCGTTCTGCCGCTCGCAGCGCAGCCCGGCTGCCACCGGGACCAGGCACGCGCGGCGGCTCGGCCGCCCGTCGATGCGCAGCAAGCACGAGGCGCAGTGCCCCTCCAGGCAGAACATCCCGCGCGGCCGGTGGTACTTCGGCGAGCGCCCCAGCACCCGCACACCCGCGGCCCACAGGGCCACCGCCAGCGGCTCGCCCGCGTGGGCGTGGACGGGATCTCCCTCGAGCTCGAAGGTGATCGGCTCGCCGCGAGGCTCGGCAGGGGGAAGGTCGCGCGGGTCGTGAGCCATCCGGTCAGTAGGGGGTCTTGTTGGCGCGCGCCAGCCAGGCGGCGAAGGGTGTGCCTTCGTGTGACACTGTCACACGGCGGAGCGGGAGCGTGCGTTCGCTGCGCGCCAGCTCGGCGTAGACGAACGCGTCGTCGAAGCCGGCCGCGGCCGCATCCTGGCGGGTGGCCGCGTAGTAGACGGCTGCGGGCCGCGCCCAGTAGAGCGCGCCCAGGCACATCGGGCAGGGCTCGCAGCTGGCGTACACCTCGCAGCCGTCGAGCTGGAACGATCCCAGCACCGCGCATGCCGCCCGGATCGCCTGCACCTCGGCGTGCGCCGTCGGATCGTTCAGCGCCAGCACCTGGTTGCACGCCCGCGCCAGGACCGCGCCGTCCTTCACCACCACCGCGCCGAACGGCCCGCCTTGACCGGCCTCCACACCGCGAAGCGCCTCGTCGATGGCCATCTGCAGGAAAGACTCAGCCGTCATTGCCGCTGCTTTCTCTCTCCGAAGATCGCCGTGCCGACGCGGACCAGGGTCGCTCCCTCCGCGATGGCCACTTCCACGTCGTGGCTCATGCCCATCGACAGCTCGCGCATCTCGACGTTCGCCCGCGCACGAGCGCTTTCCTTGTCGCGCAGCCGCACCAGCGCCGCGAAGTGCGGCCGTGACGCCTCGGGATCATCCGCCAGGGGAGGGATCACCATCAACCCGACGCACCGGAGGTGCCGCCCGGCGAACCGGTCCAGCAACTCCGGCAGCTGCTCGGGCAGCACACCGCGCTTCTGCGGCTCGCGGGCCACGTTCACCTGCACCAGGCACTCCTGGGGGGCGGTCAGCCGCCGCTCGAAGTCGTCCAGCAGATCCCCGTCATCGATCGAGTGGACCAGCGCCACATGGCCCGCGACGTACTTCACCTTGTTGCTCTGGAGGGGCCCGATGAAGTGCCAGCGGGGTGTGGCGGCCGCCAGCGCCTGGCGCTTGTCCCTCAGCTCCTGCGCGTAGTTCTCGCCAAAATCGAGCTGGCCGGCCGCCACCGCCGCCTGGATGTCCTCGGGGGGCATGGTCTTGCTGACGGCGACCAGGCGCACCGTCTCGGCTGGCCGTCCGGCCGCCGTCGCGGCTCGCCGCAGTCGTCCCCGCACGGTCTCCAGGTTACGCGCGATCTCCTCGCCGCGGGTCACGCGACCCCTCCGAAGCCGGGCACGGGGTAGCGGCCCAGAGCGCCCGCCGCCCGCAGGTCGGCCACCACCTCGGCCAGCGGCAGGCCGATCACGCTGGTCAGCGACCCGCGCACATCGGTGGCGAACACCGCGGCTATGCCCTGGATGGCATACCCGCCCGCCTTGCCCTGCCACTCGCCCGACGCCACGTAGGCCGTGACCTCGTCGGGGGCGATCAATCTGAAGCTGACCGCGGTCGCGACGACGCGCTCGACGACGGCGCCCCGGAACCTGATGTGATAGGCGGTGATCACCTCGTGGCGCCGGCCCGCCAGGCGTCCCAGCATGGCCGCCGCCTCGGCGCCATCCGCGGGCTTGCCGAGGATCGTCCGCTCGACCACCACCGTGGTGTCAGCCGCGAGCAGGGGCAGGGCGTCGCCGCCCACGCGTGTCTGGGCTGCCGCGCCCTTCTCGGCCGCCAGCCGGGCCGTGTAAACGCGCGGCGCCTCGTCCGGCCGCGGCGTCTCGTCGATGTCCACCGCCTCGATGCGCAGCCGGAGTCCGAGCCGTTCGAGCAGCTCGCGCCGGCGCGGCGATGCCGAGGCGAGGATCAAGTCCGGCTCCACGTCTTCTTTCCTACGCGAAACTCTCGGCCGCGTCATCCGACAACACCGCCATGCCACGTGCCAGCCTCGCCGCGGTCGCCACCCTCGCCTTGGCCCTGGGCGCCTGCTCGCCGGGGGTGGACCTCGGCGACGATCGCGCGCGCCGTTTCGTGGATGCAGGCGTCGCCGTGGCCGATGGATCACTCATCGTGCTGGCCGGTCCACCGGCAGGCATCGTGGCGCCGACGAACCTGGCGGCGATCGTGCTCGAGGTGGCCGCGCCATTCGGCGCCCCGCCGTCCTTCCACCTCCGGGGGGTCAACGGCGGCGTGACCGCGCTGGGGTCGCCCACTCCGGTGCCCTGCGCTGGCACCTGCTACCAGCTCGCTCTTGCCTCGCCGCTGCCGCCCAGCACGGCCCACCAGCTCGAGCTCTCCTCGGGGACCCAGCTCGAGGATGGACGAGCGCAGGGCCCCGGGCGCCTCGGATCGGTGACCACCGGCTCTGAGCGCGACGATCGCGCGCCGCGCATCACCGACCTCCGGGTCGAACCGTCCGCCGGCTGTGTGCGCGTGCGCCTGCGCTCCGACGAGTCCGGGCAACTGCTGCTCGCCGAGGGCGTCGGCCGCATCGTCGGGCAGGAGGCGATTGACGCCGTCTTTCGTCCAGCGCTCGGTCCGCTTCCGGTCGAGATCGCTTTCAACGTCGCCCTCGTCGACTGGGCAGGTAACCGAGGGCAGGCGCCGCCGGCTCCGATCCGCTTGCCGCCGCGGCCTCCGCCACTGGTGATCACCGAGGTGCTGGCCAACCCCGCCGGCTCCGACACCACCCAGGAGTTCGTCGAGCTACGGAACATCGGCGCCGAGCCGCTCTCCCTGGCAGGATTCGCCATCGAGGATGCGGGCGCCGGGGATCCGCTGCCCGCCGTGATCCTGCCGCGGGGCGGCTTCGCCGTGGTGGTCGGCGCGGGATACGACGCGGGCGACGGCCGCGATCCGGCTCCGCGTGCCGGCGCGCACCTGGTGCCCGTGCCCGGCCGGATCGGCCACGACGGACTCACCAACGCCGGCGAGACGGTACGTCTGCGACGGGGTGGCGACGTCATCAGCCAGTACGGCGGCTGGGTCGACACCAATGCCACCGGGTGGCGCGGCCGTAGCGTCCAGCGCGTCACCGACGACGCTTGCGATCACCCGACCTCCTGGAACGACCGCCCACTCGCGCCGACTCCGGGATGGTGATTACGCCGCTTCCAGGAATACCACGCACTCCTCGATCGCACGCTCGAGGTCGTCCAGCTTGCCGGGGTACAGGTGCTTGGCGCCCGCGACGACAGCCAGCTTCTTCGGCCCGGGCACCTGGTCGAAGATCCCCTGGACTGGCGCGAGCTCCGCCAGTTCGTCCTCCGCGGCGTGGACGAATGCCTTGGGTTTCGCGCAGGCGATCAGGAACGCGAAGTCGAACATCCGGGGCACCAGGCCGACACCCAGCAGCTTGACCACCCGCTGGTCGCGCGCGCCGACCTCCAGACCGACCCGCGCGCCAAAGGAGAACCCGGCCACCCACAGGGGCAGGGCGGGGTGGCGGTCCGCGAGGCAGTCGATGGCGGCGGTGACGTCCTCCTGCTCCCCGATGCCTTCGGAGTGGATACCCGTCGACGCGCCCACGCCCCGGAAATTGAAGCGGAGCGCCGCGTAGCCGTGCCGCACGAGAACCTTGGCCATCCGGTAGGCGACGTTGTTGTGCATCGTGCCGCCGAACTGGGGGTGCGGGTGACAGACGACGGCGGTGCCCCGGATGTCGCTTTCCGGCTCCTCCAGCAGCGCTTCGAGGCGGCCGTGGCCGACCGGGATCTGCAGGCTGGTCACCATCGAGCGCGGAAGCTTATGTTAGAACTAACGGCATGTCCGGCCACAACCGATGGTCCAAGATCAAGCACAAGAAGGGTGCTTCGGACGCCAAGAGGTCCAAGGTCTGGACCAAGGTGATCAAGGAGATCACGGTTGCCGCGAAGACCGGCGGCGCTGACCCGGACGGCAACCCCCGGCTGCGCACCGCCATCGATATTGCGCGCGCGGAGAACATGCCGAACGACACCATCGAACGGGCCGTCAAGAAGGGCTCGGGCGATCTGGAAGGCGTCAACTACGAGGAGTTCACCTACGAGGTGTTCGGGCCTGGTGGCACCGCGATCTTGCTCGAGGTCATGACCGACAATCGCAACCGCACCGCGGGCGAGCTCAGGAACCTGCTCACCAGGCAGAACGGCAATCTGGGCGCCGCCGGTTCGGTCTCCTGGATGTTCAAGAAGCAGGGTGTGATCGTGTACGAGAAGAGCGCGGTCGACGAGAACAAGGTCACCGACGCCGCCATCGAGCTGGGCGCCGAGGATGTCCGCGCCGAGGGCGAGACCTTGCTGGTCGTCACCGAGCCCAAGGCGTTCGAGCTGATCCGCGACGGCCTCAAGAAGGCAGGACTGCCTGCCCCGGCGTCGGCCGAGGTGAGCATGGTTCCGCAGAACACGGTCAAGCTGACCGGCAAGGAAGCCGAGTCGGCGCTGAAGCTGCTGTCCGCGCTCGAGGACCACGACGACATCCAGAACGTCTTTTCGAATCTCGACGTGGACGAAGCCGCTCTCGAGAGTGTCGCCTGAGGGTCAACTGAGAATATTGGGCATCGATCCCGGGACGCTCCGCCTCGGCTACGGGGTCATCGATCGCGTCGAACGGGGGCGCGCCTCCTACGTCGAGTGCGGCGTCATCAGCGCCCCGGCCCGCCAGCAGCGCCTGGACCGTCTGGTCACCATCGGCCGCAACCTGCGCGAGCTGGTCGAGGAGCTGCGACCGGACGCCGTCGCGATGGAGCAGGCGTTCTTCGGCAAGAACGTCCAGGCGACGATCGCGCTCGGCGAGGCCCGGGGCGTGGCGATGTTCATCGCCGCGGACCGCGGGCTCGCCGTCGCCGGCTACCCGCCCGCGCGGGTGAAGCTGGCCGTCGTGGGACACGGGCGCGCCACCAAGCAGCAGATCGGTTTTCTGGTGCGATCTCTGCTGGCGCTCCGGCGTACGCCCGAGCCCGATGCCGCCGACGCTCTGGCGATCGCGCTGTGCCATGCGCGGCACCTCGACGGGACCCGGGGCGTGCGGTCGTGATCGCCTCCTTGCGCGGACGCTTGCTGGACAAGGACGTCGAGGCCGTGGTCGTCGAGGCCGGGGGCGTGGGTTACGCGGTCACCGTTTCAGCCTCGGCGATGCGCGGGCTTCCCCCCGTCGGAGCCGAGACACAGCTTCACATCTACACCCATGCGACGCAGGACGGCGGGCTGCAACTCTTCGGTTTTTCCGACGCCGACGAGCGCCGGCTGTTCGAGACCCTGCTGTCGGTGCAGGGAGTCGGGCCGAAGGTGGCGGTGGCCATCATCTCGGGCCTTCCGCTGTCCGAGCTGGTGCGGTCCATCGCCTCGAGCGACGTCGCCCGGCTGACGCAGATCCGAGGCGTCGGCCGGAAGATCGCCGAACGCCTCGTCGTCGAGCTGCGCGACAAGATCGGCGCCCTCGGTCCGGGGCGCCCCGCGGCCGTCCCCGGTATGGGCGCACCGCCGCCTGGCCGCCTGGGCGAGGTGCACGGCGCGCTCCTGTCGCTCGGCTATCGCCCGCAGGAGTTCGAGGCGATGCTTCCCACCCTCGACGCCGCCACCCCCACCGCTGACCTCGTCAAGCAGGCGCTGGCCGCCCTCAGGAGGAAGTGATGGCCCGCAAGCGCCATGAGGACGAGGAAGGGCAGCCGGCTGGCACCCCCGAGCGCGTCGTCGCCCCCGAGCGCAGCACCAGGGACGACGATGACGATCTCGCCCTGCGGCCCAGATCCTTCGCCGAGTTCGTCGGCCAGAAGAAGGTCACCGACAATCTGGGCGTCTACGTCTCCGCCGCCAAGAAGCGTGGCGGCACGCTGGACCACGTCCTGCTCTCGGGCCCACCGGGCCTCGGCAAGACCACGCTCGCGTACGTCATCGCCCACGAGCTCGGCACCGTCGCCCGCGTCACCTCGGGGCCGGCGCTGGACCGCAAGGGCGACCTGGCGGGAATCCTGACGTCGCTGAACCGAGGTGACGTGCTGTTCATCGACGAGATCCACCGACTGCAGCCGATCATCGAGGAGAGCCTGTATCCGGCGATGGAGGATTTCCGCATCGAGATCATCACGGGCGCTGGCGCCGGCGCCGCCTCCATCACCGTCCCCATCGAGCGTTTCACCCTGGTGGGCGCCACCACCCGCACCGGCCAGCTCACGTCGCCGTTGCTCTCGCGCTTCGGCATCGTCGAGCGCTTCGACTACTACGCGCCCGAGGAGCTGACCTCCATCGTCAAGCGCTCGGCGCGCATCCTCGGCCTGCCCATCGAGGACGGCGGCGCCGAGGAGCTCGGCCGCCGCGCCCGCGGAACTCCCCGCGTGGCCAACCGACTCTTGCACCGCGTGCGCGACTTCGCCGAGGTGCGCGGCGACGGGCGGGTCACCCAGGACGCCGCCGACTACGCGCTCGGCCGCCTGGAGATCGACGCCGTGGGCCTGGACGCGGGCGACCGGCGCCTGCTGTCGACGATGATCGGACGCTTCGACGGCGGCCCGGTCGGCGTCGAGGCGCTGGCTGCCGCGCTGGCGGAAGACCGCGACACCCTCGAGTACGTCTACGAGCCCTACCTCATCCAGGAAGGTTTCCTGATGCGCACCCCGCGCGGCCGTCAGGCCACGCGCAAGGCGTACGAGCATCTGAAACTACCCGTGCCCACCCGAACCGGCGGGCAGGGCCAGCTGTTCTAGTCTGGCCACTACTTCCCGGCGTTGTGGATGTACCAGGTCAGGCAGGAAAGCTCGTTCGCCGACAGCGCCATGGGCTTCGGCACGCCGGCCTGCCACGGCATCTTCTCGCCGCCGCCGCCCCCACTCGGGCAGTTCACCATGTTCGTCGCGCCGACGATCTTGGCCAGCAGATAGCTCTTCGACGGGGTCATCACGTTGATGTACATGTCGTTGCGGCAGAGCAGCCCGGCCCTCTTGTTCACAATCTCGGTCATGATCTTGGTGCCGCCCATGTTGTCCAGCCGGGGAGGGAACGTGCCGGTGTGGCACATGGTTCCTCCGCTGCCCACCCCGCAGCGCATGATGATCAGCTTCGTCTCGACCTCGGCGAGCGTCCTGATGCCCAGCGCGGTGCAGCCGTCCATGGTGATGGGGGCGGCAGCATCGGGCGCAGGCGGATCATCGCCGCCGCCACCACACGATGCGGCCATACAGGCGAGGGTGGTGGCGAACAGTAGGCTCGTCGATCGGGGCATCATCAAAAGGGTCCTCCTTCTATTTTCCGGCGATCGCCCTGGAGTAGGCAGAGATGCAATCGATCTCGTCCCTGGGAAGCGGAGGGGCGTTGAAGGGCATCAGGTTTCCTGCGGCCGCGTTGTCGGCCGGGCACTTGACCGGCGCACCCATCATCGTGCCGTTGACCTTGGCGATCATGTAGCTCTTGGTCGGGTCGGCCACGTCGACGTACTTGCCCGTCTTGCACTGGGACAGGCCGGCCACGTCGCGCAGGCGCATGAACATGTTGGCGGTCTTCAGGTCGGGTGGGAACGGCACGGCTGACGCGTGGCACCCGGCGGGATCTCCGCACTTTGGCTTGAGCAGCATCGTCTCGACGGCCCCGACCGTCGCGTACTTGCAGCCCACCACCGGGGTCGCCGCGGTGATGCCGCCGGGGGAGCCGCCGGAGCCGCCGGAGCCAGCGCTTCCACCGCTGCCGCCTCTGGGACCGCCGGTGCCGCCGCCCCCGATCTGTTCACAATTGTTGAAATTGGGACAATCGAGCGCGCCGGGGGCGCACGCCATCCAGGTGCTCGCGAAGAGGATGCTGGCGACCAACCCGACGCCCGCCACCCTGTACTTCTTACGGAAACCGGAGATCTGCATTACGGGCGGCCCTCCGTTTGGGTCGGTCGATACTAACACCGAGGTGGGGACACAAGGAAAGAGCTAACCGACGGAAAGTGAACCGTCACGCGGACTTCGCGGCACCACCCATCCGGGCAGTATCCACCTCTGCCCGGAAGACTATCTCTGCTGGCCCACGCATTTGGACACCGGAGTAGTTCGGCTGGGCACCCGAAGCGTCCGAGTGCACCAGGATCCCCAGCGGTCCACCGGGCAGATGCACCGGGATCTCCTGGTCCGGCGTGGCGCGGCCTTCCAGGCAGGCCGCCACCACGGTGGCGCACGCCCCTGTCCCGCAGGCCAGCGTCAACCCCGCGCCGCGCTCCCAGACCACCAGGTCGATCTCCGGGGTGGCGCGTCCGCTTCGCACCCGGGCGAACTCGACGTTCGTCCGCCGAGGGAACAGGGGATCGACCTCGATGATGGGGCCGTAGGTGCGGGCCAGGGCGTAGAGGTCGGCTGTGGGGTCGTCGACGAAGATGATGGCGTGCGGATTGCCCATCGAGACCGCCGTGAAGGCGAAGGTCCGGTCGCCGGCGTGCACCGACGCGCGCAGCACCCGCTCCGTGGCAGGGCCTGCGACCGGGATCTCGACCCGGGTCAGGCGCGGGCGGCCCATCTCCACCGCCACGGTGCGCACGGAACCGTCCACGGCCTCGACGGTGCACTCGAGGAGTCCGGCGCCGGTATCCACCTTCAGCACCGGTCGGCGCAGCGACGGATCGCTCTCGTACAGCACCTTGGCCACGCAGCGGATGCCGTTGCCGCACATCTCCGCCTCGCTGCCGTCGGCGTTGATCACCTGCATGCGGACGTCACCCTTGTCGCCCGGGAGAATCGCCAGCACGCCGTCGGCGCCGATGCCGAAGTGGCGATCGCACAGCGCGCGCGCCACCTCGGGATCCGTCGGTGACGGCCGGCTGGCGGCGCCCGGACGTCCCGGTCTCAGGTCGACGACCAGGAAGTCGTTCCCGAGCCCCTGCACCTTGGCGAAGGGGATCGACGCCATGACTACTTCGGTGGTGTCGGGGCCGGGGCCGGTTCGGGGTGCTCGGACTTCGCCGCCTCGGTCTCTTTCGCCGGCGCCGGCGTCGGAGCGGCTTCGTCCGTGGACGGGGCGGTCGCCGTTCCGGTCGTGCCGCCTGTGGTGGCCGCTGCGCGCACCTTCTCCAGTTCCTTGGCGATCTGTTCCTGCTTGCTGTCCTGGACCTTCTTCTCGGCCGCCTTCGCCTCTCCGATCTGCTGCAGCCGCTTCGAGTCGGACTGGCTGGACAGGTAGGCCAGCGCCAGCGAGTTGACGAAGAAGATCGTCGCGCAGATGGCGGTCAGGCGGGTGAGGAAGTTGCCGGCGCCGGACGAGCCGAACACCGTCTGGCTGCCGCCGCTGCCGCCGAAGGCGATCCCCATGCCGCCGCCCTTACCGGCCTGCAGGAGCACGACGAGGATCAGAAACGTGCAGACCACGACGTGAAGGATGGTCAGGACCGTGTACCACATGCTTTCGTACCTTCCTTGATGATCGCCGCAAAGGACTCCACCGTCAGCGCTGCGCCGCCCACCAGGGCGCCGTCGATCTCCATCTCGGCCATCAGCGCCGCGATGTTGTCCGGCTTCACGCTGCCGCCGTACTGGATCCGCACCGAGCGGGCCTTGTCGCCCACCCGCTCGGCCAGACGGCCGCGAATGAATTTATGCACCTCGACCGCCTGGGCCGGGGTGGCGTTGCGTCCGGTCCCGATAGCCCAGACCGGCTCGTAGGCGACGACCGACTTCAGAATCTCGGCGTCGCTGAGACCCTGGAGCACGGCCTCGAGTTGCGTGCCCACGCGCGCCAGGGTCTGGTTGCCGTCGCGCTCGGCCAGGGTTTCGCCCACACAGATGATGGGCGACAGACCCGCCCCGAGCGCGGCCTTCGTCTTCTTGGCCACGCCCGCGTCCGTCTCGCCGAAAAGCGTGCGCCTCTCGGAGTGGCCGATGATCACCAGCGTGCAGCCCGCGTCCACGATCTGCGCTGTCGACGCCTCGCCGGTGAAGGCGCCCTTGGCCTCGAAGTGGCAGTTCTGGGCTGCCACGGCGATGGCGCTGCCTTTCAGTTTCTCGGCCACGGCGCCAAGCGCGATGAAGCCCGGCGCCACGGCCACGTCGCAACCCTCGACGCTCTTGACGGCATCGCGCACGCCGGTGGCCAGCGCCACCGATTCGGACAGGCTGCCGAACAGCTTCCAGTTGCCGCAGAAGAAAGGACGAGCGCGCATTTCAGTCCTCCAGCGCCGCGAGTCCCGGGAGCTTCTTGCCCTCGAGCAGTTCGAGCGAAGCGCCGCCGCCAGTGGAGATGTGGGTGATCCGCTCGGACACTCCCGCCTTGTGGATGGCAGCCACCGAGTCACCGCCGCCGACGACGCTGAGGACGCCGCGCGTCGCCGCCAGCGCCTTGGCCACGGCGAGGGTGCCAGCCGCGAACGGCTCCGACTCGAACACGCCCATCGGGCCGTTCCAGAAGATCGTCCGCGACCGGCCGATCACCTCGGCGAACGCCTTGGCGCTCTCGGGGCCGATATCCAGCGCGGCGAGATCCTCGGGAACATTCATCGCCTGCACGACCTTGCCCGACTCGGATTTGATGCCCGCCGCTGCCACCAGGTCGCGCGGGAGCACCACGTCGACGCCGCGGTCATCGGCCTTCTTGAGGAACGAACGCGCCAGGGGCAGCTTGTCTTCTTCGAGCAGAGACCGCCCGAGTTGCCCGCCCTTGGCCTTCAGGAACGTGTTGGCCATGGCGCCGCCGATCAGCAGCGCGTTCACCCGGCCGAGCAAGTTCTCGAGCACCGCGATCTTGTCGGACACCTTGGCGCCGCCGATGATCGCGATGAAGGGCCGCTCGACGTCGCCGAGCAGCTTGCCGAGGAACTTCACCTCGCGCTCCATCAGGTTGCCCATCCCCTTGCCGCCGGAGACGAACTTGATCATTCCCACCGTCGAGGCGTGCGCCCGGTGTGCGGTGCCGAAGGCGTCGTTCACATAGACGTCGGCGTAGCTGGCGAGTTGCCGCGCGAACGTATCGTCGTTCGCCTCCTCGCCGGGGGAAAAACGCAGGTTCTCGAGCATGGCCACGCCGCCGTCGCGGAGATCGGACACCACCTTCTTGGCGCCGTCACCGACCGGTTCGTCGGCGAGCACGACCTCTTTGCCCAGGACCTCGGCCAGGTAGGCTGCCACCGGCAAGAGCGAGTACTCGGGGTTCGGTTTGCCCTTGGGGCGGCCGAGGTGCGAGGCAAGCACCACGCGCGCACCCTTGTCGATGGCGTGCTTGATCGTGGGCAGCGCCTCTTTGATGCGCGTGGCGTCGGCGACGCCCCGGGCCGGGGTCAGAGGGACATTGAAGTCCACCCGGATGAACACCCGTCGCCCCTGGATGTCGAGCTCGTTGATCGTCTTGATCGCCATTGCGAGGCGCTGTTCTAAACCAGGGGGCCAAAAATGCAATGGGGGGCGACCTTTCGGTGCCCCCCATTCGCAAGACGACTCGAAGCGAAAGCGCTCAGGCGATGCTGGAGTCTTCCTTGATGTCTGTCTTGATGTCCGACGTCACGAGGCTGACCAGCTCGGTAGCCAGCGCCACGATCTGCTTCGGCTCGTAGCCGTTCTGTCGCAGCTCCTTGTAAATCGACTTGGAGAGAATCTTCAGGGCGCGCTCCCGGTTGGGCTGAGCAACCGTCTGTTCGCGAGTGGCGAGTGCTTGGGACATGGGGTGCACCTCCTCCCAGAGGTCGCGACGTGATTTAGCATGTCGCGTGCCAGACACAGACGTCGCTAAGTTGTCGAAAAGTGACATGTAGTTGTTGCGCCGGGCAGCCGATCGCGTAGGGCCTTACGCACCAGTTGGGGGGGTAGGCGGCGAAATCTAGCGTAACCGGCTACGCACCGGAGCTGGTCTCATGGCGCCATAGACGCGACGCATCTACCGTGGTCCGGTAGGCGTGGACGCTGTGCGCGCGGCGGGAGGGCGACCAGCCGAGCTCGTCGCCCATGATGCGCGCGACCTCGTCGACCACGGACAGCCCCTGATCGGGAGCGTCACGGAAGATGGGAATGCGGCGGCGCAGAACGTCCTCCACTTCGACCACGCGATCGTGGCGGGCCGCGAAGGCCACCTCGGCACGCAGGTACGGCAGCTCCGGCGAGAGGCGGCGAGCCAGGAGCTCGCTGGTGTTCGCGAGCGCGGCGACCTGACCGGCGCGTCCCCCATAGGCGCCTCGCAGCCGTTCCTTCACGTCGCTGCCCAGCTCGTGATCGTCCAGCGCGGCCGTGCGTGCGCCGCCGGGAAGCGGCCGGGTGCGGGTGAGACAGGCGCCGAGGCGGCGGTCGAGCCCGCGGTCGCGCAGCAGTTCGACGAGGCGGTCCGTGACCTCCTCGCCGATCCGGCGCATGGTGGTCAACTTCCCGCCAGCGATGGTGAGCACGCCGCGTCCGTCGAGCCAGATCTCGTGCTCGCGCGAGGTGGACGAAGGCGTGGCGGCGTCGCTGGCGATGAGGGGCCGCAGGCCGGCCATGGTGGAGATGACGTCGCCGCGGGTCAGGGCTGCCGGCGGGAAGGCGTGATTGGCCGCCTCCAGCAGGTAGTCGATGTCGGCGCTGCGGGCGCGGATCGGCTCGTCGGGCCTGGCCGGCCGGTTCCAGTCGGTGTCGGTCGTGCCCACGACGGTGCGGTGGCCCGCGGGCAGCGTGAACATCAAACGCCCGTCGCGCGGCGAATGGATGACGATGGCACGCCCGCCCGTGGGCAGCCGATCGGCGTGCACCACCATGTGTACGCCCAGAGTCGGGCGCAGGAGGGGCCGCTCGCCACGGAACGCGTCCGAGAAGGGACCGGTGGCGTTCACGATCGCGCGCGCCGTGACCGGGAATGTCTCGCCCGACTGACGATCCTCGACGAGGACGGTCCGCAGGTGGCTCCGGCGATCGGTGATCGGGCCGCGCACGTGTACGTAGCTGGCGACGGCGGCGCCGGCCTGCTCGGCGTCCAGAACGTTCTCGAGCACCAGACGCGCGTCGTCGGTCTGGCAGTCGACGTAGATGTTGGCCCCGGTGAGTCCGGCGGACCGTAGCAGCGGCGCCGTCTCGTAGACCTCGCCTGAATCGAGGCGGCGGCTGCGGACGGGCGGTTGCCACAGGGCGAGGGCGTCGTAGAGCCTGACGCCCGCGGTCAGCTCCATCAGCGAGGGGCGCCCGCCGCGGTAGGCCGGGAACAGGAACTCGATCGGGCGGCACAGGTGCGGTGCCGTGGTCATCAGCCGCCGCCGCTCGGCCAGGGACTCGAACACCAGGTTCAAATCGCCGTACTGCAGATAGCGCAGGCCACCGTGGATCAGCTTCGACGACTGGCTCGAGGTCTGGCTGGCGAAGTCACCGCTCTCGCACAGGGCGACGCGCAGTCCCCGCAGGGCGGCGTCGCGTACGATGGCCGCGCCGGTCGAGCCGCCACCCACGATGACCGCGTCGAAAGTCTCGTTCGCCAGTCGTGCGAGCGCAGCTCGACGCCAGTCCATCAAGGTTCAAGGAGCTTGATGTGCAGTTCCTGAAGTTGCTTTGCCGACACCGCACCGGGGGCGTCCGTGCACAGGTCGACGCCCTTCTGGGTCTTCGGAAAGGCGATCACGTCGCGTAGCGAATCGCCGCCGCACAGGAGCATCGCCATGCGGTCGAGCCCCGCGGCGATCCCTCCGTGGGGAGGCGGGCCGTACTTGAAGGCCTCCAGGAGAAAACCGAACTTGGCGCGCGCGTCCTCGTCGGACAGGCCCAGGGCGCGGAAGACGCGCTCCTGCACATCGCCGCGGTGGATCCGGATCGACCCGCCGGCGATCTCGTTGCCGTTCAGCACCAGGTCGTAGGCGCGGGCGCGCACGCTGCCGGGATCGCTCTCCAGGCGCGGCAGGTCCGCCTCGACCGGGGAGGTGAACGGGTGGTGCGCGGCGGCCAGCTTGCCGTCGTCGCCCTTCTCGAACAGCGGGAACTCGGTGATCCAGCAGAACTTCCAGAGACCGGCGGGGATGAGGCCCATCTTGCCGGCCAGGTGCAGGCGCAGCGCCCCCAGCACCGTGTTCGCCAGCTTGCGCGGACCGAACTGGAAGAACAGCAGGTCGCCCTCGACGAGCCCGGCGGCAGCATTGATGTCGGTGCGCAGGCCGTCGCTGATGCCCTTGACCGGCGTCTGGGTCCAGGCCCCGCCGGCGCCGATGCGCGCGCGCGCAAGCCCGCGGGCGCCGAAGCCCTTGACGAACTCCTCCAGCTTGTCGACCTCGCTGCGTGACAGCTTGGTCGCCTGCTCGGCCGGGAGCCGCCAGCCCTTGACGACGTTGTCGCCCTGCAGACCCACGCGCAGCATCTCCACGCCGCCGGCGTCGTGCTTGCGCACCGCTTCGGTCAGCTCGCACAGCGGCAGGCCGAAGCGCAGATCCGGTTTGTCCGAGCCGTAGAGCGCCATCGCCTCGGACCACGCCAGGCGCGGGAACGGCGTCGGCACGTCGAGGTTCAGCACCTCCTTCCACAGCGACGACATCAGCGCCTCGACCACTTTCTGGACGTCCTCCTCGACGACGAAGCTCATCTCGACGTCGATCTGCGTGAACTCGGGCTGACGGTCCTGGCGCAGATCCTCGTCGCGGAAGCAGCGAACGATCTGGAAGTAGCGGTCGAACCCGGCCACCATGAACAGCTGCTTGAAGATCTGGGGCGACTCGGCCAGCGCGTAGAAGTTGCCGGGGTTCAGGCGCGACGGCACCAGGAAGTTGCGCGCGCCGCCCGGCGTATACTTCACCATGAACGGGGTTTCCACCTCGGTGAATGACTGTTCGGTCAGGACGCGCCGGGTGGTCTGGTAGATCTGCGAGCGGACGAGGAAGTTCTTCTGCAAAGAGGGACGCCGCAGGTCGAGCGGGCGGTGCTTGAGGCGGAGCATCTCGTTGGCGCTGCTGTCATCGGAGATCTCGAAGGGCGGCGTCTCGGAGCGCGAGAAGATGGTGAGTCCATCGCAGTAGACCTCGATGCCACCGGTGGGGATGTTCGGGTTCTTCGACCCACCGCGGTCGCGCACGGTGCCGGTGATGCCGATGCAGAATTCGGAGCGGAGCTCGCCGGCCAGGGTGTGGGCCTCGGCGCTGAGGCTGGGCTCGAACACCACCTGGGTCAGACCGCCGCGGTCGCGCAGGTCGATGAAGACCAGGCCCCCGTGGTCGCGCCGGATCGACACCCAGCCGAACAGGACCACCTTCTTGCCGGCGTCGCTGGAACGCAGAGCGCCGCAGTCGTGCGTGCGCTTCAGGTCTCTCAAGAACTCGGGCATGGGGGGGGAACTTACGCTAATTTCTCCAAATGCGCCTCAGGGTCCTTTACCACGGCAACTGCTTCGACGGGACCAGCTCCGCTGGCCTGTTCGCTCGTTTTTATCGAGAGCGGATCGCCAAGGGGCCGGTCGAGGTTCTCTTCACGCCGCTCGAGCACAAGGGCGCGGGTCCCGCCGTTCTTCCCGAGCAATTCGACGGCGACGACAACGCCATCGTCGACTTTCGATACGCACAGGATCCGAAGCTCGACTGGTGGTTCGACCACCACATCTCCGCCTTCCAGGCCGACGGCGACGAGGCGCATTTCCGGGCCGACACCAGCGGCCACAAGTTCTACGACCCTCAGGCGAAGAGCTGCGCCAAGTTCCTGGCCACCACGGCCGCCGAGCGCTTCGGTTTCGACACGGCGCCCCTGAAGGAACTGATCGAGTGGGCGGAGATCATCGACGGCGCTCTCTTCCCCGGCCCCGACATGCCGGTGGAGATGAAGGAGCCGGCGCTGCGACTCATGACCTGGATAGAGAGCAACCGCGATCCGAAGATGGCCGAGCGCTTCATCGGCGATCTGATCTCGCGGCGGCTGGGCGACATCGCCGCAGACCCCTATGTCGTCGAACCGCTGCGCCCGGTGCTGGAGCAGCACGGACGCAACGTGGAGATCGTCAAGCGCCTGTCGCAGATCGACGACGGCGTGGTCTTCACCGACCTGACGTCCGAAGCGGTGGGGACGTTGAACAAGTTCATCGTCTACTACCACCACCGCGAAGCCCGTTATGCGGTCACGCTCCTGTCGGCGGGCAAGAAGGTCAAGATCTCGGTGGGCTCGAACCCGTGGAGCACGGTGCCGCGCAAGCACAACATCGCCGCCATCTGCGAACGCTACGGCGGGGGCGGCCATCCCGTCGTGGGAGCGATTTCCGTCAACGAGGGCGGTGTCGATCGCGCCCGGCAGATCGCCGCCGAGGTGCTGGCCGAGCTGAAGAGCTAATCCAGCTTGAACTCGGTCGTGCGGCGGCGGGAGCGGCGCTCGCGCTTGCGGACGACCTGGTCATTGCGGCGCTGGACCTGCTGGGCGGTGGGCTTGCGGCCGGGCAGGGACGCCTGCTCGCTGTGGTGCTCGTCGAAGGTGCCCTGCCGCTGCCCCAACTCGAACACCGCCAGCTCGCGTTTGCCGCGCTCGCCGAGGCGGATCGGAATCACCGCCGCGCCGATCCCGGCCCCGACGTAAACCGTGCCCGCGGCACTCTCGCCCTTGCGGCAGCCGTAGAGGCCATGGATGTACTTGTGGCCGCCGATCTTGCCGGCGACGATCTCGTGCAGCCGCGCGACGGTTATCTGGCCGCCGTGCGTGTGGCCGGCGAGCACCAGCGGTACGTCGTGGCGCCACAGGCCGTCGGCTTCCTCGGCGATGTGCGACAGGCCCAGCGTCGGGATGTCGTGGCGCAGGCCCTTGACCGCCTCGTCGCGCCTGGCGTGCCCGGTGTACGCGTCGTCGACGCCGACCACCTGCAGCGCCTGGTTACGCAGGGTGATGGTGGTGTGGCGGTTGCGCAGCACCACGGCCCCACCGCGCTCGAGGGCGATTCGCACCTCCTCGGCGCCGGCCCAGTAGTCGTGGTTGCCGAGAACGCCGATGACGGGGGCGTTGAAGCGGCGGACGATCTCGGTGAGCTGATCCAGGTAGAGCTGGCTGTGGCAGACGAAGTCACCGGTGATCACCACCAGGTCCGGGTTCTCGGCGTTCGTCAGCGACACGGCCTCGAGCTGAACCGCGTGCGGGGTGACTCGCCCGACGTGCAGATCCGTCAGGTGCGCGATCCGCAACGGCGTCATCTGCTCGACGTAGGCCGCGGGCCCCGCGAAACGACGGATGTGAATCCTCCCAGGAGCTTCCGGTGAGCGGGGCTTGCGTAGCAGGGAGCTCCACTCGAACGCACGGAGCAACATCAGCCCCCCTAGTGTAGCCGCCGGGGCCCGACCGTCTACCCGAAAAACGCAGTGATGGCGCTGCTGAACGCGTCAGGAGCCTCCAGGTTCGCCAGGTGCCCGGCGCCCGGGATCGTGACCAGCGTCGCACCGGGGATCGCCGCCACCATCGCCGCCGCCTCGGCGGGGGGCGTCACGACGTCCTCGCTGCCGACGATGACCAGCGTGGGGCAGGCGATGCGCGGCAGCCCCGGCCGGCGATCCGGGCGGTCGCGGAGGGCGCCAAGTCCGGCGATCACGGTCCCGGAATCCGCCAGCGCCAGCGCCCGCGCCTCGGCGACGACCTCGGCGGGCGCGTTCGGCGACAACAGCTTCGGCAGCATTTTTTCCAGGTAGGCGCCGACGCCCTGGGCGCGCACGAGCTCCATGGCCTCGTCCCGCGCCGTGCGCGCCTCGGGCGTGTCGGGACCTGCCTTGGTGTCGGCGAGCACCAGCCCGGCCAGCCGCTGGGGATGGCGATCCGCGAACGCCAGCGACACGTAGCCGCCCATCGACAGTCCTCCGACGATGGCGCGTTCGATGCCGGAACGTTCGAGCAGCGCGGCCACCTCGTCGGCCATGGCGGAGATGGAGTCCCCGCGGAGGTCGGGGGTGATCAACTGGCGGTCGACCTTCGTACGCCGCCACATCCGGCCGTCGAAGGGGAAGGCGTGGAGGAGGACGAGAGGCGTCATTTTTTTTGCGGCGCCAGCGTTCCGTTCATCTGCTCCATCAGCTTGGCTCCATCGAAGGGAACCGGGGGCTTCGTCACCGTCGGCTTTGCGCCCTTGCCGCGCCCCACGAGCTCGACGACCAGGGGATGGCTCTCGGCGGAGCCCGGTTGCTTGACCGAGCCCTGCATCTTGACGATCCCGAACGGCGGCACGTCCTGGCTGACCCAGACCTCGATCTCGGTGCCGTTGGTGCTCTTGTCCTTGTAGCGGCGGGCCTTGAAGGTGCCTGCGGGGACCTTGACCTGCTCGGTGCCGACGGCTTTCTTGGGGTCGATCGGCGCGAAGTGCTCCTTGCCCATGCTCATCTGGGCCGGCAGTTCCATGGGGTCGTTGTCGCCCAGCTGCATCAGCACCTTCTTCACGCGATCGGGCTTGGTCAGATCGGACCCAAGTGTCACCTTCAGCACGACGCGCTTGCCGGCGGCCATCATCCCGCCCTCGGCTGCCATCTCCACCGTGCTGGTGCCGCTGTCCTTGCCGACGAGCGCGAACCGCTGACGGAAGGGAGCGATCTGCGGGACGGTCAGCTTGTAGTCGGCCCAGACTCCCAGCGGCACATTGCGCAGGTCCATCCCGACAGGCAGGGGCGGGCCGGGCGACTGCGCGGCGGCGATACGGGGAATCGCCAGCAGCAGGCCCATCCAGACCACGGAGGCGGTTCGCATGATAGTGACCATGCCCCAAAAACTTGCGGCGGTCATCCGTGGGGCTGACCATCGGGCGGTGGAGCTGGACGCTGCCATCCAGCAGTTCCTGGATCATCTGAAGGTGGAGCGGGAGCTGACGGGGTCGACGCTGGAGGCGTACGGCCGCGATCTGGCCGGGTTCGCGCGCTTCGCCGCCGGCCGCCAGGTGAAAGCCGCCTCCGCGGTGCGCGCCATCGACGTCCTCGAGTACCTGGCGTACCTGACCGAGCGGCGGCTCGCGGCGCGGTCGCAGGCGCGCAGGCTGATCGCGATGCGGCAGCTGTTCAAGTTTCTCAAGGCCGAGCGCCAGATCGATGTGAATCCGACCGAGGAAGTGGATCTGCCGCGCTTCGGGCGCCGCCTGCCCGACTACCTGACCGTCGAGGAGGTGGATCGGCTGCTGGCCACGCCGGACCGCACCACGCCGCGCGGCGGGCGGGATGGCGCCATGCTGGAGACGTTGTACGCCACCGGGCTCCGGGTGTCCGAGCTGGTGAAGCTGAAGGTCGTCGACCTGAACTTCGACGCCGGCTACCTGATGGCCTTTGGCAAGGGTCGCAAGGAGCGGCTGGTGCCTCTGGGTGAGGGGGCGATGCAGGCGCTGCGGGCGTACATAGACACGGCCCGGCCCAGTTTCCTTCGTCCGGGGACCCCGGCGCGCGAGGCAGACGCGCTGTTCCTGACCCGGCTCGGCCGCCCGATGACGCGCCAGGGTTTCTGGAAGCTGCTGGGCCAGCACGCCGTGGCGGCCGGGATCCGCAAGGCGATCTCCCCGCACAAGCTGCGCCATTCCTTCGCCACGCACCTGGTGGAGCGGGGGGCCGACCTGCGGGCGGTGCAGGCCATGCTGGGCCACGCGGATATCGGAACCACCGAGATCTACACCCACGTCTCCCGGGCTCATCTCAGGGCGGTCTATGACCGCTTCCATCCACGCGCCTAGCGCGCTATACCCGTGAGGGCCGCGGGCCCGCGGGTAATGCGTTGAGCTTCAGCACCGAGCAAGTCCAGCACGCGATCCTCTTCCTGATCGCGTTCATTCTGTCGACGACGTTCCACGAGTTCGGGCACGCGTGGGTTGCCAACAAACTCGGGGACCGGCTGCCGCAGGCGGAGGGGCGGCTGACGCTCTCGCCGCTGCATCACATCGATCCGATAGGCACCATCCTCTTGCCGATCATCATGGGACTGCAGACGTCGGGTGGGCCGCTCATCGCCTGGGGAAAACCGGTGCGCACCAATCCGTCCGCATACACCCGGCGCTTCTCCATGAGCACCGGCAGCGTGCTGGTTGCGATCGCCGGACCGATCATGAATCTGGTGATGGCGACGATCGTGTCGCTGCTGGTGGTGATCGGGATGCGCACGGGGCTGATGAACATCACCGTCGCCCAGGGCCTGATCGAGTACATGGTGCTCCTCAACCTGTCGCTGATGTTCTTCAACCTGCTGCCGATCCCGCCGCTGGATGGCGGCACGTTGCTGGCCTGGCTCTTGCCCCGGTCGATGCACCCGGTCGTCGACTTTCTCGAGAAGTGGGGCTCGCTGGTGCTGCTGGGGCTGCTGCTGACGGGGCTCATCGGCCGCTTGATGTACCCCGCGACCATCGTGATGCGCTTCTGGCTGCACGGCCTGGCGGTGATCGCCGGATGAGCGCCGACACCGAGATCCCATCGGGCGCCGCCTACCGGGTGACCCTGCCCGAGTTCGAGGGGCCGCTCGATCTCCTTTTGCACCTGTGCAAGACGCACGAGATCGACATCGTCAGCCTCCCGATCTCGTTCATCACCAGCAAGTACCTCGAGTACCTGGACATGATGCAGTCGATGTCGGTGGAGGTGGCGGCTGAATACCTGGTGATGGCGGCGACGCTCGCCTACCTGAAGTCGCGCGAGCTGGTGCCCACGCCCGAGCCGCTCGAGCCCATCGGCGAGGATGGCGAGGAAGCGGTCGATCCGCGCCAAGAACTGATCCGCCGCCTGCTCGAGTACCAGAAGTACAAGGACGCCGCCGCGAACCTGGGTGGCCGGCCGATCGAGGGCCGCAACGTCTTCGTGCGCGGCGTGCCGGTGGAGCCCGGCGACGACGCTGGCCTCGCCGAGCACTCGGTCTGGAAGCTGATCGAGTCGTGGGCGAAGATCCTGGAGAAGGCGACGCCTCAGCTCAAGCACGAGGTGACCATCGATCGGGTCTCCATCGGAGACCGGATCAACCAGCTGGTCGACCGGCTGGAGTCGGGTGGCGGGAGCTTCCGCTTCGACGACGTCGTCGACCTGACGCTGCCCGAGATGGAGCTGCGGCACCAGGTGGTGGTGACGTTGCTGGCGGTGCTCGAACTGGCGAAGCTGCGGGTGATCAAGGTGCTGCAGGACGGCGCCTCCGGGGCGTTCTTCGTCGCCAAGCACGAGGGGGCGTCGCTGGAGCAAGCGCGGCAGGTGCTGGTGACTTCCGGAGGAGAGTCCAATGAGTGAGAACGAGCAGCCGCAGGAGGCGCAGGACGAGACACCCCCGCCGCCCGTCGAGGGTGAGCGCATGGAGTCGATCATCGAGAGCCTGCTGTTCGTCTCGGATCGACCGCTGACCTTGAACGAGCTGAAGCGCCTGCTGGGGGAGCGCGACGGCAAGAAGATCACCGCCGCCGTCGAGGCGCTGACCGCACGGCGGCAGACCACCGGCATCCAGGTGGTCTGTGTGGCAGGCGGCTGGCATCTGCGCACCCCCACCGAGAATGCTGCGTGGGTGTCGAAGGTGCTCGCCGGCCGTCCCGTGCGTCTGTCGCGCGCGACGCTGGAGACGGTGGCGATCGTCGCTTACCGCCAGCCGGTGACACGGCCCGAGATCGACGAGATCCGCGGTGTGGACTGCGGCCCGGTGCTCAAGACGCTGCTCGACCGCGGCCTCATCCGGATCATCGGCAAGAAGGAAGAAGTGGGACGGCCGCTGCTGTATGGCACGACGCCCGAATTCCTGCGCACCTTCAATCTGCGCGATCTGAACGAGCTGCCGACGCTGCGCGAGTTCCACGAGCTGGGCGCCGAGGAGCGCGCCGAGGTCGACGCCGAGGCACCCCCGCCCGCCGAGGGCGCCGCGCCGTCGGCCTTCATGCCGGCCTCGCCGCTGTCGCCGGATCCTGGCGACGAGAACGATCCGCTGCTCGACGAACTGGACCGGGCTGCGACCGCGGCGTCGCGGGCCACCGATACCGAGCCGTCGTGAGACTGCAGAAGTTCCTGGCCCAGTCGGGAATCGCCTCGCGGCGCGCGGCCGAACGGCTGATCGCCGAGGGAAAGGTGCGCGTCAACGGGGAGCCGGTGACGGCGCTCGGCGCGCGGGTCACCGATTCCGACAGGGTCGAGGTCGAAGGGCGGCGGGTGCGGCCCGAGGCGCCGCTCTACCGGATCTTGCTGAAACCGCGCAGCTGCCTGTCGACGCTGGGTCCCGGACCCGATGGGCGCACGACGCTGTCGCGCTACGTGAACGATGGCGAACTCGGCTGGAAGGTGGTGGCGCCGCTCGACTTCCCGGCCGAGGGCGTCGTGTTGCTGACCACCGACGGCGAGCTGGCCGAGAGGATGTCCCGCGGCGGCGGCCACGTGCCGATGACGTATCACGTGAAGTTCCAGGGCGCGATCGGCGCGCAGGAGCTCGAGCGCCTGCGTCGCGGCTGGCGCTGGATGTCCCGCGCGGTGCGGCCGACCAAAGTCGAGCCGCTGGCGACCACCGGCAAGAACACCTGGATCGGCATGGTGGTCGCCGAGAGCCGGCCGCGCGTGTTGAAGGCGGCCGGTGAGTCCATCCACCGAACCGTCCTGAAGATCTCGCGGGTCCGCCTCGGTCCGGTGTCGTTCGAGGGGCTGAAGATGGGCGAGCACCGCGACCTCACCAAGGGCGAGATCAATGCGATTCGGCGTGATGCGGGCGTGGTAAAAACGGACGCGTGAACAAGACGGCACGCGCGCTCATCAGCGTTTCGGACAAGGCGGGGGTGATCGAGCTGGGGCGGCGCCTGGCCAAGCTGGGGATCGAGATCCTCTCCACCGGGGGCACGGCGCGATCGTTGCGCGAGGCCGGCGTGCAAGTGAAGGAGGTGGGCGACTTCACGGGTTTTCCGGAGATCCTCGACGGACGTGTGAAGACGCTGCACCCGAAGGTGCATGGCGGGTTGCTCGGGCGCAACACCGAGGGCCACAAGGCCGAGATGCTCAAAGCGGGCATCGAGCCGATCGACATCGTGGTGGTGAACCTGTACCCGTTCCGCGAGGCCGTGGCGCGCGGCGCGGCGTTCGACGACGTCATCGAGAACATCGACATCGGGGGGCCGGCGATGCTGCGTTCAGCGGCGAAGAATCACGAGCGCGTCGCGGTCGTGGTCGACCCGGCCGACTACGACCGCGTGGCCAGCGAGATCGAGGCGGGCGGCGAGGTGTCGGCGCAGCTGCGCTTCGAGCTGTGCCGCAAGGCCTTCGCTCACACCGCCGCGTACGACGGCGCCATCGCAGCGCACCTGGGACGACTCGAGACGCCGGGCGCCGCGCCCAGCGATTTCCCGCTGACGCTGCACCCGGCTTTGAAGCGCGAGCGCGTCCTCCGCTACGGTGAGAATCCGCACCAGAAGGCGGCCTTCTATTCGGTCGACGGCGCCAGGGGGCCGTCGCTGGCCAGGGCCGAGGTGCTCCAGGGCAAGGAGCTGTCGTACAACAACCTGCTCGACCTCGACGCCGCGATGAAGCTGTGCGCCGAGTTCACGGCGCCGGCGACCGTCATCATCAAGCACACCAACCCGTGTGGCGCGGCGATCTCTCAAAAGGGGGTGGCCGACGCTTACCGCCGTGCGCGCGAGACCGATCCCGTGTCGGCCTTCGGAGGCATCGTCGCCGTCAATCAGCCCATCGATGGCGAGCTGGCCAAGGAGATGGCCGAGACGTTCCTCGAGTGCGTGATCGCCCCCGACTACACGCCCGAGGCCCTGGTGGCGCTGTCGGCGAAGAAGGGTCTGCGGCTTCTGAGGCTGCCCCTTTCGCGAATCGACGGCAGCGAGCTGGAGATGCGCGTGGTGTCCGGTGGCCTGCTCGTGCAGACGGCGGACGCCGCCACCTGCCTGGCGAGCGAAGCGAAGGTGGTCACCGATCGCGCGCCGACGGCGCAGGAGCTCGAAGACCTGGACTTCGCCTGGAAGGTCGCAAAGCACGTGAAGTCGAACGCCATCATCTTCGTCGCCGGTGGCCGCACGCTGGGCGTCGGCGCCGGGCAGATGTCACGGGTGGACTCGGTGAAGATCGCGGTGTCCAAGGCCCGCTTCCCCCTGCAAGGCTCGGTGCTGGCGTCCGATGCGTTCTTTCCGTTTCGCGACGGCGTCGACGAGGCGGCGAAGGCCGGCATCACCGCCATCATCGAACCGGGGGGCTCGGTACGCGATCAGGAGGTGATCATGGCGGCGAACGAGAAGGGGATCGCCATGGTGTTCACGGGCGAGCGTCACTTCCGGCACTGATGCGCATCCTGCTCGTCGGCGGCGGCGGTCGGGAACACGCGCTCGCCTGGAAGTTGCTGCAAAGCCCGCTGTGCGAGCAGCTGATCGTCGCGCCTGGGAACCCCGGTATCGAGGCGCTGGGCAAGTTGCGCTGCGTTCCCGACGAGGACATGGTGGCCCTGGCCAGGCGCGAGCGGATCGATCTGGTGGTGTGTGGGCCGGAGGGTCCGCTCGTGCAGGGGCTGGGCGACGCCTGTTCCGCCGCTGGTATCCGATTTTTCGGCCCGTCGCAGAAAGCCGCGGAGATCGAGGGCTCGAAGGACTTCGCCAAGCAACTCATGAGCAAGGCTGGGGTGCCCACGGCGGCGTTCGGCACCTTCTCGGAGATTGCTGCCGCCGAGGCGTTCATCGATGCGCAGCCAGGGCCCGTGGTTGTCAAAGCCGACGGGCTCTGCGCCGGCAAGGGCGTGGTCGTCACCTCGACGCGGCAGGAGGCCAGAGCCGCCGTCCGTTCGATGCTGGGTGACCGCCAGTTCGGCGAGGCCGGCGCGCGGGTGGTCGTCGAGGAGCGGCTCACGGGTCGCGAGTGTTCGATGCTGGCGTTGGTCGATGGCACGCGGTTCGTGCCGCTGGCCTCGGCCGAGGACCACAAGGCGGTGTTCGACGGCGACCGCGGGCCGAACACCGGGGGCATGGGCGCCTACTCGCCTTGTCCCCTCGTCGACGACGAGATGGTCGCCCGGATCGGCGAGACCATTTTTGCACCTACGATCCGGGCCATGGCCGAGGCTGACCGCCCGTTCCGCGGTCTGCTGTACGCCGGATTGATGCTGACACCGGACCGCGGCCCGATGGTGATCGAGTTCAATTGCCGCTTCGGCGATCCCGAGACCCAGGCCTTGATGGTGCGCTGGGATGACGACATCGTCCCCTGGCTGGTGGGGGCTGCCGATGGCAAGCTGCCAGCGGGCTCGCCGCGCTGGCGGCCGGGTGTCTCGGTCTGTGTCGTGCTGGCCGCCGAGGGTTATCCCGGCAAGGTGCGCACCGGCGACGCCATCGAAGGTCTCGGTCCCGATGGGCAGGCGCCGGGCGTGGTGGTCTTCCACGCCGGCACCAGGGGACGTTTTCACACGGCGGGCGGGCGGGTTCTGGGCGTCACCGCCACCGGCATCGATCTGGACCAGGCGCGCGCCCACGCGTATGAAGGCATCAGTCACATCCGCTGGCCCGGCCAGCACTTCCGCAAGGACATCGGATTGAGAGGACGGACATGAGCAACGACGTGGCGATCATGATGGGTTCGAAATCGGATCTCGAGACAATGAAGCCGGCAGCCGACGTGCTGAAAAAACTGGGGCTGCGGGTCGAGGTACGGGTCCTCTCGGCGCACCGCACACCCGAACAGGCGGCAGCTTTCGTGCGCGCGTGCACCGCCGGGGGCACCAAGGTGTTCATCTGCGGGGCAGGGGGAGCGGCACACCTGGCGGGCGCGGTGGCGGCTCACACCACGCGCCCGGTGATCGGCGTGCCGATCGCCTCGAGCAGCCTGCAGGGGATGGACGCGCTGCTGGCGACGGTGATGATGCCGCCGGGGATGCCCGTGGCCACGGTTGCCATCGGCGGCGCGGAGAACGCCGGGCTCCTGGCGGCACAGATTGCCGCCGTGGGCGACCCGGCGCTGGCCGCGAGGGTCGAGGCCGAGCGCGAAGGGCGGCGCAAGAAGGTCCTCGAGGCCGACGCCGAGGTCCAGGCGCAGTTCAAGTAGTGCTCGAGACCGCCATCGCGGCGCTGGGCCGCGGAGAGATCGTGGCCTATCCCACCGAGACCTTCTATGGGCTGGGCGCGGATGCGTTTTCGCAAGAGGCGCTGGCCCGTCTCGTCTCGCTCAAGGGTCGAGCGGCCGAGAAGGGGATCTCGCTGCTCGTGGTGGGCGACGCCATGCTGCACGCCCTGTGCGCCGAGGTGCCGCCGGCGGCGCTTCGGCTGATGCAGGCGCACTGGCCGGGACCGCTGACCATAGCGCTGCCTGCCCGCCCCGGCCTGCCTGCGGCGCTGGTCGTCGACGGGTTCGTCGCCGTGCGCGAGTCTCCGCACGCGCTTGCGCGTGCGCTGGTGACGGGTTTCGGTGGCCCGGTGACCACCACCAGCGCCAACCCCCCCGGTGGCGCGCCGCCCACGACTGCGGCCGCGGTTCAGATGTACTTCGGCGACCATTGCCACGTCGTCGACGGAGGCGCGACGCCGGGAGGACAGCCGAGCACCCTCGTCAGGGTGCGCGGGGACGAGGTGGAGATTCTTCGGCGCGGGGCGATCCAGATCGACTAAATTCGGCGGTCGCATGGCTCAGATCGCACCATTCCACGGGCTCCGATTCGACCTCTCCAGGCTCGGCGATGCGGCCCGGCTCCTGGCGCCCCCGTACGACGTCATCAATGACGACGAACGGCGGGCGCTCGAGCAGCGGCACGAGCGGAACATCGTCCACCTGGACCTGCCGCGTGGCGAGGGTGACCTGCGGTACACCAACGCCGGCACGCAACTCGACCGCTGGACCGCGGACGGTACGCTCCGCCGCGACGACAAGCCGGCGCTGTACCGCTACGAGCAGACCTTCTCGTTCGCCGGGACCCCCTACGTCCGCAAGGGCTTCGTGGGCCTGCTCAAACTCGAGCCGTTCTCGGCGCGCGTCGTCCTGCCGCACGAGCACACGCTCTCGGGTCCGAAGGTCGATCGCCTCAGCCTGATGCGCGCCACCCGCGCCCATTTTTCCCAGGTGTTTGGCCTCTACCGCGATCCCACCGGCAAGGCCGAGGCGGCGTTTGCCGCGGCCGAGGCTGGTGCGCCGGCGCTGGACGCCACGACGCCCGACGGTTGCCGGCACCGGATGTGGGTGGTCTCCGACCGCGAGGCGATCGCGGAGGTTGCGCGCGTGCTCGGCCCGAAGCAGGTGATGATCGCCGACGGCCACCACCGCTACGAGACGATGCTCAACCTTCGCGACGAGATCCGCCCGAAGGATCGCGCCCCGGGCGAGTCGCTGGCTGACTGGGGCACGCTGTTTCTTGCCCGCGCCGAGGACCCGGGGCTCCTGGTGCTGCCGACGCATCGCCTGGTCAGCGGCATCCCGGCCGACGTCATGGCCGCGCTGCCCGAGCGGGCACGCACGGTGTTCGAGGTGACGGAGGGCCCGGAGAGCACTCCGGAGGCGGTCGAGGCCCGGCTGGTGCGCGAGGGCGACGAGCGGGTCACGCTCGCCGTGCGCGTGCCCGGTCGCCCGGGCACCCTCTGGCTCGGGCTACGACCCGACGCCGACCTATCGCCGCTCGGACCGCCGGCGCTGCGCGGTCTCGACGTGACGGTGCTGCACGGCCTGCTGCTCGGCCCGATGCTCGGCATCGGCGCCGAGGCGATGGCGAAGCAGTCGAACCTCAAGTACACACACGAGCTGCCGGAGGCGTTTCGCCGCGTGCAGGCTGGCGAAGCCCAGGCCGCCTTCCTGATGAACGCCACCAAGGTGAGTCAGGTGCTCGAGGCCTGCGAGGCGGGCTTCGTCCTGCCCCAGAAGTCGACCTATTTCCAGCCGAAGCTGGCGACGGGCCTGGTGCTGGCCCGGATCGACCCGAACGGCCGCCCGGCGGTATGAACGCGCAACTCACGCACGACACGCTCCTTCGTGGGCGCGTCAAGCTGATCCAGCCAGCGCGTGGGTTCCGCTCCAGCCTCGATCCGGTGCTTCTCGCCGGTTTCGTCCGGCCGCCCTTCGGGCGCTTCCTGGACATCGGGTGTGGGACCGGCGCCCTCTCTTTCCTGCTGCTCGCCCATGACCCGAAAGCGCGCGGTGTGGGGATCGAGATCCAGCCGCGCCTCGCAGCGCTGGCCGAGCGCGCAGCCGTCGAGAACGGCTGGGCGGAAAGTCTGCGCGTCGTGGCCGGTGACGTCCGTCGCGTGGCTCTCGACGGGCCCTTCGATCTGGTCGCCACGAATCCACCGTTCCGGCCGCTCGGCACGGGTCGCCTGCCGCCGGATCAGGAACGCGCGCTCGCCCACCACGAAGTGGCGTTGACCCTCGACGAGTGGATCGCCGTCGCCGACAGGCACCTCGCGGCCGATGGCCGGATCGCCACCATCTTCCCCGCTTATCGCTTGTACGACCTGCGGGGGGCGCTCGGGCGCGACCTGCGCCTGCGTTTCGTCATCGCGCAGCCGGGCGCGGAGCCCAAGCGCGTCCTGGTCGAGGCACGCAAGGGTAGGGGACGCGTCACCGTCGAGGCGCCGCTCCTCACCCACGACGGCGGCCGGTACTCGGCCGAGGTGCGTCGGATGCTCGGCGAGGTGTGATGCGGGATCGGGTCGCCGCCCTGCTCGCGACCTGGTTCGGCTGCGGTCTGAGCCCGATTGCCCCCGGCACCTGCGGCACCATCGGTGCCCTGCCACTCTACTGGCTGGTGGTCCGCCCCAGTCCGTGGCCGCTGCTGGCCACCGCTGCCGCCGTCACCGCCGTCGGGATCTGGGCCGCCGGCCGAGTCGTAAGGCAGCGCGGGCAGGCCGATCCGCAGGTCATCTGCATCGACGAGGTGGCTGGCGTTCTCTTCGCGCTGGCTGCCGCTCCCGTGCGTCCCGGACCGGTGATCGCCGCCGTCCTCCTCTTTCGCCTGTTCGACATCATCAAGCCGTGGCCCGCACGTCCCGCCGAGCGCCTCCACGGAGGCATCGGTGTCATGGCCGACGACGTCGTTGCTGGCGCGTGGGCGGCCGCGGTGCTGATCGCATTCCGTATCGGCGCCAGCTAGGGGCAATGCCGATCGTTTAAGCCGCTAACTGATCGGAATCGATCGGGTTTTCCTGTGGAGGAAAGTAGACTTGCGGCCTGGCGCGATGAGATCAGGATGACGTGATCTTCCGAGGAGGAGGGTCATGCGTCTCGAAGAATCGG
>JANPFD010000300.1:0-4421 GCA_031423255.1 Myxococcales bacterium | reverse complement strand
CTCTTAAGAAGGCCAGCCAGAACGAAAAGGCCCTCGCGGCGGTGAGCCAGGCGTACTGCTTTTGGACGGCCTACGCCCGATCGATGGACTCAATGTATTTCGGTGATGCAGTCAGGAATGTGAAGATTCCCGATTGGAACTTTGGCGACGCAGCGGTGTTGAAGGAATTTACTGACCTGGGAGGCACCGGAACGCCTAATTGCGTCAGCCTCCGTAACAAGATCACCGGCCGCCAGGGATCTGCCGACAGAGCGGCTGGCCATTGAGCCAACGGGCCCCCAGGTAAGAAACAATGTGGTGGATGCTCTTCACGCCCTGGGTGCGGGGACGACGGCTGCGGTGACCTGGAGGGCCCGGGGAGGAGCCGCTGCCCCGGCGAAGCGGCTTCGTGTGTGCCCAGCATGGGCATGCATGGACTCCTCTGAGGTGACAGGTCGCAGAGAACCTCGAGCGTATCCGCAAGGCGAAGAAACCGGATACCGGTCCGACCGTGAGGTCGGCGCTGAAGCGCATCGGGGGGCGCTGGAATCCGCCTCGGCGCGCAAGTGATCGGAAATCATGAGTATTCTGCTCCTAACCGAACGGCATTGTATTTAAATCACCCATGCACAGGAAACAGGCCCCATGAACCCAATCAAACGACTTCTGCCAGTGCTGGCATTTGGCTTCTTTCCGTCTTTTGGCCTGTTTCCGTCTTACGCGTATTCCGCCGAAATGGTCGGGATTTTCGCCGATCCGGACATTACCTCGACGCCAATCGCCGGGGACATTGTGGGTCCGCTCCGGTTTGCTGCAGAAGACGTTAAAAAATCTCTCGTGTCGCAAAAATATGACGTCGAAATACTCCCCATATCATCCCTTACGATTACCTATCCCCATAAAAAGATCGTACTTGCACTCGCCAACAATGCGACGGCAAGAAAGGTTCTTGAGGGCCAGGGTGGAACGACTCCTACGGCACTAGGCGAGCAAGCCTATGAGCTGTTGACCACCTCCAACGGACGCACATCCTACTGGGTACTCGGCGGCGATGAACGAGGTGCAATGTACGGTGGTCTTCAACTCGCAGAGAATATTCACTTCGAAGGCTTTACCAGGGAACAGAGAGGCCGTGTTTCGCCTAGCATTCTGGCACGCGGCGCCAAGCTGAATATGGCATTTGATCGACGCATTCCGACCTACGCCGGAAAAAATGGCACTAAAACTCCGTCCATCGCCCGTGGCATTGAGCAAGCCTGGAGCATGGATTTCTGGAAAGACTGGATCGACCAACAAGCGCGCAATCGCTATAACCTATTGAGTGTCTGGAACCACAGCCCTTTTGCTGTGCTCGTAAATGTCCCCGGGTTTGAAAAATCGACAATAGATTACATTCAGGGCATGAAGGGTATTGCTGGAGTTTCCTATTTCGAAGACAAGAGCCTTACGCTCGCGAAACGCCAGCAATTCTGGAAGGACGTGATGAAGTATGGGAAAAAGCGCGGCTTTGATTTCTACTTCTTTAATTGGAACGTCTGCATGGAACATGTGGAAGATTTTTATCCCGTAAAAGGCGGAGATATAAATAACGCAACCAATAAAGAATACCTAAACAACGCCATTTACGAGCTGCTGAAAACCTACCCGGACCTGGCTGGATTTGGCGTTTCTCCGGGAGATGCCATGCCTAATGTTGCGGCGGCGGATATAGCAAAGTGGGTCTTTGATGCTTACGCCAGCGGCGTTTCAAAATTTGCACGCGAGAATAGAGGAAGAAAAGTAACCTTCATTCATCGCAATCTCAAGGTCAAAGCGACCGATGTTGTTGGTTTCTGGCAAAAATGCATGCAGGAAAATCCGAATCTGCGATTTGACCATTCGTTGAAATATTGCATGGCGTACACGTACTCCACGGTCACCCCAGCATGGGCCAAGTCTGATAAGCGAGATATGGTCGACATGGGGCAAACGACTTTTTTGACTCTGCGCAATGATGGGTTTTTCTATACCGACTTTGGCGATTCCGGTTTCGTCCGCGAATTCATCGCCAGTCTCCCGCCCGCCAAACACATTGAAGGTTCCCATAAGGGCAAGGATTATCTTCGCGGATTCTACCTGGGCCACGATACGTACACCCCGACGCGCTCGTACCTCTTTAAAGATCCCGAGCTGAATAATAATCCTGAAACCGGAAAGCCGATGTTGGAGATTGAGAGAAAGTGGCTCATGGAAATGCTCTGGGGACGCATCGGGTACGACAAAAATGTGTCTGATGAGGTGTTCGCCCGGGGCTTGGCGATGCGCTATCCAAGTTTGCCATCAGCAAGCTACCAAACTCTGTTTCAAGCGTGGGCTAAAGCTTCGCAGGTTAACACCAAGTTGATGGAGCTGGTGCAAGGCGAATGGAAACTGGACTCACATTTTCACACTGAATTTTGCATGTACAAAAACGATGGGGAACACTATTTCAGGACCCTAGAGCACTTCTGGAAAGGCGTCTGGGATAGCGACCGAAAAAAATGGAGATATCCCACGCCAGCTAATGGTTCGGAAAACATACTAGCCAGCATCAAGGAAACAGGTGAAGGAAACAAGGACAAGAAGCCAAACGATTCATGGAAAGTGGCGACTTTGCTCGAGAAGAACGGCAATGAGGCACTCGGGATGCTTGCCGGTATTCCAACTGGCGGCAACAAGCGTGTCGATGCCCTGATCAAATCTATTAGGACGCAAGGATTGTTAAGTCTGTACTATGCGCATTATGTTCGCGCCGCGACATATCTGGCGATGAGCCCGCAAGAGAAGACAAACGCCAAAAACGAAATGTACAAGGCATATGGCTGGTGGATGCGCTACGTCAACACGATGGAATCCCTGTATATCGCCGAAGATTTCCGCACTTACGAGATCAAGGCGCTCGGTTGGCATTTCTGGGACAAAGCGGTGCTCAAGGAATATGCCAATCTAGGCGGTATCGGGACACCTGAATTACCCAAGCTGCCGACTGCCTCGGCCGCGCGCAAAGAACGCGCAGGCCAAGACGCCCATAGGCGTTAACCGAAAAACTGGAGATCCGTTTCTGGGTGCCTGCATGCTGGGCATCGGCGACACAGCGAGCAGTGGCACAGCAGGCGACTGACCGATGATCGCAGCCCAGCGTCCCGCAGGGGTGGCCGGAACTCGCGGACGCGCGGGTCATCGTGCTAACGACATTTGACGGCGACGAGGACGTCTTTCGCGCGGTGCAGGCGGGGGCGCGCGGGTATCTCGTCAAGGGCACCTTGCCCGAGGCGATCATGGAGGCGATCAGGAGCGTGCATGCCGGCGACACCCTCTTCGCTCCGCAGATCGCGGCGCGCCAGAAGGGCCAATGCAAAAGGACTTGACCGAGGCATCGACGGGCCGCTCGGTCAGGCATACCCTGTCTCACCCAGTGGAATCGCTCCACGCGCGGTAGATGCTCTCCCGCCGTTACATCTGGAGGACTCATCGGCCGAGGTCAACAAGACCAGCGTCATCGAGAAGACGCCGATCGTCAGCGGAAGTTGTCAGGCAGGATGAGACAGTCATTGCTTGAAAGTACTCAGCAGAGCTGGCTAGCACGACGGGCCGCCGTCCGCGTCGGGCTGTTCGTCGTCGCCGCGACCGGCGCATTGGCGTCGCGTCCGGCCCGCGCCCTCGATCCCGAAAAGCCGCTCGGGGCGTATACCGTCCGGGTTTGGCGGGCCGCCGATGGCCTGGCCGGCGACAACGTCCAGGCGATCGCCCAGACCACCGACGGGTATCTCTGGATCGCCGGGAACACGGGCCTGACGCGCTATGGCGGTGGCGGTTTCGAGCTCGTTTATCCGCGCAACGAGACGCGCATCCGGAGTCATGATGTTCGCGGGATCCTTGCCCGGCGCACCGGATCGCTCTGGATCGCGATCGCCGGCGGGTCGGGCGGACTCGTCCTGGACGGGGGTCGGAAGCAGCCGCTCGAGGCTGGCGGCGCAGTGGGTCCGAACGCCCAGATCTGGGCGCTGCACGAGGACCGACAGGGCGTCGTCTGGCTGGTCACCAACGGCGACCTCGTCCGCTTCGACGGCACGACCGCGACGAACACCCGGTTGCCCCCAAGCATTCTGAGCACGGGCCCCAGGTCGGTCGTGCTGCACGACGCGCACGGGCGGGTGTGGGTCGGCGGGGCGAGGGGGCTCGCCGTGCGCCAGGCGGCGGGCGAGTCCTTCGCGCTCGCGTTGGGGCCGCGCGGTCCGGTCCAGACCGCCGTGTCGTCGATCCACGAGGATCGCTCGGGGGTGCTCTGGGTGGGCGCCGGCAAGTCGCTCTGGCGGTTCGACGGCGAGCGATTCGCCGAGGTTGGGCCCATGCTCCCGGACGTCGGAGTGGGTCGGATCGAGGACATCCTCGACGACCGCGACGGCTCGTTGTGGATTGCTGGC
>JANPFD010000299.1:0-1569 GCA_031423255.1 Myxococcales bacterium | reverse complement strand
GTGAAGGGCTCCGACCATTGTCCGGTGGGGGTCGACGTCGATCCCAAAATCGTAGAGACGTGAATCCTACGGTGGGCCGCAGCCGACGCGCTTGCTGGCGACCACCAGATCGTCGTACCAGACCTCGACGCCCGACGGGTTTTCGTCGTGGTCGTGGTGAATCCCAACGCTGATCGACGACACCGTGGGCACGACCCAGGGGGTGCCCGCAGCGCCGTCCCACATGCGGGTCATATGCTCGACGCCGTCGACCCACACGGTCCACTTGTTATTCGGGCCGTCGACTTGCCATTCCCAGCAAGCCCAGCGCCCGAACGTCACCTCGGGCGCTGTCGGATTGGTGTACGGCTTGTGGTCCGCTGACTTGATGTCGGAGTGGTAGATGAACGTGGACAGTTGCTTGAAGTTGGGCGCTGTGGGCTTGTTGTAAGGATAGCCTTGGGTTCCCATCGAGACGTAGGCGTGGGTGGTGGTGCCCGGCAACTGGCCGCTTACTGAAATCAGATAGACATTGTCGGCCGGAGCCGGGGGCGCGTAATAGACGAATGCGCGAATGAAAAAGTTGTTGGTCGCGGTCGGGAACACGGGGCTGCGCAGGTTCACTGAACCGTCCGCATACGCACGCACCAGGCTCTTGACGTGAAGCGAGCTCTTGCCGCCCCGAGCTCGTGTCTGATCGACGGCGACCGTGCCACCGCCGGACATCCTCGGCTTCAAATCGGGATTGAGTCCCGACTCGAAGTCATCGCAAAAGAGCGCACCCGCGATCTCGCCACACGCGGCGGGGTTGAACACGATTGGCGGCGCAGCGTCGCCGGCGGCGGCCGCGGCATCGCCAGGCCGTGGCGCGCGCGTGGCATCGGCGGCAACCGGCGCATCGGAACCTGTGGCGCCGGCCATACCACCACCGGCCTGGGCCGGATCGGCAGGCGCCGGGCTCGAGCCGCCCGGGGCCGGGCTCTGGTCGGCGGGCGCGGTCACACCGGCCTCCGCCCGGTCGGACGTTCCCGAGGTCATTTCGGCGCTTGACGATGGCCGCGAGGCACAGCCGGCTACGACCAGGATTGCGACAAAACGCATGTCTGAGTATTGCCAGCTTTCCGCAGTCGTCACACGCAGAGAGCACGCAGAGAGCACGCAGGCAGAGAGATCGTTTCGTTGCCCGCCTGAAACCGTTAACATCCCGTATTAAACCGTTAACAACCCCAGAAATCTCTTGTCCTGGGAATCTGGTGGGCAGATGATGCGGCGATGCGAATAGCAAGGCTTGGTTCAGGGTGGATTACCGTGGTCGTGGTTGCAGGCACACTGGGGTGCGATCCGGGGGGTGGTGGTTAACCGGCGGGGGGGGGGGGGTGGGGAGCGACCACTGGGCGGGGCGGGGTTGCGCCGGGGGCACAGGCCAGTTGCGAGCCGACGCGGCTGGCGGCCGACGCCGCCATGCGGGCCAAGGACATCGTCCAGCAAGCTGGCGGCGCGGTCGATGCGGTGACAGTCAAAGGCTCGGTGCTCGATCGCCTGGCGGCCTGGCCCAACGATCCCAGCATGCCGATGCCCAAGATGATCCTG
>JANPFD010000298.1:0-8733 GCA_031423255.1 Myxococcales bacterium | reverse complement strand
TCCGGGCAGCTCTCACTGGCCTGATCTTGCCACCGAGACGCTCCGAACGGACCTACCCCAGGGCCGTGAAGATCAAGATGAGTAACTACCCCCGCAAGCGCCGCTCACCGACGGAAGGGCGTCTTAAGTGAACGGCATTGCTTTTAGCAGGGCGTGGCCGCAGAGAAGCGGCAGCGGGGGCGCGTGCCAGAATTCCACGAGGTACAGCGGTGCGGGAGTCAGCTCCCAGGCGGAGAGATGGACAATGGCCCGCAGCTTGCTCTGACAATGGCCCGCAGCTTGCTCTGAGGATCGCCATGATGCGCGCGACCCGTGGACAGCGCCGAGTGGGTGACGTGGATCAGATACGGGCGATTGCACAAACATTAAAATAGTTTTAGTCTTTGTGATGTGCCCAGGACGAAGGCAAAAGGATTGCCGCCCGCGTGGGATCGGCTGTACGCCATCGGGGCTCCGCAGGCCGGGTACATCACGCTCGCCCAGGCGGTCGCAGCGGGGTACTCGTCCCCACTGGTCGAGTATCACGTCAACAGCGGGCGTCTCGAACGGGTAGGGCGGGGGATCTTTCGACTTGTTCACTTTCCCCCAACGGACAACGAGGATCTCGTGATTCGGTGGCTCTGGTCGGGACAGCAGGGCACCTTCAGTCACGAAACAGCCCTGAGTCTGCATGGCCTATCGGACGCGCTGCCGTCGAAAATGCACATGGCCGTCCCACAGGCATGGAGGAAGCGACGGCTCCGAATACCCCAGGGAGTCATGCTCCACTTTGCAGATGTCGCGAAGGAAGAGGTGACCTGGATCGGGCCGGTGCCTCTCACGAAACCCCTGCGGACGGTGGCCGATGTGATGGCGCATGGGAATCCCGAACTCGCGGGGCAAGCGGTGTCCCAGGCGGTGAAGAAGGGACTGTTTACCCGTCGCGAACTCCGTGACGCGGTCGCGAGGCGCAAGGCAATCGGGGAGTCACACCGATGACCGTCGCCCCCTACGCCACTCCCGAAGCCTTCAAGCACGCACTGGAAGCCCGCCTTCGAAACGAGGCGCGTGCTGCTGGAACCAGCATGGGCCGGCTCAGACAAATCCTGATCTTCGAGCGGTTCCTGGTGCGGGTCTTCGAAGTGCTCGGCGATCGCGTGGTCGCAAAGGGCGGGGTGGTCCTCGAACTACGCACCTCTCGCGCCCGGACCACCCGCGATGTCGACCTCGGATTCATCGGTGATCTGGATGGGGTTCTTGCGGCACTCACCAGGGCAGGGCAGCTCGATCTCGGTGATCGCCTTTCGTTCGAGGTGGCGGTCGATCGCGAACACCCCACCATCGATGCGGAGGGCATGATCTACGGCGGGCGCCGCTACCGCGCCGAAGCTCGGCTGGCGGGCAAACTCTACGGTCTGCCCTTCGGGGTGGATGTGGCGGCAGGCGATGCTCTCACCGTGGCACCGGATATCGTGGAGGGCAGGTCCTTCCTGGCATTCGTCGGGATCGAGACCGCGAAGCTCCGCGTCTACCCGCGCGAGACTCACATTGCCGAGAAGCTTCACGCCTTCACGATGCCCCGTGCGCGTACCAATTCGCGAGTGAAGGATCTCCCGGACCTCGGACTTCTTGCCCAGACCGGACCCTTCGATGCAGCCATTCTGCGTCGCGCTATCGAGCGCACCTTCGCTGTCCGGCGCAACACCACGGTGCCCGTCCGCCTGCCGGAGCCGCCGTCCGAGTGGGCTGGTCCATACGCGGCCATGGCCATGGCGGACGACCTTCCGTGGAGCGATCTCGAAGGCCTTGTCGTGGCTGTCCGTGCGTTCGTCGACCCCGTGCTGTCAGGCCAGCAAGGTGCTTGGGATCCGACGTCGTGGCGGTGGTCTGGCAATGGCTGAGCCCGCATCTGACGGATGAAGCGAGGCCTGTCCCCGGCGGCGGTCGGGGCCTGCTCCTGGCCCATGGCTCCGCCGGCCTGCGCCCCTTTTGGGAGGGGCGCTGATCGGCCGGCTCCGCGCTCGCCGCATCCACGGCACCCGCCGCCGCCAAATACAACGCGACTCGATGAGGTCCTCACAGCGGGCTTTGCAGCTGTTCCCGGCGAGCCGCACTGACCGGCGCCGGGAAACATTTTTGCCCGATTGGTCGAAAAGGAGATGCCCGCGTGCACCCTTTCAAACCACCCCAGGATCCGAAGGACCCCCCGCCGCTGGCGCGACGGCACCCCGCCTCGCTGTGCGATTCGGGGATGGACATCATACTCGGGCACCCACCGCAGGTGGACCCTGCGGGATGAAACGCGGTAGCAGTGAGACGTGTCGGCACAGAGGTCGGCTCGCTATTTTGGTGCGCGAAGCCCGAATCATACTCGGACCCGGATCCCCGCGAGCACCCAGCATTGTAGCCGCGCGATCGGCATGTACTGCGATCGAGCGAGCACGTTTCCCACATTTCATCATTGCGGGATCCACGCCGGCGCAGGAGGGCAATCATGAAAGTGCTACATGAGAAATGTGCGGGCCTGGACGTTCACAAAGACAGCGTCGTGGCTTGCGTCAGGATCGCAGGTTCGGAGGACGATGTGCGCCAGGAAGTCCAACAGTTCGGAACGACCATGAAGGAGTTGCTTCGTCTGAGCGAATGGCTGGCTGAACACGGATGCACGATCGCGGCGATGGAGGCGACGGGCGTGTACTGGCGACCCGTGTGGCACGTCCTGGAGGACGCCGTTGAGCTGATGCTCGTCAACGCCCGCGACTTCCGGAACGTGCCTGGTCGCAAGACCGACGTGAACGACGCCGTGTGGCTGGCCGATCTTCTCGCGCACGGTCTGCTCCGGGCGAGCTTCGTGCCTCCAGAGGCCCAGCAAGATGTTCGGTATCTGACACGGACACGGCGACAGCTGTCACGTGAACGCGGCCATCACGTGCTCCGAATTCAGAAAGTGCTGGAGGATGCCAACGTCAAGCTCTCCAGCGTGCTGACCAATGTCATGGGCAAGACCGGACGTCGTGTCCTCGAGGGGCTCGTCGCCGGTGAGACCGATCCCACGGCGCTGATCAAGCGCAAGGACCCCCGAGTCAAGGCGAGCGAGTCGGAACTGCACGAGGCGGTGCGTGGACACGTTACCGAACGCCACCGGTTCGAGATCCAGCTGCGACTTGACCTGTTCGATGCCCTTGGCAAAGCGATCGATCGGGTCGACGTTCAGCTGCAGGGAGCGCTTGAGCCGTTCCGGAATGCCGCCAACTTGCTGATCACCATTCCGGGCGTCGGCCAAACTGTGGCCGAGTCGATCGTAGGCGAAGTTGGAATCGACATGACCCGGTTTCCTTCCGCCGGCCACCTGCGGTCGTGGGCCTGCCTGTGCCCGCGATCCGACATGAGCGCCGGCAAGCACCGATCCACCCGGACCCGCCGCGCGGGACCATGGCTCAAGCCTGTACTCGTCCAGGCCGCATGGGGGGCCTCGCGTGTGAAAGGCTCCTACCTACGCGCGCAGTTTCTCCGGCTCAAAGCCCGCCGCGGTGCCAAGAAGGCCATCGTCGCGGTGGCCGCCTCGATCCTGACCATCAGTTACCACCTCATGCGGACCGGCTGCGCTTACAAAGACCTCGGGGGTGACTACTTCGATCGCATCGACAAGGATCGAGCTGCCCGCCGCCACGTCCAGCGGCTCAAGGAACTCGGCTTCGTCGTTCAGATCGAGCCTGCAGCGGCATAAGTTTCTTCCCACATACGGGGGCGAAAGTCGCCCTCGCATGTATTGGGGCCCCACGGCAGCAAAGCTGCTCGCGGGGCGGGTGAGGCCGATCGGACTCCAAGATGTACTACGTCCGGATCGCAACCCGCAGTTCTGGAGCCCGCGCGAAGGGCACTCCCACCCAGGCCATCGACTACATCACTGACGGCCACGACAGCCGCCGCGACTCGGGTTACTCCGACGCCGAGCTCAGGTACATCGCCCGCATGGACGAGGGGTGGAAAACCGACCAGGAGGGCGGTCGTGTCCCTCTGGTGGGCCTCGGCACCGTGGCCGGGGAACACGAACAGGACGCGCTCCGGCACGCCTTCATCGAGTCCTGCAAACCCCACATCCGGCGCGCCAAGACCGGCTACAAAAGCTTCACCTTCACCATTCCCAAGGAGGTCAGTCTCTACGCCGAGGGGCACCGCGACGACGCCAGAGCTGCGATGTACGCGGCCGCCGGGCAGGCACTGGAGCGGGCGTTCCCGGGCAAGGACTACACGGCTGTCGCGGCGATCCACACACGGAACGAGAGCGGAGAAATCCACCACCACGTCCACGTTCTCGTGGGCAAGTTCGCGCGGGACCGGGACACCGGAAAAACCGTTTCCCTGAACAGCATCCGCGGCGGAAACGGCCCGAGTCGCGTCCGCGACCTCAAGATGGGCTGGAAGGAAGCTGCCGATCGTGAGTTCAAGGAGCGGCTCGGGCTTGGCATCGAACAAGCCCGACGCAACGGCCCGGTCGCCTTGTTCATGCCGGACGGAACGCGGCTCGACCCCCTGGACAGGAACAGCCGGCGGCTCGTCGAAAAGGCGATCGAGCCCGCGTACACGGTCACGGATCCGTCGGGCCACGCGGTTCGGAAAGTCCTGAAGCTCAAGGTCATGGACGAGCGGATCTTCGAAGTCGCAGCCGGCGCCAAGGGGAAATCCGGCTGGGACGCGAAGGTGTTCAGCGAGCTTTTCCCCGACCAGGTTCGCTTTGCCGACCGGCACGACAAGCGCGTCGAGACGCTCAAGGCGGCCGGGTACCTGACCCCCGAGGGGAAGATCAGACCCGCCTTCCGAGCCCACTACGCCCTCCGGCACGGGATCCTGACCCCCGAGCTGCAACGCATCCGGCTCGATCTCGCGCGCCAGGCGCGGCATGGAAAGTCACCAAGACCGGGGCATCCCGAGCGATTTGATCGTGGCGAAACCCCTCCCACCGCGGACTTTTGGGCCGCCATCGAGAAGCACGAAACCCTGCGCCGCAGGGTCGAGCGCCTCGGGTATGGCCGCGAAGAAGTTACCCATGTGCTGGCCGAGGCCGCGCGCCTCCGCCCAACACCCGACCGACTGCGTGAGCTGCGCGCGCACGGTTTGGGCGCCGTCCGGATCAAGGCACCGCCTCTTTTGATACGTGCGTTCGTTCGGCCCGCGTCGCCCGGCCGCGGGGTTTTGACCGCCAATGCCACGCCGATAGCGACGGCCGAGCGAACGCTCGAAGACGATGTCCGGAGGTTTGCGGAAGCCTTTCTCATCGTCGGGTACCTGCCGCCAGGCGGCGCAAAAAAGGTCACTGAGCACATCCGGCGCATCCAGGCGCGGGAGGTTTCGCTGCCGGCGCCCCGGGTCCGCGAATCGGAGACGGCACCCAGTTTCCGGCCGATGTTCGGCACGACGATGGTCGCTGTGCCCCCCGACGCGAAGGCGATAACTGCTGCGGTCGAGCGCTGCGAGCGCCTCGCATCGTCCGAGATAATTCGAAGCGCAAGGAAGGCGGAGATCGCTCGGGCCTATGGGCAATGGCGCGAGGCTTTTCCGGTCCGGCCTTCCATTGACCCGGAGCGCGCGAAACGCGACCTCGCCGAGTTCGGGCAGGCGACCGGCCTCTTCAAGAAGGGCCTCGTCGTCCTCCGTGCGCAGCGACCGGCGGAGGCGGCCCGTCTCGATCGCTGGCCTGGCAACGAGCTGGAACTCGTGCGCCAGGTCCTGACTTCGACAAAGGAACAGCCCGCACCAGGCCTGTCGCGAGAGGAATTCGAGGCGACGATGCGGGCCGGAAAGATCGGCCACATGCTCGATGTGGAGACCAGAGCACCCCCGCTGGAAGCACCCTCCGGTCTGTCCGATCTAACGGAGGACCTGCAGCGCCTCTCGTCGCGCCTGCACGTGTTCGGTATCGAAAACCCCCTTGGCCGCGATGAGCTTTTCGCGCTAGCCCCAAGCGAAATGAGCAAGGTCATCGAGGCTTTTCGAACGGAGGGGGTGCTCACGGACGGCCCTGAATGGGTCTTTCGTCGCGCCGTCGCCGGCCGCGTTGCTGACGAGGTGCGCCCGTCCATCGAACGCGAGGTCGACGCCGATCAGTACCTCATCGATCGTCTAATCGCCGGCATGCGGCGGTCTCCGTAAATTCGGCGGGTGCCAGGAAACATCTGGCGCCCTTTGGTCGAAAAGGCCAGTGGCAGGGTGTGTTTCGGACCGGCGGCATCCGGCCCGTCTCGAATAGGTATCGGCGTCACGCTGCCGAGGTTGCGCGCCGGTGAACTTTTTCCGAGGGACGATCATGCGATTTCGTGCTCAAGAGGTCGATTCCATCGCCCGTGAAGATCGTGACGTCCTCGTCGCCGCGGAGGTCGCGCAACTTCTGCGCATGAACGTCAAGACCATCTACGAATTGGCAAAGGCGGGCGCGCTGCCGTGCCTGCGGCTCGGACGACATTTCCGCTTTTCACGCCGCGTGATCATGTCACGATGTGAGGAGTGCAAGTCCGCGTCGTACCCGAAAGGGACGTAGAAATGGCAGCACGACGCGACAGCCGTGGTCGCTGGCGATACCGGAAGATGCTCCTGTTACCCAATGGGACCAAGCGCCGGATCTCTGGGACGCCCGCGGTTGACAAGAGGTGGGCCGCCGAGAAGGCCGAAGAAGATCACATCACGCGACTGCTCGAATCGGCTCGGCGGTCGAAAGTGCGAAAGGAGGCGCCGACGTTCGAAGAGTGGTTCCTGGGTCGTTACATGGTCGAGTGGTGCGAGGCGCAGAAGAACAAGCCCGGCACGGTGGTAGAGAAGAAATCCATCTTCGAACACCACCTGAAGGGCACCGTTGGAAGCATGCGGTTGGACGAGATAGACGTCGGTGTCGTGCAGGAGCTGAAGGCCTCTCTTGGCCAACGTCCGAACCGGTACAAGAAGCAGCTGTCCCTGAAGACTCTCAACAACGTGCTCGCAGTCTTGTCGAATGCGATGCGCTACGCTGAGGAGGTCGGCCTGATCGAAGAGGCGCCACGCATCCGGCAGTACAAGTTCGAGCGACCCGAGATCGAGTGTCTGGAGTTCACCGAGTGGCAGAGAATGCTGGCGGCTGCGGCGGCGGAGGGTCTGTCGGTGGCGGTGCAAATCGCGGGGGACGCGGGGCTCCGCCTGGGGGAGGTGCTGGCGGTCCAGTGGGAGGACATAGACCTGGTGGCGGGGCGTATCACCGTGTCGCGGCAGCTACGTAAGGGCGTGGAGGGAACACCGAAGGGCGGGCGGCGAAGATCAGTGCCGATCACGCCGGCACTGTTGGCGGCCTTGAAAGGGCTGCCACAGGTCCGGCGTGGGCGTGTGGTGTGTGCGGCTGACGGTAAGCCGGTGGCGGAGGCGGCGCTGAAGCACCGGATCTATCGGGTCTGCCGAAAGGCAGGGTTACCGGAGCGCGGCTGGCACGCGCTCCGGCACACATTCGCAACCCATGCGGCACAGTTCGGGGTGAATCCGTGGCGACTCCAGGCGTGGTTGGGACACTCGAGCATCAACATGACCATGCGCTACGTGCATCACGCTGACGAGCATCGCAGGCCCATCCCAGATCATGTTCTGGAGGCGGGCACCGGCACCCTCGATCCGGACGTGAGGGTCATCGCGATGCTCGGGGCGCGGTCTGACGTTGTCCGTGGCAACACCGTGGCAACAGCACCTCTGGCCGTTGTCTGATCGTAGTAAGAATCAGTAGTTAAGTCGTAGGCGGGACAGCTATCAAACTTGTCATGAAATAGCGGGAAAATCGGGGTCAGCGTGCATTGCCGGCCCCAGAGTTGCCCCCAAAGTTGCCCCCAGTATCGATGCGCAAGTACCTCTCCGTTCCGACGCCAAGGCTATTCCCGCAATCGCAATCCTTGTCTGGCGTCGCCGACGTGTTGAGCGGGAGCCACGGGATCCGCTCCTTGATGGTCCCCGGGACGGACGTTGGTCCGCAAAAGGCGGAATTCACTGGGCGCAGGTGGAAAGAGAACAGCGTCCAGCGGCCACGGGAAGGCCGTTCCCCAGGCGGATCCCCGGGACGTTCTTCTTGACTGCAGTTCCGGGGGCGCTGGCTAATGAGGCGCTGGAGGTTGGTACCGGCCGCCGCCATTCGTCGGACTCGATCCGCATCCCCCCGACAAGGCAATGACCTCGCTACCGCTCCACACAGTAGTGCTGGCGTTGATGACGCCGTCTGGTGCTGAAGGCGTTTCGCTCTTGAGCGGCAGACCGGTTGCCCGGTCATAGGTCGTGACCGTCGTCGTACCCGAGCATCCACTTTGGGGAGGCGTGATGACGAAGATTCGTTTCCCGTCGTCCGGGCTTTTGCCTGGCAGCTGAACGGCAGGAACGGTCCAGGGGGCCCAGGTGCCTTTCGCCAGGTCGAACTGACGACCCGCCGGAGCGTCGCCCGCGGTTCCACCCCACATCCGGACGAATCCTTGATCCGCGAAGAGATACGCATTGTATCGATCGCATTGTTGGCGACCATCAGGAAGCGCGGGAATTTGACCCGGCACGACGAGAGTTCTTCGCGGCCTCAGCCTCGCGTCGCCTGAAGCTGTCGCCCTCGATGGCGATGACGTCGGAGTAATGATTCCAAAACCTGGTCAGCCAGGGAAATTCCGACCCCTCGGCATCCCCACCGTGAAGGACCGTGTTGTTCAGGCAGCAGTGAAGAACATCTTGGAGCCTATCTTCGAGGCGGAGTTCTATCCGTCGTCGTATGGG
>JANPFD010000297.1:0-3123 GCA_031423255.1 Myxococcales bacterium | reverse complement strand
CAACAGATCACCAGATTCTTTCGGGCGCATAGCTCAATTGGTAGAGCAGCGGACTCTTAATCCGTTTGTTGAAAGTTCGATTCTTTCTGCGCCCACCATCGCGAATCACCGGAAATTGTAGGGGATTGGGCATGTCGCGGGGTGGTGGCCGAGCCTGGCTTTCCGCAGCGCGTGGGCCTCACGTGGGCCTTTTGCGCGCCGCTCACGATGCCTTCAGCCTTCGTCGCAGGCCGCGAGGGCATCGGCTCGGGCCCGTGGCGACAGCCGAAAGCCCATCTTGAGCATGCGATCCAGTTCCGGCGCGACGGCCGACAGCAGGCCGCGTCCCTTCGCTCGTATGAGCACCCCTGCTGTGCCGGTGAAGGCCAGACCAAGCGCCGAAGCGCGGACCCGCGCGGCCATGTCGTCCAGAAGCACGAGCGCACCGGGGATGGAAGCCGCCAAGCTCAGCGCTGCCGTTTCACCTGCGCCGAGCCCTTCGTACGCAGCGGGAGGTGAGGGGCGAAATTCGAGCCAGGAAACCGATCTAGGCTCGGGCAGATCGAGCCCCAGGCTTCGCCCGCGCGCGAGCTCCACCTCGACTGCGCTCAGCACCAGGACAACACCGAACAGGTCCCGCAGGATCTCGAGTCGGCCGAGGCGATGAAGGTACGAAAGGGGTGACGTGTTCGTGACCACGTCGACACGCCCGACCGGGGTGACGTCAGAATCCACGTGACTGCAAAACCGCGACGTCGTGGCGCAGGTCCTCGGCGGTGAGTTCCACAGCGGCGACATCGAAGTCCTTCAGACGATCGAGGAACGCCATGCGGTGCAGCCCTGCCAGCTCCGCTGCCGCGCCGGAAGAGAGCCGACCGAGTTCGAACAGCTTCACGGCAGCCGCAAGCCGCAACTCGGTTCCGGCATCAGCCTCCGTCTCGACGCGGAACGCCGCCAGCGCTGAACGGGGCAGATCGAGCGTCACGGTCATGCCCCAAATATAGCCCTACGGGGCCTCCCGGCCCACCGCCTGCGCCCACAATCGCGAAGCACCGGGAATTGTAGGGGTTGAGCCCGTGGTAGCCATTGCGCATGAGCCGGCGCTACACCGTGGTCGTTCAGCGCGAGGAAGATGGCAGCGGTTACTACGTCACGGTGCCTGCGCTGCCAGGTTGCTTCTCCGCAGGTACCACCGAGGACGATGCCGTGAAGAACGCTGCGGAGGCCATCCAGGCACACATCGAAGGCCTCGCGAAGTCGGGCCAGCCCATCCCTGAGGGCGACAGCGCGGGCGCCGTGAAGGTCACCTCGATCGTGGGCCCGGTCGCCGCCTGAACCAGGAGGTGGTCTCGGCGTTCCTGCGCCTCGGCTTCCAGGTTCACCACGTTCGCGGCTCGCACCACGGACGACGCTTTTCGCGGCTCCCGGTGAGGATTTCACCCGCTACGTCGGGGTCAGGCAGGCTTGGTTCCGCGCGCGGCGGTCCTGCTCTTCGCCGAGGAGCCGAACGGTCAACTGAACAGCAAGTGTACGGTCCGGGTGTTCCACTATCGCGGGGATCGCGTCGAGCAACCGGCGAGCACGAACCTCGTCCGGCCACCACGAACGGCGGGTGGACCGCTGATCGAACAGATCCGCCGTGCGACCGAGCTGACGATCGATGCGCTGGCCTCCGGCGTGCAGGTCGGCCCCCTTGGATTTGAGATCGTTCAGGCCTACCCGGTGCGGGTCATTCGCGAGGCCATCACGAACGCCATCGTGCACCGTGACTACGGCATCTCGGCCGATATCCATGTCCGGATCTTCGACAACCGGATCGAGATCGAGAGCCCCGGACTGTTTCCCGGCCGGGTGACGGCCGCCAACATCCTGACCGGGGGGTCAAGGCCCCGGAACAGGAGCTTGGTCGATCACCTGCGCGAGTTTCCAAATCCGCCGAACCTCGACGCGGGCGAGGGCGTCAGGATGATGTTCGACGTCATGGATCGCGCCAGGCTCTACGCGCCGATGTTCTTCACCCCGCCCGACATTCCGCGCGACGCGGTCTCGGTGGTGCTGCTGAACCAGGCGCGGCCATCGACATGGGATCAGGTGCATCACTTCCTTGATAAGCATTCGACCATCGGGAACGCGGAGGTTCGAACGATCCTGCGGACCGACAACCCGGTGAAGGCGTCCAAGCTCCTGAAGACCTGGCTGGACGCGGGTCTGCTGGTGGCGGCGAATCCCGAGGTGGGCGCCAAGCTACGGCGCTACCGGCTGTCCGGCGCGCCGCCCGAGGAGAATTTGTTTTCTTTCGTCGCTGGAAAGCAAATCCGCGGCGCCAAGGAAAACAAGTGAAAACAGTTACTTGCGCGGACCGTTCTTTACCTTCCCTGCTCCACGCGATGGTCTCGCACGGGGAGCAGAACACACGCTTCAAGGATTTCTTCGACGTGTGGACGCTCTCGTCTCGATTCTCGTTCGACGGGGCAACGATCTCGGCGGCCATCCAGGCGACGTTCTCGCGGAGAAAGACAGCGACCACAGACCCGCGACCGCACGCGCTTGCTCCTGCGTTCTACGCGGATCCGGGGCGTCGCGATCTGTGGATGCGCTATATCAAACGCGCGAAACTCGCGAGCGCACCGGCGGATTTTGCGGCGGTGGGTGAGAGGGCCACGGGGTTCTTCGGGCCGCCGTGGGCGAGATCGGCGGTGCGGGCGGCGGCGCGCTTGCTTCGGGGACGGCAGGCGCAAGAGGTGGAGCAGTTGGCACAGCCGGCGCTCCGGCCAGCGGTGGCAGCCCAGCCACGGCCGGCACCAGTGGCATCGCCTGGGCCACCCGCAGCAAGGGTGCCGACGATCAGAACGCCCTCAGTCAGTTCGTATTCTCGGGCAACTGACCGGGCGCGTCGGGCGCCGGATGCGGCGCGGGCGCTGGTAGCGGCGGAGGCGGTGGCGTTGGCGGTGGCGGCTCTTTGCGGGGGACGCTCGACTTGCGCTTGAGCGCCCACCACGCGCCGTTGCCGGGCGAGAAGCTGACCTGCTCGATCATCGACAGCGCGCTGCCGAACAGGTAGCCGGGTGGCCGCGAGCGCACGATGAAGTAGTCGTAGTACGGCACCATGTCGGCGGTCAGATGCTGGGGCTCCCACGCGCCGGG
>JANPFD010000296.1:0-61548 GCA_031423255.1 Myxococcales bacterium | reverse complement strand
CCGGCGAGTCTGCGAGCGAACTCTTGATGCCGCCACGTTACCCGGCGATCTCTGCCCACCCCGGAGTTGTGATCGTTTTCGCGTGGAATGGCTGATCACCATGCTGTGGAACGCGTGATCGCGGCGGCGTGGAACACGCAGCTTGGCGGCCTGCTCGTCGAGAGAGTTCCAGTAGTGGGCGATAGCGGCACGTAGCCGGTCATCGAACGTCGGAACCGTAACGCGCACGACGGGCATCATGACAGCACGCAGTTTTCCGCGGAAGACCCGAAAGGTTGCCTGTTGGCAGACCGCGCACGGATTCCTTCCCCGGCAAGTCACCAACCAGCTGTGCGTCGGCATCACCACCGTCCACCGCACGCGCCTCCGGGGCGATCTGCGGCTCGTGTGCGACGACCACAGCGTACGTTGGCACGATCCGGCGGACGGGCTCGGGGCAATGGGCCGGGTCAGCTTGCCGAAGGGACGCGACGCCGGGGCAGATCGATGCGGTCGTTTTCCGGATATTCGAGGACGGCGCGCAGCCGCGGGAAATCGTCATGCGGCTGTAAGAAGCGTGGCAAATGGATTGACAACGAGGGCCACTACAAAGAAGGGCAAGATAATAGGGTCAGCGCTCATGCGCGCGAAGTGCGCGCCGAGCTTGGGAAAATGTAGCGCCAAGACTCATCATCGAGGCGCCAGGGTCGGGCGTGACACGCGGAATCGCAGGGGATTCTTTGGCGCTGGCGCACTGCTCTCCGACGGAGAGTCCATCAGTCAACGGCTTCGGGTGAACGTGACACGGTGGTGGACGTACCGTGGGCACCGAGTGCAAGCCACGGGAGGCCCGGCCGCAACGTCCTCCGCGCGCATGACGACAAGTTCGGGTGACTTTTGGGGAGGGTCCGCGCATGCGCTACCGGATGGATCAGATCGAGGCTCTCAAGGTGGAACTGGCGATGCTTCCGGCGGTGGACAGCCGGCGCCGAGAGGTGACGAAACAGGAAGCCGTCCGGCAGATGGCGTCGATGATCGAGAGCCTGCGCAGGCGTGGCTACACGTTCGATGACATCGCGGAGATCCTGACGGCGAGAGGATTCCAGATCGCCGGAGGCACGCTGCGGAGCTGCTTTCGACGGTCCAAGGTCACCTGACGAGTTGGTGCGCCGGCGGTCGCGCACAACGTTCGGCGCGCGACGGCCGACAACCATGAATCACCATGGGTGTGCGACGGCGGTCCCCCTCGGCGTGGGAAGTCTTGCGGCGTGAAGCCGAGGTCGGCGATGGGGGCGGGGAGGATGGTCGAGTAGTCCTTCGGTTGGACGACCGGGAGGTTGCGTGGGAGTTCGCGCAAGTCATCGCCGAGAGGGTCGTCGCGCTTCTCGGGCGTGCTAGCCTTGGGGCCGCTGACGTTTCGCCGCGCCTTGAAAAGGAGAACGTCAGATGGCGCAGCGAAGAAAAGGGGAGCGGGCCCTCGGGCCCTATCCCATCGGAAGAAAGTGGCGAGTCGTCGTGGTTGGAGAGGGAGGCGAGAGGGATAGTCGGTTCTATCCGACGGAGGAGCAGGCGAAAGCGGTCGTAAAGGCCATCAGGAGGGAATTCGCGAGAGCGGATCGAAAGCCGGTGCAAGAAGCGCGAGACGAGTACGAGCTGTACCTCCGTCACGACAAGGGCAACAAGCTCGAGTCGGTGAAGACGACGGTGCATGCCCTGAACGTGTTCTTCACGAACGGGGAGATGATGCTCTGTGAACTCACGCCGCAGAAGTGCGCCGGGTACTACGACGCTCTCCGGAACCGCCGGAGCCGCAAGAAGCTGCCCTTCGCGGTCGACACCCACCGGAACGTCCTCGCGAACGCGAAGACCTTCCTGGAGTGGTGCATGACCAAGAAGCGGTGGATTGCGCGGAATCCTCTGGCGGCGGTGGATGGGGTGGGGCGGCGCAAGCATGGAAAGGCGCAGCTCCGGATCGACGAGGCCCGGAAGTGGATGGCGAAGGCGACCGAGTTCGCGGATGCGGGGGAGAAGGGGGCGGTGGCGGCGATGATGGCGCTCCTCATGGGGATGCGGGCGAACGAGATCGTGAGCCGGGTGGTGAGGGACGTGGACGACGGGGGGACCCTGCTCTGGATCCCGAGCTCGAAGACGGAGGCGGGTCGGAGGACTCTGCGGGTGCCGGAGGTTCTGCAGCCGTACCTGGTGCGGCTGACGGAAGGGAAGGCGCCCGAGCAGGAGCTGTGGGGGCATCACTGGCGAGACTGGGTCAGGAAGTGGGTGCAGAAGATCTGCAGGGCGGCGAGGGTCCCGAGCGTCTCGGCGCACGGGATGAGGGGACTGCACTCGACCCTGGCGATGGAGACGGGCATGTCTGCCCAGATCGTGGCCGCGTCGCTGGGTCACGCCAGCAGCACGACCACTCTCCAGAGCTACGCCAGCCCGGAGGCGGTGGCGGGGGCCCAGCAGCGGCGCGTCCTGAGGGTGCTGGAGGGCGGGAAAGCTTGAAACGATTGCCGGCCAATCGTTTCAAAAGGGCTTTTTCGGCTCAGGTCGAGAGAAAAACCTGAGTAATTTCGTGGAGCTGAGGGGGATCGAACCCCTGGCCTCTAGAGTGCGATTCTAGCGCTCTCCCAGCTGAGCTACAGCCCCAAGGAGACGCGCATTCTAGCCAGGGCGATCGAGTTTGCAAGCACCGACGAAGCTGGGGGCGCCGAGGCCGGCCACCGGTTTGCCGACGAGGGTCAACGCGCCGGTCCTGTCGTCGATGCGAAGCAGGAGCAAGGTGCCGCTCTTCGCGTTGGCGACGACCAGGAACTCGCCCGACGGATCGAGGGTGAAGCTGCGCGGCTGCTGTACGAGGCCTCCGGCGGTCTCGTTCGCCTCGCGCGTCAGGCGGCCGGTCGTCTGGTCGACGGCGAGGCGGGCGATGCTGTGGTGAGCGCGGTTCGATGCGAAGACCCAGCGGCCGCTGGGATGCACGGCGATGTGCGCGCTGGCGTTCTCGGCGACCCCGTCGGGGACGGCGGGCACGGCGTGTCGGGGGGTCAGCCGGCCGGTGGCTGCGTCGTAGTCGCAGGCCATGACGGTTCCGTTCTGCTCGCAGATGACGTAAGCCCAGCGCTGGTTCGGATGGAACGCCAGATGGCGGGGGCCGGCGCCGTCGGCGAGAGCGGCGACGGTCGGCGGATCGTTCGGCGTCAGCTTTCCGTCGGCGAAGCGGAACTGGTGCACGACGTTCCCCTTGCGGCAGGGCACGAAGACGAACCGTCCGGCCTCGTCGAACACCACCTGGTGCGCCTCGGGCGAGATGGTCAGGAGCTGCGCCGCTCGCGCGGGTGCGGGCTTCAAGGGCACGACCGACACCTGTCCGCCCTGGAAGTGGGCACAGATTGCCCATTGCCCCGACGGGTGCACGGCGATGTGGGTCGAGCCGTTGCCGCCGGTCTCCCCCTCCGATGACAAACGGGTCAGCATCCCCGTCGCCGGATCGATGGCGAAGCCCAGGACGCGCGCGGGGGTGCCGGAGATTCCGTAGGCGAAACGCCCATCCGGAGAGAAAGCCATGAAGCGCGCCTGGTGAGGAGCGATGGAGACGGTGGCGATCGGATCGAGGCCTCCGGGCTTCAGCCGGTAGACCCGCACCTCCTCGTTACCGCCGCTGGCGTAGACCGCGATCATCCGGGCATGGTTTCATGCCCGGGTGACCTCAGGCAAGGTGCGCGCCGACCTGGCGCTCGTGGATCAGGGGCTGGCCCCATCCCGCGAGAAGGCGCGAGCGCTCATCCTGGCGGGCGAGGTGCTCGCCGGTGATCGCCCGGTGGCCAAGGCCGGCGAGCTCGTGGCCGCCGATGCGCTCCTGCGGCTTCGCGGCGAGCCGATGCCCTACGTCTCGCGCGGCGGCGTGAAACTGGCGCACGCGCTGGCCACCTTTGCCGTGGAGCCGCGCGATCGGGTCGCCGTCGACGTGGGCGCGTCGACGGGCGGCTTCACGGACTGTCTCCTCCAGGCGGGAGCGGCACGTGTCTACTGCATCGACGTCGGTCACGGCCAGCTCGCCTGGAAGATCGCCTCCGATCCCCGGGTGGTGGTGATCGACCGGATGAACATCCGTCACATGCCGCCCGAGCGGATCCCCGAGCGCTGCGATCTGGCCGTCGTCGATGTTTCCTTCATCTCGTTGCGGCTGGTCCTTGCGGCGCTGCCTCCGCTGCTGAAACCGGCGGCGCCGGTGGTGGCGCTGGTCAAGCCGCAGTTCGAGGTGGGACGCGGCAAGGTGGGCAAGGGCGGCATCGTGCGCGACGAGGCGGCGCGGCTCGCCGCGCTGGCGGACGTCGCGGAAGCGGCGCGCGGCCTGGGGTTCGCCGTGCTGGCCGACACCACCTCGCCGATCACCGGTGGCAAGGGCAACGTCGAGTTCCTCCTGCACCTGCGCGCGCCTTGAGGTAAGGTCCGGCGCGCATGCGCGTGCTGCTCACCGGCGCCGCCGGCTTCATCGGCTCGCACCTCGCCGAGCGACTGTGCGCGCGCGGCGATACCGTGGTCGGGTTCGACAACTTCGACCGCTTCTACCCGCGCGCGATCAAGGAACGGAACCTCGAAGCCCTGCGCGGATCCCATCGGTTTCAGTTGATCGAGGGCGATCTCTGCCGACGTGCCGACGTGGCTCGCACGATGATCGAGAAGGTGGATGCGGTCGTGCACCTGGCGGCGCTGGCCGGCGTGCGGCCCTCCATCGCCGAGCCGGCGCGCTTCTGGGACGTCAACGTCACCGGCACCTTGAACCTGGTCGAGGTTTGCCGCGCGCGCGGCGTGCGTCGCCTGGTGTTCGCCTCGTCGTCATCCGTGTATGGCGACGGCAGCGAGGTTCCGTTTCGCGAATCGGATCCGTGCGGCCGCCCGCTGTCGCCGTACGCCGCGACCAAGCGCTCCGGCGAACTGCTTGCCTTCAACGCCCATCACCTCTACGGCATGGACGTCACGTGCCTGCGCTTCTTCACGGTGTACGGCCCTCGCCAGCGGCCCGACCTGGCGATCCACAGGTTCGCGCAGCTCTTCGCCTCGGGGCAGCCGATCCCGATGTTCGGCGACGGCTCGAGTTCGCGGGATTACACCTGGATCGACGACATCGTCGACGGCGTGGTGGCCGCCATCGACCAGGTGAAGCCGGGGTACCGCATCTACAATCTGGGTGGCTCGCGGCCGACGTCGCTGAGTGAACTGGTCGATCTGTTGTCGTCGGCCATGGGCAAGACCCCGATCATCGACCGCCAGCCCGAGCAGCCCGGCGACATGCCGCGCACGCTCGCCGAGGTGTCACTGGCCGCGCGTGAGCTCGGCTACGCGCCGAAGGTCGGCATCACCGAGGGGATCCCCCGCTTCGTGAAGTGGTTCCTGACTCAGCCGTTGCCGCGTCCGACGCCGTAGTACGTGAAGCCGGCGGCGCGCATCTCGGCGGGATCCCAGACGTTGCGACCATCGAACACCACAGGGTCCTTCATCACGCCGTGCAGGCGCTGCAGGTTCGGGCGGCGGTACTCGCGCCATTCGGTCACCAGCGCCAGCGCGTCGGCTCCCCCGGCGCAGCGGTAGGACGAATCTTCGAACTGCACGCGGTCCCCGAGGAGGGCGCGCGCCGCCGGCAGCGCCACCGGATCCGTGGCGCTGACCCGGGCGCCGGCCTTCAGCAGGTCCTCGATCAGAACGACGGCAGGCGCCTCGCGGATGTCGTCGGTCCCGGGCTTGAAGGCAAGGCCCCACACAGCCACGTGTTTGCCCGCGAGGCTGCCGCCGAAGTGCTGCGCGATCTTCTCGCCGAGCCGGTGCTTCTGCCGCTCGTTGACCGAGACCACCGCCTCCAGGATCTCCAGGCGAGCTCCCGCCTCGCGCGCCGTGCTGATGGCGGCGCGCAGATCCTTGGGGAAGCAGCTGCCGCCGAAGCCGGGCCCCGCGTACAGGAACTTGGTCCCGATGCGCGCGTCCGATCCCATCCCCCGGCGGACCAGCTCGATGTCCGCACCCAGCCGTTCGCACAGGTTCGCCAGGTCGTTCATGAACGAGATGCGCGTCGCCAGCATGGAATTGGCCGCGTACTTCGTCAGCTCGGCCGACCGTCGATCCATCAACAGGATGCGGTCGCTCGAGTGGGTGAACGGCTTGTACAGCGCCTCCAGCGTGACGATGGCGCGTTTGTCGGTGGTGCCGACGATGACCCGATCCGGCTTCATGAAGTCGTTGACCGCGTCGCCCTCCTTGAGAAACTCGGGATTCGAGGCAACGGCGAAGTCGTGCTGAGCGTGCTTGCGCACCACCGCCTCGATCTGATCGCCGGTCCCGACCGGCACGGTGGACTTGGTGACGATGACCGCCCACTTGGTCAGCGACCGGGCGACGGTCTCGGCCGCCTTGAAGATGAAGCTCAGGTCCGCCGACCCGTCTTCGCGCGGCGGTGTCCCCACGGCCAGCAGGACGACGTCGGCGCCCGCGACGCCGGCGGGCACATCGGTGGTGAACGTCAGCCGTCCCTCGCGGGTGTTGTGGGCCACCAGCTTTTCCAGTCCAGGTTCGTAAATGGGTAGCTGCCCGGCGTTCAGCGTGGCGATCTTGGAGGCGTCGATGTCGCAACAGGTGACGTCGTTGCCCATGTCGGCAAACCCCGCCCCGGCGACGAGGCCGACGTATCCGGTGCCGATGACACAGATCTTCATCGCGAGATCCGCCACAGTAGCATGGTGATACGGTACGCCCCATGCAGGTGATGCTCCTGGCGGCCGGGCGATCGACCCGGCTGGGTGCGCTCGGCGAGCAGCTGCCAAAGCCGCTGGTTCCCATCTGCGGCTACCCGGCGATCACTTACGGCCTGGCGCTGTGTCGAGCGGCAGGGCTCCTCGACATCGTGGTGAATCTGCATCACCACGGCGACAAGCTGCGCGACGTCCTGGGTGACGGCGGGCGTTTCGGTGTCCGCATCCGTTACTCGATCGAGGAGGAGTTGCTCGGCACCGGCGGCGGGCTGGCGAAGGCACGGGCGCTGTTCAAGGAGGGGCCGGTGCTGGTGATGAACGGTAAGGTTGTGGCGAACCTCGATCTGGCCGAGGTGCTCGCCGCCCACAGAGCCGCGCCGACCGGCGTGGTGGCGACGATGGTGCTGCGCGACCCCGAGCGGCCGCTGCCGCCCGACTGGTCACCTGTCGGCGTGGATGCCACGGGTGCTGTGGTCAGCCTGCGCGGGCAACGGACGGATCGAACGCCCGTGGGCTCGATCGCGGAGCGGATGTTCACCGGCATCCAGGTGATCGAACCTGCGATCTTCGATCGTCTACCCGACGGCGTTTCGGACGTGATCACGGCGGCGCACATTCCGCTCCTGCTGGCGGGCGCCCGCATTCACTCGGTGGCGATGAGCGGCTTCTTCGCCGATCCATCGACGCCCGCGCGCTACCTGGAGGCGAACCTGGCGCTGCTCCGCCATCCGGGGCTGATCGCGCATCCGCCGGGGCCGCTCTCCGGCGTCGATCCCGGTGCGCGCATTCATCCCGGCGCACACATCCATGCGCCGGTGCGGATCGCCCCGGGTGCCGAGGTCGAGGTCGACGCGGTCGTCGGTCCCGACGCCGTCGTGGGTGCGGGCGCGAAGGTAGCCTCGGGTACGCGCCTCGAACGAAGCGTGGTCTGGCCGGCCACGGTCGCGCGCGGCGATCTGCTGGGCGCTATCGTGACCGACCGGGAAACGATCCGCGGCTAACCGGGCGGCCGGTCCGGCCCACGATCCGGTCCGCGATCGGGCGCGACATCTGGCGGCGGACGGGTCGTGTCTGGTGTGCGTTCGGTTGCGGCATCGGCCCGTGCTCCGCCCGTGCCACCCCCGCCCGAGCCGGCACCGCCCGAGCCGGCACCGCCGTCGCGGCTACCGCCCGATCCGCCTCCTCCCGAGCCACCTCTGCCCCCCGTGTCGGAACCACCGTCACTCTTCTTCTTCTTGGTCGGTTCCGGACAACCGGCCACTCCGAAGAGGGCCAGTGTGACCATCGTGAGGCCTAGGCGAATAGACTTCATGCGCTCGTCCTCCGTTAACGCGTCACAAAAAAGTAACTTTACCCCATGTCAGAAGGCGAAGTACAGGAGGCTCGACGTCAGCGCCAGGACTCCCGCCCCCACGAAGCCGACGACGGCCACCGTTTTTCCCGTACTTGCGTCGTCGAGGATGGCCTTGCAGGCGGGCTGAGGATCTGGATCGCCCCCCCTGCACCCCCTGTCGTTGAAGTCCCGCACCTTCAATTCGTGGAAGACGAGGCCGCCCACGCCCCCGGTGAGAAACACCGCGGTGGCCCCCAGGGCCACCCGACGCCAGGTCCGCAAGGGGTGCGACGATTCCGGGGGTGGCGGAGGAGGTGTTTCGAAAACCTGTAGCTTCGTGGTCGCCGGCTCGGCCGTCGGGCGCTCGCGCTCGAGCCGTACCTCCGCTGTCCGCTCCTGGCCGGCGACCGCGGTGATGGTGGTGCTCCCCGCCAGGTAGCCAGCGGCGCGCAACTCGACCCGGACGGGTCCGGGCTTGACCCGCACCGGTTGCTCCAGCGGCACGCGTCCGACGTTGTGTCCGTCGAGGAACGCCTCGGCGCCCTCGGGCTGGCCGCGGATCACCAGACGCGCGACGTGGCCGCTCACCGTGCGAAGCGAGTCCTCGAGGACCGTCCGGTTCTTCTGGATCCAGGGATCTGTTTTTGCGCGCAGGGCCTCGGACAGGTGCTCCTCGGCGTCCACCCAGCGCTCGAGGGCCTGCTCGGCGAGGCCGATCTGCGCGGTCGCCCGCCCGCTGGGGGCGATCTCGTTCGCGCGCTGGAAATCGCGCAGCGCCGCCTCGTCCTGCCCCTTACGCCGCAACTCCACGCCGTGACGGATCAGCTGCTCCGCCTCGACGGAGGGAGCGACGGCCACGAGCAGCACCAGGGCAAGCAAGGCCCCGGCACTTTATCTCATTCGACCTCGTTGACGACCCTCATGGCCCGCATCGGGTAGATCTCGCCACCGTTGGGAGCCGCGTTGAGAATGCGTGTGAAGACCGCCTGGTTCCAGTCGCAGTCCAGGTCGCCGACGACGCGCGCTTCGAACTGTGTGGCGACAACGGTGATCTTACACCTGGGCGGGCGGCCCAAGGAGAGCGGCGACGGCATCCCCGAGTCCCCGCTTGCCGGGCGCCTTGGGCAGCACCGCGTTCGCGCCCACCCGTAGGGCTCGCGCCTGCATCACCTGCGATGTACGCGAGGACAGCACCACCACAGGCAGATTCCGCAAGGTCGGCTCGCTCCGGATGCGGGCGATCAGTTCGAAGCCGTCCAGGCGGGGCATCTCCAGATCCGTCACCACGGCATCGAAGCGGCTCTCGCCCAGCATCTCCCAGGCCTCGAAGCCGTCCTCGGCCGTGATCGGGTGATAGCCGGCCGAGGTGAGCGCGCGCGCTGCGGCCTCGCGCGACAGGCGCGAATCGTCCACCACGAGGATCCGTGCCTGCCCCCGGCGCTGTGGCAAGATTGGCGCGCGCACCGGCGCATGCGCGGCATCCGCGAGGGCCGCGAGATCCAGTACCAGCTGCGCCTTGCCTGCGCCCGACACGGTGACTCCAGCGTAAAACGGCAAGAGGCCCAGAAGCGGTCCCAGCGGCCGCACCACGATGGTGCGCGGGCCCACGATCCTGTCGCAGCTGACGAGGAAGCTGCGCGCGCCGTAGCGCACGTGTAGAGCGGCCCCGCGGCGTCCCGGTGGCCGCTCGGTACCCAGCAGCGCGTGCAGCCGCAGGAAGGGCAGCGCCGCAGCGGCGTCGGTGCGGGGAGCGGAGATCGGCAGATCGTCCGCTCCGAGAGGCACCGCCTCGACGACGTGGGCGGCGGGGATGGCGTATACCTGCCCGCCCAGCTTGAACAGCAGGGCCTGGGTGATGGCCGCCGCCACCGGCACGGTCAGCTCGAACTGCGTGCCGGTACCGGCCTGGTACTCGAGGCGCACGTCGCCTCCCAGACGCATCAACGCCTTCTTGACGATGTCGAGGCCCATGCCGCGACCGGCGAGCGCGTCCGAGGTGGCGCGGCTGGAGACTCCGGCCTCGAACAGTGCGGTCTGCATCGCGCCCTCGGTGAGCGGGGCCTCCGGGGTCAGCTGCCCGAGCCGCACCAGCGCCTGGCGGACCGCCTCCCGATCGATGCCGCGGCCGTCGTCGGCGACGGTGACGGTCACGAGGTCGCCCTCCTGGCGCGCGGCGACCTCGATCCGCCCTTGCGCCGGTTTTCCTCGAGCGGTCCTCTCGGCGGCCGGTTCGATGCCGTGGGCGACGGAGTTGCGCAGCAGGTGCAAGAGCGGTTCGCCCAGCTGCTCGACGACGCTCTTGTCGAGCTCGATGTCCGCGCCGTGGGTCACGAGCTCGGTGTGGCGGCCCGACGTGCGGTCCAGCTCCCGCAGCGCCGCGGCCAGCCGGCTGAACACCCAGTCCAGCGGCACCAGTCGCGCGTGCCGCAGCTGCTCCTCGAGGTGATCGGTGGTCCGGCGAAGCCCGTCGCTTTCCTGGGACAGCGCGCTCGTGGCCCGCTCGAGGAAGGAGATGGCGTCGGTGAACTCGACCTCCACCTCGCCCGCGCGATCGAGCAGCGCGCCGAGATCGGGGATGGCCGCCGCTGTGCGCAGCGAGGTCCGGGTGTGGTGCAGATCCCGCAGCACGCCCTCGAGTTCGCGCAGGCGCCGTTCGATCCGCGTCCGCAGGATCACCAGATCGCCCACGTCCTCGAGGAGCGCGTCCAGCCGATCGGCCTCCACCCGCACCGAGCCGTGCCGGCGATCGAGCGCAGTCCGCCGGTCGTTGCTGCGCCGGCGCTCCAGCGACACCGGCCCCGACTCGTCACCCTCGCGCTGCCGCGCCGGCGTCGCCCTCGCGCCGTCGAGCAGCGCCCGCAGGCCTGCCACCGCCTCGTCCAGGCGATCGAGGAGCCCCGCCGTCGGTGTCGCCTGGCCGGTGTGGATCTCGGCGTACAGCTCTTCCAGATCGTGGGTGGCCTGGGCGATGGTGGTGAACCCGACCGAGCCCGCCGAGCCCTTGAGGGTGTGGAGCTGCCGCAGCAGCGTCTCGACCAGCTCGCGTTGCGCAGCCGCCGATCCCGCGACGATCAGCGCCTTCTGCGCCTCCACGATCTGCCGCAGGTGCCGCTCGGCCTCCTCCAGGAACAGGCCGCGCAGGAGTTCCGCTTCCTCGGAGCTCCATTCCGCCAGCGGCCGCGGTGACTCGTCCGGGCCGGCCATGGATCAGCCCAGGTCCGGGCGGTCGTCGCCCAACGCGTCCAGCACCTGCTTGAGCGCCTCGCCGAGCGGCGTTTGCGCCCCCTCCAGCAACGGCGCGATCCCCTCGAGGGCGCGCGCCAGCTCCGTGCGCCGCTGCCGCAGCGCCCGCGCCAGATCCGTGTCCGCGCCCGGCGTCCGCACGGCCAGCAACGTCTGCGACAGGGTCCGGGCGGCGCTGGCCAGCGCCGCTGTCGCGGCCGCGGTCTCGGTCGTGCTGCCCACCACGCTCTCCGTCAGCGCCCGGATCTCCTCGACGCTGTGGGCGGTCTCGGCGGTGGTCGCCTCGATCCCCTGGATGAAGGCGCCGATGTCCTTGGTGGCCACCGCCGACCGCTCCGCCAGCTTTCGCACCTCGTCGGCGATCATCCCGAAGCCCTTGCCCTGGGCTCCGGCGCGTGACGCCTCGATGGCCGCGTTCAGCGCCAGGATGTTGGTCTCGGCGGCCACGTCCTCGAGCAGCTCGACGATCTGACCCACCTCTTCGGACCGCGCCCCCAGGCCCTGCAGGCGGCGCGACACCTCGGCCAGGCCCACGCCCTGCCGGGTCACCCTCTCGCCCACGAGCTGCGTGAACCGCCCGATGGTCTCGACGGAATCACCCAGCCCCGCCGTCGACCCGGTGATCGTCGCGAATGTCTCGCACAGCTTGTCGAGCGCCTCGTCGAGCTCGCGGCCCACCTCGGTGAACGGCCCGCTGGTTATTTTCGCCCGCGCGCGAAGATCCCCTTCCTTGACCGCGGCCAGCACTGCGAGCAGACGCGGAAGGTCGATCTTGCCCTCGTTCATGCGTGCGTTCCCCGGAGAGCATCCTGGATCTGCGTGAGCGCCCGGTCGACATCCAGCAGCAGCGCCGGCCCGTCGGAATCCAGCACCGTCGCCGTCACGAAGGGCGGCCCCGGCGGCGGCCGGCGAGCCGCGCTGTCGTCGACGGTCCCGAGCCGCATGACTCGCTCGACCGCCAGGGCCGCGCGCACCGGCTCGCCGCCGATCGACGCCTCGACCAGAAGCAGCTTGCCGTGGCCATGACCATGACCGGCCGGCTGTCCCGCAGGCGACAGGTAGACCCCCAGGTCCAGCACCGGCGTCATCTGTCCGTGCAGCGCCGCCACGCCTCGCACCGCCATCGGCGCCAGCGGCACCGGCGTCACGTTGGCGCCGGCCATCACTTCGCGCACGACTCCCACCGGGAGCGCGCACCGCCGGCCACGCAGCTCGAAGAACACCACGTCGGTCATACGGCCACCGGGGCGACCCGCGGCCGTATGAGCTTGTTGCGCAGCAGCCTGTACAGCATCTTCGTCACGTCGAACGAGCCCATCTTCGTCAGATAGACGATGTCCTTGACCGTGTTGCGGCCATTGACGTGTTCCAGCGCCGCCAGTTCCTCGCGCAGGAGTTGGCCGCGGCCGAACGACACCAGCCTCTCGTCGTTGCGCACGAAGACGCGCTCGAAGTCGCCCACCTCTCGCTCGATGAGCCGCCACTCGTCGACCCGCCGCAGACCTTCCATGATGAGCGCGTCCGCCGCCAGGGCCAGTCCGGCGTCGCGCGCCAGCGGCGGCAACTCGGTTGCGGGATAGAACCAGAACCGGCCGCTGCCCCAGCGCAGGCCTTCGTAGACCAGAGCCGTGGTCTGCAGGCCCATCGCTTTTTTCAATCCCGCCCCCACCACCAGCCCTCGCGCCAGCAGATCGGCGCCGAGCACCGGAGGCGCCTCCGCCGCTCCCTTGCGCTCCTCCAGCACCAGTTCCAGCGCCGGAGCCGTGATCTGGCCGGCCTGGACCAGGAAGCGCCCCAGCAGAAACTCGTCGGCGACCCCGCGCGCGCTGGCGAAGTCGATGCGGCCGCTTTGCATGTGCAGGTCCAGCCGTCGCTCGCCCTGCGCCAGGGTCAGGGTGCCGGTCTGCGCCTGGTCCTGCAGCAGGCCGAGCACGTCGGCGATGGAGATGACGCCGAGATCGCCCGCGAGCGCTGCGTCCGCCGGCGCTGGCTCGGTCGCCACGTCGGGCCGCCCCACGGGCAGCGGCGGGTCGTCCTCGACCGTCTTGCCGTGCTTCTGCAGGCTGTGCGTCACCACCGTCAGCAACGCCTCGGGCGAGAACGGCTTGGTGATCTGGTCGACGACGTTGGTCATCAGGGCGAACCGTTCTCCCACCTCGTCCGTCCTGGCGCTCATGACCACCACCGGCACGCGCGCCAGCGCAGTGTCGCCCGACATCACCCTACAGACGTCGTCGCCCTTGAGGTCCGGCATCAGGTAGTCGAGCAGGATCAGACTCGGGTGCTCGGCCTTGGCCGCCAGAAGGCCGGCTTCGCCGCCTGCCGCCGTCGTGACCCGGTATCCCGCCTTGGTCAGCACCAGCTCGGCGAGCTTGAGGATCGTCGGGCTGTCGTCTACGACGAGGACACTCTCGTCAGCCAAGCAGCCGCGAATGCTAACACAATACGTCTGCGGCCGTCGGTCTCCCCGTAGCTCCCCGTAGGCGTTGAGTTTTTTGGAGTAGCATCCGATGTAACCCAGCGGAGCACCGCCATGGACGCCGCCACCTGGTTACGCAGCCTCGAAGATCCGAACGCGAACGCCGATAAAAAAGCGAAGGTCGCGGAGATCGCTGCGTTCGTCAGCGCGCAGAAGAACCTCGACGATGCCCTGTGCGAGACGCCGATGCGGGTGGCGACGCTGCTCAACGCCGAACGGGCGCTGCTGTATGTCGCCGACGCGCAGGCCAATCACCTCTATGCGCTGGCCAAGTCGGGGGCGGTGATCAAGGAGGTCCGCGCCACGCGCGAGCCGACCAACATCCCCGGCCTCGTCGCCACCACCAGCACCTCGGTGAATGTGCGCGATCCCTACGACGCCAACGAACTGGGCAAGCTGAGCGGCCGACTCAAGTTCGACGGCCGCGTCGACAAGGCGCTGGGGTTCCGCACCAAGTCGGTGATGGCGGTGCCGGTGCTGCACGAGGAAGGCGTCGTCGGCGTCCTGCAGATCGCCAACCGCAAAGATGACCAGCCGTTTGCCGCCAAGGATCTCGCCTACGCCGAGGAGATCGCCAAGGCCATCGGCGCGTCGCTGGGGGCGCTCCTCAAGACCCAGAACGAGAGCGGGACGCGCACCGCCGGCCGTTGGGACAGGCTGCTGACGACGGGAGCGGTCACCAAGGATGCGCTGACCAAGGCGCTGGCCGACGCCTCGGCCAACCAGATGGACACCGCGCGCTGGCTCATCGAGAAGGTCGGCGTGGGGCGCAACGAGGTCGAGGCCTCGCTGACCGCGTACTACGGGGTGCCATTCTTCCGCTTCACGGGCAAGGAGTCGATCCTCCCCGAACTGAAGCCGCGTCTGCGTGTCGATTTCTTGAAGAAAGTGTGCGCCGTCCCCGTCGAGCGCCGCGGCCCGAACCTGGTGGTGGTGATCGACGATCCCACTGACATCAACCGCACCGACCAGCTGCGGTCGATCGATCCGGACCGGCAACTCCTGATCCACGCCGGCTTCCGCGACGAGATCTTGGCCTGCATCGAGTTCTCCTACGGCATGCGCGGGGACGTGGGGCTCATCCTCAAGGAACTGTCGAGCGACGAGAGCACCGGCGCCATCGACGAGATCGACGACGAAGGGCGCGGCGACGATCCGGACAGCGCCGTCATCAAGCTGGCCAACCAGATCATCATCGACGCCTTCCAGCGTGGCGCCTCCGATATCCACATCGAGCCGAACGGGAAGGAGGCCAACACCGTCGTCCGCTTCCGCATCGACGGCGAGTGCGTGCTCTACCAGGACATTCCACCGGCGGTGCGCAATTCACTGGTCGCGCGCATCAAGATCATGTCGAAGCTCGACATCTCCGAGCGCCGCAAGCCGCAGGACGGAAAGATCAAGTTCCGGATGAAAGACCGGCAGATCGAGCTTCGTGTCGCCACCTTGCCGACGGTGAACGGCAACGAGGACGTGGTCATGCGTATCCTGGCGGCGTCGAAGCCGCTGCCGCTCGAGGACATGGGGATGAGCCCGCGGAACCTGCGCGAGCTGAAGATCCTCATGGCCAAGCCTTACGGGCTGATGCTGTGCGTGGGACCGACCGGTTCGGGCAAGACGACGACGCTCCACTCGGCGCTCGGCTCGATCAACACCGTGGACATGAAGATCTGGACCGCGGAGGACCCGGTCGAGATCACGCAACCGGGGCTCCGGCAGGTGCAGGTGCAGCCGAAGATCGGGTTCGACTTCGCCACCGCGATGCGCGCCTTCCTGCGCGCCGACCCCGACGTCATCATGGTCGGCGAAATGCGAGACAAAGAGACCGCCGGAACCGGCATCGAGGCTTCGCTGACCGGTCACCTGGTGCTGTCGACCCTGCACACCAACAGCGCGCCCGAGACCATCACCCGCCTCCTCGACATGGAGCTGGATCCGTTCAGCTTCGCGGACGCGCTGCTGGGCGTGCTGGCGCAGCGTCTGGCCCGCGGCATCTGCAAGAAGTGCCGCCAGGAGTACACCGCCGACGAGGCCGAGACCCGGACCATCATCGAGGCCTTCGGGGAGGAGGGCGCCGCCGCGCGCGGTTACGATTACGGTAAGGTGCGGCTATGGCGGGGCGTGGGATGCGAGGCTTGCGGCAAGACGGGTTACAAGAGCCGCGTCGCCGTACACGAGTTGCTGGTGAACACCGACGAGATCAAGCAGACGATCGTCCGTCGCAAGCCGGTGGACGAGATCCGGCAGCTGGCGATCGCGGGAGGGATGACCACGCTGCTCCAGGACGGCATCGAAAAAGCGATCGCAGGGAAGACGGACCTCAAGCAGGTGCTCGCTGTCTGTAGCCGGTAATTCGACCTTGATCGGTTTTCCTAGACGGTTCGGACCGTACGTCCTGGTGAGGCCCCTGGCCCGCGGCGGGATGGGGGCGCTGTACCTTGCCGTTCACGGGCAAGCGGGGACTGAAAAGGTCTGCGTGGTGAAGACCGCGCTGCCGCACCTGGCCGACCGCAGCTACCTGCAGCGGTTCCGTGACGAGGCAAAGGTCGTGGTGCGCCTGACCCACGGGAACCTGGTGACGGTGTTCGACGCCGGCGAGGTGAAGGGCGAGCTGTTCCTGGCGATGGATTTCATCGAGGGCAAGGATCTGCGGGCCGTCTGGAACCGCTGCGCCCAGAAGGGGACGGCGTTCCCGATCTCGGTCGCGGTTCACATCGTCAAGGAGCTGGTGCGCGGTCTGGCCTACGCGCACGGGTTCGAGGGACTCTCGCTGGTCCATCGGGACGTCTCGCCGCCGAACGTGCTGCTCTCCTACTCGGGTGAAGTGAAGCTGACGGACTTCGGCCTGGCCACGTCGACCCTGAAGCTGGAGAAGACCGCGCCCGGCGTCATCTACGGCAAGGTCAGCTACATGGCGCCGGAGCAGGCACGCGGCGAGGCGCTGGACGCCAAGACCGATCTGTACGCCTCGGGAGTGATCCTGTGGGAGCTCCTGACCGGCCGGCAGCTGTTCCCGCCGGGAGGGCGTGGGCCGCTGGGCGGTGACACCGACGACGATCTGCTCGAGCGCGTGCGGCATCCGGAGATCACGCCGCCGTCGAAGAAGGCGACGCGCGTGCCCGTGGAGCTCGACGCCATCTGCGTGCGGGCGCTGGCGGCGGATCCCCGGCACCGTTACAAGGCCGGCGAGGAGCTGCGCTCGGAGCTGGCGGCCTTCCTGGCCAAGACCGCACCGTCGACCGACGGAGCGACCGTCGAGACGTTCCTGCGCGAGCTGTTCGGCGAGGACATCGCCCGCGAACGAACCGAGCGCGAGCATATGCTGGGCGAAGCGCGTCGGATGCTCGAGGGCAAGAAGGTGAGCCCGGCGCAAGCCGGACCGATGGGCGAGGAAGTCAGCGAGGAGGACACCACCAACAAGGTCAAGCAGCCGGAGGAGCCCTCGCAGATCGTGGGCACGATCCTCTCGGAGCGGTACAGCATCAAGCGCCTGTGCGGCGAGGGCGGGATGGGGCGTGTCTACGAAGCCGAGCACGTGGAGATCGGCAAGCGCGTCGCGGTGAAGGTGCTGCACCCGGCTTACACCCGCACGCCGGATGTGGTGGAGCGCTTCCGCCGCGAGGCGAGGGCGGCGTCGAAGATCGAGCACCCGAACGTCGTCAACGTCACCGATTCGGGGACGGCGCTCGATGGCTCGTTCTTCTTCGTGATGGAGTACGTCGAGGGGGTCGAGCTGGGATTCGTCATCCACAAGGAGGGGCCCCTGCCCGTGGTGCGCACCCTGAGGATTGCCGAGCAGATGTGCATGGCGCTGCAAGCGGCTCACGACGTCGGCGTCATTCACCGCGATCTCAAGCCCGAGAACATCCTTCTCGTGAACAACCCCGGGCGCGTCGCCGCGCGATCGACGGGCGACATGATGACGCCGCCGCCGGACACGGGCGGGCCCATCGCCGACGTCGTCAAGGTGCTGGACTTCGGCATCGCCAAGACCCTCGACGCGGCCGAGCTCGAGGAGGAGTCGCAGAAGTTGAAGGGGCGTCGGCTGACCCGTCCCGGGGTGGCCATGGGGACGCCGGAGTACATGGCGCCCGAGCAGGCGGCGGGCAAGCCAGCCGATCCGCGTTCGGACATCTATGCCGTGGGTTCGATCATGTACGAGATGCTGACCGGGCAGCCGCCCTATGTCGGTGACAACGTCATGGAGGTGCTCCACAAGAAGGCGAACGACATGCCGAGGCCGATCGCGGACGTGCGGCCCGAGGTGCCGGACGCGGTACAGACGCTGGTGGAGAAGTCGATGGCGCGCTTCCCCGATCAGCGGCCGCAGACCATGGCGGCTCTGGCCGAGGAGATCCGTGGCGTGATGGCGCTGGTGATGTCCGGCTCGGCGCCCATCTCTCCGCCGGCCCGCCGCGATTCCTACTTTGCCGCGGCGGTGGATCCGGCGGTGGCGATGGCCTCGTTCGGATTGTCGCGCCGGGCGCTCGGCGTCGGGGCGGCGGTGCTGGTGATCGTCGGGGCGCTGGTGATCGTCAAGGGGGCGGGGTCGTCGCGCAAACCGCAGCAAACCGTTGCCTCGGCGGCCCGGCCGCCGGCGCCGGCGCCACCTCCCCAGCCGGTCCTCCCCGACCCGACGCCCGCGGTGCCCCTGCAGGCCGATCCCGAGGAACCGCCGGACGTGCGCCCGAAGGCCGCCAAGGGGCCTACCGCCGCCGCCAGCAAGAAGATGCTGGAAGACGCCAAGGCGCTGCTGAAGGCGGGTCGTTACCCCGAGGCGCGCCAGGCGTTCAGCCTGATCAAGTCGCCGAAGCGCGAGCGATCCGAGGCGATGGTCGGCCTCGGGCAGATCGCCTTCCAGGAGGAGAAGTACGGCGAGGCGGCGGACATGGCGAAGAAGGCGGGTCGAAACAAGGAGGCCCAGATCCTTCTCGGGGACGCCTACTTCAAGCTGCAACAGTACGGTGACGCCAAGAAGGCGTACGAAGAAGCCCTGAAGATCGACCCGAAGAACGACACCGCCCGGCACAAGCTCGAACTCGCTTCACGCCGGATGAACTAAGGTAGGGAGCTTCGTGTCGGCGAAGTTCCCACGGCGGTTCGGAAAGTACCTGCTCCTCAAGTCTCTGGCGAAGGGGGGGATGGGGGAGATCTACGTGGCCTCGGTGGGCGACGTCGGTGGGTTCGAGAAGCTGTGCGTGATCAAGAAGGTGCTGACCGAGAAGGCCGATCCGGCCAAGGCCAAGCGCTTCTTGGACGAGGCCAAGGTCGTGCTGCGGCTGTCGCACTCGGCGCTGGTGGCCACCTTCGACGCCGGCGAGGTGGACAACGAGTTCTACATCGCCATGGAGCTGGTCGAGGGGAAGGACCTGCGCGAGGTGTGGAACCGCTGCGTGCGGACCAAGCAGCGGATCCCGCTGGACGTGGCGCTGCAGGTGGCGCGCGAGATGGCCCGAGCGCTGGCCTACGTACACGGTTACGAGGACCTGAAGTTGGTCCATCGCGATGTGGCACCGCCGAACATCCTCCTGGCCTACGTCGGCGACGTGAAGCTGACGGACTTTGGCCTTGCGAGAAGTGTCCTCAAACAGGAGCACACCTCGCCCGGGGTGGTCTTCGGACGGGCGGCGTACCTGGCGCCGGAGCAGGCGCGCGGCGAGGTTGCGGATCCGCGCACGGACGTCTACACGCTGGGCATCGTGCTGTGGGAGCTTTTGACCGGGCAGCAGTACCTGCACTTGACGGGGCTGGATCCGGCGGCGGCGCTGGCCATCGTGCGCCATCCGAAGCAGGTGGCGCCGTCGCAGCGCGCGCCCTGGATCACGGGCTCGCTCGATCGGCTGGTGATGAAGGCGCTATCGCCGGACCGCAACCAGCGGTTCGCCAGCGCGGACGAGATGCGCCAGGCGCTGACCGAGACGATCGCCGAGGTGGCGCCGCGGGCCGACGGAGCGCGCATCACCGAGTTCCTGAAGGCGATCTACGCCGATGCCATCGAGCAGGAACGGGCGGAACGGGAGCGCTTCCTCAAGGAGGTGATCCCCCAGTTCAGCGCTGGGGTGACCGCGGCGGAACCGCCCAAGGTCGAGGCGCCGGCGCCCGAGAAACCCGCGGCGGCGCCGGAGACGGCGGTGGCGCCGCCACCGCCACCGCGCCGACCGACGTCGATCCCGCCGCCGCCTCCACCCGGTCCCCCGGCACGGAGCAAGCTGGCGCCCCTGCCGGGCGTGGCTCCTGCATTGCCGTCGGGCAAACGCACGCCGGCCGTGGGGACACCGGCGCGCTCCGAGGCGTCGCGCGCGTCGGGCACCGATCTGGCGTCGATCCTGATGCGCGAGCGGCGGCTCGAAGCGGGTCGTGCCATCCAGATCGCCTTCCAGATCGGCCGCGCCCTGGCGCCTGCCCACGCTGGCGGTGCTGCGGACGGCGCCCTCGCGCCGGCGCGGCTGGTCGTCGACGATGCCAACGACGACCAGGTGACTTTGCTGCCTGCCCCGGCGAAGAAGCCACGGACTTACCTGGCGCCCGAGCAGGCGAAGGGCGCCCCCGCCGACGCCCGCAGCGACGTCTACGCCATCGGCGCCATTCTCTACGAGATGGTGACGGGGGCGCCGCCGCACGTGGGCACGAGCAGCAACGGGCGCTCGAGCGGTGGGCTTCCGCAGTCTCCGCGGATGTTCCGCCCGGAGATCCCGGTCGAGCTGGAGCGTCTCGTTCTGGCAACGCTGGATCCGGATCCACAGAAGCGGCCGGCAACGCTGGCCGCTCTGGAAGATGCACTGCGGACGGTCGAGAACGCTCCCGGCGCGTCGGTGGGGCGGATTGGCCCGGCCGCCAGCTCGCAGGCGATCGAGCGGCGCCAGGTGCGGCGACAGGCAGCCTTGCGCGTGCTGGACGAGCTGTCGACCGTTTCACCTTCGCCGTCGCGCTCCGACCCGCCGGCCGCGGACGAGCCGTCGTTCGTGCCCGTCCCGGTGCCGCCCGAGCCCGAAGAACCCCCTGCGCCGCGTGTGCGACGCGGGTTCATGCTCGTGGTGGCGGCCGGCGTCGGGGTCGTGCTCATCGTGCTGGCGCTGCTCTGAATGGATCGCGAGGCGCTGAAACAGCGGATGCGTGCCGCCGGCTACGACTGGCCGGACGAGGAGCTGGACCGGTTGATCCCGGTGCTGGCGCGCTGGCTGCCGGCGATAGCGTCGCTGTCGGCGCTGGATCTCCCCGAGCCGGCGATCGCGCCCCGTCCGCTGCGGGACGATCGGTGAGCGAGCTGGCATTCACCAGCGCGACCGAGCTTGCGGCTCGCATCGCCGCACGCACGCCGTCGCCGCGCGATCTCGTGGACGCCTACCTCGACCGGATCGATGCCCACGACGCCAAGCTGAAGGGGTTCCTCACCGTCTGCCGCGAGCAGGCGGTGGCGGAGGCTGGCATGGCGGAAAAGGAGGCTCGCGCTGGACGCCTGCGTGGCCCTCTGCATGGCGTGCCCATCGGTCTCAAGGACCTGTTCGCCACCGCGGGCGTGCGCACCACCGCCGGTTCACGGATCCTGGGCGAATGGGTCCCCGATCGAGACGCTGCGGTGGTCGCGCGCCTCAAGGCGGCGGGGGCGATCGTGCTCGGCAAGCTGCACATGCACGAGTTCGCGTACGGACCCGAGGGCCGCAACGCGCATCACGGCGACCCCTGGAATCCCTGGGACCCGCGCGTACACCGCATCGCCGGGGGATCCTCGTCGGGATCCGCGGTGGCGGTGGCGGCGGGTCTGTGTGCCGCCGCGCTGGGCTCCGACACGGGCGGCTCGATCCGGCTGCCGTCGGCGCTGTGCAACCTCGTGGGGCTCAAGCCCACCTTCGGGCGCCTCAGCACCGACGGTGTCGTCCCGCTCGCGTGGTCGCTGGATCACGTGGGGCCGATGACTCGAACCGCGGCGGATGCGGCCTTGCTGTTCGGGGTGATGGCGGGAACGCCGGCGCCGGTGCTGTCCGGTGACATCCGCGGCCTGCGCATCGGTCTTTTGCGGCCCTTCTTCCTCGAACGCGCAACGCCTTCCGTGGCCCGGGCGGTGGAGTCCGCCGCCAGCCAGTTCGAGGCGCTCGGCGCCCAGGTCGACGAGGCGGCGATCGAAGGTGTGGAGCATGCGGCGGCCGCCTTCCTGGCGATCGTCTGGCCCGAGGCGCTCGCCTACCACCAGCGCTGGATGCGCAGCCGCCCCCAGGACTACGACCCGACGGTGCGCGATCGCCTGCGGCTGGGCGCCTTCGTCTCGGCGGTCGACCACCTGAACGGTCAGCGCTTCCGCCAGCTGTTGCGCGCGCGGACCGAGGCGCTCCTCGCCCGGTACGATCTGCTCCTGGCGCCGGCCACGCCCATCACCGCTTCGCCGCTCGACCAGGACGAGGTCGTTCTGGCGGGCGAGCGGCGCGATCGCCGGGGCGCGCTCATCCTCTACACCCAGGTGTTCAATCTGACGGGGCATCCCGCCGTGTCCGTCCCCTGTGGCTTCGATCCCGACGGGATGCCGATAGGGATGCAGCTCGTCGGTCGGGCCGACGACGAGGGGACGGTGCTGCGCGCCGCGGACGCCTACCAGCGCGCCACCGACTGGCACCTCCGCCGTCCTTGACTCCGCTCTGTCTGCGCGGCGAAAGTGGACGGCTGGCATGAAGTACGGCGCAGCAGTCATCGCGGCTCTGGCGGCCTTGGGGGGGTGTGTCGGCGACCCACTGCCGGGCCCTGCGCCGGCGGACCCGATCGCCGCGGCGGCGCCGCCGGTCGAGCCGACAGCCGCGGTGGACCTGACCCTGCAGGTGCTGGCGGATCCTGCCCGTTATCCTCTGGGGCCGCAGCTGCGCGCCGCCGTCGACGAGATCAACGAGATCGATCGCGCCGCAGACGCCACGTACGTGCGGGTGTTCGTGCAGATGCTTCCGCCATCGACGGTGGACCTGGCCGCCCTCGGCGCGCGTGACGTGCATCAGTACGGGCCGGTGTACACGGCGCTCGTGCCGGCGGCTCGCCTGGATGAACTGGCGCGGGTGCCGGGGCTGCTGCGCGCCCGGGCGGCGCGGCGGCTGCGGCCACTCCTCGAGGTCAGTGTTCCGGCGGGAGGCGGCAATCTGGGCCTCAATCTGGCAGCCCCGGGGCCGACCTATGGGCCCGGCGCGGTGGTGGGCGTCGTCGACTCGGGCATGGATGCCACCCATCCCGATCTGCGCGACGCCAGCAACAACTCGCGCATCGTCTCCATGCTGAATCAGAACACCGGTGTCGTCACCAACCCCTCGGCCGGCCAGAGCGGCGCGCCCGACACCGACGGTCACGGCACACACGTCACCGGGACCGCTGCAGGCAACGGGCGTGGGAACACATCACCGAAGTACATCGGCGTCGCCGCGGGCGCGCCGATCGTCGGGGTGGCGACCACGTTCACGGATACCGCGATCGTCGAGGGTGTGGCCCACGTTTTCACCAAGGCGGCGGCGCTCGGGTTGCCGGCGGTGGTGAACCTCAGCCTCGGCGGACACAGCGGCCCGCACGACGGCACCGATCCGTTCGACCTGGCCATCGACGAGCTGTCGGGGCCGGGCCGCGTGGTCGTCGCCGCCGCCGGCAACGAGGGCACGGACCTGATCCACGCGCAGGGAACCGTCACTGTCGCCACCTCCAGCGTCAACAGCGCGCCGCGGATCCGCCTCGACTTCCTCGCGAACACCACGGCGGCGTTCGACCTCTACCATGACTCCCCGAACGGGGTGCGCGTCTGGCTACGTCGGGGGAACGGCACGACCATCGGCCCCGTCGAGCCGGGCTTCGTCGCGACGAACAACGTCGACTACATCCTGCAGAACGAGCCGGTGGACCCGGTCAACGGAAAATCCCGCGTCTATGTGGTGACGGTGTCGCCGCCCAGTTCCTCGTTGTCACTGAACTGGCAGATCCGGATCGCCAAGCGGAACGCCGCCGATCCCAGCGCCAACTTCCACATCTGGAATTTCTACTCCAGCCCCCGATTCCAGACCCAGATCTCCCCCAGCGACGGCGACTTCCGTGGCAACTCGACCTCCACCATCGGCAGTCCCGCCACCGCGTTCTCGACCATCGCCGTCGGCGCCTATGTCACGAGGACCGGTAGCCCGAACTACGGCGCGCTGAAGAACCTGGCCAGCTTCTCCAGCCGGGGACCGACGCCCGATGGGCGCACCCTGGACATCGCCGCGCCCGGGTCCGCGATCATCTCGGCGATGTCCCACGACGTGAACAGCGCGGTGAACTACCAGCTGATGTCCGGCACCAGCATGGCGGCCCCGCACGTCACCGGCCTGGTGGCGCTGCTGCTGGAACGAAACAGCAGGCTGGGCCCCGACGGCGTCCGGTCGATCCTGGCGCAGACGGCCCGCTTCGACGGTGGCGAGAGCCCTGCCGCCGGTGCATTGCCCTCGAACGACTGGGGCTACGGCAAGGCCACGGCCGGCGCGGCGATGACCATGGCCAGCGAGAACCGCCCGTCGCTGGGAGGCGCCGCCATCCATCCCGCCAGCGTGGGTGTCGGGACCACGCTCACCGCCCGCCCGGGAACCTTCACCGCCCGCCGTACGGATGCCGCTCACAAGGTGTTCGTGCAGTGGCAGAAGCAGGTGAGCGGTGACTTCAAGAACATCGCGGGCGCCACGCAGCGGTATCTGGCTCCCGACTTGTTTGCCGCGGGCAACGTCGTCCGCGCGCTGGTGACCCCGATCGAGGAGCACGTCGCCTACCGGGGCGGCTCGTTCGCCGGTGCTGCGATCGCCACTGCGCCCGTCACCATCGGCAGCGACACCACCTCGCGGGCGTTCGCCGGCGAGACCGGCTGGAGCATGGTGGCCGCGTCCGTCGACGGGGCAGCCGACGCCATCGCCCGCTTCAGCGGCACGCTCTACCGTTGGGACGAACCACTGCAAGCCTACCAGGCAGCGTCGAGCCTGGCGCGCGGTGTCGGGTACTTCGTCAGCGTCGGCGCCGCAGAGGGCCTCCTCGAGACCGCCAGCGCCGCGCCGGCTCCGGCGGATTTCGTGACGCCGGTTCTCACCCGCTCGTCCAGCCTCTACCGCCCGGGCCGCCACTTGCTCGGCAATCCATTCAACAAGCGCATCTACTGGCAGAACCTGCAGGTCTCCGTCGACGGCGTCAGCTGGCAACCGGTGACGTCGTCCAGCCTGGCGCAGGTGGTCTACTACGGCGACTACAACAACGTTCAGGGGCAGTACCTGATGAACCAGATCGGCGGGCTGACGGGAGCCATCGCCCCCTGGCAGGCCTTCTGGGTGGTGGTGAACCAGGCCGTCCGCATCAAGATTCCCGCTGCCCAGCCCACGCCCCCCGGGCTCCTTGGCCAGGACACCAACTACGCGCTCCGCCGCCCGGCCGAGTTGCCCGGCGGCGGCCTGGCCGCGAACGAGCCAGAGGCGGAGGATCCGTACCGGCCGCGCGGCCTGCCTGGCAGGGACCTGCGCGCGGTATCCGCCTGGACCGTGCGCCTGCGTGCGCACAGCGGCGCTCTGCGTGACGACTACAACTACGTCGGCCTGCACCACGACGCTCTCGGTGGCGCGGATCCCCAGGACATCCTCGACGGGGGCACGATGGGTGCGTCCTACGTGGTGCTGTCGATCGATCGCACGGACCGCCCCGCGGCGCCCTACGCCTATTGCCGCGACATCCAGCCGCTATCGCGCGAGGCCGTTCGGATCTGGCCGCTGCAGGTGAAGACGCGCGGTCTGTCGGTGCCGGTGGTGCTGTCCTGGGAGCGCCTGCCGGTGGGCTGGAGGCTCGTGCTCTTCGACATGGCGAAGGGCACGGTCGTGGAGATGGGAGGCGCGTCGACTCACACCTTCACGCCTTCGGAGGGAGAGATCCGTCGTTTCTGGCTCCTGGCCATTCCGCACCGGTCATGAGCGCCGAGGATCCGTCGCCGCAGTCGCGACGCCAGGTGCTCAAGCGTTACGTGACGCCGGTCTTGATCACGATCCCGGTGACGCCATTCCAGACCCTCGGCAGCCCGCCGCCGCCACCAGGGGCCTCGGCCTCCTCGCGCGCAATCCCCTGGTGGGAGGAGCGGGAGCTCAACGGGAAAGGCGGGAAGCGGTGAGCAGCATCACCTGCATCGCCAGGGACCGGTCGCCTTCGATCTTGATCCGCCCCTCGAGCAGCGCCTGCATCGGCGCCACGGTCCTCGCGCGCAGCCCATCGTAGGTCGCGCCGTCGACGCGCACGGTTGCCCGCGGCCGTCCAGCCCCGACCCCGGCCTTGCCGAAGCCAAGGTCCAGTGCCCAGCGGCGACGGCGTTTGCCCTCGATCTCCAGCAGCAGCCGACCGTCGATCTGCCGCGCCAGCTCGACGTCCCGTGGGTCGAGGAACAGCAGATCCAGCGCCGACCAGCTCGGCGGCAGGAGTTCGGGAAGGTCGGGATCGGCGTCGAACGCCGCCTGGAAGTCCACCGCCGCCTGTCGGATCCAGAGGTCCGGGGCCGGCCCTCGGCCCGCCGGTACGTGCTCGACCTGCAGCCCGTCCTCGCCCGCGTGAACGCGCCAATCGCCGCCGGCTGGCCCGGACAGCGTCACCCGCACCGCCGGCGCATCCGCCAGCCCAGAACGAAGCGCCGCCGCGAAGGCCTTCGGCAGCCATTCTTCGAAGAACGTGACCGGCGTCGTCCCCGCGGGCGGACGCGCGGCCATCTACTTGCGCCCGCGCCGCCGCTGCGGTCGCTTGCCGCCGCCACCGCTGCCGCCACGCCGGTCGTTCGCCGCTTTGTGCGGCGCCTTGGGGCCGCCCTTGGGCCGGTCCTTGTGCGCGTGCTGATGCTCCTTGCGCGCGCTACGGCCGCGGCCTTGCTTCTCGCCCCGCACGCTCTTCTGGCCCGGCTGGTGATCGTGGAGGCGGAAATCGATCTTCCGCCGCGCCACGCTCACCGCAAGCACCTCCGCTTTCACTCGATCGCCGAGCGCGTAAGCGCGACCGGTGCGTCGGCCCACCATGCGCATGCCGCCTTCGTCCAGGACGTAGTAGTCGTCGGGCACCAGGTACTCGATCCTCACCAGCCCTTCGACGAAAGGCTCGTCGATGGTGACGAAGAGGCCGAAGCCAGCCACGCCCGAGACGGTACCCTCCAGCACGTCGCCCAGGCGATCGCGCATGAAGAACGCGCGGTAGAGATCCATGACCCCGCGCTCGGCCTCCATCGCCTTGCGCTCGGAGAACGACGACTCCGCCGACAGCCGCTGCAGCACCGCATCCCCCAGAGCGGGCACGGGCCCCGGCGCGAACCCGCCCGCCGGCTTCCCCTGCTTGGCCAGCCGGTGCTTCAACAGTCGGTGCACCAGCACGTCGGGGTACCGCCGGATAGGCGAGGTGAAGTGCAAGTAGGCCCGTGACGCCAGTCCGAAGTGCCCGATGTTCGTGATGTCGTAGGTAGCCTGCTTCAGCGAACGCAGCAGCTGGAACGACAGCGCCTTCTCGGCCGGCTGTCCCTTGAGGCGATCCAGCACCCGCGCCAGCCCCATGGGCGTGCGCGCGGCGGCGACGTCGATGGCGATGCCGTAGCGCTCGGCCAGACCGGCGAACACCTCCAGCTTGTCGGTGTCCGGCGCGTCGTGCACCCGCCAGACGGCGGTCTCGCCCCGGGCGGCGAAGCTTTCGCCTACCGCCTCGTTCGCCGCCAGCATGAACTCCTCGATCATCGAATACGCGCGTCGCTCACCCGGGTCGCGCCGCGAGCGCCGCACGTCACGCACCAGACGCGGATCGTCGCGGTCCAGTTCCACCACCACCTCGGGCAGATCGAGATCCAGCGCGCCGCGCGCCCGCCGCGCCGTACGCATCCGCGCCGCCAGGGCGTCCATGGCCTTGAGCGCCGGCAGGTGCTTCTCGTACTTGCGTCGTTTTCCCTTGGTGTCTCCGGCCAGCGCAGCGGCCACGCCCGGATAGTCCAGCCGTGCTTGCGAGTGAATCACCGCCGCGCAGAAATCCGTCTCGCGCACCTGCGCCTGACGATCGAGGTCGATGCGCACCACCATCGCCAGCCGGTCCTCCTCGGGCACCAGCGAGCACAGGTGCCCCGACAGTTGCTCGGGCAGCATGGGGATCGCCCGGTTCGGCAGGTAGACGCTGCAGCCGCGCCGCTGCCCCTCCGCGTCGATGGGCTCCCCGTCGCGCACATAATGCGAGACGTCCGCCACGGCCACCCAGAGCCGCTGGCCGCCGTCGGGGAGATCCTCCAGGGCCACCGCGTCGTCGAAATCGCGCGCCGTCTCGGGGTCGATGGTGGTGAAGGGGATGTGGCGCAGGTCTGCTCGATCCCGACGGTCGGCCGCCGTCACTTCCTTCGGCACCTCCGCCGCTTGCCGCTGCACCTCCGGTGGGAAATGCTCGTCGATGTCCGCGATGGCCAGGATCTTGTCGATCTCCGTGCGCGGATCGTCCGGGTTCCCCAGCACCTTCAGGATCGCGACTTCCAGCGGCGCATCGGGCGTGTCCGGGTAGCGGCGGATCTCGGCGACCACGGCTTCGCCTTCCCTCGCCCCGGCGGTGCCGCCGTGCAGGGCCACCGGCCCTGTGATGCGGGGATCGTCCGGCTCCAGTCGCGCGTTCTTGCCGGTGCCGACGATCTGGCCGGTGATCTTGCCGCGCCCGCGCTCCAGCACCTTGCTGACCTTGCCCTCGATGCCGCGCGCTCCGACCCACCACTCCACCTCGACGCGGTCGCTGTCCATGGCCGAGCCGCGCATCCGGGCGGAGATGTGGATGTCCTCCGAGCGATCGTCGGGGACGACGAAGGCGTATCCGTCCGGATGGACCTTGATCCGCCCGCTGGCCACCTTCGGCCGCCGGCCTGATTCGAATTCATTCATTTGCCGCGGCAGACTAACACGCGTGGGGACCGACGGGCTTTGCCCGGCGGACCCCGTCGCGGGGGGTGAGGGACCCTCCCAGGGTCCCTCGTTCAGCGACTGCCGGCCCGCAGCGCGTAGAGCTTGCGATCGTCGGTTCCCACGTAGATGGTGCCGTCGGCGTCCAGCCCGGGCGAGCTGTCGACGTCGCCGCCCAGCTCCACCGTCCAGCGCGGGCGCCCGTCCGGCTCGAGCGCGTACAGCCGGTCGTCCTCCGACCCGAACAGCACGGCGCCCCCCGCATCGATCAGCGCCGACGAGAGGATCCGATCGCCGGTCCGGAAGCTCCAGGCCAGAGTCCCGTCCTTCCGCACCGCATAGAACTGCGAATCGAACGCGCCGAAGTAGATTGTCCCGTCCGCCCCCAGCGCCGGCGAGGCCCGGATGTCGTCGCCGACGGTGAAGGCCCAGATCAACGTGCCCGTCGGGTGGAGGGCGTACAGCTTCTGGTCGTCCGCGCCGAAGTAGATCGTCCCGTCCTCCGCGATGGTAGGCGCTGACTCGATGTCGTCGCCGGCGCGGAAGTCCCAGCGTTTCGTGCCGTCGGGCGCGATGGCGTGAATCAACTTGTCCTGGCAGCCCGCCACCACCGTGCCGTCGGGCAACAGCGCCGGCGCCGACGAGACATGCCCACCGGTGGCATATCGCCAGCGCAAGGTCCCATCCTTGTTGATGGCGTAGATGCCGTCTCCGCCCGTGTAGATGGTGCCGTCGGGGCCGACCGTGGGACCAGCGTCGACGTCGCAGCGACTCGCCTCCGGGCTCGGACCCAGGTACTGGGGGCAGGATCCGACCTGGAATCGCCACAGTGCTTTTCGTTCAGCCAGGTCCACCGCGTACAGATGATCGTCGTCCGATCCGAAGTAGGCGGTGTCGCCGCCCACCACCGCGGGCGAGCTGAACACCAGGTCGCCGGTCGGGAACACCCACAGCGGCTTGCCCTGCTTGTCGATCACGTGCAGCCGCCCGTCGTGGCTGCCGAAGAGCACCGCGCCGTCCGTCACCGCCGGAGACGAGGTGATCGAGCCTCGCGTCTCGTAGGTCCAGACGATGTCAGGCCGGCGCGCGGGCAGCCGGTAGGGGGAGCGCCCCCGGTGGTCCGGCGTCAGGCGGAACATGGTCCGCGCCATCCCCGGATCGAGGGCCGGTGGTGGTGACGCAGGCGCGTCGGCGGATTCTGGCGCCGCCGCCGCCGCGACGAGGGGAGGCGGTGCCTTCGCCGCGGGCACTGCCGTGCGCCGCAACTCGGGGGGCCAGACACACTGGCCGGTCTCGCAGATGCGCTCCAGCTTGCAGTCCTTGTCCGCCATGCAGCCGGCCGTCGGACGGACGACGCAGCCCGCCGCCAGCGACGCGAAAACCACCAGGACCGCGGGGAGGCGCAAGCCCGACGAGGTTAGGACAAACCTACAAAGGCGCAAGTCGCGCATGAATCTGCCGATGTAGGAAAGTTGCGTGGTGACGGCTCGGACCTCTAGGATGGTGATCGTGCAGGGGGGGTCGCTGCTCGCCGTCGCCGTCACGGCGCTCGCTTCGGCCTGCGCGCGCGTCGAATCGCCCGCCGTGGCGGCCGAGGTTCCCGTGCCGATGGCCGTCGCGCCGGTCGCACCTCCGCCAGCGCCTGTGCGCAAGACAATCGCCGACCACGTCATCATTCTCAGCGAGGATGGCCTTCGCCCCGATGCCATCAAGCGCGCCCGCGCCCCGGTCCACCAGGCTCTGATGCGTCAAGGCGCCTGGTCCCTGCGCGCGAAGACCATTCGCAGCGCATCGACGCTCCCCTCGCACGCGGCGATGCTGTCGGGCTTCGACGTCCATGACCACGGCCTGTGGTGGAACTCCTGGCACCCGGAGCGCGGATTCATCAAGGTGCCCACGGTCTTCACCGTCGCCACGGACGCCGGCAAGACGACGGCCGCCTTCGTCGGCAAGCGCAAGCTCGAGCACATCGCGCACGGCCCGGTGAACACCTTCTCCCGCCCGGGTTACTACTGCCGCAAGGTGGTCGATCAGGCGGCCGCCCACTTCGTCGAAAAGCTGCCGCAGATCGAGTTCGTGCACTTCTCCGATCCCGACGATCTCGGTCACTCCGACGGCTGGATGTCCGACCAGCAGTTGACGGCCGTCTCTCACGCCGACCGCTGCCTGGGCACGCTCATCGACGCCATCAAGCGCTCCAAGGTCGCCGATCGCACGCTCCTCATCATCTCGGCCGACCACGGCGGGAGCGGTCGCACCCACGACGGCTCTTGCCAGGAGGATCGCCTGATCCCCTGGATCGCCTGGGGCGCCGGCGTGCGCCCCGGCCGGCTACGCAACCCCATCTCCACCGTCGACACCGCCGCCACCGCCCTCTGGGCTCTCGGATACCCCCCCACCGCGGGCGGCGCCGGCCGCCCGGTCCACGAAGCCTTCGCCGACTGAACCCACCGCAACCGCCCCGGTACGCCCGGCGGTCGATTAGTATCTGAGACCCACACATGGCGGAACCTCGCTCGGCAGAGTTGTTCATGGCGCTGCGCGCCGCCGCCCGGGTCACCGAGGAACGCTTCCTGGTCGGGGTCGCCGATGATGGCGAGCGCAGCCGCCTGTTGTCTGCGTTCAAGGTCGAGGGCCCGGTCGTCGAGGTGACCACCACCACCGGCGCGCTCGAGCGCCTGGCTGCCGAGTCGTTCGACATCGCCGTGCTCGACGGCCATGCGCTCGCCGCCGCCCGCGAGCGACGCCCGTTCTCGGACCTGGTGCTGATCACGTCGGATGGACCATCGGGCGCTGCCGACCTGTTCGCCAGGGAGGCGGCCGCGGTGCTGCCTCGACCGCTGCCCGCCAGCGACGCCCTCCTGCGCGCCCATGTCCGCTGGCTTGCATCCTGCCGCCGCTCGCGCGCCCGCGGCCTCCTCATCGCCAATGCCGCCACCCACAATCGTCAGGCCTTGCGCGACCTCGAGCCGGCGCTGGATACCGCACTGGCCGACATCACCGCCGAGGGCGGCCGCGATGCCGCCGTGCTGGTGATTGGCGACGCCGAGCTGGCCAAGGTGGTCGGCGGTAGCGCGGCCGAGAACGCCCCCGACGCCGTCGTGGTCGCGGTGGCTGCCTCCGAGGCGATCACGCCCCGGTTGCAGGAGGCCCGCCAGCGCGCCGCTGGCGCCGCCTTCGTGGTCGTCGACGGAGCCGCCACCCCCGCGCGCCTGGCCGAGGCGCTCTACGGCGGGGCCCGGGCCTACGTCGACCGCCGCGAGTTGCTGCTGCTGCCGCGTGTGGTCGCCACCATCGCCCAGCGCCGCCGCGCCGAGGTGATTGGTCGCCGTCTGGTCGAGACCCTGGCCCGCTTCGGGGTCCTCGGCGATGCCGAGCAGCCCCCACCGGCCGTCCGCGACCTGGACCCGCGCATGATCGCCCAGGCCACCAGCGGCGAGCATCCGGTGGTGCCCTCCGCGCACGAGGTGCTGGTGGTCGATGACGAGGTCGTCGTGCTCACGGTCCTGCGCGAAGCGTTGCGACGCGGCGGCTACCGCGTCACCACCGCCGCCTCCGCGGAAGAAGCAATCGATCTGATGCGCCGCCGGGTGTTCGATCTCGTGCTCACCGACAAGAACCTACCTGGCGCTTCCGGTCTCGAGGTGCTGCGTGTGGCTCGCACGCTCGATCCCGCGCCAGCCGTGGTGCTGATCACCGGCTACTCCTCGTACGATTCGGCCGTGGACGCCAAGGATCTCGGCGCCCACGACTACATCGAAAAGCCGATCAACGACGTCGAAAACCTGCGCTTCCGCATCCGCCGCGCGCTGTCCCGCCGCGACGAGCAGATGGCCCGCGCCGCCAACGCCACTCCGGCGCCCACGGCGCGCCGCGGTCACGTGCTGCTGGTCGAGGTCGACGGCGATCGCCGCCGGGTGATCACCGAGTTCCTCGGCCGCACCTACGACGTCACCGCCGTGGCCGACGGTGACGAAGCGCTCGCCGTCATTCAGAAAGGTGGCTACGACGTCGTGCTGGCTGACCGCAACCTGCCCGGCATGTCGGGCCTGCGCGTGATCGAGCAGGCGCGGCGGCTTTTGCCCCACTGCGCCTCCGTGCTCTACACCGCTTATCCCTCGTTCGACTCCATCAAGGACGCGTTCGAGCTGGGCGTGGACGCCTACCTCGTGCGTCCCAGCGAGGACCTGCGTAAGCTCGGCGAGAAGGTCGCGGGTGCGCTCGCCAGCCGCGGTGGCATTCTCCTTGGTTGAAGTTCGCGTTCGCGATCTCCATAATGGGTGGCGACCGCGAGCACTGTGAAGATCGCTTTCACTCACAACCTGCGCCTCACCGACAGCGAGGACGAAGCCGAGTTCGACACCGTCGAAACCGTCGACGCCATCGCCGGCGCGCTCCGGGCTGGCGGCCACCAGGTCGAGAAGATCGAGGTCACGGGTCCTGCCTCGCACCTGGCTGCCCGTCTCGAGTCCTTCGGCCCGGACCTGGTGTTCAACACCGCCGAGGGCAAGCGCGGCCGCACCCGTGAGGCCTTCTACCCCGCGCTCTTCGAGGAACTCGGCTTCCCCTACACCGGCTCGGATGCGTACGTACTCACGGTCACGCTCGACAAGTGGCTGACCAAGCTGGTTCTGGGCGCCCAGGGCATCGATACGCCACGCGCACGTCTGGTCACCACCGCATCTGCCAGCGTGCCGCTCGCCTTCCCGGTGATCGTCAAGCCGAACTACGAGGGGTCGTCGAAGGGCATCGGTGACGACGCGGTGGCCCGTGATGCCCACGCGCTGGCCGATCTCCTGCCGCGCGCGCTCCGCAAGTACCCGTCCGGCGTGCTGGTGGAGGAGTTCATCGCCGGCCTCGACGTCACGGTTCCCTTCATCGAGGGCCTGGGCGACGAGGGGGTCCTCCTTCCCGTCGACTACGTCATCGAGCCGGGTGCCCGCAGCCGTTACAATCTCTACGATTACCGCCTCAAGTCCACGGATTCCACCAAGATTTCCGTGCGTTGCCCACCCGATCTGCCGCGCGACACCGTGGCCCGTCTGCGCGCCATCACCAAGCAGGCCGCGCGCACTCTCGGCATCCGCGACGTCGCCCGTGTCGACTTCCGACTGTCCGAGGACGGCCGGATCTACCTGCTCGAGGTGAACGCGCTCCCCTCGCTCGAGCGCGGCGCCAGCACCTTCGCCGCCGCCGCCCGCGAAGGCCTCGACTACCAGGGAGCGCTGCTCGCCATCATGGCCAGCGCGGCCCGGCGTCAGGGCATCTCGGTCCCTGGCGTGCGCCGTCGCCGCGCTCCCGAGCCGCTGCGCATCGGCTTCACCTACAACATCAAGCGCGTGGACACCAAGGGCGGCAACGACGCCGAGGCCGAGTACGACGCGCCGGAGACCATCGACTCGATCAAGGAAGCGCTCGAGAGCCACGGCCACATCGTCATCCCGCTCGAGGCGACGCCCGATCTACCGCGTCAGTTCACCGACACGCCGGTCGATCTGGTGTTCAACATCGCCGAGGGTGTCGCGGGCCGCAACCGCGAGGCCGCCGTGCCGGCGCTGTGCGAACTCATGGGCATCCCGTACACGGGCTCCGACGCCGCGACGCTCTCCATCGCCCTCGACAAGGCGCTCTCGAAGCGCGTGCTGCGGCAGCACGGGATTCTCACCGCCGAGTTCCAGGTGATGGAGTCCGGCCGCGAACGCCTCTCGTCCAAGCTGAAATTTCCGCTCATCGTGAAACCGAACCACGAGGGCTCGTCGAAGGGCGTCAGCGCGTCCGCCTCGGTCTGCGACGACGAGGCCGCTCTGCGCGCCATCGTGCGTGAGCTCATCGATCGCTACCGGCAGCCGGCCCTGATCGAGGACTACATCACCGGCCGCGAGTTCACCGTGGGCCTGCTTGGCGACCGGCGCCCGCGCGTCCTGCCGCCCATGGAGATCCTGTTCAAGGACAAGTCCAACGCCCGGCCCGTGTACGACTTCCAGATCAAGCAGGAGTGGGAGAAGCACGTTCGTTACGAGTGCCCCGCGAAGCTGACGCCCGCCGAATTGAAAGCGGTCGAGCGCACCTGCCGCGACACCTTCGAGGCGCTCGGCTGCCGCGACGTCGCCCGCGTCGATCTGCGCATGGACGCCGAGGGGAACATCTGGGTGATCGAGGTCAACCCGTTGCCCGGCCTCACGCCCGACTACTCCGACCTGTGCCTCATCGCCACGGCCGCCAACATCGACTACCGCTCGCTCATCGGTGAGATCCTCGCCGGCGGCCTCAAGCGCATGCGCGAGAAGCGCCGCGCCGAGGCGGCCGAGGCGGCCAAGGAAGCCACCAACGGCAACGGTCACACGACCGCTTCCGAGAAGACGCCCGCGGCTGCGGTGTCGTAGTTCGCGTGGGCGAGGGCGGGCTTCGCCCGCCAGAGCCCGTCGCGGGGGGCGTGGGACCCTCCCAGGGTCCCATGTATAGTCAGCCGCGTGCGGCAGAGGCTCCGGCAACTAGGGTTCTCGATCGGGCGTTTTCCGACGGGGCCCGAGAATGCGATCACCGACGTCCCTGGTGTCAAGGTTGGCCACACGACGCTGATCTCGGGCGACGGTCCCCTGGTGGTGGGCAAGGGCCCGGTGCGCACGGGCGTCACCGCGATCCTGCCGCCCGATCCGGTCTTCTCGGAGCGCGTGGTGGCTGGCGCCTTCGTGCTCAATGGTGCGGGCGAGGTCTCCGGTCTGACCCAGGTCGTGGAGTGGGGCCTCCTCGAGACGCCGATCCTCCTCACGAGCACGATGTCAGTCGGCAAGGTGTCCGATGCGGCCATCAAGTGGATGACCAAGCGCTTCCCCGGGATCGGGACGGACTACGACGTCATCATCCCCATCGTCGGCGAGTGCGACGACTCGTGGCTGAACGACGCCGTCGGCCGCCACGTCCGCTCGGAACACGTCTACCGGGCCATCGAGCAGGCCGACGCGGGTCCAGTCGCCGAGGGCTCGGTCGGCGCCGGCACCGGCATGGTCACCTGCGATTTCAAGGCCGGCATCGGCACCAGTTCGCGCCGGGTCCAGGTGGACAGAGCCACGTACACGCTGGGCGTTCTGGTCCAGTCGAACTTCGGCGTCATGGGCTCGCTGCGCGTCGACGGGGCTCCTGTGGGCGCTATCCTCGAGCCGGCATTCGGCGAGGCCGGCAAGCGCCTGCACAATGCCGGCTCGATCATCTGCATCATCGCCACCGATGCGCCGATGCTGTCCTTGCAGATCACCCGGCTGTGCAAGCGCGCCGCGCTGGGCATCGGCCGCGCTGGCTCCTTCGCCGCGCACGGCTCGGGCGAGATCGTCGTCGGCTTTTCCACCGCCAACAAGGTGCCGCGCGTCGCCACCGGCATGATCACCCGTCTCGAAGTGCTGCTCGACGCCGCTTGCGACGGCCTCTACGAGGCCGTGGTCGATTGTACCGAGGAGGCGATCGTCAACGCGCTCTGCATGGCCGACGAGATGCGCGGCCAGTCCGGCCACTACGCACCGGCGCTGCCCCTCGATCGTCTGACCGACATCCTGCGCCGCCACCAGGCCGCCAACCTCGGCTGATGCGCGTCTGCATCCTGGTCGCCGACGTCAAGACGCAGCAGCCCACTTTCGGCGGCATCTACCTGGCCCATGCCGCCCACCGGCGGAAGCACGACGTCCGCTTCGCCTCGGTCGACGATCTCTCCTTCCTCGACGACAACAGCGTGCTCGCGACCACCACGCGCGCTCGGGCCGGCGACTATGGCAAGCCGACCGACTACTTGAGGGCGCTCGCCTCCGACGAGGCTGTGCGTGAGGAGGAGGCACTCTCGAATTTCGATGTGGTGTTCCTGCGCTACAACCCGCTGCGCGAGGGTGCAACGCATCCTCCGTCTCCGGTGATCGACGTCTGCTGGCGGCTGCGCCTCGGCGGCACCCTGGTGATCAATGACCCCGAGGGCCTGCGCCGCGCCGGCGGTCGCATGTACCTGGCCGATCTCCCGGCCGAGATCCGCGCCCGTACCCTGGTCTCGCGCTCGGCCGAGCGGCTCAAGAGGTTCCTGCGCGACCTCGACGGCGCCGCGGTACTCAAGCCGTTGTCGCGCGTCGGACCGGAGAAAGTTTTCTACCTGCGCCGCCGCCAGGTGAAGAACCTGAACCAGATCATCACCGCCGTCACCGAGGATGGGTATGCCGTCGCCCAGGAATATCTGACCGAGGTCGAGGAGGGTGAGAAGCGTGTGCTGCTCCTGGCGGGCGAGCCAGTTCGTGTCGGCGAACAGGTCGCCATCTACCGCCGCTTGCAGGGCAGCCGCCGTCGCTGTGACTTCGGCCCGGGGGAGGCCCGAGTCTGTTCGTTGCTTCGCCCGAAGTTACTGGCCGACGGCCTCTCGTTCGTCAGCGTGGACATCGCCGGCGACAAGATCGTCGAGCTGAACGTGTTCACTCCGGGCGGACTGCACTCGGTCCGCGAGATCTACGGCATCGACGCCGCCGACATGGTGATCCGCGATCTGGAACGGCGCGTGCGGCTGCGCGCGGCATACCGCACGACCTTCGATCCCGAGGCTGCCGACGTCGTTTGATGGTAGCCTGACGAGGTGGCTGATTCCTCGTCGGTGCGCGAGCCGCCCACGCCGCCGCCCGTCCGGACGGACAGCGTGCCGGAGCCGGTTCGCCCCGACGACTATTCGATCCCCAATCCGCCTGCGTCTCCGGGACCTATCCAGACCCTGTCGGCCGAGGAGATCTCCCGCTTCTTCGTCCGCGCCCGCCGCGATCAGGACACCGAGCATTGGGACGTTCGTCTCGATGCCGCACTCCGTGAGATCCTCGAGCGGGCCAATGACTTCGTCCCGTCCGAGGCCGGCGGCATCCTCCTCGACGACCCGCGTGCCAAGCTCGCCGGCGTGCGCACGCCGCGCCTGACCTTCATCGCCGCCTACGGGCCGGACTCGGCGCAGCTTCTCGGCAAGCGCATCCCCAGCGATCGCGGCTTCGTCGGCCAGGTATACCGGTCGGGCAGCCCCTACCGCACCGACCACGTCGGCCCCGACGATCCGCTGGTCACCATGGCGACCGCCAGCGTCCGGCAGCGCCCGGTCGATTCGGCCATCGGCGTCCCGGTCCTCGTCGGTGATTCGATCTGCGGCGTGCTCCAGCTGACCAACCGACGCTCGGGCGGGCCCTACAGCGTTCGCGACAACGAGCTCCTGCGTATCTTCGCCGCGTACATGTCCTCGTCGATCCAGAACGCGCTGGACGCCATACGCGCGCGGGCTCTGGCACGGCTCGACCACCTCACAGGTCTCTTCAACAGCCGCTATTTCCACATCCGGCTGCAGGACGAGATTGCGCGAGCCGACCACGACGGCACCGATCTCTCCATCCTCTTTTTCGACCTCGACAACTTCAAGACCGTGAATGACCGCTTCGGCCACATGGCGGGAAGCTGGACCCTGCGCGAGGTGGCCCGACTGCTCTCCGAGAACGCGCCCCCCGCCGCGGTTCTGTGCCGCTACGGTGGCGACGAGTTCGTCGTCATCCTGCCGGGGACGCCGCTGTCGCGCGCCCTGCAGACTGCAGAGAACCTGCGCCGGACCATCGCCGACGCCACGTTGTTCGACGTCGAGTCCGAGCCTGCCCAGCCCGCCCAGGCGCTGCCGGGCGTGCGTGCGTCGGTCGGGGTGGCTTCCTACCGCGAGCACCTGGCGCCGGGCGGCAACCAGCGCCGACGGGAGAACCTTCTCCTCAGACTTGCCGATGCGGCCATGTACCGCGCCAAGGCCAACGGCCGCAACCGGGTGGAAGCGGCCGAAGCCGAGGAGTAGCGGAACTACCGCTTCATTGCCCGCACCATGATCTTCAGCGCGAGCTTGAAGGGGTGCACTTCGTAGCGTCCGGCCGCCACCATCTGGCGCAGTTCCTCGACGCGAGACTCCTGTCCGATGTCCCCGCCCGCCGACGCCTGGAGCGCCTTCGTCTTGCCGCTCGCGACCTTGCTTCCGTGGGCCTTACCTGTGATCGCCATGCCTACAAATATCGACGATGGCGAAAATTCCTTGAGCCCTTTCGGCGCAAAGCGAAAACCACCTTTATTAACGCGGGGTTTTCGTCAGGCGGCGACGGTGTCTTCCAGCTCGCCCAGTGACTCGCGCAGGCGGCGCGTCGCTTCACCGTGGATCTGGCAGACGCGCGACTCGGTCACGCCCAGGACCTGACCGATCTCTTTCAGGTTGAGGTTCTCGCAGTAGTAGAGCGACAGCACCTGCTGCATCTTCTCGGGAAGCTCGTCGATGCCGGCGACCAGGCGGGCGAGCGACTCGCGGTGCGCGGCCATCTCGAACGGGTCGGGCGCGCTCTCGTCGGCGTTGCGCTCGAGGAAGTCGGGGCCCGCGTCGTCGATGCCCACCACCGACGAGCCGGAGAGCTTCTGCTGGCGCGCGTACAGCGCATCGACGTTGAGGCCCAGCGTCTCGGCGAGCTCGCCCTGGTCGGGCGCGCGGCCCAGCTGCGACTCGAGCTTGCGGGTGGCCTCGCGCAGCTCGTTCGACAGGCGACGCATGTCGCGCGAGAGCGTGTCGCGCGAGCGCAGATCGTCGAGCATGGCGCCGCGGATCCGGAACTCGGCGAACGCCTCGAATCTGTCGACGCGCTTGGGATCGAAGCGCTCGGCGGCCTCCATCAGCCCGATGACGCCCGACGAGACCAGGTCGTCGATCTCGACGTGAGCGGGCAAGCGGCGGGCGAGGCGGCGAGCGACCTTCTCGATGTAAGGAAAAAACCTAGCTGCGTACTCGCGGCGTTTGTTGGCAAGCTGTTTCGCCGAAGGTTTCCGGGCTGTCTTGACCTTGACCTTCTTGCGCTTGGCCGCCGGCATGCGCCGCTAGTGCTGCACCTTACATGCCAGCAATGCCGTTGCGCGAACCAGGCGAAACGCTGTCAGCGACGCAACTCAGGCGTCAGTGAAATGACGATTACGGGCTTTTTCCACCGTCAAGCGGGTGACGGTTTTTGGCACTCCGACGATCATTTGCATAGTGGCAGTGAACCGTCGAGCCAGTTCACGCCACGTTGCGACGTCGCAGCTTCTCCACCAATGTGGTTCGATTCAATCCAAGTAACTCCGCCGCCCGGTTCTTGTTCCCGCCGGTTCGTTGTAGCGCCTGACCTATCAAACGGTGCTCGAGCTGTGTGAGGAGAAGTCGCAGATCCACCCCGTACGGTGGCAGATCGACGTCCTCGACGGCCTCGGCGCTGGCGCTCAGCGGCGGCACCTCGAGGGGGATGACGTCCAGTCGGAAGTAGAGCTCGTCGAGGAATGAGCCGTCGCGCAGCCGCGGGGCCAGGCCTCGGCTGGTGGCGGCGATCACCCGCACCTCCGGCTCATGGAGCGAGCGCAGGAGACGTTCCTGCAGGGCGCGCCCGAGCTCGCCCACCTCCTGCACGAAGAGCGTGCCGCGTTTCGCGCGCGCCAGCGCCGAGTCCAGGAGCGTCGCGCTCAACGCGGTCGCCTCGACGTGCACGAACGGGTCCCCTCGGCGTGTGCTGGAGGCATGCACCAGGCGGGCGACCACGTCGGTACCCGCGGCCGGTTCGCCGCGTACGAGGACGTTGGCGTCGGAGTCGGAGATCTGCTCGATGCGCTCGAGCATCAGCCGGATCCCAGGATGCTCGCGCAGCAGCATGCCGGCCGTCCGACGCTGATTCCCGTCGGTGACGGTGAGCGCGTGCCGCATGCGATCGGCGAGCAGATCTTCAGGGAAGGGCTTGGCGACGAAATCGACGGCGCCCGCGCGCACCACCGCGACGACCTGCTTGACCGTCGAATCGCCGGTGAGCATCAGCACCGGCTGCTTTCGTCCCGCTTCGAGCACCGCATGCATGGACGTGACGCACAGGTCGAATTCCTCGGCAGCCAGGCGGCCCAGCGCGTCCTGCTCGTCGGTGGCGCAGACCGGCTCCGCGCCGACAGCGGCGGCTGCGCGGACCAGCGCCGACCGTACGGTCGGGTCGTCGTCCGCGAGCAGGATCCGCGTTGCCATTCCCGTAGACAATCGGCGGAACGGCCCTTGCCTTGAAGGTGAAACGATGCGCTGCCGGAGTTCTTGATTGGGCGCGCGACCTTAGCCTTGACGGGCTATCTGGGTCGCAAACAGGCGGGCGTGGGCATAGACCGCGAGTTGCGGGTTCACGCCCAGCGCCGTCGGAAAGACGGAGCCGTCAGTTATCCACAGGTTCTCGATCGCGTGGTGGCGGCCGCGTGAATCGACCACGGAGCGGCGCGTGTCCTGGCCCATCGGGCAGCCTCCCATCTGGTGCGCCGAGAACAGCGTGTGGCGTTGCGGCTCGAAGGGCGTGCGGTCCACGCGGGCCAGATCCCCTTCGTCGCGGATCGTCACCGGATCGTCGTGCAATGTCATCACCTGCTCGGCGCCGGCGGCCAGCAGGAGCCGCGCCATGTTCTTGATGGCGTCGCGCGCGGCCTCGCGCAGCGGCTCGGCGATCGGGTAGGCGATGTTGATGCGGCCGCCCGCGGTCACGTCGATCGCCCCGCCGACGTCGTCGTGGTGGCCGTCGATCAAGAGCGCGATCGTCGCCTGCACGAAGGGCAGCCGCGCCGCGATTTGCCGGTGCGCCTCGCCGTGGCCGGGGAACGCGATGGCCGCCAGCATCGGGTGCACGGGCGCGGTTTCGAGGACGTACCCGACTCTGTCCAGTCGGTCGGCGAACTGGTGGCAGGAGACGGATTGAGGCGCCCCGTAGAACGCCTCGACCGGTTCGCGGAAGATGCCGATCACGGGCACGGTGGGATGCAGGAACGTGCGGCGGCCGACGATGCCGTTCGAGTCGAGGCGGTTGCGCAGGAGCAGCGCCGGTGTGTTGATGGCGCCACCAGCGACGAGGAGGCCGCGGCGAGGGCGCACGGTGATCGGACCGTCTGGCCCTTCGGCGACGACGGAGACCACGCGGCGTCCCTCGAGCTCGATCTTCGTTGCCCGGCAATCGGGCCGCAACTCGGCGCCGGCGGCGACGGCGTCGGGGACGAAGGTGATTAGCGCCGACTGCTTGGCGTCGATCGGGCAGCCGAGGCCGCAGTAGCCGAGGCGGGCGCAGCCCTTCACGCTGCGGCGGATCAACTCGGGCTGCCATCCGAGCTTGCTCGCGCCATCCCAGAGCTTCTGGTTGTTGCGGTTCACATCGTCGAATGTCCCTTCCTTGATGTTGAGGCGCTCCTCGACGGCGGCGTAGTGCGGGGCGAGCGTCGCGGCGTCGATGTCGACGTCGTGGCGTTCGCGCCAGAGGCCGAGTGTGCGTTCGGGGGCACGGAACGACGACGTCCAGTTGACCGTGGTGCCGCCGCCGACGGCGCGGCCTTGCAGGATGATGATGGCCAGGTCGTCGGTGGCCCGGTTGCCGTGGTCCTGGTACAGCGCCGGGTAAGCCCAGGACTCCTGCATGTTGAAGGCGCGGCGGGTGTGGTGGGCGCCCTCCTCGAGGATCAGGACCTTCGCGCCGGCCTGGGCGAGCACGGCGGCGGCGACGCTACCGCCGGCGCCGCTGCCGATGATGCAGAAATCGGGGGTCAGGGTTGCCAAGAATCTCCGTTGGCCGGACGATCCCGACGGGCGCGACGTTCAAGGTCCGTCCGCAGCTCGAAGCGGGGGCGCGACGGCGGATCGACGCGCGACCGCCGGCGGCGATGGCGCTGCTCGTCGCCGTCTGGCACTAGCGCGCCTCCGCGGGCACGTCGGGCGGGCCGGGATAGCCGATGAGGGCGTAGACCTCGGGCGACGAGTAGTAACTGGCGTGGGTGAGGCGGGTGAGCGCCAGGTAGCCGCTACGCAGGAGCGCCATGCGGGAGCGGCGCCAGGCGTCGAGGCGTGCTTCCTGTGCCGCGGGGTCGAGGCGTGTGAACGGGGTGGGGCGGCCGTGGGTGACGAGGCCAAAGAGGCCGTTCTCGAACAACGTGAGGAGGCGCTTGAAGTCGACGCCCACCTCCGGGTGGCAAAGCGCGAGCAGCGCATCCGCCTTGCCGCCGCAGTCGAGCGCCTCCGGTGTCGGCCAGGAGGGAGCGGCGGGAATGATGCGCGCGGCGGCGGCCGTGAAGACGGCGTGTTCCTGCAGCGAAAGCAGCTTCAGAGGACCCCGCGGCGCGCTCGACAGGCGGGTCGAGCGCAGCGCGAGCGATCCAGCCCCACCGACGAGGAGCAAGGCGCCGCCCACCAGGCCCTTCTGGAGAAAACCCCGCCGAGGTAGCGCCTTTCCTCCGCTCATGAGCGCAACATTCTACGGGCCGCGATCCGGTTTGACACTGACTCTCGTTTCTCCTAGGGTTCCGACGGTTTCACGCCCCATGGCCCTCGAGTTTTCGGCACAAGCGAAGCAACAGATCGAGCGGTTACTCACGCGTTATCCGAACAAGCAGGCGGCGCTGCTTCCGGTGTTGCACGTGGCGCAGGACGAGTTCGGCCATCTTCCGGACGAGGCCCTGGAACTGGTGGCCAAGACGCTGGAGCTGCCGCCGTCGCACGTCTTCGGCGTCATCACTTTCTATACGATGTTCCACCGGGCGCGCACCGGGGCGAATCATCTGATGGTCTGCACGAACGTCTCGTGCATGCTCAAGGGCGGATACGAGATCCTCGGCCACCTCGAGCGGAAGCTGGGGGTCAAGAAGGGCGAGACCACTCCCGACGGGGCGTTCACCATCGTCGAGGAGGAGTGCCTGGCCGCCTGCGCGAACGCACCGATGATGGTGTGTGGGACGGACTATTTCCTGGATCTGACGCCGCAGAAGGTGGACGTCATCCTCGATGATCTGAAGAAGCGCTACGAGCAGCGGAAGCTGGAAACGAAGAAAGGCGCCTCCTGATGGGCTGGGAAGACGCCAAGGGCATCAAGATCGTCACCAAGAACTTCGGAGTGACGGACTCGCACAAGCTGGCGATCTATTCGCAGCGCGGCGGGTGGTCGGGGTTCAAGAAGGCGCTGGCGCAGCCGCGGGCCACCTTGGTCGACGAGGTGAAGAAGTCGAATCTACGCGGGCGCGGCGGCGCCGGGTTCGCCACGGGACTCAAGTGGTCGTTCGTGCCCAAGGAGGCCCGGCGGGTCTACCTGGTCTGCAACGCCGACGAATCGGAGCCGGGGACCTGCAAGGACCGCGAACTGCTGGCGTTCGATCCCCACCTTCTGATCGAAGGGATGGCCATCTCCTCCTATGCCCTGCGCTGCGAGCACGCGTACATCTACATCCGCGGCGAGATGATGCGAGAAGCGAAGATCGTCCAGGCGGCGATCGACGAGGCGTACGCGGCCGGTCACCTCGGCAAGGAGCACGGGACCGCCGAGGGGCCGTTCAAGCTGGATCTGACGCTGCATCGGGGCGCGGGAGCGTACATCTGCGGCGAGGAGACGGCGCTCCTCAACTCGCTGGAGGGCAAGCGCGGCTGGCCGCGGATGAAGCCGCCTTTCCCGGCGATCAAGGGCCTGTTCCGCGAGGCGACGATCGTCAACAACGTCGAGACGCTGATGAACATCCCCGACATCGTCGAGAAGGGGGGCGACTGGTTCGCCAAGCTCGGCACGTCGAAGTCGGGCGGCACGCGCATCGTCTGCGTTTCGGGGCACGTGAAGAAGCCGGGCGTCTACGAGCTACCCATGGGGATCCCGTTCAAGGACCTCATCTATGACGTGTGCGGCGGTATGAGCGGCAGCCGGCCGCTCAAGGGGCTCATCCCCGGGGGCTCGTCGATGCCGCCGCTGGACGCCAGCGAGCTGGAAGTGCCGATCGAGTTCGACGCGCTGATGACCGACCCGCGCATCAAGGACGTGGAGGTGAAGCCGGGCGTGCCGTTCGACATGGGCGGCGGACGGAAGCTGAAGACCATGGCCGGCTCGGGCGGGATCGTCGTGTTCGACGAGAGCACCGACGTGGTCGCGCTGTGCGCGCGCATCATGAAGTTCTACGCCCACGAGTCGTGCGGGCAGTGCACACCCTGCCGCGAGGGCACCGGATGGCTCGCGCGGGTCTGCACCCGTCTGGCCAAGGGCGAAGGCCGGCTGGGCGACGTCGAACTGCTGGCCAACATCGCCGTCGGCATCGCAGGCAACACCATCTGCGCGCTGGGTGAGGCGGCGGCCTGGCCGATGCTGGGCTTCCTCACCAAGTTCCGGACCGACTTCGAGGCCAAGCTGGCCAAGGCGAAGGCGGCCTGATGAAGTTCATCAGCAACATCAATCCGGCCAACGCCGCCGAGATGTTCGTGTTCTTCGTGCTGGCCACCGCCACCGTCGGTGGGGCGCTGTTCACCGTCACGCGTCGCAATCCGGTGACGGCGGTGATGTCGCTGGTGGCCACCTTCTTCGCGCTGGCGGGGATCTACGCCAGTCTCTCCGCGCATTTCCTGGCGATCCTGCAGATCCTCGTCTACGCGGGCGCCATCATGGTGCTCTTCATCTTCGTGGTGATGATCCTGAACCGCGAGGAGATCTCGCCGGTGTCGTTCCGCGGGATCATCACCCGCGTCATCGGTGTGCTGGCCGGCGGGTACGTGGCCTGGGTGGCGGCGTGGGCCGTTCTGTACGAACGACACTCCAGCCCGGTCCTGGCGGCGCCCAAGGTGCCGCTGCCGCCGAATTACGGCACCGTGTCGACCGTGGGCCTGTCGCTGTTCAAGGATTTCGTTTTTCCGTTCGAGGCGATCTCGCTCCTTTTGCTGGTGGCCATCGTCGGGGGCATCATCGTGTCGCGTTCGGCGAAGCAGGAGGAGCAGGCCGAGGAGACCATCCGCAAGCTGCGCGAGATCCGCGAGCGGTCGAGCGAGGCGCCGGAGAGCCCCGAGCACGCCCCCGCGCACCACTGAGATGCCAACCTACTATTACTTGCTGCTGTCGCTGGTGCTGTTCCTGATCGGGACGGCCGGTGTGTTGTTGCGGCGGAACGCGCTCATCGTGCTGATGGCCATCGAACTGCAACTGAACGCGGGGAACCTGGCCATGCTGGCCTTCGCGCGCGCTCTCAACGACACCAAGGGGCACGTCTTCGCCTTCTTCGTGATCGCGCTGGCGGCGGCGGAGGCGGCGGTCGGGCTGGCCATCCTGGTGGGGATCTTCCGCACGCGGCAGACGGTGAACCTGGACGAGATCACTTTGATGAAGCGCTAGATGGAAACCAGGCTGCTGCATCTGATCCCGCTGTTCCCGTTCGCCGGGGCGCTGACGCTGTTCCTGTTCGGGCGCGGCATGCGGCGGCCGAACGTGCACCTCGTCGCCATCACTGCCATCGCGGGGGCGTTCATCGCCACCGTGCTCGCCTTCTCGCGCCTGCACGAGGCAGCGCACGCGACGGGCCTCACCGACCACGTGTGGACCTGGTTCTCGAGCGGCAGCCTCAAGGTGGATGTGACGCTGCGGATGGATGCGCTGTCGGGGGTGATGTGCCTCATCATCACCTTCATCGGGACGCTGATTCACATCTACTCGACGGGTTACATGTCCCACGAGAAGGACCACGCGCGCTTCTTCTCGTACCTGAACCTGTTCTGCGGGGCGATGCTGGTGCTGGTCCTCGGCGACTCGCTGCCGGTGATGTTCGTCGGCTGGGAGGGGGTCGGCCTGTGCAGCTACCTCCTCATCGGCTTCTGGTACGACGTGAAGGCGAATGCCGACGCCGGCAAGAAGGCGTTCATCACCAACCGCGTCGGTGACTTTGGCTTCCTGCTGGGGATGTTCCTCATCTTCCAGGCGGTGGGGACACTCGACATACCGTCTGTCAATGGGGCCGCCGCTGCGTTCACGGCGCCGCTGTGGGGGCAGACCATCGGCTTCTGGGCGGCGCTGTTCTTGTTCATCGGCGCTTGCGGCAAGTCGGCGCAGATCCCGCTTTACGTATGGCTGCCCGACGCCATGGCGGGTCCGACGCCGGTGTCGGCGCTGATCCACGCGGCGACGATGGTCACCGCCGGCGTCTACATGGTGGCGCGCATGCACGCGCTGTTCATGGTGGCGCCGCTCGCCCTGGCGATCGTGGCCCTTGTAGGCGCGCTGACGGCGCTGTTCGCGGCGATCATCGGGTTCGCGCAGAACGACTTCAAGAAGGTTCTTGCCTACTCGACGGTGAGCCAGCTCGGCTTCATGTTCGTCGGGGTCGGCACCGCGAACTTCGGTAGCGGCGTCTTCCACCTGATGACCCACGCGTTTTTCAAGGCGGGCTTGTTCCTCTGCGCCGGCTCGGTGATGCACGCCATGTCCGGCTCGGGCGACATCACCAAGATGGGCGGCCTCAAGAAGCTGACCCCGTGGACGCACGGGGTGTTCCTGGTCTGCTGGCTGGCGATCTGCGGGGTGCCTCCGTTCTCGGGGTTCTTCTCGAAGGATGCGATCGTGGCGGGCGCCTTCGCCACGCATGCGTTCGAGGGGACGTCGGTGCCCTGGATGGGCTCGGTCGTCGGGGTGATGCTTCTGGCGGCGGCGCTGTGCACGGCGTTCTACATGTCGCGGCTCTACTTCCTGGTGTTCTCGGGGGAGAGCCGCGCCGACGACGAGACCAAGCGTCATATCCATGAGTCGCCGATGGAGATGGTCGGGCCTCTGGTGGTGCTGGCGGGTGGGGCGCTCCTGTCGGGTTTCCTGGGCGTGCCGGGCTCGCGCAACTGGCTGGCGCACTGGCTGGAGCCGTCGGTCGGGCCGGAGCTGCACATCGCGCCCATGACCGAGTACGCGCTGATGGCAGTGTCCACGGGCGTGGCCGCGCTGGGCATCGTCCTGGCGTTCGTCTTCTACGGTGGCGGCTACCGCGACCCGGCCATCCGGTTCGCGCAGTCGATGCCCGGGTTCGTCCAGTTGGTGCGGGACAAGTTCCGCGTCGACGAGATGTATGCCTTCCTGATCACCTGGTTGGTGAAGCGACCGGCGCGCCTGCTCTTCTGGGTGGTGGACCGTTTCCTCATCGACAAGGTGCTGGTGCATGGCTCCGCCGCTGTCGTCGACGTGGCAGGGCGGTTGACCCGGTCGCTGCAAACGGGAGATTCGCAGCGATACCTTGCCGGCTTCGCCATCGGCGTGGCGGCGCTTGTCTACATCGCCACGCGGCCGCCGCAGCCACACGAGCTGCGGCTGAAGGTGGAAGGGACCATCGTCGAGGCCGACGTCGGCACGGGCGCGGTGGGCGGCGATATCCTGTACGAATTCGATTTCGACGGTGACGGCAAGGCGGACCGTTCGGGCAAGACGCCCGTGCAGCGCTTCGTCTACGAGGGGAGCGGCCGCTACACCATCACGGCGGTGGTGCGTGACACCAAGTGGGACACCTCCACGACGCTCGTGAAGAAGGTGACGGTCAAGTAGCGATGGGACTGCTCGCCTGGATCACGCTCCTTCCGATCGCCGGCGCCGCGCTGGTGATGCTGGTGCCCAAGGAAGAGGAGGCGGTGCACCGCGGGATCGGCCTGACGATCACGCTCGCCACCTTCCTGGTCTCGCTCCTGATCTTGCCGTCGTTCGACTCGGCACAGCCCGGCTTCCAGATGGAGGTCAACAAGCCGTGGGTCGAGGCTTTCGGCATCAACTTTCACCTGGGCATCGACGGCATCTCGCTGTGGCTGGTCCTGCTGACCACGCTGATGGTGCCGCTGACGCTGTTCTCGCCGCAGGCGATCGGCCTGCGCAACATCCACGTGCGCGAGTTCGTGATGGCGATGCTGGTCCTCGAGACCGGGATGATCGGCGCTTTCCTGGCGCTGGATCTCTTCGTCTTCTACGTGTTCTGGGAGCTGATGCTGGTGCCGATGTATTTCATCATCGGCATCTGGGGCGGCGAGCGGCGGCTCTATGCCTCGATGAAGTTCGTGCTCTACACGCTGGTCGGCTCGCTGCTGATGCTGGCGGCCATCCTGTATCTGTACGTGCAGGTTCACGCGGCGACGGGCCAGTGGACGTTCGACTACGCCGTCTGGTCGCAGCTGATCATCCCGCGGGTGCCGCAGTTGCTGTGTTTTGCGGCGTTCACATTGGCGTTCATGATCAAGGTGCCGCTCTTTCCGCTGCATACCTGGCTGCCCGACGCGCACGTCGAGGCGCCGACGGGCGGGTCGGTCATCCTGGCGGCCGTGCTGCTGAAGTTCGGGACCTACGGCTTCCTGCGCTTCGCGGTGCCGATGTTCCCGCTGGCCACGTGGCAGGCGGGAACCTTGCTGTCGGTGCTGGCGGTGATCGGGATCATCTACGGCGCGCTGATGGCCTACGTGCAGGACGACGTGAAGAAGCTGGTGGCCTACTCGTCGGTCTCGCACCTGGGGTTCGTGGTGCTGGGGATCTTGACGTTGAATGCGCAGGGCATCCAGGGCGGCATCTTCCAGATGCTGGCCCACGGCATCTCGACCGGCGGGCTGTTCCTGGGCGTGGGCGTTCTGTACGACCGGCGCCACACGCGCCGCCTCGACGACTTCGGCGGGCTGTGGAAAAAGATGCCGGTGTTCGCGGCGTGTTTCCTGGTGATCGTGCTCGCCTCCGTCGGGCTGCCGGGGCTGTGCGGTTTCGTCGGTGAGTTCCTGGTGTTGCTGGGGACGTTCACCGCGGGTAAGACCTGGCTGGCGCAGGGCATGGTCCGGCCGGACACGCCGATCATCTGGAACCCCATGCTGCTGGGGACGTTGTCGGCGACCGCGGTCATTCTCGCCGCGATGTACCTGCTGATGATGTACCAGAAGGTCTTCTTCGGGCCGCTGGACAAGCCGGAGAACATGGCCCCGCACGTCAAGGACATCAACGGTCGCGAGCGGTTCGTCTTCGGAACGATCATCGTGGTGGCGCTGGCGATGGGGATCTGGCCGAAGCCGATTCTCGACCGGACACAGGCGTCGGTGCAGGCGTTGATGGGCAGCTACAAGGAACGCCTGGCCGAGTCGATGGCGCGACCCGAGCAGAAGGCGCGGCTGTTCGGCGCCACGGTGGCGGCGAGGAACCCATGAGCTTCGACGTCGCGCAGCTGTCGGCCATCGCGCCGCTCCTGATCATCACCGTCATGGGATGCCTGGTGCTGCTGGCCGAGACGTTCATGCGCGGGGTGTCGCGGCAGGGGCTGATGTGGTTGGGGGTGGCGGGCTGCGTGGCGACTCTGATCGCGCTTTGCAGCCAGTGGGGGGACGCGGCCACACCGCGCACGGTCCTGCAGGAGATGTGGGTCGTCGATCGGATGTCGGTGCTGCTGGATTGCGCCTTCGTGGTGACGGCGGCACTCACCCTGCTGCTGTCGAGCGGCTTCATGCGCGAGCACCAGTTCGAGTTCGGCGAGTTCTACGCGCTGGTGATGTTTGCGACCGCGGGCATGATGATGGTGGGGCACTCCAGCCACTTGCTGATGCTTCTCATCGGCATCGAGACCATGTCGCTGGCGGCGTACGTGCTGACGGGTTGCTGGCGGAGGAACGCGCGCAGCTCGGAGGGAGCCCTGAAGTACTTCCTCATGGGCGCTTTCGCCACCGGATTCATGGTGTACGGGATGGCGCTGCTCTACGGTACCACCGGCGGCGAGATGAGCTATGCCGGCATCGCCGCCAAGATTGGCGAGTCGTCGAAGAGCGCGATCTTCGTCCTGGGGTTCTACCTGCTGCTGGTGGCGATGATCTTCAAGGTGGCGGCGGTGCCGTTCCACATGTGGACGCCGGATGCCTACGAAGGCGCGCCCACGCCGGTCACCGGATTCATGGCCGCGGGCGTGAAGGCGGCGGCGTTCGGGGGTCTGGTGCGGCTGCTGGGATCGGTGTTCAACAGCCCACTCATGGCCATGGATCACGCCGGGTGGGTGCGCATGCTCTCCATCGTGGCGGTGCTGACCATGACCGTCGGCAATCTGGCGGCGCTGCGGCAGGAGAACGTGAAGCGGATGCTTGCGTACTCGTCGATCGCGCACGCCGGGTACATCCTGGTCGGCGTGGTGGCGATGGGGGTGAACGTTCCCGGTGCCCAGGCGTCGGTGCTGTTCTATCTGCTGGCGTACACCTTCACGACGCTGGGGACGTTCGGCGTCGTGGCATGGGTCGGCCGTAAGGGCGACGAGCGGCTGTTCGTCGACGACTGGGCGGGCCTGGCGCGTTCCCGTCCGGGCCTGGCGCTGGGGATGACGCTGTTCCTGCTGTCGCTGGCGGGTGTGCCCCCGACGGGCGGGTTCTTCGGTAAGTTCTACTTGTTCCGCACGGCGATGGAGAGCCCGGCGCTGGTGCCGCTGGTCATCGCTGGCGTGCTCAACAGCGTGATCAGCGTCTACTATTACCTGCGCATCATCGTGGCGATGTATTTCCGCGACGCTGTCAGGACGCACGAAGCATTCCCATCGGCGTCGATGCGGGTGGCGCTGGTGATCTCGGCTGTCGCCGTGCTGGCGCTGGGCGTGTTTCCGGGGCAGGTGGTGGCGTGGGCAGGCGGGCTCGGCGCGGTGGCTGCGAAGGTCGCCGGGCTCTAGGCCGCAAGGCGTTCGGTCACGGCGTCCGACCTGGGCTCGGGCACCCGGCGCGCCAGGAATGCAGATCCGAAGCGCAGCAGCGCCGACAGCACGAACAGGAGCCGCAGGTCGTGGAACGCCGCCGCCAGCGTGCCGCCCAGCGCAGCGCCGGCGGTGAAGCCGAGGCCGCTGGCGGCGGTGTACGCGCCAAGGTAATAAGGCCGGCCGGAGCGTGGGGTGACCGCCAGCGGCAGCGCAAAGCTGGCCAGCGACTGGCCGCACCAGAACGTTCCGGCCAGGAGGGCGTCGACGGCCAGGGGCCACAGGCGCGTCTCGGTGGGCAGCAACCAGATCGGCAAGATGGCGGCGAGGGCGAAGGAGGTGATCACGAGGACGCGGCGGGGGCCCCAGCGGTCGATGAGGTGGCCCCAGCGGGAGGCGGTGAGCATCTTCACCGCCGCCGTGGCCGCGCCGTGAAGCGCGACGAGGGTGAAGCCCATCTTCAGGTTCGTCAGCATGTGCAGGGCGAAGAAGCTACCCGCGAGGCCCACGGCGCCGTTCCAGGCGAGCTGATACAGCAGCACCGGGCGGAGGCGGTGGTCGCGCAACGGCTTGAGGAAGAGGCGAGGGCGGAGAGGTGCGGGCTCGATCTGAGGCCGCGGGTCGTGCTGCCGGGCCATCAGCGCCACGGTCGCTGCTCCGACGGCCGAGGCGGTCAACTGCAGTCCGGCGAGAGCCTCGCCAGCGACCCCGTGCCGGGTGGCCCAGTCGAGGAGTGCGCCGGCGGCTGCGCAGGCTGCGGCGCTGCCGGCCGTGCACAGGGCGGTGCGCCGGCCGAAGTAGCGGCCGCGGATCCGGGACGGGACGAGTTCGGCCATCCAGGTCGCCCAGGCGTTGTTGCCGAGCACGGCAAGCACCCCCGCCAGCGCGACCAGCGAGATCAGCAGCGTGAGCCTGGTGGCGTCGGAGATCGGCAAGAAGGGCAGCGCCACCAGCGGCAGCGTCACCTGGCGGGAGGCTCCGACGAGCATCAAGCAAGCCCGGCGATGTCCGAAGCGTGCGGTGGTCCAGCCGGCGGGCAGGTGGAAGAGCTGTGCCACATGGGGCACGGCGACGAGAAGCCCTGTGACGACGGGACTGGCGCCGAGGTGGATCGCCCAGCCGGTCATCACCGAGGCGCCGGCGCACGCGGCCACGATCTCCGCGAGCATGCCCTCGGCGGCGCAGGCACGCAGCGAGCGACGGAGCATCACGCGTCCATCGTCGCACAATGGCCCGATGCGCAGCTACGGAGCCGCGCCTCGGGAACGCTTGTCTCTGACGCGCGCCAGGGCGGTGCCTCCCCCGGGCCAGCGGCCGAGGATCGCCTCGCAGGCGGCGCGCACCTCCGGTGCCGGGTCGTAGACCGCGAAGTGGCGTAGCACCGCCAGGGCGTCGGGATCCGCGATCCGTTCGAGGGCCAGCAGCAGGTTGAGGCGGCCCTTCACCGGGGCGGTGTGCAGCGCGGTCTCGATTTGTGGCAGCGCGTTGCGACCGCGGGCGACGAGGCGCGCGGTCGCCGGGGGCACCAGCAGGTCATCGCGCTCGGTGAGCACGCCGATGTCTGCGCCGATGGTCCGGTACGAACGATCCTCGCAGGCGGCCAGCGCCGCGATGGCGATCAGGACAGCTCGCAACGGTCCGGAGCCTCGTGGTGGCCGCCCCGCAGGCGATCCTGCCGGGCGATGGACTTGGCCACCGGATCGGCCGGTCCGGCGGTGACGGGCGGGATGCCTGCGTCTTCCTGCTGGATGAGCCGGTCGAAAAACGCCTCCCCCATGGCCAGCAGCGCCTCGGGGCGCTTGTCGGCGGAGGCCCGCTGGCGCAGGTCGGCGCCCCCGCGCAACCCGCGCGAGTACCAGGCAAGGGTCTTGCGCAGTTCGTGCACCTGCATGCGCGGGACGGCGTGCTGGCCGACCAGCGCGGCGTGGCGGCGCCAGACGATGCGCTTCTCGTCGAGGGTGGGCGGCCCGGGATCGGGCAGCCCGGACTCGAGCGCAGCCAGGCTGCGGAAGAACCAGGGATTGCCCATGGCGCCGCGGCCGATCATCACGGCGTCGCAGCCGGTGACCGCGCGCATCCGCCGGTAGTCGTCGACGGTCTTCACGTCGCCATTGCCCACCACGGGGATCTCGGGCGGGAGCGCTTCCCTGACCGCGGCGATCGGCTCGAGCCGCACGCTGCCGGAGAAGCCCTGGGCGCGGGTGCGGCCATGCACCGTGATCATGGCGGCGCCGGCCTCGACCAGGCGGCGCGAGAACTCGGCGGCATTGATCGAAGTCTCGTCCCAGCCGACCCGGTGCTTGACCGTGACCGGCATGTGCGCCGGGACGGCGGCGCGGATGGCGCGGACGATGGCCACCGCCAGGTCGGGCTCGCGCATCAGCGCGGATCCGCACATCCCCGCAGTCACCTTCTTTGCGGGGCAGCCCATGTTGATGTCGAGGATGGAGGCGCCCACGTCCACCGCCATCTCGGCGGCGCGAGCCAGGACCGCTGGCTCGCGGCCGAAGATCTGGACCGCGAAGCGCCGGCCCCCGAGGCTTGGCCACATCCGCTCCACGGCCTTCGTCGCGCCGCGGGTCAGCGCATCGGCCGAGAGGAACTCGGTGAACGTCAGCACCGCGCCCAGTTCCTCGCACACGGTGCGGAACGGCAGGTCGGTGACCGCCTCCATCGGGGCCAGGAGCGCTCCGGGGCAGAGAGGGATGTCACCGACGCGCATGGAGGGTCGACAGGATAGCAGGAAAGGGGCGCTTGACAGTCCTGGTTGATTATGAGAATGATTCTCAACTTCACTTCACTGGGAGGCCTTCCGATGCCACGCTTTTCGCTCGCGCTCGTTCTTGTTTTCACGGCACTGCCCGCCTTCGCCAACGACCGCCACTTCACGCACACCTACGAGAGCGGCGTTCTGCCCGAGGGTGGCCGCGAGCTGGAGGTCTGGACCACGCCCCGCCTCGGCCGCGACGACTACTACGCGCGCTTCGATCAGCGGCTGGAGTTCGAGGTCGGGCTGACGAACCGCTTGCAGACCGCGTTCTACCTGAACTTCACCAGCGTCAGCCAGAACACCCCCGACGGGCGCGCGAACAGCTTCTCCTTCGGTGGCGTCTCCTCCGAGTGGAAGTACAAGCTGACCGATCCGGTCGCCGACGCCATCGGCTTTGCCCTCTACGGCGAGGTGACCGGTTCGACCGACGAGCTGGAGCTGGAGGCCAAGCTGATCTTCGACAAGGCGATCGGGCGCGCCCTGTTCGCCGCCAACATCGTCGGCGAGTACGAGCTGGAGTTCGGCTTCAACGACACCAAGAAGGAGCTGAAGCTGGAGATCGACCTGGCCGCGGCGTATTTCCTCACCGAGCACCTGGCGCTCGGCCTCGAGCTGCGCAGCGTGAACGAGTTCGAGAACGCCGAGGAGTTCGAGGATTCCGCGCTGTTCGCCGGTCCGGTGATCGCCTACGCCACCAAGGGCTGGTGGATGGCGCTGTCGGTGCTGCCGAAACTTCCGGCGCTGAAGAAGGGATCGGCCGACGCCGGGCGCACACTGATCCTGAGCCACCAGGAGAAGGTGGTCGCACGCCTGCTGTTCTCCTTCCACCTGTGAGGTACGGGCTGGCGCTGGCGTTCCTGGTCGGGTGTGCGGGACAGCTGCCGCCCCCGACCGAGGCGGACGCCATCCGCGCCTCGATGCGCTGGCCCGGCACCACCGTCGAGGCGCTGGCGCACGGCCGCTCGCTCTACGTCGATCACTGCTCGGGCTGCCATCGCCTGTACCGCCCCGACCGTTACGCGCCGGAGCGGTGGCCCGCCTTCGTCCGCGAGATGTCCGAGCGCTCGAAGCTGGCCGAGGCCGAAGCCGAGCCGGTGATCCGCTACCTGATCGTCGCCGCTACGGCGTCACCGTGATCGTGCCCTTGGCGGTCATCCCGCCGTAGGTGCATGAGATCGTGGTCATCCCCGGGGCCACGGTCCTCACCGAGCCGCGGTTGGTGACGGCCGCGACCTGAGGATTGGCCGCCAGCCAGTCCGCTCTATCGTTCACCACCACCTCGGAGCCATCCATCATCTTGGCGTAGCAGTAGTACTGGATCGAGGTCCCGGCCTGCAGGGTGGTATCGGCGGGGATCAACCGCAGCGACGCCAGACCCACCACCTGGCAATTGATGGTGGTGGTGGCCATCTGCCCCATCCCGCTGACGGTGATGGTCGAGGTGCCGCTGGCGTTGCACCGGGCGCGTCCGAACGAGACCGACGCCGCCATGCTGCTCGAGCGCCAGTCGAGGAACAGCGTCACATCGCGCATGGTGCCGTCGGAGAAGGTGCCGGTGGCCTTGAACTGGGCGTTGTCGCCGACGTTCACCGTCGGGTTGGCCGGCGTGATGGTGACGGCGGTCAGGGTGATCGGCATGTCGACCGCGACACTGCCGCTGCCCTCGCTGCCGACGTAATTGGCGATGACCATCGTCCTGCCGGGCGAGGTCCCGGTGACCTGGCCGCGGGTCGCGGGCAGGTTGCTCACGGTGGCGATCTTCTCGTCCTGGATGCGCCAGGTCGAAGCCAGCGTGACGTCCGCGATGGCGCCGGTGCTGAAGGTGGCGATGGCGCGGAACTGGGTGGGCCTGCCGTTCGTGGTCACGTTGGCCGAGGGTGGGAAGATCACCACCATGGTGACGGTCGCGTCGGTGACTGCCACGCTCGCGGTGGCGGGCATCAAAGGAGGCAGGGAAGCAGTGATGGCCGTTCGGCCGGCCTTGATCCCGGTGACCTTGCCGGCCGACACGCTGGCGATGCTGGCGTCGATGATCGACCAGGTGACCTGCGAGGTGACATCCTCGTAGATCGGGCCGGGGATGCGCACACGGTAGGCGCTGAACTGCAGCGCCTTGCCCGTCGGGACCGTGCCGTTGTTCGGCGAGATCGCGAGGACCGCCGTGCCGCCGGCGCCGCCGATGCCTGCGGCGCCGCCGAATCCGCCAATACCGCCCCGGCCGCCGATGCCGGCAAATCCGCCACTGCCGCCGATGCCCGCGGAGCCGCCGAATCCGCCGCTGCCGCCGGATGCGCCGGCGCCGCCGGTCGCCCCGCTACCGCCACGGCCCCCGCCGCCGCCCGAGCCAGCAGAGCCGCCCAAGCCTCCGCCGCCACCATCGCCGCCGTCTCCTCCGGTGCCGATGGCTAGCCCTTCCAGCTCGGTGCGGCCGCAACTCGAGGCGGTCGCCAGCAAGAACGCAAACAGGTAGCCGATGCGGCGGGACATACTCACCCTCCGTGCCAACTGGGTCCGAACGGCTCATTTGACACCAAAAGCCCGAGAAGCGGAAACCATCGCGTATGCTTTGCCCCATGGCCCAGCGCCATCAGGCCCCGTTCGTGGGGTTTTTCGAGCGCGATGCGTTGAGACAGGACCGCCGCCGTGGCCGGCGCCGGACCGTCATCGTCTCGCTGGCGATCCACGGCGTGGTGCTGGGGGCCCTGGTCGGTTACTCGGTGTGGCACGTCGACGAGCTGTGGGGACCGTCCGTCAAGGTGAAGGTGTTTGCGCCCGCGGCGGCGCCGGCCGAGGCGCGCTAGACGGCGAAACCGGCGCTCTTCAGCTTGGCCCGGGCCATCTGGCCCAGCTTGGTGCGGCCGGCGGCGGCGGCGACGGCGGACAGCAACTCCTCGCCCAGAGCGTGGCCACGCTCGGCGAACTGGAAGCCTATCCAGTAGCGGTGTTCATGCGTGAGGCCACGGTCCTTGCGCATGGCGCTCGCCACGTCGAAGTGGCGGTCCAGGAGCTGGTTCACGATCACCAGGGCCTCCTCACGGCGGCCCGCGGCCAGCTCCAGGGAGGCCAGGGCATAGCCGTCATCGGGGGCGGCCTCGGGCATGCGGCCGAGGATCCGCAACACCTCGAGGGCGCGCTCGACCTTGCGGCCCTTGCGAAGCTTGTCGGCCAGCGTCCGCAGGCGTTCGGCGACGAGCGGCGCATCGGCGGCACGCGCGGCCTGCAGCAGGGCCTCGGCGGTCGGCTGCCCACCTTCGAGACGGGCGACCGCGGCGTCGACGACCTTGCGGCCCAGCTTCGGGTCGAGGGTGCGTAGCCGCGGACGGAGAAGACCGGCGACCAGCTGCGCCCGATCGCGGTCACGCGCGGCCAGCAGCGCGCCCACCAGCGCCTCGGCGGCCTCGGGACGCTTCTCCAGCGCGGCGGCGGCGGCCTCGGCGCGCGTCCGCTCCGTCGTGTCGAGCAGGATCTGGGCGAGGGTCGCGCCCGCGGCGTCGCCGGGAAGCTGCCCCAGAAGCTCGATCGCCAGCTGCGCTCGATCGGTCTCGGGGTGGGCGGCCAGCTTGGCCAGCCGCCGCCCGAAATGGGGCGGCAGCGCCGCGCCCGCGAAGGAATAGAGCGCCACCCGCGCCACGGCGAGCGGCGCCTTCTCGGCCACGCCCAGCACCTTGTCTGCCAGCTTGCCGAGCTTGGCACCAACGGCGAGTCTCAGCGCGATCAATGCCTCCTGTCGGACCGCCTCCGGCTCCTTCGGCGCCACCGCCAGTTTCAATAGCAACGCGGCGGTGCCCGGGTCCTCGGCGAAGCTGAGCAACTTGAGGGCGGCGACGCGTGCGGCGGGCGAGGTGGCCGCGTGCCGGGACCCCAGGAACTGCTTCACCTGATCCACGGTGCGGCGGCGCTCCTTGACGTCTGCCTTGATCCGCTGACGCAGCGGCAACACCGCCGTGCGCGCCGACTCGAGATCGTCGGGAGCCAGGCCCGCGAGCAGCGTGGAAACGGCGTCGCGCCCGCCGACGCGGCCAAGGATCTCCTCGAGCGCGCGCTTTTCGAGAGGGCTGGAGGTGGTCAGGCGCTCGCGCACGGCCGGCAGCGCTTCGTCGCCGAAGCAGGCGACCGCATCCACGGCCGCTGCCCGCACCCCCTCGTCGCGGCTGCCCAGCAAGGCCAGGGCGCGTGGCAACGCTTTGGCGGCGCCGATGGCCGCCAGGGCCTTCAGGGCCGGGCGCTGCAGCGCCGGCGCCTCGCCGTCGAGCATCGCCAGGAGGCCGCTCGTCACCGCGGCGTCGCGCGCCTTCAGTTCGCCGATCACGATGGCCGCCGCGATCTGCTTTTCGGCCGCGTCGCTGCGGAGCAGGTGGGCGATCTTCGCGAGCAGGGCCTTGTCGCTCACGCGGGCATCGTACATCGTGGGGACGTGATCGGAGTCTTCGATTCGGGGATCGGCGGGCTGACCGTGGTGCGCGAGCTGCGCAAGGCGCTTCCACGAAGCCGCATCGTCTACTTCGGCGACGTGGCCCGCATGCCGTTCGGCAACAAGAGTGCCGCGACGGTCACCCAGTACGCGCGCGAGATCGGCGCCTACCTGATCGGACGCGGGGCGCGGTCGCTGGTGATCGCCTGCAACACCGCATCGGCGGTGGCGGCCGAGACGCTCCGTCGCGAGCTGGAGGTGCCGGTGTTCGACGTGATAAGCCCTGCGGTGCGGGCGGCCAGCCGGCCCGGCGTGCGACGCGTGGCCGTGCTGGGGACGCGCGCCACCATCGCCAGCGGCGCCTACCAGCGGGCGCTGGCCAAGTTTGGCCGTTTCCGGGTCGAGGCCATCGCCTGTCCGATGTTCGTGCCGATCGTCGAGGAGGGCTTTGCCGGCACTCCCGAGGGGCGGGCCATCGTGCGCAGGACGCTACGGTCGCTCGCGAACGACCCGCCCGATGTGGCGATCCTCGCATGCACCCACTACCCGCTGCTGCGCCGGGCGATCGCTGCTGCGTTGCCCGGGGTGCCGCTGGTCGACTCGCGTGCGGTTGCCGAGGACGTCCGGGCCTCGTCGACCGACGCTGGCGGTCCCTCGCTGGAGATCGTCGTGACCGATCGGACGCCGCACTTCGTGCGCTTCGCCAACCGGATCATGGGGCAACCGGTCGCTTGCGTGGTCATCCCACACGAGACGCTCAGCGCGCCGCAGCCAGCTCGCGCAGGCGGGCCTCCATCACGACGGCGTCGTTCCGCTCGAAGCCGACGTTGACGTGGCGGACGACGCCCGCCGCGTCGATGAGGTACGAGGTCGGCATCTTCGTCGGCTGGAGCAGGTCGGCCACCCGGCCCTCCGGGTCGTGCGCGAGCCGCAATGCCCAGGTCGGGCGCGTGGCCAGGAACGCCTCGGCGCTGGCCTTCTCTTTGTCGACGGACACCGCCACCACCTCGACGTTGTGAGACTTGAGGCGCGCCGCGATCTCGTCGAGCAGCGGCATCTCCTCCTTGCACGGCGCGCACCAAGAGGCCCAGATGTCGAGCAGCACCACCTTGCCGCGCAGGGAGGCCAGCCGCAACTCGCCACTCCCGCCGAGTGGCTGCAGCAACAGATCCGGCACCGGGGTGCCTACCTGGGTCCTGGGCGCGGGCCCGGTGGTTGCGCAGCCTGCCAGCAACACCACGGTGAGAAGGCGGCGCATGGCCCGCCAGACTACCAGATCCCGACCGGCGCGACGCGTCGTCGCAAACTTGACGAAAGCCGGTGCAACCCGGTTCTAATACCCGAACGCCATTCCGCCCCTGAGGAGAGATCCCATGAGAAATTCGCTTTGTTTGCTCGTGGCCGCCTTCGGGATCGCCCTCGTGGCCGGCAGTTGCGGCGGTCGTAACGCGGTCCGATCCACCGACGACGGTGGCGGGACCGAGGACGACGCCGGCGGGACCGCCGACGCCCCGGCCGGTGGTCGTGGCGGCGGCGCGGGTGGAGCAGCAGGGGCGGGCATGGGTGGTCGCGGCGGCGCCGACGGTGGCAGCGGACCGGCCTGCGGCGCTGCGGGCCAGGCGTGCTGTCCCGGCAACAGCTGCGCCGCGAATGGCTGCTGCGTTGGCGATCGTTGCGTCGCCGTGGGAGCGGCCTGTGGCTCGCTACCGGGGATGTGCGGCAATGGCTCGTGCGGCACCTGTGGCGGCCCCGGTCAGCCCTGTTGCGGTGCCAGCGCCTGCACGGCGGGGAATACCTTCTGCGCAACCAACACGTGCGCGGTGTGCGGCGGGGCGGGTCAGCCCTGCTGCGACAACCGCGTCTGCGGTGGCGGCTTCGTCTGCGGTGGCGCCGGTCGCGGCGCGTGCGCCGCATGCGGCGGTCCGACGCAACTCTGTTGCGCCGGCAACAGCTGCACCGGCGGGGGATGCTGCGTCGCTGACCGTTGCGTCGCCGGCGGCGGCATGTGCGGCACCACGGGCGGTACGTGCAATGGCGGCACCTGCTCGGGCTGTGGCGCCGCCGGCCAGCCCTGCTGCGGCGGTGTCTGCTCGGCGTCCGGCACGACCTGCAACAACGGCACGTGTGCATTGTGCGGGGGCGCCGGCCAGCCCTGCTGCGCCGGGAACGCCTGCGGTGGCGGGCTCGAGTGCGGCGGCAACACCTGCCGTCCCTGCGGCGGCGCCACTCAGCCATGCTGCGCCGGGAACACCTGCACCGGCGGCGGATGCTGCGTGATCGGCGTCGGCGGCGGGAGCTGCGTTGCCGGTGGCGGTATGTGTCCAGGCACCGCCGGCACCTGCGGCGACGGGAAGTGCTCTGGCTGCGGCAGTGCCGGCCAGGCCTGTTGCGCCGTTCGCCGTTGTTACGGCAACAGCGTGGTCTGCGCCGGCGCCGGCGCCGGGACCTGCCGTACGTGCGGCGGTCCGGGCGAGCCCTGCTGTGGCGGGAATTCCTGCACGTCCGGCTGCTGCGGGGACGGGACCTGCGTCGCGGCCCTCTCGATCTGCAGCCCCGGCGGGCCGGGCGCCTGCACGGCAACTGGCGGTTGCACCAACTGCGGGGCCATCGGCCAGCCTTGCTGCCGTGGCGCCCAGGACGACTACTGCAGCCAGAGCAACAGCGTCTGCGAACGCCAGGGCACCAACCGTTGCGTTGCGTGCGGTCAGCTCAACGAACGTTGCTGCGCGGGTGACGTGTGCAAGGCGGGCGTCTGCCGCAGCGGCACGTGCCGTTCGTGACCGCGGGCCGGGCCTGGTTCCTCGCCACGGTGATGGTGTTCGCAACGTGCGGTGGACGCACGAGCCTTCGCCAGCCTGACGACGGCGGCGACCTGACCGTCCCGATCGGCGGCGGCGCTGGCACCGGCGCCGCCGGCAGACCGGGGGGAGGTGGAGGCGCCGGCGGCACGGCGGGCACGGGTGGTCAGCCCAGTTGCGGCGGAACCGGGCAGCCCTGCTGCCTGGGCAACGTCTGCGCGAACCTCGGATGCTGCTTCGGTGGCCGTTGCGTCGCCCCGAACACCACCTGTGGCACCAGCGGCGGCACCTGTCAGAAGGGCTCGTGTGGCAACTGCGGCGGCGTCGGCCAGGCATGCTGCGGGACCAGTTGCACCGCAAGCGGTGCGGTGTGTGTCTCGAACATGTGCGTGGCGTGCGGCTCGGCGGGCCAGCCCTGCTGC
>JANPFD010000295.1:0-1880 GCA_031423255.1 Myxococcales bacterium | reverse complement strand
TGATTCGATCATTCCGGCGGGGACCGCCCGCCGGGGGAGGGTCGCGATGGCGAAGTACAAGTTCAAAGAGTTCATGACCGAGCTGCGGGCAGAGGCTAAGGCCGATGGTCCCGAGGCCGTCGCGGAACTCGAATCGTTCGGCGAGTACTTCCGCCTGGCGCGCGAGGTCGCGTCTGCCCGTCGAAGCCTCGGCTTGACCCAGCGGGACCTCGCGACGCGCACCGGCATCAACCAGAGCGAGATCTCGGACATCGAGCGAGGTCAGGCGAACCCGACCTATCGGACGCTGCAGGTGCTGGCCAAGGGCGTCGGCCGACGATGGGCCCTTGTGAAGCCCCGTCCGGTGGCGGCTCGCCGAAAGCGGCGCCAGAGCGGGCGCTCGCTGCGTTCAGCCCGGGCCTAGACGAATCGCACGACCGGCAAGGCTGGCGTCAAGTCATTGAGAGCCCGCGACTCCGGAGGGGTGGATCGGAATCCTTCCTTTTGGCGCTTGGCTCTATATCAAATATTATGAGGCTAACCTTTGATATACTAGAAACAGACAAAGGATCGCAGGTCGTGCCACATCTGGAAAAACGCAGCTGGAAAGGTGATTTGACGGCCTACGGCGGTCGCAAGTCCAAGGCTTCCTATGCCTATCAGGCGTTCGTGCCGGACCGTATCGCCGCTCTGGACGTGGTCCTGGAAGGCGAGATCATCGCCGTGATCTCCGAAGCGGAACGGGAGGTCCAGGCTCTGAATCAAGAGCCTCCCCTCCTCGATGACCTCGAGACGCTGGCTCGGCAGCTCCTCCGTGCCGAGTCGGTCGGCTCTTCCCGGATCGAGGGTCTGGAACTCTCGCATCGTCGCCTCGCGAGGGCAGCGTTCCGGAAGGCTGAAGAGGATCTGACCGCCGCGTCAGTTCTCGGGAACATCAAGGCGATGGACGAAGCGATCGCACTAGGCCAGCGAACCCGAAGGCTGACCCCGGCGGACATCCAGGAGATCCATCGCAAGCTCCTTGCGTCCACACGCGACGCCGCTCATGGAGGCATGATCCGTACGGTCCAGAGTTGGATTGGTGGGCACTCGGACGGCCCGAAGCATGCCGAGTTCGTACCGCCGCCACCGGAGCTGGTGCCCGGCCTGCTGGATGACCTCTGCGAGTTCGCCATGCGTGACGATCTCCCGCCCGTTGTCCAGGCGGCCATCGTCCACGCCCAGTTCGAGACCATCCACCCTTTCGCCGACGGCAACGGCCGTGTCGGCAGATGCCTAATCCACGTGATCCTTCGGCGGCGGCGATTGGCTGTTCGGTACGTTCCTCCCGTGAGTCTGGTGCTCGCTGGCAATGCCAGGGCTTACATCGCGGGGCTCACCGACTACCGATCTGGCGGCGTGGCCCGATGGTGCGGCCTGTTCGCGGCGGCGATGCGCACGGCAGCTGCCGGCGCGACCCGGTTCGCGGACAAGATCCAGAACCTCCAGAGACGCTGGATGGAACGAGCCGGTAACCCGCGCGCTGATGCTGCCGTGACCAAGCTGATCCCGCGACTGCCGGCTCAGCCGGTGGTGGACGTCAAGGCGGCCGAGCACCTCTGCGACTGCTCCAACCAGGCCGCTCGCCTCGCCATGCTCCACCTGGAGAAGACGGGCGTCCTCCGCCAGGTCACGATCGGGAAGCGGAACCGCGCCTGGGAGGCCACCGAGCTGTTCGACCTGCTGAACCAGTTTGAGCGGGACATGGCGAGCCCACCGTCCGGAGGTCGGCCGGGGCGGCCGGTCCCGCGCTGAACGGGCAGATGACGAACAAACGACAGACCGCGCTGTTTCCGGATCGGGTCCGCGTAGACAAGGATCCGAAGGCGAGTTCAGAGGGCCACCACTACTACCTGGATCGC
>JANPFD010000294.1:0-11997 GCA_031423255.1 Myxococcales bacterium | reverse complement strand
CTGCTGCGGAGGGCAGCGGACGCTCTCCGACGCCTGCACCGCCGCTGGCCTCGACGTCAGGCAGGTCATCGGGGAAATGGAGAACGAGGCGCGCTCCCGTGGCACCGTCTCGGACGTCGCCGATCCAGGTCTGGAGTGGAGCGCCCGGCCGCTCGGCGAGGTGCTCGATCACGTCGTCGGCACCCATCACGTCTTCACCCGGGCAGCGGTCCAGCGGATCGAGCCGCTGATGGCCAAGGTGGCAGGAAAACACGCCCGCCGTCACGTCGAGCTGAATCCGGTGGCGCGGATCTTTTCCGAGCTGGCGGAGGAGATCGAACCTCACATGGTCCGTGAGGAGCGGGTCCTGTTTCCCTACATACGCTTCCTGAGCGGCGGTGGGCCGTGGACCCCGCCCCCCTTCGGCACGGTGGCGAACCCTGTCCGCATGCTGACCATCGAGCACGACCGCGTGGGCGGACTGCTGGACCGGATGGTGAGCGGCACCGGGGCCTTCGTGCCGCCACAGGATGCCTGCACCAGCTACCGCGCGCTCTACAGCGCGCTGGCCGACCTGCGACGGGACCTGCTCCTGCACATCTCCCTGGAGAACAACGTGATCTTTCCCAGAGCGATCGCCATGGAAGAACAGCGCCGGACCGAGGCGTGCCCGCAGTCTTCTCGGTAGCCATGAAGCGCCTCAACGTTGTTCAGCTGGTCATGGTGCTGTGCGGGCTGGTGGCCTCACGATTTCTGCCGGCCGCACGCGCGGAGACGCGTCAGTCCGGCAAAAAGATCGAGCTGGTGGTGGAGTTGGGGCCAGTCACCAAGGCGCCCAGTGGCCGGAAGACCGTCACCTTCGATGCAGCCGTTGGCCGCAAGACCACCTGGCACGACGTTCAGGATGCGCGGGAACATCGGGTTCGCGGCGTGACCTTGACGGAGTTCCTTGTGGCGGCGAAGGCGCCCAAGGCCGTCGATGCCGTTCTCTTTGAGTTCGAGGATGGAATGCAGATCCCCGTGCACCTCCGCGACACCGAGGAGGTCAAAGCGATCTTCATCGCTTTGGAGCATGGCGACGTGATGGACGTGTTCGACGACCAGTTTCCCCTTCGCGAGCGCGCGCCCATCCCCTGTCCGAAGGTGGTGTACGGCAAGAAGCTCGACAAATACAGCCCCTGGCTTTACCCGACCCGGTTGACGCAGGTCCGGTTCGTGACCTGGAAAGCCTACGAGAACATGCTGGCTCAACCGACCCGGCAACATCCGGATCGCTCCGGCTGGCCGATCTACCTGCGCCATTGCCAGCCCTGCCACGGTCTAGGTGGACAGGGGTCCAAGCGGGGCGTTGATTTCCTCACCAATATCGACGCCTACCGGCGGGTGCCACCGCTGGCGGTGACGGATCGCAGCCAGCACCCCAGCCTTCACGAAAAGGTGAAGGGCTTCACCGAGGGGACTATGCCGGTGTTGAATCACATCTCGAACCAGGAGATCTCTGCCCTGTGGCGATGGCTGCACGCCGTCCACCGGGGCGCGACGAAATAGGCCCGGCGCGATCAACCGTCGAAACCAGGCCCCACCAAGGCACGTTCACTGAGAGCGGACGAATTCCCGGTTGCGGTCTGATCGTGCGCCAAGCTGGAGCAGCAAACCGAGCAGCGTCAGCGCCCAGGCGGCCAGCGCAAGGTACACGAACACGCGCGGTATGGCGATCAGGTAGGGCGCATCGATGGCGGCCGACAAACGCGCCGTGCAAGCGGTGTACATCCCCAGCGGGAACACAGCGCCCCAGTACAGCGGATCGTAGCGCAGCGGCACCCTCCGATAGGCGTGCCGCCACACGCCCAGGAGCACCAGCATAGGAATCCACCAGGTCGCCGTGGCCCACCACATCAGCGTCATTCCGCGGAGGAACGGCAAGATCTGCGTCAGGACCGGGGCGTGCGGGGACGCCGCGATCAGCAGCGTTCCGGCCAGCGTGGAGATCGCGGCAGCCCCCATATTGATCCAGTAGGGCGGCGCCAGATCGGTCGGACTCATCGGAAAGAACATGTAGCGATAGAAGATCAGCCCGATGATCCAGAAGTACAGCATCCCGCCCCCCAGCCACATCGCCACGCAGAACAGAAGCGCCTGCTGCTCAAACGGCGCCAGGTCGGGCGCCAGCTGGGCCCCCAGCACCGCAACCGACTGCGCGGCGACGACCGCGACCAGCCAGCCGCCGTTGATGCCGTCCGCCAGGGTCGGCTTGTCCGGTTTGACGATCAGGACCGTGAAGACGCCGTAGGTCAGCAAGGCCCACAGCGCGATGCCCAGCCCCCACAGCGCCAAAGCGACCCGGAAGGATCCTCCGATCACCAGGCACTGCGATCCCAGCACGCAGGTTGCGGCCACGGTGGTGAAGAACCCCACCGATCGCCCGTGATGGAGGAGATCGGCGACCATGCGGTCCCGGTGGCGAACCGCGCGCACCAGGGTCAGCGCCCAGAGCAGCGGATAGAACCCAAGGTTCAGCGCGAAGAGAGTCCGGGCCACCAGGCGCAGCCCCATCAGATGAGCCGCCAGCGACACGATGCCGGTAGCCATCACCATGGCGAAGTAGCCGGGGTGCATCCCGGCGACCCCGCCCGGAGCACTCGCCGCTGCCGAGGGAGGGGCCGTGGTTTGCATGGGTGGTGCTAGAGATACCGCAGCAGCCCGAGATTGAGGGCCAGGCAGCCCACGCTGGCCGCCAGGGCGGGCAACACCACCGAGCCGTCACCGCCCAGGGAGGCATTCATGGTCGCGGTGAGCAGCCACAACTGTGCCACGACCAGGAGCAAGGCGAAGCACAGGATGCCGTACACGATGATGAGGCGTTGCGAGCGGCCAAGGGGGCGTTTCATCACTACACCGTCCTCGTCTCGACGCCGATCGCATAGACGTCGTCACCCTGCACCTCGAGCAAGATCTTCGGCAATGGCCGGGGCGGCGGTCCGGCGATGTTTCTCCCGGTGAACAGATCGAAGTAGCCCTCATGGCAGGGACAGTGCAAGACCCCCTCGGCCACGCGCGGGACCACCGCGCAAGACAGGTGCGTGCAGTTCTGGCTGTAAGCGACCAGCGTCTTGTCGTCGGGCCGGATGAGCAGGCAGCGATCGTGCGGTCCGGGATAGTCGAACATCATCGCCGACCCCACGGCCAGGTTCTGGAGCGACGCGATCTTGATCCGGGCCGGGGCCGGCCTGTTTTCACGCACCAGGTGGCGCGCGGCAATCCATCCCTGCCCGGCCGCGAAGGCGCCGCTGGTCAATACCAAGAACTTCGCGAAGTCGCGACGGGCGACGTACTGGTCCGCCGGAAAGTCGATCGGGAAATCCTGACGCCATCGCGGCTGTTCGTCCATCGGACGGTAGTCTGGAGCGACCGTGACGTCGTCTACTTCATCCGGTCGCCCGTACGCGTTCGACCGGGCCGTTCCGGTCAATCCTTCGCGTCCGGCGGAATCGAGCCGGGTGTCCAGCTCAAGAGCGCCCGTATACCGGCTTTGCGGATCCTCGGCCATTGCTAGACCTCCACCGCGGCGAAGGGATCCGCTTCCTCTGCCGAGAAGACCTTCAACCGGACCGTCCGATTGGTTGCCTGGTCCTCCATGGCCGCGGTGACGTCCACGATTGGCGGGCGCGCGGGTGTCCGGGGCACCATCACGTTCACCCGGGTGGTGATGGTCTGCCCCCCGAACCGGAACTGATTGGTGGGCATCGACTGCGGCCTCATGGCCAGCATCTGTTCGCGCGTTCCAAAAAAAAGCGCCTGACTGGGACAGACCGTCGCGCACATCGGCTTCTTGCCGACGGACGTCCGGTCGTAGCACATGTCGCACTTCATCATGATCTGACGATCGATTTTGACTTCGGGGACGCCGAACGGGCAGGCCACCACGCAGTTGCCGCAGGCGATACACCGGGGCTTGCGCGCGCTTTGCACCACGCCGTCTGCAGTGCGCTTGATGGCGTCGGCGGGACAGACCTCGGCACAGGTCGGCTGCTCGCAGTGCATGCAGACCACCGGCACCGTCTGCACCGACTGGGCCCGATCCACGTACTCGAGGTGAATCATTGAATCACCCCGATGGGTGTCACACTCGGTGCAGGCGTGGACACAGGCCTGGCAGCCGATGCAGCGGCTGGGATCGATGAAGAACTCTAGATGGGCTGGGACGGGCATCGATTCCCCCTCATCACTGCTGTGGTTCCAGTCGCGCTGCGTATTCCGGTGGCCCTTCGGCCTTTCGCAACCGGCAACCGCAGACCTTGTATTGCGGAATCTTGCTGATCGGATCCTGGGCGGCGACGGTCAGGCGGTTGGCACTTTTGTCGCCGGGCCAGTGATAGGGAATGAAGATCGTGTCGGGCCGGATGGTGGTTACCACCATCGCACGCAGGGTGATCGCACCGCGCCGGGTCTCGCAGGTGGCCCACTGGCCATCGACAAGGCCCAGCTTTGCGGCCAACCGGGGGTGCAGTTCAATGCGCGGCTCTGGATACTGATTGACCAGCGGACCGATGCGGCGGGTCTGGGTGCCAGACAGGAACTGACTGACCACCCGTCCGGTGGTGAGAAACAGCGGGAACTCCTCGGAGGCGTCGTCGACGGGAGCCCGGTACTCGGCCACGTTGAACCGTGCTTTGCCGTCGGAAAAATAAAAGCGGCCTGCCCCCTTGGCGACCGGATTGTAGCTGTCCGGTTCAAACAGCCGCGGCGTCCCTTCGTGGTCGGGCGTCGGCTGACCGGTTTTGGGATCCTCGCTGTAGCAGGGCCAGAAGACCCCCATTTGCCGATCGATCTTCTCGTAGGTGATCCCCGAGTAGTCAGCGACGCCCCCCTTGCTGGCGATTCGAAGCTCCTCGAAGATCGCGCGCGGGCTGTCGAACGTGAATCCTTTCGGGCGGCCGAGAGCGCGCGCGAGATCCTGGATGACGATCCAGTCCTGACGCGCATCGCCCGGGCAGTCGACCGCCTTGTTGATCTTGATGACCCGTCCCTCGACCTGGGTCACCGTGCCCTCGTCTTCTTCTTGCAGGCTGCCGGGCAGGACGATGTCGGCGTGGTGGGCGGTGTCGTTCAAGAAAAAATCGATGACGACGAAGTGCTCGAGCTTGTCCAGCGCGCGGGTGATGAACTGGTTGTCGGGCAACGAAACCTTGGGGTTGAAGCAGATCGCGATCAGCGCCTTGATCTCACCCTTGTCGATCTTGCGAAACATCTCGTAGGCATCGACGCCCGGGCCGGGGATCTCTGCTTCATCGATCCCCCACACCGAAGCGATGTACTTGCGGTGGTCGGGGTTGGAGATGTCCCGCCAGCCAGGGAGCTGATCGCACTTCTGTCCGTGCTCGCGCCCGCCCTGTCCATTCGCCTGACCGACGATGGTGCCGTAGCCGCTCTTGGGACGTCCGATGCGGCCCGATGCCAGGACCAGGTTGATGGTGCCCAGCGCGTTCTGCACGCCGTTCGAATGGTGCTCGATGCCGCGCGCGTGGAACAGGAAGCTGCTCTTCGCGGTTCCCCAGAGCTCCGCGGCCGCGTGCAGCGATCGCTCGGGCACACCGGTCACCTCGGCGGTGCGGGCCGGCGTCCAGGCGCTGCAGTACTCGACCACGCTGTCGAACCCGACGGTGTGCGCACCGATGAACTCACGATCGATCCAGTCCTTCTGGATCATCATGTTCAGCACGCCTGCGAACAGCGCCGCGTCTCGCCCGGGCTTGACCGGTAGATACAGATCACAGGTCCGCGCCACCGGGGTGATGCGCGGATCTTGAACGATGACCTTGGCCCCCAACTCGCGCGCCTGCCAGATGTAGTTGGTGGTGATGGGCGAGCACTCGGCGACGTTCGACCCAGCCACCCAGATGACGTCGGTCCCGACCATGTCCGACCAGGGGTTGGTGGTCCGGTCGATGCCGAAGGCCTTCTTGTTCGCGGCGCCGGCGCTGACCATGCACAGCCGCCCGTTGTAGTCGATGAAGGGCGTTTTGAGGCAGACCCGCGCGAACTTCCCCAGCAGGTAGGTCTTCTCGGTCGTCAGGCTGGCGCCTCCCAGCAGGCCGACGGCGCCAGGTCCGTGTTGTTGCTGGATCCGGAGGATCTCCCGCGCCGAGGTTTCGATGGCCTCCGCGTAGGGGATCTGGCGGAATCCGCCGGTCGCGTCCGGGTCGCGACGCAGCGCCGAAACCAGGCGATCGGGGTGGGAGCCCTGCAAGTACCTCTTGACCCCCTTGGGGCAGAGCATGCCGCGGTTGAACGGGAACTCCTCCCACGGCTCGAACCCGACCACCTCGTTGTCCTTCACCTTGAGCTGGATCCCACACTGCTGCCCGCAGAAGCAGCAGTGGGTTTTCACCAGGCGATCGGGCTGGTCACTCGAGGTCCCGCGCGTGCCGGCCGACAGGTGCGGTCCGAAGGCGCGGATGGTGGTGAGAGGATCGGAGGGGATGGTTGCCATGAGTCAGCGCGGCGAGTTTCCGGTAGCGCCCCAGAGCGCTCCCTGGGCCAGGCCGAACAGCGCCCGTCGGCAACGCGGGCAGATCTGCTGGTAGTGCGTGGCGCGCGGTCCGGCGAGTTCGTAGCGAAAGCCAAGCTCGCGCTCGACGCCGGCGAGGTCGCTGATCATCGCGGCCGAACCGAACGCAGCGTCGCATCGTTTGCAGTGGGCCTGCGGGCCGACAATGCCCGCTTCCTTATACAGCGCGACGCCGATCTGGGCCGGCCGCTGGAACACGTGAAAGAACTTTCCAAACGGCAGCCAGAGCAGGGTCAGGATGACCACCACCGCATGGAGGATCGCCAGGAAATCGTAGGCGTAGCCGCTCATCCAGGTGTAACTGACGGTGAGCAGCAGGCCGGTGATGCTGATCGCCCCCAGCATCAGCAGCGGTAGGATGTCCTCGCCGAACTGTTGCGTGGCGGCCGCGCCTTGGTCGAGCATGCGCCGCCTGAACGCCAGCATCACGCCGCCCATGACCAGGATCGCCGCCCAGACCAGTCCGTGGAAGACGATGAAGGCGGGCACCGAAGCGACAGCGAACTCACCGACCGGGATACCAAAAAGAAAAGTACGGTAGGTGTCCAGCGCGCCGGGCACCGTCTCGAAGTGGATCCAGCCCCAGACCAGCGGGAAAGTGATCGCGGCGGCCAGCAGGCTGCCCCACATGATCCCCATATGCGCCAGGCCCCGCAGAAAACCCCGTCGAAAGATGAACCGATTCGCCCCGACCTCGACCACCAGTCGCCGCGTCACCTCTCCCAAATTCGCGAGAACGCGTCGCGGGCTGGCCATCGCGCTCCAGCCACGACGCCAGTACATTCTGGTCGGCGGCCGCTGCAGCCACATCGAATAGCGATAGGTCACACCGAACGTCGCGAAGAGAGTGGCGAAGGTGTAGCCGATCAGGGCTGCGTCGAAGTGCTGGAGGTTGCGCGACCCGAGGACGATGAGAGCGGCGAGACCGGCGGTGAACAGAGACCCTATGGCCAGCGCACGCGCCTGGGGTGGCCGGCTCATCAGGGACGCATCGTACGCGCAGCAGCCACGATACCGCAATGTAGGTCCGCGACCTAAGAGCGACAGGCGCGCGGCCATCTCCCATCCAGTCATTGGCGCACCGACCTCGGCGCACCGACCTCGGCCCGGTAGATGAAGTGCGGGGAGCGAGCAGCCTCGATCGCCCAGCGCAGGCCGCGCGCCAAATCCGTTCCCTGTTGTCTCCCAGCCTTCGGCGGTGCCATCGTGTATTACCTGCCACCAGCTGATGGATCCGATCGGACTGGGATTCGAGCAGTACGACGGCGTGGGACGCTGGCGTGACACCGAGAACGGCCGCGCCGTCGACGCCTCGGGAACGAGGGATGGCGCTGTTGCCGAGCGGCGGCAGATTCGGGACCGGGTGCTGACTCCTCTGCGCCCGGAACACACACCACGGGTACGGGGCAGATATCACCTCGACGTTCCCTGGCGGCGGCGGCAGTTCGGTGCACAGGTGTTGCTCCTGCACGAACTTCCCCCCGCTGCACGGGCGAGGTCTGGTTCGGCTGGGCGTTCACCGCCAGGAGGCCGGCGTGGGTGAGAAAACCGGCGCGTCTGGGTGGGATCGCGCTACTGCACTGGAACGCGTTCCCGGTTGGACCGCTCACGCCGTAGAAGCTAGCGAGTGCCGCGTTCAGGAACGAGAAGCGCCCGGCCAGCAACGTCGGCAGGTCGCTCGACCCGTCCCAGACCACCGACTCGAAGAAACTTTTCGGTCTCGGTGCGCATCAGCGGACGCAGCGATTTGCTGTAGGTCTTGTAGACCGCCTTGTCCTTGTCGAGCTGATCGATGATCGGCCCAGGAGTTTCGGAACCCGGTCGGGCTGATCGCTCCGAGTTACGCCTGAACCCGCCGGGCGCGGTTGGCTGAGGGAGTGCACAATGCTTCGAGGGCTGTGCGCTGCTTGCGGGCGTCGGCGTGCCCGAGTCCCATCAACTCGGATGCGAATCCACCGTCGAACAGGAGAAACGACAGTAGGTCGGCATCGGGTTCGGCTTCCGCATCAGCTATGCGCTCGAGCAGGCGGCCGGCGCCCCCCTTGGCCTTGTTCCGGAACCGCGAGCCGCGCACATATTCGGCTGCCATGCGACCAAGAGACTCCGATGGGCGTACCGTCACGACCTCGACCAGCCTTATCGGTTCCGCCGCGGCGCCAGCGAGCGCCCGATTGATGGTGGGAACGAAGGACTCTCCGAAGGCAAGGCGGCCCGCCGCCACGATGTCGTTGACCCGTTCTAGTCGCTCGAGGTCATCGTCGATGCGGTCGAGCGTGAGTGCGTCGAGCACGCGGCCGAGCAGAAACAACGGACTCGTCACGGCACGCTCGTGCCCATGCACCTGGTAGGTCTGGTCGACACCGAAAGCAGGCTGAGTGCTGACGACGACGATCCGATCCGCGCCGAGATGAAGCGCGGGTGACAACGGGACGTGCTGCCGGAGAGAGCCGTCGCAATACAACCGACCATCGATGTCGACCGGCGGCAACAAGAACGGGATGGCGGAGGAAGCCTGTACATGATCGAGCGTGATTCGGTCCGCGGGGACCACTTGGTTCGCCCGGCGGCGCCAGAGTACCTCCCCATCGGATGTCGCCACGAAGGTCGTAACTCCCCCAGTCCCCACGGCGGTTGCCGTGACACAGAGCGCACCCAGGCGACCGGCGCGTATGTGCTCAGCGGCCAAATCGAGCCGCAGTCCCTCGACCAGGTGCGTCCTGAAGGGCTCGGGATTGAGGAGTGAGCCGCGCAACTTCCGGAACGCCAGCTTCCGTTGCGGGCCGCCCAGCATCGCGCGCGCCATCCCGATTGCTTCGCAGCGATCCACCTGCACCATGTTGTCCAACTCCAAGCCTGCCCAGCGCCAGGCCAGCGAGGCCAGACCACGCAACGGCTCGTCGGCGGACGCCGCCACGGCGCAGGCATTGATCGCGCCTGCCGACGTGCCACACAAGATGCGCGGAGCAGACGAGAGACCCATGTCCTCGAACAGATAGCGCAGCACGCCTACTTCGTAGGCGCCCCGGGCGCCGCCGCCACCCAGAACCAGAGCCATGTCTTTCATGACATTGCCGTCGTTGCGAGGCGCGTGCCATTCGTGACAATCGACAGGCACTTGGTAACCACGCAAAATAGGCGCGTGCGCCTCTTAGCCGAGCATTTTCTGCGCAAGCGCACCGACGCCGTAGGCGCTCATTCCCGCGAAGAGACCGATGACTAGCATTTCCGTCGCGCTGGTCCACGCACTTTTGTGAACGAACGGCGCTCGCGCCGCTCCGACGGCCAGGAGCGCAAGCGCGGAGAGCAGCGCACCAATGGGGAGCGCGGCAACCCCGAGAGGGCCGGACAGCACGAATCCGAGGAGTGGGACCGCTCCTACCATCATGAACGCTGCCGTGGTCGCGAGGCCGTGGCGCCACGGCGCCTCCTGCGTCAGGGACTGGGCCGCTTGCTGAAGTTCCGACTTCAAGCCGAGGTAGTTGCCCGCTCCCATCGAAATTCCATCCGCGACCAAGTTCGTGAGGCCGAGGATGATGCCGACCTTGACAGGGATCTGGGCACCCGCGCTTCCGGCGACCACGGCCATAGTGGTAATCACGCCGTCGAGTGAGCCGTAGACGACGTCACGGAGGTAGTGCCCGAAGCCACGCGGCGGCCGCCTCATCAGCATCGTCACACTCTCCTGTGTACAAGTGCAGGTCTTGCAGGGGATGTGCCATCGAAACACAGACGAGAAGCGTCGAGCAGTTGCTCCTGTTCTCGGTGCGGCGGATTCGTAGCTCGCAGCTATAGACGCAGGCGTTCACCCGCGGCCGGGACGGACACCTTGGCAAAGCCCCGCTCTGCCAGACAACTCGCGAGCGCCTTCTGCGCTCGCGGTTCACCGTGCACCAGGATGACGTTGCGTAAAGGGCCGCGCTCGCGCACGCGCTCGGCGAAGGCCAACAGTCCCGCTTGATCGGCGTGGGCCGAGAAGCCATTGAGCACCACCACCTCCGCGCGACGGGGCTGCATCATCCCAAAGATGCGTACCTCGCGCCGTCCTTCGACCAAATGCCGCCCCAGAGTATGGGCCGCCTGAAACCCCACGATCACGACGGTGTTCTTCGGGTCGCCAATGGTCGACCGCAGGTGATGGAGAACCCGCCCTGCCTCGCACATGCCGCTGGCCGCGATGATGATCGCCGGGCGATCATCATCGTTGATGCGTTTGGACTCCTCGACGCCGGTGACGTACGTGAGGCCGTCGAAGTGAAAAGGCGAGTCACTGCCCCGCAGGAGCTCGCGGGCTGCCTCGTCGTAGCACTCCGGATGCAGCTTGAAGACATCCGTGAGCCTGACCGCTAGCGGCGAGTCGACGTACACCGGCAGTGCGGGAATGAGTTTGCTCTGCAGCAGGAGCTTGAGCTCGTAGACGACCTCTTGCGCCCGCTCGAAGGCGAAGGAAGGTATGACCACCTTGCCACCCCGCTCACAGGTGCGGCGGATGACGTCGCCCAAGGCCTGCCCCATCTGCTCGATGGGGTCGTGCAGACGATCTCCATAGGTGCTCTCTGAAATGAGGCACTCGACCCCGTCGGGCACCTCGGGATCGCGCAAGATGGGCAGATGGCGTCGTCCGAGATCGCCAGTGAAAGCCAGGCGTAACGTTTTCCCCTCATCCTCGATGTCGAGCACCACGATGGCGCTGCCGAGCACGTGGCCCGCGTCCAGGAAGGTCACCGTGACTCCCGGCGCCACCACCTGCGGCCGCCGGTAGGGCACCCCGATCATCTGCTCCAGCACCGTGGCCACATCGGCCGGCCGATAAAGCGGCTCCACCGGCACCAGATCCTCCGCACCCCGCTCGATCAGACGAGCAATATGGCGCGCGTCTGCCACCTGGATCATCGCAGCATCGAGCAACATCGGCGCCGCCAGATCCCGCGTGGCCGGCGTGGCGTAGATGGGCCCGCCAAAGCCCTTCAGGCACAGCAAGGGCAGCGCTCCGGAGTGGTCGATGTGAGCGTGCGACAGCACCACGGCGTCCAGAGCCTGGGCATCGATTGGCATGTGTCGATTCTTTTCCAGGGACTCGGACCGGCGCCCCTGAAACAGGCCACAGTCGAGCAGCACGCTGGCGCGGGAAGTCGTCAGCAGGTGCTTCGAGCCGGTGACGGTCTGCCCCGCTCCGATGATCTCGATCTCGATCATGGCAGGTTGCCGTCTGCCACCGTCTGTCCCGATATCCGGGAGCGGGCGAAGTCGGGGGTGGGCGCCTCGTCGTCGATGGGGAGTTGCTCTTTGAGTAGAGCGAAGGCCGTGTCGACGTCGTCGGCAAACTGGAACAGCTCCAGGTCGGCAGCCTCGATCATTCCGTGTCTGACCATGGCCTCGAAGTCGATGATCTCCTGCCAGTAGGCCGATCCGTAAAGGATGATGGGGATCGTCCGCTCGAGCTTCTTCGTCTG
>JANPFD010000293.1:0-7913 GCA_031423255.1 Myxococcales bacterium | reverse complement strand
AAAATTGGCTGCCCGCGGCGCTGGCGCACTACCGGGGCGGCCCCGCGCGGGCGCCCGCCCCGGCGGCTCCTGCGGGGGGCGGAGCGCCGCCGCCCCCGCCGCCACCCCCGCCGCCCTAGAAGCTGATCTTTCCCAGCACGCGCGGTCCCGCGGCGCCCGTCGCCTGGGGCAGGTTGCCTGCGTGGCCGAACAGCGTCTCGTTCGCCAGCACCGCGAACGCCAGCGCCTCCTTCGCCTTGGGATCGACACCCAGGGCGGAGGTATCGGCGACGGAAGCCGGCGCGCATAGCTGCCGGAGATGACCCACGAGCGTCGGGTTGGCGGCGCCTCCGCCACACACGTAGACCTCGTCCGGGAACGCCGGCAGGTGTTCCCGGTAGCTCTGCTCTATCGCCACGGCGGTGAAGCGGGTCAGCGTGGCCAGCAGATCGTCCAGTGGTCGGCCGGCCCAGCGATCCAGGAGCGGGTAGACGAAGGTCTTGCCGAACAGCTCGCGGCCCGTGCTCTTGGGCGGTGGCAGCGCCAGGTACGGATGCTGGCTCAGCTCGTCGAGGAGCGCAGCGTCGATCGTTCCGCGCGCGGCGCGCTTGCCATCGACGTCGTAGGCGTCGACGCCGCGCGAGGCGGCGCGCGCGACGGCATCGAGCGCCATGTTCCCCGGACCATTGTCGAAGGCGATCCCGTCTTCCAGCGCACCCCCGACCAGCGTCACGTTGGCGATGCCGCCGATGTTCTGGATCGCGCGCTTGCGGCCCGGTGCGCGGAAGAGCAGGTGGTCGACCAGCGGCACGAGTGGCGCGCCTTCGCCCCCGGCGGCGACGTCGCGCACGCGGAAGTCGGCGATCACCGGGCAGCCGGTGCGCTCGGCGATCACCGCCGCCTCGCCGATCTGCAGCGTGGCCCCGATCCGTCCCGCCGACCGCGGGCGGTGAGCCGCGGTCTGCCCGTGCGAGCCGATGAGGTGGACCTTGTCCGTGGTCGTCCCCGCGGCCGCGCACACCTGGTGGGCCGCGTCGGCGAACGCCTCCCCCAGCAGCACGTCCACTTCGCACAGTTCCGAGGCGTCTGCCTCGGCCAGCGCGTAGATCCGCTCGCGCAGCGGGCGGGGCAGGGGAATGGTGAGGTAGGCCAGCACGCGCGCTTTCGTTTCCTCACCGGCGCCGGCGATCTCGCACAACGCCGCGTCGATGCCGTCGGCGCTGGTGCCGGACATGAGGCCGATGCACAGGCGCGCGGGGAGCTCCCGCAGGGCCAGCAGTCGGATCAGCGGGTCACTCACGGAGATCGAGATCCCCGACGATTGCGCGCAGCGATCCCTTGTGCTCGACCAGCAGATCCTTGGCTCGCTGGGCGCCGACGCGGGCGTGGTGCATGACCAGGGCGACCTTCGCTCGGCCGCCCGCCTTCTTCAGCAGCTTCAGCGCGGCGCCGTCATCGAGCCCTGAAAGACGGGTCACGATCCGCACTGCCCGCGCCCACAGCTTGGCGTTGGTCGGCCGCACGTCCACCATCAGCCCACCGTAGGTCTTGCCCAGCAGCACGAAGGCGGTCGTGGAGATCGCGTTGAGCACCATCTTCGTCGCCGTACCCGCCTTGAGGCGGGTCGATCCCGCGATCACTTCGGGTCCCGTGGCCAGCTCGATGATCACATCGGCGATCGGTGCGTCTCGGACGAGTCGGCTGCAGGTGACGAAGATGGTGGCGGCGCGTCGGAAGCGCGCGTATTCCAGCGCCGCGCGTGAGAACACCGTGACGCCCGAGGCGGCGATGCAGCAGACCACGTCGTCGGGGCCGACTGCGACCCGTCGCATGCGTTGCTCGGCCTCGCGCGGGTTGTCCTCGGCGCCCTCGGCAGAGCGGGTCAGAGCGTGGGGCCCACCGGCGATGATCCCCACCACCAGCGACTGGGGGATTCCGAACGTCGGAACGCACTCGGCGGCATCCAGCGTCCCCAGCCGTCCCGAGGTGCCCGCGCCGACGTACACCAGGCGCCCGCCCAGCGCCAGCCGCTCGGCGACCAGGCGCGCGGCCTGGGCGATCTCGCGCGATCGGGTGCGCACCGCCTTGACCGCGTTTCCCTCCTCCTCGATCATCAGCTTCACCACCTCTTCGGGCGGCAGCGTGTCGAGGAACTCCGACCGGGGGTTCTCAGCTTCCGTCGGCAGGGTGCCGAAATCCGGCTTGGCGCGCGGCACGCCTCTTTTGTATCACCGCAGGCCGAGGACGTCGCGCATGTCGTAGAGGCCGGGCGCCCGGCCGGCCAGCCACAGCGCCGCCCGAACGGCCCCGTGGGCGAAGGTGTCGCGCGACGAGGCCCGGTGGGTCAACTCGATCCGCTCGCCGAGGCCCAGGAAGAATACGGTGTGGTCGCCCACCACGTCGCCGCCGCGGATGGTCTGGATGCCGATCTCCTCGGTGGTGCGTGGGCCGATGTCGCCCCGGCGCGCATAGCGAGCGGTCCGGTCCAGGTCGCGCCCTGTCGCCTCGGCCAGTGCCTCGGCCAGCCGGAGCGCGGTCCCCGACGGGGCGTCGCGCTTGGCCCGGTGGTGGGCCTCGACGATCTCCAGGTCGTACGTGGGTCCGAGTGCACGCGCGGCGTCGGCCACCAGCTTCAGCAACACGTTCACGCCGATCGACATGTTCGGCGCCAGCACGATGGCCGTCTTCTTGGCGGCGCCGGCGATCGCTTCCTTGTCCGCCGCGGACAGCCCGGTCGTGCCGATGACGATCCGCGCGCCTGCCGTGGCGGCCGCCCGGGCGTTGGCCACCGAGGCGGCGGGCGCGGAGAAGTCGATCCAGATGTCCGACCCGGTGGGACCCTGGGCCTGCAGTTTCACACCGAGCGCCGGCACACCGGCCAGGGTCCCGGCGTCGCTGCCGAGTTCGGCGGCGCCCGCGCGCTCCACCGCAGCGCCCAGCGCCGCGCCCGGTGTCTCGGCGACCGCGCGCACCAGCGCCCGGCCCATGCGTCCGGCGGCGCCGATCACGGCGATGGTCGTCGCAGTCCTGGTCGTGGCGCCCATCAGACGAGGCGCAGGTCCTGCAGGATCTTGCGCACCTTCTCGCGGTTGGCGCCGGCCATCGGGTAGAGCGGCGGCCGGATCTCGTCGGCGATCCGTCCCATCATTGCCAGCGCCGCCTTCACCGGGATCGGGTTCGCCTCGATGAACAGCCCCTCGCTGAGCGGGAACACCTTGTAGTGCAGAGCGCGCGCCTTGGCCCAGTCACCCGCCGCGGCTGCGTCCCACATCGCGGCCATGTCCGCGGGCGCGACGTTCGACACCACCGAGATGCAGCCCTTGGCGCCCACCGCGTAGAGCGGCAGCGCGGTGGCGTCGTCGCCGGACAGCACGATCATCCGGTCGCCGCAGCGGGCGATGATCTGCGAGGCCCGTTGCGCCGAGCCGGTCGCCTCCTTCACGGCGACGATCTGCGGCACCTCGCACAGGCGGGCGATGGTCTCGGGCAGGAGGTCGCAGCCGGTCCGGCCCGGCACGTTGTAGACCACCGTGGGCAGGTTCGCCTCGTCGACGATCGCCTTGAAGTGGCGGTAGAGGCCGTCCTGCGTCGGCTTGTTGTAGTACGGCGTCACCTGCAACATGCCGTCGGCGCCCGCCTCCTTGGCGGCGCGTGACAGCTCGATCGCCTCCTTGGTGGAGTTGGCGCCGGTCCCGGCGATGACAGGCACGCGCTTCTTCGTGTGCTCGACCACCACCTTGATGACCCGGATGTGCTCGTCGTTCGACAGGGTGGGGGACTCGCCGGTGGTGCCCACCGGCACGAGCCCGTCTATGCCCGCGGCGATCTGCTCATCGACCAGCCGGCGCAGCGCTTCCTCGTCGAGAGCCCCGTTGCGAAACGGGGTGACGAGCGCGGTGATGACTCCCGTGAACATGGGGCGCCACCCTAGCACAAGGGTGAGGTTGACACGCGGTCCCGTGTGGTATTATCTGGTCATAACCAGTGCCCTCCCCGATGTTGCTGACGCGCGAATCACCCAAGCCTCTTTACCAGCAGCTCAAGGAGCGGATCCTGAAGGACCTCGCGCTCGGCAAGCGGCCGCCGCACTCGCGCCTGCCGTCGGAACGCGAATGGGTGCGCAAACTGGGAGTCAGCCGCATCACCGTGCGCCAGGCGCTGTCCGATCTGGTGCAGCAAGGGCACCTGTACACCGTCCCGGGCAAGGGCATCTTCGTCGGCGAGCACAGCGACGCCCGCGAGCTGAACGCCTTCCTCAGCTTCACGGCCTCGGTGGAGGCGCGTGGCGAGAAGCCGGCGAACCGGGTCATCGAGGCGAAGCTGATGCGGGCCACGGCGGCGATTGCCCACGACCTGCACGTGGCGTCCGGCGCGGAGGTGGTGGTGCTGACGCGCCTGCGGCTGGCCAACGGGCTGCCGATGATGATCCAGCGCTCGATGCTGCCGCACGCCCGCTGCCCGGGGCTGCTGGACCGCGATCTCGAGGCCCTGTCCCTCTACGCGACGCTGCGGCAGGGGTACGGCCTGACGCTGGCGCGCGCCGAGAGCACCATCACCGCGCGCATCGCCGACCGCAGCGAGCGCAAGCTCCTCAGCCTGGGCGAGTCCGGCGTGGTGCTGGTGGTCGATCAGCTGACGCTGGCTCATGACGGCGAGCCGGTGGAGCGCGCCGAGTCGATCGTGCACCCCGAGCGGCATCCGCTGAGCTTGGTCCAGCAAGACAACGGCCGGTCATTGGGGGTCGGCTGATGGCCGGCGTGCTGGCCCAGGAGATCGCCGCTCAGCCCGAGGCTGTCGCCTCCTTCCTGGATCGGCAGGTCGGCCCGGCGCGGGCCATCGTCGGCAAGCTCGCGCCGTTCTCGTACGTGCTGGTCGCCGCGCGCGGCAGCTCGGATCACGCCGCGCTGTACGCCCAGTACGCCTGGGGTTACCTGGCGCGGCTGCCGGTCGCGGGAGCCGCCCCGTCGCTGCACACCATCTACAACCGGCCGCCGCGCTTCGCGGACGCGCTGGTGGTCGGGATCTCCCAGTCGGGGCAGTCGCCCGACGTCGTCGCGGTGGTGGCCGACGCGCGCAAGCAGGGTCGGCCGACGATCGCGGTCACCAATGATCCTGCGTCGCCGCTGGGCCAGGCCGCCGATCACGTGATCGAGCTCGGCACCACCGAGCAGAGCATCGCCGCCACCAAGACGTACACCTGCCAGCTGGCGGCGATGGCCTTGCTGGGGGCGCTCCTGTCGCGCGATGAGGCGAACCTCGAGGAGTTACGCCGCCTGCCCGCGGCGATGGGGCTGACGCTCGATGCGGCGATGCTGGCCGCCGAGCGTGCGGCCGAGGAGCTGCGCGAGGCGACCGACCTGGTGATCCTGGCGCGCGGCCTGAACCTCTGTACGGCACACGAGGCGGCGCTGAAGCTGCGTGAGCTCCTCCGCCTGCACACCTATCCGTTTTCCGCCGCTGATTTCCGGCACGGCTCCATCGCGCTCCTCGATCGCGGGCTGCCGATCACGATGATCATGCCGTCGGGCGCAACCTTCGACGACATGGCGGCGCTCGGGCGGCAGCTCGCCGCTGGCGGTGGCCGCATCCTGGCGATCAGCGATGACGACAGGGCGCGCAAGGACGCCCGGTTCTTCCTCCCGATGGCCCGCGTGCCCGAGTGGCTGAGCCCGCTTGTTGCCGTGCTGTCGGTGCAGCGGCTCGTGCTGGCGCTGGCCGCCGCGCGCGGCCTCGATCCGGACAATCCCCGGGGCCTCGCGGACAAGGTCGTTCGTACCCTGTGATTCATGGACCCGGTGATCGGCATCGACCTGGGCGGCACCAAGATCTTCGGGGGCATCGTGATGCCCGGTGCGGTTCTGTCCGGGGAACGGTACGTCGCCCACGCACAGAGCGGTGCCGGTGGTGACGCCTTCGACCGCCTCTGCCGGTTCATCGACGGGCTGCGCGCCGAGGGTGGGGGCGCGTTCCGGGGCATCGGCGTGGGCGCCCCGGGAATCACCCGCCTCGACGGCACCATCGCTGCCGCGCCCTCGCTGGGGTGGCGCGATTTCCCTCTGGCCGAGCGTCTGTCGAAGGTGACCGGGCTGCCCGTCAAGGTGGAGAACGACGTCAACCTCGCGGCGCTCGGCGAACTGCATTTCGGCGCCGGACGGGGTACGCGCAACCTGGTCTGCATCTCCGTGGGGACCGGCATCGGGGGCGCGGTGATCATCGACGGCAAGCTCCATCGGGGGCGGAACGACGCCGCCGGGGAACTGGGGGCGCTGTTGCCGGGGCGCGAGTTCCTGTCGTGGCGCAACCGCGAGTGGGGCGCGCTCGAGAGCGTCGCCTCCGGCTCGGGCATCGCCACGCGCGCCGGGCTCAGGGCCGAGGAGGTGTTCGCCGCCGCAGCGGAGGGCGATCCGGCCGCCCAGACGATCTTCGAGGAGACCATGGACTACCTGGCCGTCGCCGTCTCCGCGGTCCAGTCCCTGCTGGACCCCGAGCGGATCGTGCTCGGCGGTGGCGTCGGGCGCGCCGCCGATCGCATCCTGCCGGCGATCGAACGACGCCTCGCCCAGGCGATGCCGTTCCCGCCGATGGTGGTCGCGTCGCAGCTCGGTTACCGGGCCGCTGTCCTCGGTTCCGCGGCGCTCTACTGACAGAGCCCGTTGCCGGTGCCGACGCAGGTGCCAGCGTTGCAGGCGCGGTTGGCGCAGCAAGGCTGGTCTTTTTCGCCGCAGGCGCTGCACGTGCCGATGAGCGTGGTGGCCGCGCAGATGCTCGAGGGCGCCGTGCATACGCGGACGGCGCAGCAGGGTGCGCCGATGGTGCCACAGGCTGCACACCGTCCCCCGGTGCAGATGGTTCCGGCTGCCGTGCAGCGGTCGCCGGCGCAGCAAGAATCGCCGACGCCGCCGCAGGTCCCGCACTTACCGGCGCTGCAGGTGCCCCCCAGCGTCGGGCAGGCGTTGCCCGAGGTGACGCAGGCGTCGCCGACGCAGCAGCCGCCGCCCGTGCAGCTGTTGCCGGTGCAGCACGGTTGGCCGGCACCGCCGCAGACGCGGCAGGTGCCCCCCGCCGTGCCGGCCCCGCCCACGCAACTCGTGCCGGCCGCCGTGCAGGTCCGCCCCGGACAACAGGGCTCGCCGGTTCCGCCGCAGCGCAGACAGAGGGTGACGTTGGTTCCGCCGACGAAACACTGCGTCCCGGCCGCCGTGCAGGTTTTTCCGTCGCAACAGGGCTGCCGGTCGCCGCCGCACGTCGAGCAGGTGGTGGCGAGGTCGCAGCTGGTGCCGGGGGCGGAGCAGGTGCGTCCGTCACAGCAGCGCTGCCCGGCACCGCCGCAGGCGACGCAGATCCGGTTCTGCGGGTTGCACACGGTGCTCCGGGCCGAGCAGGAGTTACCCGCGCAGCAGGGCTGACCCGCGGCTCCGCAGGCCACGCAACTTCCGCCGATGCAGGCGGTGCCCGCGGCGATACAGGCGGCCCCGCCGCAGCAAGGCTGGTTTGCGCCGCCGCAGGCGATGCAGCTTCCGCCCGCGCAGACGGTGCCCGAGGCGGTGCAACTGCTGCCCGCGCAGCAGGTCTGGCCGGTGCCGCCACAGGTCCCGCACGAACCGTTGGCGCAGGTGCCGCCCACGGCGCCGGGGCAGGTGCTCCCCGTGGGGACGCAGGTCGTGCTCACGCAGCAGCCGCCGGCGGCGCACCCGTTGCCCGGGCAGCAGGCTTGCCCAGGACCGCCGCACACCGTGCATGTCCCGAGTCCGCCTCCGGTGCAAGTCGTGCCGGCTGCCGAGCAGATCTTGCCCGTGCAGCAGGTCTGGCCCGCGCCGCCACAGGCGATGCACATGTTGGTGGCGGGATTGCAGATCGTGCCCGAGGCGGTGCAGCTGTTGCCGGCGCAGCAGGCCTCTCCCGCCTCGCCGCAATCCGTGGCGCCACCGGCGCCG
>JANPFD010000292.1:0-1073 GCA_031423255.1 Myxococcales bacterium | reverse complement strand
TCAGACCGTCACGGGCATAGGCTTCACGCCGAAGGTCATGCTTTTTGCGTCGTTTCAAGACACGACCCAGGCCTCCGCGACTACTGGCTCCAAACTGGGGTTTGGAGCTTCGGACGGGTCCACGCACGGCGCCTTCGCCTTCGCCAAGAAACACCTTGCGAATAACACGGAGGAGGACGACGTCGACAAGACCACCGTGTCCTTCATAAAGGCGAACAACTTCACCCAGACGATCGACGCCGAGGCGACGACCAGCCTCGCTTCGGACCAGTTCACGATGTCCTGGACGACCAACGACGCGGTGGCCACGGAGATCTTGTATCTGGCGCTGGCCGGGCTGCCCACGACGGCCGTGAAGTTAGAGTCGTTCACGGCGCGAGGCGCGGCGGGCGAGCCGGGCGTCGCGCTGGCGTGGCGAACCGGCTTCGAGGTGGAGAACCTGGGCTTTCGGGTTTATCGAGACGAGCGGGGCGGTCGCAAGCAGATCACGCCGTCGCTTATCGCGGGCTCGGCGCTGTTCGCTGGGCTTTCCACCCCCTTGACAGTAGGCCACCCGTATTCGTGGTGGGACGCGAAGGGCCGCCCCGGGATGACGTATTGGTTAGAGGCGGTCGACCTCAACGGAAAGAGTGAGTGGCATGGACCGCTGGTGGCGCACGCGGAGGCGCCGTCGTCATCGGTTGCGGCCGTTCGCTCAATGCTGCTGTCCAGCTTGGCGGGGGGCGACGCCGACCTTCGTCGTGATCTGCCCCGCGCGCCCCGGGTGGCGCGCGCGGTGAAACCCGGCGACGCGGCGGTGGCGGCGGCGCTGGCAGCGGGAGGAGCAATCAAGCTCGCCATCCGTGAGGACGGCTGGTACCGAGCGACGCAGCCCGAGCTGGTCATGGCGGGCCTACCGCCGACGGTCGACCCACGCCGGTTGCAGCTGTTCGTCGACGGGACCGAGCTGGCCATCAACGTGAGCGGCGCCGATGATGCCCGCTTCGATAGGTCGGACGCGATCGAGTTCTACGCGCGCGGGGCGGAAACCCCCTTCACCGACACGCGCAGCTACTGGCTGGTTGAAGGCAAGG
>JANPFD010000291.1:0-1909 GCA_031423255.1 Myxococcales bacterium | reverse complement strand
TGGGATCGCGCGACGGGCGAGCAGATCGAAGTCGAGCTGTTCCTGGCGGTCCTGGGCGCGAGCAACTACACCTACGCGGAGACGACCCGGACGCAGAAGCTGGAGGACTTCTGTGCCTCGACGGTGCGCACCTTCGAATTTTTCGGCTGCACACCCAAGATCGCGGTGCCCGATCAGCTGCGCAGCGCGGTCAGCGGTCCTGATCGGTACGACCCCGAGATCAACCCGACGTACGCGGAGCTGTCCGAGCACTACGACGTGGCTATCATCCCCGCGCGCGCTGGCGAGCCTCGGGACAAGGCCAAGGTCGAGACGGGGGTACTGGTGGGGCAGCGCTGGATCGTCGCGTGCCTGCGCAACCGGACCTTCTTCAGCCTGGAAGATCTGAACGCGGCCATCGCCGAGCTGCTGGAGAAGCTCAACAACCGGCCGTTCCAGAAACTGGAGGGCTGCCGCCGCTCGGCGTTCGAGACCATCGACCGCCCGGCGATGCGCCCGCTGCCGACCACGCGCTGGGAGCTGGCGCGCTGGAAGAAGGCCCGCGTGAACATCGACTACCACGTCGAGTACGACAGGCGGCTGTACAGCGTCCCGTACAACCTCGTCGGTGAAGTCACCGACCTGCGCGTGACCACGTCCGTCGTCGAGATCTTCCTGCGCAACAAGCGCGTCGCCAGTCACGCGCGGCTGTGGTCGCCCAAGGGCAGCGCCAGCACGGTGGCAGAGCATCGGCCCAAGAGTCACCGCGAGTACGGCGCGTGGCCGCCGTCGCGGATCATCACCTGGGCGGCAGGCGTGGGCCCGTCGGTGGGCGCGCTCGTCGAGCACATCCTGCGCAGCCGCGACAACCCCGAGACCGCCTACCGCTCCTGCATGGCCCTGATCCGCAGCGCCAAGGGCTACGATCCCCTGCGCTTCGACGCCGCTTGCCGCCGCGCCATCAACATCGGAGCGCCCACCCGCAAGAGCGTGCTGGCGATCCTGAGCCGCGGGCTTGACGACGCGCCCGCGCCTGACGATTCCGAGCCACCCCCGGGCCCACCTCACGACAACGTGCGGGGCGGTGCCTACTACGACCGAAAGGAGACCGAGACATGACCGACGAAGAAACTGTCCAGAAGCTGATGAACCTGAGGCTCGCCACCATGGCGCAGGCCTTCCGCGATCTGCTGGCCGAAGCCCCGGGCAGTCAGCTGTCCTTCTCCGAGCAGGTCGCACTCATGGTCGATCGTGAGTGGGCCGATCGAGAGAACAAACGCATGGCGCGCCTGATGCGAGCGGCGCGCCTGAGCGTCTCGGACGCTTCGCTGGAGGACGTCTGGTGCGATCCCGCGCGCGGGCTCGACAAGGCCGTGATCCGCGACCTGGCCACGTGCAAGTGGATCAGGAACAAGCAGAACGTCGTGGTCGTCGGAAAAACTGGTGTCGGCAAGACCTTCCTCGGCGCCGCGCTCGCGCAGGCCGCGTGTCGCAACGGCCTGCGCGCCCTGTGTGCCCGCGTCCCGCGCCTGCTCCACGAGATCGGCATCGCACGCGCGGACGGGAGCTACGCCACCGTCCTCGGTCGGCTCGCCAAGCTCGACCTCCTCGTGCTCGACGACTTCCTCATCGCCCCGCTCAAGGATCAGGAACGCAGGGACCTGGTCGAGATCTTGGAGGACCGCTACGCCAAGTCCGCAACGGTCGTGACGTCGCAGGTCCCGACGAAGAACTGGCACGAGATGTTGGGCGACCCTACGATGGCCGACGCCATCTGCGACCGCCTGGTCCACAACGCCCACGTCATCGCCATCCGTGGCCCCTCCATGCGCCAGAAGAAAGGCATGCTCACCAACCCAACCCAACCAACCGTCTGACCACACACTCGTCGCTTTGCTCCGATCCGGATCGGCCTCGTCGCTTCGCTCCG
>JANPFD010000290.1:0-51102 GCA_031423255.1 Myxococcales bacterium | reverse complement strand
GTCGCGGCGGGGCGGGCGGTGCGGGCGGTGTCGCGGGGGTGGGCGGCATCGGCGGGCGCGGCGGCGTGGGCGGCGCCGGCGGCATGGGTGGCATGGCCGGGATGTGCCGGGTAGGCCCCCTGTCATGTTCGAGCACGCCCGAGACGCCCTGCGATCCGGTCTGCCAGCGCGGCTGTCCGCCCGCGACCCCGCGCTGCCTGTGGGTCGGCAGGGACGGGAACGCCTGTCGCGCGCTGCCGCCGGGCAACACGTGCGTGAACGGCCTCGAGCAGTGCAACGCCTCCAGCCTCACGGCGGATGACTGCCAGCCCGGGTTCACCTGCCTTGGCGAGGCGCTCGACACGTGCGGCGCCCGTTGCTATCGCTACTGCAAGTCGAACGCGGACTGCTCGGCTCTTACCGGAAGCCTGTGTGCCATCGACATCCAGGTGACCCAGGGCGGGAACCCGATCACCTCACCGTTCAAGGCGTGTACGCCCGCCGATTCTTGTAACCCCTGGGGCCAAGCGCGCTGTTCGAGGCCGGGGATCGGCAACACCAACTTCGGCTGCTTCGTCATGCTGGCGAACAACATGCCTGACGTCACCGTGTGCGAGTGCGCCGGCACCAAGAGACTGGACCAGGCCTGCACCGGCAACGTCGAGCACGAGTGCGTCGCCGGGCACGAGTGTGTGGACAAGGTGTGCCGCGCGATCTGCTCCCTCATGATCCCGCCGCCGTTCGGTTCGGCGTGCCTCGCGGGCAAGACCTGCACCAGGTTCCCCTCGCAGGCCATGGCGTTGAACCCGAAGCACGGCTACTGCAAGTAACCGTAGATGATCACCAGGATGGCGGCCGCGTAGGCCGCCAGGTTGATCACGAACGGGCCGTCGCGGAGCATCGAGTCGGTGGGGCTCTCGGCGTCTGGCTTGCGGACGGTGAGCCAGAGGAAGCGCCCGATCCCGAACGCCACGAACGGCACGGTGAGTGCCAGGAGACGCGTGCCGAAGAAAGCAAGCGCGTGCCCCGACTGCGTATAGGCGGCGTAGGTGATCGTGGTGAGCGCCGCGAGCACGACGAGCAGCGTGCGTAGGACGTCGGGCCGGTAGCGTTCGAGCACCGCGCGCTGGGTGCTGCGCTTGTCACCGGCCACGCGAAGCTCGTGAGCGCGCTTGCCGAAGCCGAGCAACGCCGACAGGAGCAGGGTGCAGGCCAGCAGCCACACCGACGGAGGCACCGGGATGGCGAACGCGCCACCCAGGACCCGCAGGAGGAATCCGGTGGCGATGCAGGCCACGTCGACGAAAGGGACCCGCTTGAGGCGGAACGAGTACGCCAGGTTCAGCACGAGGTAACCGGCCGCGACCCCGGCGAACATGACGTGCAGCAACGCCGAAGCCCCCAGTCCCAGGCACGCCATCACCAGGGCCGCGATGCGGGCCGTCCGGATGGAAAGCGCGCCCGACGCTATCGGGCGGTGCCGCTTGATCGGGTGAGCCCGATCGCGCTCGACGTCGACGATGTCGTTCAGCAGGTAGATGGCGCTGGAGAGCAGACAGAAGCAGCCCACGGCGAGCGCGGTGCGAAGGACGGCGCTCGGGTCCTGGATGCGCCGGGCGAACACCAGGGGCGCGGCCACGAAGAGGTTCTTGATCCACTGATGAGGGCGACAGGCCCTGAGGAGCGCGACGACCATGGCGGGCAGCGGCGGCAGTGTAACCGATCCGGCCGCCGCCGGCCGCGACGCGCAGGCGGGGGTGGTGATAGGCTGCGGGACCTCGATGTCGGCACCGCCGCTATCGTCGCTCTCCGACGAGGATCTGGTCGGTCGCGCGCGCCACCAGGACGTCGCGGCCTTCGAGGAGTTGATCGGTCGCCACGAGGAGCGGGTCTACCGGCTGGCGATGCGTTTCGTTCGCAACGAGACCGACGCCCGGGAGATCCTGCAGGAGACCTTCCTCTCCGCCTGGCGCAACCTGGAGGCGTTCGCGGGGAAGGCCCAGTTTGCCAGCTGGCTGCACCGGGTGGCGGTGAACGCCTCGCTGATGCTGCTGCGGGCGCAGCGCCGGCATCCGCAGGTGTCCGTCGACGAAGTGGCGCCCGAGATGCTGGATCAGGCCGTCGACGCCGCTCGCGCCCTGGGTGGCGCCGACTGGTCGAAGCGCCCCGACGAGCAGTTCCAGTCGGAGGAGCTGCGGCGGCACATCCAGGAGGCGGTGAACGCATTGCCCGAGGCGCAGCGGAACGTGTTCCTGATGCGTGACGTCGACGGTCTGTCCACCGAGGAGACGGCTGAAGTCCTGGAGCTGACGGTGCCGAACGTGAAGACGCGGCTGCACCGGGCGCGGCTGGCCTTGCGCGAGGCCATCACCAAGTACTTCGAGCGTTCGTGAGGCGCCTCCTCCTCTTCGGCGTCCTCGCGGTCGCGCGGGTGGCGTTCGCGGCCAATCCGTTCGAGGCAGAGGCCGATCGGATCGCCGGTCAGCTGTCACGACGGGCGGGGCAACCCGGGGCCGTCGCCGATCTGGCGGCGCTGGTACGGCTCGACGGTCGCGTGGCTCCGGGACGTCTGGTCCCGCCGCTGCGGGCCACCGCCGAGGGGGCGGGCGTCGACCCGCTGGTGGCAGCACACGCCGCGTACCATCTGGCGCTGGAAGAGGAGCGACGGGGCGAGGACGCGGCGGCCGAGGGTCGCTGGCGTCGTCTGGGGCTCATCGGCGACTTCTGGGTGGCCGGGCCGTTCGATGCGCAGGGGCGCAGTGGTCTCGACCGGCCGTATCCTCCGGAAGAGGAGCCGTTCGATCCCCGGGCGCGGTTCGCGGGCAAGGAGCGCGAGGTGGGCTGGCGGCGCGCGCCCCCGGAGGCGTTCCGGCAAGGGGCGCTCCTGCTGGATGCGCTGTTGCGCCCCGACAGTGACGCTGTGGCGTACTTGGCCACCTCGGTGATCCTCGACCGCGAGCGCACAGTGGCCCTGCGCCTCGGGACCCCGGGATCGGTGAAGGTCTGGGTGAACGGACGACTGACTTTCACGCGCGACGTGGTGAGGCCGGCGGCGCTGGACCAGGAGGCGATCGGCGTGCGCCTGCGCAAAGGGGCGAACTGGGTCGTCGTCAAGACCCTGGTCGGTCAGGCGGCGTGGCGCGTGTTCCTGCGGGTCACCGAGCCGTCGGGCCGCCCGCTGTCCAGCCTGCGTGCGACCCTGGACGGGGTACCATCCAGGGTGACGAAGGAGCTGGCGGCTCCGGTCGTTGCCGTGCGGCACCTGGCCGGCCTGCTTCAGGGCATCGATCGGGCGCGGTATCTGGCTCTCGTCCAGTCGGAGGACGTCGAGGCAGAGACGATCGAGACCGCGCTGCAGGACCCTGGCGTCGAGGCGGCGCTATTGCTGGGCGAGCTGGCGCGCAAGGAGGACGATCGGCGGCTGGCTCTCGAGCGTGCCGAGTCTGGGGCGAAGCGGCCGCTGGATCGAGCCCTGGCGATCAGTGGTCTGGCCGAGATGGCCAGGGCCCGGCACCGCGACGCCGCCGCGCAGATGGGGTTCCGGCGGGCTCTCGAGGCCGACCCGGGTTTCTGGCCGGCGGCGCTGGCGCTGGCCTTCGAGGAGCAGGGCGCGGGACTTGCGAACGCAGCGCTGGCACGGATCGAGGCGCTCGGCGGCGACGTCCTCGGGACGCCGCGGGTGGCGCGTGCCCGGGCGCGGCTGCTGGACGGTCTCGGCCGGAGGCAGGAAGCGGAAGCGGCACTCGGCAAGCTGTACGCGTCCCGCCGTTCGGACGTGGATCTGGTGCAGGACCTGGCAAACGCGGCGCGAAGGCGAGGGGACCTGGACGAGGCGTCGCGGCTGCTCCTCGAGGCCGCCCGGCGGCGCCCCGAGTTGCCGACGCTCGTGATGGAGGCGGCACGCGTGCTGGAGGGGCGTGGTCACGCGCCACAGGCCCGCGCCGCGCTGGAACGGGTGGCGGCGCAGTTGCCCGACGACGCGAGGCTGCCCGAGGAACTGGGTCGCCTGCTGGCGCGAGGTGGGCTGACCGCCGAGGCGCGCACGGCTTTCGAGCGCGCGCTGACGCTCCGCCCGCAAAACCCCGCGCTGCGGACCTACGCCGAGCGTCTGGCAGCCGAGGCGGCCGGCGCCGAGAACCGGGCCGACGATCTGGCGGCGCGATTCGCCGAACCGGGCGAGACGATCGCGGCAGAGGCTCTCGCCGGCGCGGCGTCCACGGACAGCGCCATCGTCCTGCTGGACCGGCAGGTGGTCCGGGTGCATCCGAACGGCCTGTCCGAGCGCTTCGTCCAGCGGTTGGTGCATCTGCGGACGGACCGGGCCGCCCGCGACAACCAGTCCGCGTACGTGCGGTACACGCCCGGCGCGCAGGAGGTGGAGATCCGGCGCGCGCGCGTTTTCCGTCGCGGGACCGGCCGCGAGATCGAGGTGTCGGAGGCGACGGGTCGGGACGATCGCGATCTATCCGAGCCGTGGTACGGCCTCTACTACGATCTCCGGGCCGAGGTGGTGTCCTACGAGGATCTACGCGCGGGCGACGTGGTCGAGCTGCAGTACACCGTGGCTGACGTCGGCCTCCGCAACGAGATGGCCGATTACTTCGGCGACTTCGAGCTGGTCGGCGAGACGATGCCGAAACGGCGCTGGGACTACACGCTCATCGGGCCGCAGGGGCGGACGTTTTTTTTCAACCAGAAGGCGGCGGTCGAACAGCACGGCGCCGAGGTGGTCTATCGGTTTGCGGCCAAGGATGTTCCGAGCGTCCAGCCCGAGCCGTCCATGCCCGGGTTCGCCGAGGTGGCCCCGTATCTGCACGTCAGCACGTACCGGTCGTGGCAGGACGTGGCCCGCTGGTGGTGGCACCTGGCGCAGGACCAGCTCACACCCGACGAAACCATGCGCCGCGCGGCTGCGCAGGCACTGGTCGGCCTCGACACCGACGAGCAGAAGGTGCGCGCGTTGCACCGTCTGGTCGTCGAGGGGACCCGGTACGTCGCCCTCGAGTTCGGGATTCACGGGTTCAAGCCATACAAGGTGACCCAGGTGTTCAACCGGCGCTTCGGTGACTGCAAGGACAAGGCGTCTCTGCTGTATGCGTTCCTGCGCGAGGCAGGCATCGACGCCGAGCTGGTGCTGCTGCGCACCCGTCGTAATGGGCGGATCGCGACCGAACCGGCGTCACTGGCGGTGTTCGATCACGCCATCGTCCATGTCCCGCGGCTCGGCCTGTACCTCGACGGGACCGCAGAATTCTCCGGCGTGTCCGAGCTGCCAGCACAAGATCAGGGAGTCATGGTCCTGCGGATCGGGCCGACGGGCGCGACGCTGACCGAGACGCCGGTGTTCCCCTCGGCCGCGAACCGCGCGGCCCGACGCTGGGAGGCGAAGTTGGCCCCCGATGGGAGCGCCGAGGTCGACGAGCGGCTGGTCATCACGGGACAGGCCGCGCCCGAATGGCGCGCGCACTACCAGACGGTGGGCGAACGGAACGAACGCTACGGCAAGGTCTGGAGCGGTCGGGCTCCGGGCGCGCGGCTGGAGAGCTTGTCGTTCGAGGGAATCGAGGATCGCGACCGGCCCCTGTCGCTGCACGCCCGTGTGAAGGTGCCACGGCTGGGCGAGGCGCGGGGGCAGAGTCATCTGGTGCTGCCGGTGTCGTCGCGCGATCCCGATTTCGTGCGCTCGTACGCGCGCCTGTCAGCCAGGCGCTGGGACCTGGTGCTCGGCTACCCGTGGCAGCACGAGGATGAGCTGGTGTACCAGCTGCCCGATGGCTGGCGCGTGAGCCGCGTGCCGGCCAAGCGCAGCGAGCAAGGCGTGTTCGGACGTTTCGCGCTGGACGTGGCCGTGGAGAGTGGCGGGCGCGCAGTCCGGATCCGGACGGTCGTCGACGTCGATCGCGCGCGCGTCTCTCCCTCGGAGTATGGCGCCTTCCGCCGGTTCCTGGGCTCGGTCGACGCGGCGCTCGGCGAGCGTCTCGTCATCGAAAAGGAAGACCCGTGAGAGGGCTCGCGCTGGTGGCGTTGGCGCTCGGATGCGCGGCGGTGCAGCGCCGCTCCAGCGATGGCGCCGTCGAGGGCTGGCGCCGGCTTGCCGGCGGCGAGTTGGTGCGCGCCGCGGTCGAGTTCGATCGGGCGATCGCCGCCCGGCCCGGAGACCCGCTGGCCTGGTTCGGACGTTCCACCCTGGCCTACGAGCGCGGGGCCAGCGTGGTCGCCCTCGATGGCTACCTGCGGATCCTCGAGGCGGGCTCACCCGACCTGGCAGACGCCGCCGTGGCGCGCCTGCCGACGGTTCTCGACGAGGTGCCGGAGCGCAGGAACGCCGAGGCCCGGATCCTCGCGCTGCCGCGCGAAAGGTTGCCCTGGCGCACCCAGGTCGCGCTGGCCGAGATCACCACGTCGATCGCACGCCGCCGCACGGACGCGGCGCTGCTCGACGCCCAGGTGACGCGCGCCCATTGCGTCTCCGCAGCGGCGCTGGTCGGCCGCGCGGGGCGGCTGCCGCGCCTGGACCTGGATGCGCTCCCCCCCGTCGAGGGCGCGCCGGCGTTGCCCCTGTCGACCGTCGGCTGCAAATTACTCGTACCGGCGCGGGACGGATTGCCCGGCGTCCGCGTGCTGCGCGCCGATGTCGAGACCGGCGCCGGCGAGCACGCCTTCGTGATCGCCTACCCGGGCGGCGCAGCGTTGCGCGTCGACGGTGGTCCCTGGCACCGCCACGGTTCGGGACAGTCGTACGGCCCACGCTGGTCGGCCGCGCGCCGTTCGATCGCCGCTGGCCGGCACACCGTCGAGGTGCGGCTCGGCACGTTTGGCGGTCCGACCGAGCTGACGCTCTTGGTGCTGGAGGCGCCGCCACCCGACCGCGAGCCCGCCCTCGACGTGGCCGAGGCCAACCAGCTCGCCGCCACGCTCGGAGCGGCCCTGGCTGGCGAAGTGGACAGGACCCTCGCCGTCGCTGGCCGACTCGGTGCCGGCCGTCGCTTCGCGGCTGGCCTGGCAGCCGCGGCGCGCGTGGCCGCCGGCGACGAGACCCGACCGGCCAATCTGGGGCGCGACCAGGCGCGTGCCCTTTACCGCAAGGCCCTGGCTCTCGACGAGCGCATGGCCCGCGTGTACCGCGAGCTCGCCGCGATCGAGCTGGTCGACGATCGGCCGCGCGACGCCGCGGAGCATGCGGAACGGGCGCTGAAGATCTCGCCCGGATTCTGGCCCGCGGCGCTGGTGCTGGCGGATGCACTGCGCGGCCGCGGCCTGGAACGTGACGCTGACCGGGCCCTCGACCGTGCGATGGAGGCAGCCGATCGCGGTGTCGGCGGCTGCGCGGCGCTCGACGCGGCGGTCCGGCGGGCGCGCGATCGCAACGCCGCCGTCGACGAGACGCGCTTCACGAAGCGGCTCGCTGCCTGCGACGGCCAGGCGGAAGCTCCACTCGATCGGTTGCGCCAGCACGGCGATCTGGAGGCGCTGGAGGCGGCGCTGGTCCGACGCCAGGGCACCACCCTGGATCCGCTCGGGCTTCGCGCCGAGCTGGCCTGGGTCCGGCTGGCCAGCGGCCAGGCCGAGGCGGCCGTCGTCGACCTGCATGCGTTGGTCGCGGCGGCTCCCCGCGACACTCACCTGCGGCTGCGGCTCGCCGATGCCCTGGTGGCCGCCGGTCATCGCGATCGCGCCCGCGCGGTGCTGGAACAGGCGCTGGCCATGTTCCCGACCCGTTCCGACGTGCGCGGCGCCGCTCGTGCCTTCGGACTGGCGATGCCGCTCGACCCGTTTCGCCTGGACGGCCGGGAGGTGATCCGTGATTTCGTTGCGTCCGGCCGCAGCTACGACGCGCCCGCCGTGCTGCTGCTCGATCGGTCGGTCGCACGCGCGTTCGCGGATGGCTCGCAGATGCTCCTCACGCACCAGATCGTGCGCGTCCAGAGCAAGGAAGGGATCGAGCGCTGGGGCGAGGTGAAGGTGCCCGACGGGGCCGAGGTGCTGACCCTGCGGACCCTGAAGGCCGACGGCACCAGCCGTGAGCCCGAGGAGATCATTGGCAAGGAGGCGATCTCGGCGCCCGATCTGTCTGCGGGAGACTACGTGGAGTGGGAGACCCTGGAGACCCGCGAGACCTCCGAGGCCTTCGCGCCCGGGTTCCTCGGTGACCGCTTCTACTTTCAGTCGGTCGAGGCGCCGCTGGACCGCAGCGAGTATCTGGTGGTGACGCCGGCTGGTACGCATCTCGCTCACGACCGACGCGTGGGGGCGCCGATGCCGGTCCCGGAGACAGGGCCGGGTGGTACGCACCTGGTGCGCTTCGTGGCCCGGCAGGTGCCGCAGCTGTTCCCCGAGCGTGGCGCCGTCGCGGCCCTGGAGTGGATCCCGTCGGTGCGCGTGTCGAGCGGCGTCTCCTTCGAGCGCTGGTCCAGCTACATCGCGGATCAGCTGTACGCCGTGGCGCGCACCTCGCCCATCCTGCGCGACCGCGCGAAGGAGATCGCGCGTTCGGCCGGGGGCGACCTTCCGCGGGCACTCGTGCGCTGGGTGACCGCGAGGATCGAGCCCGAAGCCGATCTCCTCGAGCCCGCCACTTCGGTGCTGGCGCGCGGCCGTGGGAACCGCGCGGGGCTTCTGCTGGCGCTCGGCAGGAGTCTCGGGCTCGACGCCCGGGTGATGCTCGCGCGCTCGCTGATCACGGCTGCCGCTGACGCGCCGGTGGTTGCGCAGGAGCTCGACGATTTCTCGGAGGTGGTCGTGCGGCTGTCCCCTTCCCCGGGCGTCGCGGCGGTCTACATCGATCCGCGTCTGCGACGGGCGCCCTTCGGTTACGTCCCGCCGACCGTCGCCGGCGCTCCCGCCTTCGTCCCGGGCGCGCAGCGGCTGGAGCGTATCGCAGCCACCTCGTCGGACGCCCGGCAGGTGCTGGTACAGGCGAGGCTCGCGGCCGACGGGCGCGGCACGGTCTCGGTCCGGGAGACCCTCGGCGGCTGGCCCGCTTTGGAATGGATCGAGATCCTCGACCGTGCCGGCGAAGATCGCGGCAAGCTGCGGCAGGAGTTCGAGCAGCGCTGGCTGAGTCACCAGTTCCCCGGCTCCACGCTGACCGATCTGAAGGTCGAGGTGAAAGGAGACGCGGGGGTCGCGCTCACCTACGCCTTCACGCACCCCGAGCTGGCTTCGCGCGAGGGCGCGATCCTCAAGCTCGTCCCGCGTTTCTTCCGCGCCCAGCCGGGCCGGCGCTACGCCACCGAGCCACGCCGGCGCACGCCGCTCCTCCTCGGCTTCGAGGTGCCGATGGATCTCGAAGCGCGGATCGAGCTGCCGCCCGGCGCGCGGATCCTGGAGGCCGGGGAGGGGGGCGTCGTCGCCGCTGGCGAGGCCCGCTTCGCCGAGCGACGGGAGGTGCAGCCGGCACGCCTGGTGCTGCGCCGCCAGTGGCGCCTGCCGCTGGTGCGGGTGCCCGCCGCCGCTTACGAGCCGATCGCCGCCAAGCTGCGGCAGATCGATCCCATCGAGGAGACGGAGATTCGGATCGCGCTCCCGTCGCGCTAACATCCCCTCACGATGCGCGTCGCCGTTCTCGGAGCTGGAGCCTGGGGCACGGCGCTCGCGTCCCAGGCGGCTGACGAGGGGCACGACACCAGCATCTGGGATCGCGATCCCGTCGCGCTGGCCAGGATCCGCGCTGGCGGGACGGTGCAGACATTCGACGATGCCGTCGCTGCCGTCGCGCAGCGGGCGATCGTGGTCATGGTGGTGCCGTCCGAAGCCATCCGCGAGGCGGCCACCCGGATTGCGCCCGCTCTCGCACCCGGTGCAGTGCTGGTGTGCGCGGCCAAGGGACTGGAGGCGGGCACGCGATACACCCTGGATCGCGTGATTCATGAGGCGGCGCCCGCCGCGCCCGTGGTGTTGCTGTCCGGTCCCAGCTTCGCGCGGGAGATCGCCGCTGGCCTCCCCGCCGCCGTCGTCGCCGCGTCCCGGGACGCCGCCGCTGCCGATACGGTGCAAAAGACGCTGGCGACCGATCGCTTCAGGATCTACACCAGCGACGACGTCGTCGGCGTCGCGCTCGGCGGGGCATTGAAAAACGTGATCGCCATCGCCGCCGGCTGCTCGGACGGCCTGGGGTTCGGGAACAACGCCCGGGCGGCGCTGATCACCCGCGGGCTGCACGAGATCGGCCGGATGGCGACGCGCATGGGCGGTGATCCGCTCACACTCTCGGGGCTTGCGGGCCTGGGCGACCTGGTCCTCACCTGCACGGGCGAGCTGTCGCGCAACCGCCAGGTCGGCCTGGCCCTGGCTGCCGGCGAACCGCTGGCCGCGATCACCACGCGCCTCGGCCAGGTGGCCGAAGGGGTGGGGACCGCCCACATCGCCGACGAGCTGGCGCGCGAGCTGGGTGTCGACACGCCGATCATCAGCCAGGTGGCCGCCGTCCTTGCGGGCCGCCGGTCGCCGCGGCAGGCGGTGGCGGATCTGCTGGCCCGCCACCAGGGCTCCGAGCGCGCCTGACTCGACTCGACTCAACTCAACGACGGCCAGGCATCTGCGCACCCACGGCCTTGCGCCAGCGCGCGAGCCGGTCGCGGAGCTCAGCGGCCTTCGCCGGTAGCGCCGCCGCCAGGTCCTTCTGCTCGCCGACGTCGTCGCGCAGGTTGAAGAGCTCGAGCCGCCCGTCCTCGAAATGCTCGACGAGGCGCAGGTCGCCACTGCGGATGGCGCCGAACGGCTTGCCACCCGCGCCGTGGTAGTGCGGGTAGTGCCAGTAGAGCGCCCGTGCCGCCAGCGGCCCCTTCCCGGTGAGGAGCGACACCAGGCTCTCGCCGTCGGACTGCCTCGCCGGCGTTCCGGCGAACTCCAGGACGGTGGGGAACAGGTCCATGCTGACGACAGGCGTCTCCACGACCTGGGCGGGCACCACGCCCGGCCAGCTCACGATCAGCGGCACACGGACGCCGCCCTCGTACGCCGTGCCCTTGCCGTTGCGCAACGGCGCGTTCGAGGTGATGCGCATCAGACCGCCGTTGTCGGAGGTGACGATCACGACCGTGCTACGCGCGAGGTCCAGCACGGCCAGGTGATCGACGATCCGTCCGACGCTCTGGTCGACGCTTTCTATCATTGCCGCGTACTTCGGGTCCGTGTGCTGCGCGCCGACCTGCACCTTGCGCGCATACTTCTGCGTGAGATCCACGCGGGCCTGGATCGGCGTGTGTACCCCGTAGTGGGCCAGGTAAAGGAAGAAAGGCTGCGCGCGGTGGCCATCGATGAAGCGCAGCGCCTCGTCGGTCAGGCGGTCGGTCAGGTACTCGACGCCGGGGAGCGGGTCGGCGATGTTGGGGATGCCGTACGGTGCGAAGTAGCTGGGCGGCTGGCCCTTGTTCGTACCGCCGACGTTCAGCGCGAATCCTTGCTTCTCAGGCGTCTCCTCGGGCCCGCCCAGGTGCCACTTGCCGATGCTGGCCGAGACGTACCCCGCGGGCGCCAGCGCCTCGGCCAGGGTGGTCTCGTCGGCGGATAGACGCTTCGTCCAGTCGGGGATGGTCAGCTTGGCGTCCGCGGGAGGTGCATGCCCGGGGATCCAGTCGGTCAGGTGCAACCGTGCCGGCGCCTTGCCGGTCAGGATGGCCGCGCGTGTCGGCGAGCAGATCGGCGCCGCCGCGTAGGCATGCGTGAACTTCGCCCCCTGCGTGGCCAGACGATCGATCCGCGGCGTCTCGTGCAGATCGCTGCCGTAGCCACCGAAGTCACGCCAGCCAAGGTCGTCGATGAGGACGACGATCACGTTCGGGTGCGCCGGGGGTGGCGCCGGCCGTGCGTGAGCACACCCGGCGAGGACGGCGAACGGCAGCAGGACGCGCATGCCTCGCAGCATACCGTTGGCGAAGGCCGCTCAGATACCCACCATTGACTGGGAATGCTCTGTGCGGGTCAGCATCAGGTCGTGGCCGTCAGCGGCCAGATCAACCACCCGCTTCTCGATCCGTTCAGCCTGGTTCATTTCGGCGTCGGTCTCGGCCTCGGCATCTTCGGTTTCGGCCTCTTGCCGTCGATTGGCATCGCCGTTCTCTGGGAGGTGGCGGAGCACCTGCTGAAGAACTGCCTGCCGCACGCGTTCGTCTTCCCATCACAGGACACGCTGGTGAACGCGGTGGGCGACGTGCTGGCGACGGTGGTGGGCTGGCGGGTGGTCCAGCCGCTGTCACCCGAGCGCCAGCGCCGCGAACAGCGCCGGCAGGTACAGCAACGAGGCGAAGAACAGCGACTTCGCCCAGGCTCGCTCGTCGGTGGCGCGGAAGCCCGCGACCCCGCATCCCAGGAATCCTAGGCCGAGCAGCGTCGCGGCGACGACGTAGCCGGTGCCGCCCACGCCCAGCGCGCCGAGCGCAAGTGACGCCCCCAGAAGCGCCACCGTGAAGAGGACGATCTGCACGCGCGCCACACCAGCGCCGGACACCGCCGGCAGCACCCGGATTCCCGCACGCCCGTACTCCTCCAGTCGGAAAAACGCGATCGCCAGGAAGTGCGGCACCTGCCAGCAGAACAGGATCGCGAACAGCGCCAGCGCTCCCGCGTCGAGGCGCCCCGTTGCCACCGTCCAGCCCATGACGGGTGGGATGGCGCCGGGCACCGCTCCCACGAACAACGCCGCGGCGGACCTGCGCTTCATCGGCGTGTACACCCAGACGTACGACACGAAGGCGACCAGCCCCAGGAGCGCGGTCAGCTGATTGCCGGCGACCAGCAGCAGCGGAAATGCCAGGCAGGCCAGGGCCGCGCCGAACCCGATCGCCGCTTCGGGCGAGAGGCGCCCCTCGACCAGTGGCCGCCGCGCCGTCCGCTGCATGAGCCCGTCGATGTCGCGCTCGAGGTACATGTTCAGCGCGTTCGCCGCCGCGACGATCAGCACCGTGCCGAGCAGCGACAGGGCAGCCCGCCACGGCGCCACCGTGCCTGGCGCGAATGCCAGGCCCGCGCCGAAGGTGAACACCACCAGCGCCGACAAACGCGGCTTCGCCAGCTCGACGAGCGCCCGCACCGAGACCCGGGGAGCCGTCCTCTGTGGAGCCGACAGCAGGAACACGGCCCAGGTCGCGCCCAGGAGTGCTGCTCCGGTCGCCAGGTGGGCCTGCACCGCCGAACGATCGAGCAGCGTCTGCATGCTGCGCACGCCCAGCAGGATCTGCGTCGCCACCAGGACGGGCGCCGCCAGGGCCAGCGCTCGCAGCCACGGCCGCCCCTCGGCGGCGTCGAACGTCTTGAACGACGACGCGAACACCAGCACCGCCACCGCCAGGGCGCCCATGCGGTGCGCGCCGTCCAGCGCGCCTGCGACACCCGGCTGCCGCGCCAGCACGCCCAGAAGCGCCTGCGCCACCACCGCGATCGCCGAGGCCAGCGCCAGCCGCCGCGCCGTCGGGGCCAGCTCGGGCCGAAGCGAAGCGCCGTGGGCGGTCTGCGCCGCCAGGTAGAACACCGTCATGAACACCGTGAGCGATAGGCCCGTGTGCAGCGCCGACACCACGGCCGGCAGACCCACCACGGCACCCAGCGCCCCGAGGCCGCCCTGCGCCAGGACCAGCCAGCAGGCCAGCCAGCCGAGGCGCGACAACTTCGATTCGCGGCCCAGCAGGACCGCGAGCGAGAAGATGAGCAGCCCCACGAAGCCGGCAGCGAAGCGGTGCAGGCCAGCGGGCGCTCCCAGGCCGCCGGCCACCGTGAGCAGATAGGTGCCCAGCGCCGTGAGGACGGCGAACCCGTGCAGAGCCCGGGACCGCGGCCGCGCTATCGCCAGGAACACGACGACCTTATTTGGCCGCGAAGTCGAACTTGGCGTCGGCGGTCTTGTCGGCCGCCACGGTGATCTCGGCGGTCTTGGTGCCGTACTTCTCGTGCCACGCCTCGACCGTGTACTTGCCCGGCGGGATGTTGGCGATGCTGAAGCTCCCGTCGTCACCGGTCACGGCGAAGTGCGGGTTGTCGGTCACCACCACGTAGCCCGTCATCCACGGGTGGACGTCGCACTTGAACTTGATGACGTCGCCCACCGTCGGGAACTTCTTCTTGATGGCCGGCATGCCGCCGATCTGCGCCTGATTGAACAGGGTCGCCGGGCCCTTGTAGGTGTGCACGTTGTGCAGGGTCTGATCGCTGTTCTTGATGGCGACCGACTGACCGGCCTGGGCCACGACGACGCGAGGCAAGTACTTGCAGCCGTTCTGGTCCATCACCGCGTCCGTGGTCGGCACCGCCGCAGCGGCCGCGAGGCCCTTGGCGATGCGCACCACGACGTTCTTGAGGACGCCACCGGCGCCCACCACCACCTCTTCATCCTTGCCGCCGGGCAGCTTGGCGCAGAAGGGGTCGGCCTTCATGTTGACCTCCTTGGCTTCCGGCGCCTTGCCGCTCAGCTTGATGGTCCCCTTGATCGTGCCCGTGCCGGCAGCCTGGGCCAAGGTGGCCATCCCGGTGATCGCGACAAAAGCAACAGCGGTCCTGAACATGACTGGCTCCTTAGGGATGTACGAGTGTGTGGGCGTCCTAGCAGGGGCGTCACCGGCAGTCAACACCACCCGAATTCCACGCCTTTTACTCGGACGTCGCCATCGCTGCCTGTCTTCACCAGCGGGCGGATGCGAGCTATGTTGCCGGTCCGAATGCCCACGTTTGTGCCTGACCGCGCCAGGTTTCACGAGCTCGCTCGCAAGGGGCGTCTGTGCTTCGTGTACCGCGAGTGGCTGGCCGACTCGGACACGCCGGTCTCGGCGTTCGCGAAACTGGGTCGCGGGCCGTACTCGTTCCTGCTGGAAAGCGTCGTCGGCGGCGAGAAGTGGGCTGCTTACAGCTTCGCCGGCGTGCGTCCGCGCCAGGTGATCCGCGCCAAGGGCGAGGACGTCGAGATCCTGAAGCCGAACGGCGAGGGCTTCGAGGTGGTCGAGCGCCGCAAGGAGCGCAACGCGGTCGCGTACGTCGGCAACGTGCTCAAGCCGCTGATCCCGGCGGTGCCGCCAGGCTTGCCGCGTTTCTTCGGCGGCGCGGTCGGCTGGATCGGCTACGACGCCGTCCGCCGCTTCGAGAAGATCCCCGAGAGGGCGCCCGACGAGCTGGGCCTTCCGGACGTCTGCTTCGCGCTGACCGACACCGTGGTGGTGTTCGACAACCTGCGCGGCACAATCAAGGTCGTGGCCAGTGTGGACGTGGCGGGCGTGGATCCCGACCGTGCGTACGACGACGCCTGCGCGCGGGTCGAGGCCGTCATCCAGAAACTGGCCGCGCCCGCGGTGCCGCTGCGGCCGATCGAGGTCACGGGGGTGCCTGCCGCGGCCGCACCGAAAGCCCGCACGCCGCAGGCGCTTTACGAGGATGGGGTCCGCAAGATCCAGGAGTACATCAAGGCAGGCGATGCGTTCCAGGTGGTGCTGTCACAGCGCTTCGAGGTGCCGCGGGAGGGTGTCGACCCGTTCGACGTCTACCGGGCGCTGCGCATGACCAACCCGTCGCCCTACATGTTCCACCTGGAGTTTCCCGAGGCGGTCGTCACCGGCGCCTCACCCGAGTGCCTGGTGCGCCTCGACGGCCGGCGGTTGGAAGTGCGGCCGATCGCCGGCACGCGCAAGCGTGGCGCAACGCCCGACGAGGATATGGCGCTGGAAAAGGAGCTGCTCGCCGATCCGAAGGAGCGCGCCGAGCACGTCATGCTGATTGATCTGGGTCGCAACGACGTCGGCCGCGTCTCCGCGCCGGCCACCGTGAACCTGGACGAGGTGATGGTGGTCGAGCGTTACTCGCACGTGATGCATCTGGTGTCGAACGTCAGCGGCTCTCTGGCGGAGGGTATGGAGGCCAGCCAGGTGATCGAGGCGGCCTTCCCGGCCGGCACGCTCTCGGGCGCGCCCAAGATCCGGGCCATGGAGATCATCGAGGAGCTGGAGCCGTCACGCCGCGGGATCTACGGCGGCGCCGTCGGCTACCTCTCGTACACCGGCAACATCGACCTGGCGATCGCCATCAGGACGCTGGTAACCAAGGGCTCGACGATCTACGTGCAGGCGGGCGCGGGCATCGTCGCTGCCAGCCGTCCCGAAGCCGAGCACGAGGAGTGTGTGAACAAGGCGAAGGCGGTCGTGGCCGCCGTGGAGATGGTACGTGCTGCTGCTCATCGATAATTACGATTCGTTCACCTACAACCTGGTGCAGTACCTGGCCGAACTGGGGCAGCAGGTGAAGGTCGTCCGCAACGATGAAGTGACGGTTGAAGACGTTCGCAAGATATCCCCGCAGTACATCGTGATTTCACCGGGGCCATGCACGCCGAACGAGGCGGGCATCTCGCTGGCGATCATCAAGGAGCTGTCGGGGAGCTTCCCCATCCTGGGGGTATGTCTGGGACACCAGGCGATAGGGCAGGCGTTCGGCGGCAAGGTGATCCGCGCCAAGGAGGTCGTGCACGGCAAGACCTCGCGGATCTTTCACGACGAGAAGGGTGTTTTTCGCGGGTTGCCGAACCCGTTCGAGGCGACGCGTTACCACTCGTTGGTGATCGAGCGCCAGAGCATCCCGGATTGCCTCGAGATCACCGCCAAGACCTGGGACGAGGAGATCATGGGTGTGCGGCACAGGACCTTGCCGGTCGAAGGCGTGCAGTTCCACCCCGAGTCGTTCCTGACCACGGTGGGCAAGGATCTGCTGCGCAACTTCCTGGAAGGGGCGGGACGTTGATCGAGCTGCGCGAGGCCCTGGCCCGCGTCGTCGACGGCAAGAGTCTGTCCGCCGACGAGATGGCCGCCGTCGTGGGGCGGATCATGGACGGCGAGTCGACACCGGCCCAGGTCGGCGGCTTGCTGACGGCGCTGCGGATGAAGGGTGAGACGGTGGACGAGGTGGTGGGCGCGGCCCGCGCGATGCGGCAGCGGATGATCCGCGTGCCCATCGAGGGCAAGACGGTGATCGACACCTGCGGCACGGGCGGCGACGGATCAGGGTCCGTCAACATCTCCACGCTGGCCTCCTTCATCGTTGCCGGTGCTGGCGTGTCTGTGGCGAAGCACGGCAACCGGGCGCTCTCGTCGAAGTCCGGTTCGCACGACGTCATCGAGGAGCTGGGGATCGACCCGGCACCCATGCCCGACCTTGCGATCCGGTGCCTCGCCGAGACGAATCTGTGTTTCCTCTTCGCGCCCAGCTACCACGCCGCCACCAAGCACGCGGCCGGCCCGCGGCGCGAGCTCGGCTTCCGGACGCTGTTCAACCTGCTGGGGCCGCTGACGAATCCGGCCGGCGCCCGTCATCACGTCAACGGCGTGTTCGCGGCCGAGCGCTGCCAGTTCCTGGCGGAGGCGCACCGCAAGCTGGGGTCGGAGCGGGCACTGGTGGTGCACGGCACCGGCGGGCTCGACGAGATCGCGCCTGCGGGGAGCACCACCGTCGCCGAGTTGTCGGCGGGCGCGGTCCGTTGTTACGAGGTGCGGCCGGGCGACTTCGGCCTTCCCGAGAGCGATCCAGCGGAGCTCAAGGGCGGCGAGCCGGCCGTCAATGCGCGGCTCTTGATGGAGACGCTGCGAGGCGGGCCGGGCACCATCCGCCACGCGTCGCTGATGGCGGCGGCCGCGGCTCTCTACGTGGCGGGTGCCGCGCCCGATCTGAAGACGGCCACCAGCCGTGCCGCCGACGCTCTGGACGGCGGCCGCGCGATGGCCGTTCTGGAGCGCCTGCGGGTCATCGCTCCCCGGAAAACCTTATGATCCTCGACGAGATGCTGGCCGAGACCCGGAGAACCGTGGCGGCGGCGAAGCGCGACCGGCCGATCGAGGGCCTCGAGCGTGTGATGCGACGCTCGCCCTCGGCGGGCTGGATCCGTCAGGACGCCGACGCGCGCGGCGCCGACGCGATCCTGCCGATCGTCGCGGCGCTGGGGGACGACGAGCTGCGCTCCTGCCTGGGTGAAGCGCGGCGCCTGGGGCTGGGCGTCCTGGTCGGAGTGAATCACCGGGATCTGCGCACGTTCGAGATGGATATGGATCCGGAATCCGCGTTGCCGTCGCCGTGGCCCGCATGCGAGCGGCGAACATCGACGCCATACTGGTGGGTGAGAACCTGATGCGCGCGCCCGATCCCGGGGCTGCGCTCGAGGAGTTGCTCGGGTGAAGTTCCTGATCAAGGTATGCGGGATCACCCGTCCCGAGGACGCGGCGCTGGCCGTCAAGGAAGGGGCGGGAGCGATCGGCCTCAACTTCTGGCGCGGCTCCAAGCGCTTCGTCGAGGACGCCCGGGCGCGCGAGATCCTGTCGGCCGTCCCCGAGCATGTGCTGAAGGTGGGCGTGTTCGTGAACGCGCATCCGCTGGTGGTGACCGAGACCCTGGCCGAGTTGAAGCTGGACCGTGTGCAGTTGCACGGCGACGAGAAGGTCGGCAGCTGGTCCGAGCTCGAGAGCAGCCAGATCGTGCGTGCCATCCGCGTCTACGACGACGCCTCCTTGAAGGAGGCGCTGGCCTGGGAGCCGAGCTTCTTCATCTACGACGCCTACAGCGAGGGCTTTGGCGGCAGCGGCACCGCGGCCCCCTGGCCGCTGATCGCCAAGCACGCGCGCCGTCCCTTCCTCCTGGCGGGCGGCCTGACGCCGGAAAACGTGGCCGAGGCAATCGCCGCCGTACGCCCCGACGGTGTCGACGTCGCCAGCGGCGTCGAGTCCGCGCCCGGCATCAAGGACGCGAACAAGTTGCGCCGCTTCATCAAGGCGGCCCAGGCCGCGGCAAAAGAGCTGAAGCTCTGACGCGGGACCCATCGAGGGTCCCGAATGCTAGGGACTCAGGATCTTGCTGGCAGGGCCTCGGCCCTCGCGCAGCACGGTCACCCAGTCGTCGATCAGGCTCACCACCGTCGAGGGTGGGCCGACCAGCGTGCCGCCGTCCAGGATCAGGTCCAGCTGGTTGCCGTATTCGGCCTGGATCTCCGCGGCGGTGGTCAGCACCTGGCCGGCGCGCGACTTCGCGGTCGCGGTCAACATCGGTCGGCCCAGCATCCACAGCAGCCGTTCGCACAGCGCGGTGTCGGGGATGCGCACGCCGATGGTGCGCCGTTCCTCGTGGACGAAGGGGGCAGGGACCCGCGGCGAGGCCTGGAGCTCGGCGCAATACGGACCCGGAAAGATCTTGTTGATGATCCGGTAGGCCGACTCGCTCACCGCCGCGTAGCGCGCCAGCTCGCCGATGTCTGGCAACAGGAAGGTCAGCGGCCGCTTGGCCTTGTCGAACTCGCGCATCTGCTGGATGCGTTCGATGGCCCGGGCCTGCCCCAGCTCGCAGCCGATGCCGTAAAGCGTGTCGGTCGGAAACGCGATGACGCCACCCGCCTGCAAGACGGCGACGGTTCGCTGCAGTATCTCCTCGGACGGCAACGAGGGAGCGATCTCCACGACCTGTGCCACGTTGGCCGGTATCCCCACCTTCGTATTCATGCGTCGGACTGGCGGTCGTTTACCGCGGCCACCACCCGGGTGCAAGCACGGTGGTAGCCTTGGCTGACGATGCTGGCGATTCTGGTCGCGCTCACGGCCGTGGCACCGGCGGGCGCCCACCGCATGATCGTCGACATCCGCGGGGCGCTGGCGCTGGTCGAGGTGCAGCGCTCCGTGGCGCCCGAGCGCAGGGGCGAGGAGCGTGTGCTCGACGTGGCTCTGCCCGAGGGGGCGCGGCTCCTGTCGGCCGACCTCGGTGGTCGCCCTCTGCGGCCTGGAACCGACGATCAGGTGCGACCGGCCTACCGCACCGCCATCTCCGTCGTCGGAGCGACCAGCACCAGTCTGCACCTGGACGAGGGTACGGATCTACGCATCCGCATCGCCGCTCCCGAGCGGGAAGCCGATCCGGTGGTGCGCTACCGCTTCGTGGCGCCGCTCGGGTGCCGTCAAGGGCGTTTCGTTCTGGCCATGCCGGGGTCGCGCGAGCCTGCGCCGCTACCGGCGCAGGTGACGGTGTCCAGCCGGACGCTTCTGCCGCGCTTGACCATCGCTGGTGCGCCCGCGGTTCGTCTGCGGGGGTCGGCGCCCGCGCGCGCGCCCTGGGAGATCGCCTTCGAGACGCGCCACTGGCCCGTCGATGCGCGTTTCGCCGGGACGGCGGTCAGCCTCTGCCGTCGCGTTCCCGAGGGGCCGGGCGAGGTCCCCGCGCGCGTGCTCCTGCTGGTCGATCGCTCGCGCAGCGTGGGGCCGGCGGGCCTGTCGGCGGAACGTGACCTGGCGCGGGCGCTGATCCAGGCCCTTCCACCGTCGCTGAAGTTCAACGTCCTGTTCTTCGAGCGCGAGGTGGTTCCGCTGTTCCCGATCGCCCGGGAGGCGACGGGCGAGACCCTGGGTGCGCTCGACGACGCCACGGCCCCCGTCCACCTGCGGAACGGCAGCGATTTCGTGGGCGTGTTTCGCCGTGCCGCGCAGGCGCACGAGCGCGATCCCGTCGAGCGTGGCCGAACCTGGTTGGTGGTGATCACCGATGGCTCTCTTCCCGACGGGCTGGAAGCGCAGGCGATGCTCGCCGCCGCCGGGCCGCTGCGCGACGCCCGGATCGCGGTGGCGGTGGTGCGCCCCCGCGACGACGAGCCCACGTCGCCTGCGGATCTCGCGGTGCTGCGCGAGCTCGCGGCCTCCACGGGCGGCGTTCTGCGGGTGGTGGAGCCGGCAGACATCGCGCAGACGGCTGCGGAGATCGCCAGGACGATGCAGGACGGGGGCGATCTGTTCTGGGGGGACAGGAGCTTTCCTCCAGGCGCCGGCGCTTTTCGCGGCGACGGCAACAGCCTGACCGCGCGGTTCGAGGGGAGGCCCCAGGATCTCGGATCGCCGCGGGAAGCGGTCGACCGGCGCTGGCTGGAGGCGCTCGGCCGCTCGCCGCGCGGGCTCTGGTTCGGGGCTGCGGGACCGGTGGCGGCGCTGATCGAGCCCGGGCCCGTGCCGGCGCCACCCGAAGCCGTCGTGCGGGGCGAGCTCGAGCGTGGTGTGGTGCGCAACGCGCTGTCGCTGACGTTCACTCCCCGGGCCCGCGCATGCTACCTGGGTCGCCGCGTGCACCAGGCCGGGGACTTCGACCTGCGCGGGCGTCTCAAGCTGCAGTTGCACCTCGAGCGCGGCGAGATGGTGGACGCAGTCGTCCGTGACTCGACCCTGCAGCGGCCCGAGCTGGAGGCCTGCCTGAGAGAGGCTGCGTTCGCGGTCGAGGTGCCCCGGCCGATGCGAAAAGACGCTCCGACGATCGCGGTCCTCAACCTGGTGTTCCAGCCGTCGACCCCGGTCGCAGGCGCCGACGCATCGTCGCTCGGCCGCGAGATTGACCTGATGCTCGGCCCCATCTCCTTCCCGGCGGACGGCCGCGACTTGCTGGAGGCGCTGCGGTCTCCGGCAGCTGTGCCGTAACCCGTTCTTGACGGGGGGCAGGCTTCCGTCTATAAACCTCGCTCCTTTAAGGGGTTTACATCCATGTCCTTCAAGATGGGCCTTCTCGGCCGCAAGCTCGGTATGACCCAGGTGTTCCACGACGACGGCAGCGCGCTTGGTTGCACGGCGCTGCAGGTCGGGCCCTGCGTCGTCACGGCACAGCGCACGCTGGACAAGAACGGATACGCCGCCATCCAGCTCGGCTTCGAGGAGCAGTCGCTCCGGTCGCTGCGCCGCTCCGACGCTGGCTACTTCAAGAAGATCAACGTCGAGAAGCCGCCGCGGGTGCTGCGCGAGGTACGCCTCGATGCCAAGGAGGTCGACAAGTACGAGGTCGGCAAGGTGCTCAAGCCGTCCGACGTCTTCAAAGCCGGTGACGTCGTCGACGTCGTCGGCGTGACCAAGGGCAAGGGGTACCAGGGCGTCATGAAGCGCCACAAGATGGCGGGCGACACCGCCACCCACGGTACGCACGAGTTCTTCCGCCACGGCGGTTCCATCGGCTGCCGTCTCACCCCCGGCAAAGTCCACAAGGGCAAGCGGATGTCGGGGCGGATGGGCAACGCGAACTACACCGCCTCCGACCTCGTCATCGTGAAGATCCTCGAGGACAAGGGCGTGGTGCTGGTCAAGGGTGCGGTTCCCGGCGCGGCCAACGGACTGGTGCTGCTGAAGGGCAGCACCAAGGACGTGAGGAAGTACGTCGTCGCCCAGCCTCAGAAAGAGATCGAGTCCAAGAACCCGATGAAGGCCGCCAAGAAGGGCCAGACCACGGCGAAGAAGTAGCAGTTGTCTCGTCTCCGCGACAAGAGCGGGCGGCACGACGCGTATTTCAAGAAGGCGCGCGAGGCGGGGTACGCCGCGCGGTCGGTCTTCAAGCTGGAGGAGATCGACAGGCACCACCGGGTGCTGCACCCGGGAGACCGCGTGCTGGACCTCGGCTGCCGCCCAGGTTCCTGGCTTCAGTACGCGAGGCAGGTCGTGGGCCCGCACGGGGCCTTGGTCGGGATCGATCGTCACCCGCTGCCGAACCCGGTGGCGGGCGCGCGCGTTCTGGTGGGTGACATCTACGCCACGGCCGACGACGAGTTGCTGGGCGATCTGCGCGCCTTCGACGTCGTGCTGTCGGATATGGCTCCCGACACCACGGGGATCCGCGGTACCGATCAGGCGCGCTCTGCGGCGCTGGTCGAGGAGGCGCTGGGCCGTGCCGAGCGGTTGCTGGCCCCGCTGGGACGGTTCGTGGCCAAGATCTTCCAGGGGCCCGATGTCGATCAACTGCGCAAGCGGATGGGGGTGCGCTTCTCGGAGGTGCGGCTGGTGAAGCCGGAAGGCTCGCGCGCCGAGAGCAGCGAGGTCTACCTCGTGGGCAAGGGTTTCGTTCCAGGGTAGGGTCGAAAGGTGGACGCGCCGCGCATCCGGATCCTGTCGTCGGATCTCGCGGACCAGATCGCGGCCGGCGAGGTCGTCGAGCGGCCGGCGTCCGTCGTCAAGGAGCTGGCGGAGAACGCGGTCGATGCGGGCGCGAAGCGCATCGACATCGAGGTGGAGGCCGGTGGACGGCGGCTGGTGCGCGTCGTCGACGACGGGTGCGGCATGACCGCCGAGGAGGCGCGCCTGGCCGTGCAGCGCCATGCGACATCGAAGATCCGCCGCGCCGAGGATCTGTGGGGCCTGGCGACGTTCGGCTTTCGGGGCGAGGCGCTTCCTTCGATCGCGGCGGTCTCGCGGCTGAGCGTGAGCACGAAGGTGCCCGACGCCGCCGCAGGGTTCCGGTTGATGCTCGAGGCGGGCGCCGAGACGGATGCGGGAGAGATCGGCATAGCCGGCGGCACCCAGATCGAGGTGCGTGATCTGTTCTTCAACACGCCCGCGCGGCAGAAGTTCCTGAAAAACGACGTCACCGAGATGGCGAACATCTCGGAGGCGGTGCTGCGGCTGGCGCTGGCGCACCCGGGGATCCACTTCCGCCTCCGCAGTGGCGGCCGCACGGCGCTGGAGTTGCTGCCACATCCCGATCTGGGTGAGCGGGCGCGCGCGGCGCTGGGGCGCCGGGGAGCTTCGACGCTTCACGAGGCGGTGGGGGAGGGAGGCGGCTGCCGTGTGCACGCATTCCTGGCGCCACCCGAGCAGTCGTCGAGCTCGGCGCGGTCGACCTTCCTGTACGTGGCTCGCCGGTTCGTGCGCGATCGCTCCTTGCTGCACGCGCTGGTGATGGGGTACGGCGAGCTCCTGGAGAAGGGGCGCTATCCGGTGGCGGCGCTGTTCCTCGAGGTGCCCGGCCGCGAGGTGGACGTCAACGTCCACCCGCAGAAGCTGGAGGTGCGCTTCGCACGCGCGCAGGAGGTGTACGCGGCCGTGCGGCACGTGGTGGGTGCCTCGGTGGCGCAGGCGCCCTGGCTGGCGGCGCCGTCGGCGCCGGTCCGGGCGTACACCCTGCCGCCGCCGCGATCCGCAGTCCGCGACGAGCCCGCTTCGCCGCGGTCGCCCCTCTTCGCCCGCGACGACGCTCAGCCGGCCGCCCGCCTCGATGGATTCTTCGGCGGGCTGGAGTACGTCGGTCAGCTTCACCGCACCTACCTGGTGTGCGAGGGGCCAGGCGAGATGATCCTCGTCGACCAGCACGCCGCGCACGAGCGGGTTGCCTTCCAGCGGCTACGCAAGGCGCACCAGCAGCGAGCGGTGGCCCGCCAGCGGCTGCTGTTCCCGATCCCGATCGAGGTGGATCCGCAGGCTGCGGCCGCCGCGGCCAGCCCCGGTACGCAGGAGGTGCTCACCTCGCTGGGCTTCGACATGGAGCCCTTCGGTCCCAGCACGGTGATGCTACGGGCGGTTCCCGATCTTCTCCGCGACAGCGATCCGAAGCCGATGCTGCTCGACGTGCTCCATCACCTGGCCGAGGGAACGGAAGCGCAGGGTCAAATGGACCGACTGGACCAGGTCTTCGCCACCATGGCTTGCCACAGCGTCGTGCGCGCGGGCGATGCCATGGGCCGCGAGCAGGCGATGGCCCTCTTGGGCCAGCTCGATGACGTCGATTTGCGCTCGCACTGCCCCCATGGCCGACCGGTGCTCCTGAGGATGTCGCTGCCCGAGATCGAGCGTCGCTTTGGACGCACCTGAGGTCGTGGCTGTCCTGGGCCCGACGGCGTCGGGCAAGAGTGCGCTGGGCCTGGCGCTCGCGCGGCGGCTGGGCGGCGAGATCCTCTGCTGCGACTCGATGCAGGTGTACCGGGGCATGGACATCGGCACCGCGAAGCCCACCGCTTCCGACCGCGCCGAAGTGCCTCATCACCTGCTCGACCTGGTGACGCCCGGCGAATCATTCCACGCGGCGGCATGGTCCGAGCGGGCGCGTGTCGTTATCCACGAGGTGAGGAGCCGCGGCCGCCTTCCCATCATCGTAGGGGGCACGGGGCTGTACTTCCGGGCGCTGGTCGATGGGCTGTTCGAGGCGCCGCCTTCGGATCCGGCCATCCGCGCCCGGCACCAGGCCGAGGGGGCCGAGGCCCTCTACCTGCGGTTACAAGCCATCGATCCGGATGCGGCCAGGCGGACTCGTCCTGCCGACCTAGTCCGCATCAGCCGCGCTCTCGAGGTGTACGAGCAAACCGGCGTGCCGCTGACCGAGTTGCAGCGACGTGCGCCCCGGCCCGACCCGCTGCGGCTGTTCGTCATCGTGCTCGATCCGCTGCTGTCGGAACTCCGTCCCAGGATCGATGCGCGCGTGGACCAGATGATGGCAGCGGGGTTCCTGGACGAGGTGCGAGGCCTTCGTGCCGCGGGCCATGCGCGTTTCGAGGCGCTCGGCTACGGCCCGCTCTGCGCGCACATCGACGGCCAGTTCACGCTGGCGCAGGCCGTGGACGAGACCCGGCGCACGACCCATGCGTACGCCCGCCGGCAGCGGACCTGGTTCCGCAAGCAGCCGGCGGCGACGCGTCTCGCAGCCGCGCCCGACCCCGAGTCGCTGGCCTCCCAGATCGCCCGGTGGTGTACTATCGCCCGACATCCTCATGGCTAGAGAAGGAGCCAGCGAGCCGCCGGTGCTCGAGTTCGAGCGGCCGGTCGTCGAGCTCGAACGCAAGATCGCCGAGCTCCGCCAGTTCGCCCAGAGCTCGGGCGATCTCCAGCGCGAGATCCAGATGCTCGAGAGCCGGGTGCACGAGTTGCAGCAGGAGATCTTCGCCGACCTCACCCCGTGGCAGAAGGTGTTGCTGTCGCGCCACGCCGGGCGGCCCTACACCCTCGACTACCTCTCGCTCCTGTGCACGGACTTCGTCGAGCTGCACGGCGATCGCCGTTTCGGGGACGACGCCGCCATCGTCTGTGGTTTTGGCACCTTCGACGGGATGGCGGTGATGTGCATCGGCCATCAGAAGGGGCGCACCACCAAGGAGAACGTGGCCCGCAACTTCGGCATGCCCAAGCCCGAGGGCTACCGAAAAGCGCAGCGACTGATGGAACTGGCCGGGCGTTTCAACCGCCCGATCTTCTGCTTCGTCGATACGCCCGGCGCCTACCCCGGCGTCGACGCCGAGGAGCGGGGCCAGTCCGAGGCGATCGCCAAGAACCTCGAGGTGATGGCCGGGCTGCCGGTCCCGATCATCTGCACGGTGATAGGCGAGGGCGGCTCGGGCGGAGCCCTGGCCATCGGCGTGGCCGATCGCATCCTGATGCTCGAGTACGCGACCTACTCGGTGATCTCGCCCGAGGGCTGCGCCTCGATCCTCTGGCGCGACGACGACAAGAAGGCGGAGGCCGCTGCGGCGATGAAGATGACCGCCCCGGATCTGAAGCGTCTGGGAATCATCGACGAGGTGGTGCCCGAGGCGGCCGGCGGCGCCCACCGCGATCACGAGGTGACCGCGCGCAACCTCGAGACCTCTTTGCGGCGTCATCTGTCCGAGCTGCGCGTGCTACCGCCCGATCGCCTCAAGGCGCTCCGCTACGACAAATTCCGGCAGATGGGCGCCTTCGTCGAGTCGGGCGGCAAGGGGTTGGAGGCATGAGCGAGACCCGGCGTCCCACGAGCCCAGGTGCGGAGGAGATCCTGGGCCTGTACTTCCCGGTGCTCGACCACGGTTTTGTTTCCCTGGTCGACTACATGGGGACCGACGAGGACATCGAGCGCGCCGCCCGCGTCAGCTACGGCTACGGCACGCGCAAGCAGAACCTGACGCGCGGCCTCATCCGCTATCTGCGCCGTCACAAGCACACCACGCCCAGCGAGATGGTCGAGTTGAAGTTCCACTGTTGCATGCCGGTGTTCGTGGCGCGGCAATGGATCCGCCACCGCACGGCGTCGGTCAACGAGTACAGCGGGCGCTACTCGCTGATCCCGATGCTGTTCTACGAGCCGTCGGCGGAGCAGCTGCAGACGCAGAGCAAGGCCAACAATCAAGGGCGCAGCGGCGAGGTGGTCGGCGCGGCCGAGTACGCCGAGGCGCTCCGCCGCCTGCGGACCGTGCGCCTCCATGCCACCGAGGGATACGAGTGGATGACCAGCCACCAGATCGCGCGTGAGCTCGCGCGGATCGATCTGCCGCTGTCGACGTACACGCAGTGGTACTGGAAGATCGATCTGCACAACCTGTTGCACTTCCTGACGCTGCGGGTGGATGCGCACGCGCAGTGGGAGATCCAGGAGTTCGGCCGGATCATGGCCGGCATGCTCAAACGGGTGGCGCCGCTCAGCTACGAGGCGTGGATCGACTACGACGTCTGCGGGGCGCAGCTGTCGCGCATGGAGCTGCAGGTGTTGAGGGGCGTGCTAGCGCCCGACGGCGCCGGCGGCCTGGCTTCGTCGTCGGCCACCATCAGCAAGGAAGCCTTCTCGGCTGCGGGCCTCTCGGGGCGCGAATCCGACGAGCTCCTGAGAAAGCTGCGGCCGCAGGCGACGCCGGACTTCGAGCTGGACCTGGCGCAGGCGAAGTCCGGCGAGCATTTCGCCGAACGCTTCGCCAACGCCGTCCCCAAGACGGACCGGCCTCCGCCCGAGAGCTGAGCCGCTACTTCTTGCAGCGATCGTTGTTCCCGTCGGGGCAGGTCAGGCATTTGACCACGCGCTCGCTGCCGATGGGGGGCTTGTAGGTGGCCGGCAGGACCTCGATCTTGACGCCCGAGTTTTCGCAGCCGCTGTCCGGGATCAGCTTCCAGCAGGGCGTGGTGTTGGAGGGGGTGACACCCGAATCGCAACTCGGCAGGACCACGTCATTCACCACTGCCGGATTCGCCGGGTCCGGTCGCCGCTCGGTCACCTTGCACTCGGGAGCGATCGCCGTCCCGTCGGGACTCCTGTTGACCAGGGCCGAGGCGATGCAGGTGCTGGTCAGCTTTGCCGCCAGCTTGGCGCCGATCTGGCGGATCGGCTCGACCAGGTCCTCCTGGCAGATCGGATAGAAGGAACCGTTGGCGCCGAACGCATCCAGGAACGCCTTCATCCTGATGCCGGCGGCTGCCTCGCCCAGGTTGGTGGTCTTGCAGATCGGCGTGAAGTCGACCTGGAGGCGTGGCATCTGCATGCTCCCCGCGTTGATGTTGTTGTACTTGTACTGGGCGTTCTGGGCGCTGTTCCAGCCGATGAGGCCAGACACGATGATCTGCTGATCGGGACGGCGCTTGAGCGCCTTGATGGACTGCACCATCTCGGGGACGGGGATGAGCCGGCCTCTTTCGTTCGAGGGAACGCAGTCGGCCAGGGGCTTGGTGTAGCCGTCCTTCGGATCCGGCATGGCGCCGCCGCAGTGATGGCCGAACACGGCGCACCGCAAGCTGTTCGTCTCGCCCGGGCGGTCCTCGCTGTACAGCCCCGACTTGGGTTCCTTGGGGTCGGCGTAGCCCGAGCAATCGTCTTCATCGGTCAGGAAGATGATTGCCAGGATGGCGTCGTCGCGGAGGAATCCCCCCTTGCCATCGGCGCCACCGCCCATCCCGTTCGCCAGCGGGAAAACGTCCGAGCCGGCGGGCCGCTTGTCCGCCGCCAGCCCGCCGTAGTAGGCCCCGTACAGCGCGACCCGGGTGGCCTGGAGCTGATGCTCGAAACCGCAACCGCCGACGCCTAGTTTGGCCATGCAACTGAAGACCGAGGAAAGGTCTCCCATGTAATTGCCCTTGATGAGCCTGATATCCGCGGGATCCGCCGCAGCTTCGATCCATCGCTTCCCGGCGTTCAGGCCGCAGCCGGCCGTCATTTTGGGGGCCGCGCTCAGGAGGGCGCGATCGCCGGCGACGGTGCTGCAGTTACCCAGCAGCGGCGTCGGACCTGCGCCGAGGTCGCTGGAGATGACGCCGACGTGCACGTCAGGCAGGCCGCCCGGGATCATCTGGAGTTGCTTCATGAACTCCGGAAAGTTCTTGGCCAGGTTCACCTGCTCCTCGTTCATCGACGGCGAGTTGTCGACCATGACGAGGATGTCGACCTTCCGGTTCGGATTGACCTCGTAATACTGGTCGGTCTCCTGCTGCGGCATCGGGTTCGGCGCCTGCAGCGAGTGCGCGTTGCACCCCAGGGCGACGGCTCCGGCGAGCGCGACGAAGGAGAGACGAAGAGAACGACCAGTCATCGGGACCTCCTGCAGGACACACCAGCAAGCGCTGGGCCGGAACGTAACTCCCTGAAACCTCAGGTCGAACGCGCCGGGATTGTCAACGGGGTTGGCGGAATACCAGCTTCGGTTGGCATCGTAACACGACCTAGGGCGTCGAGGGCTGTACGGTCACGACGGCGGGCAGGAGGGCGCCGGCTCCAGCGTCCGGGGTAGGGGCCGCGAGCGCCGGGGTCGGGACCGCCGCTTTCACCGGCTTGTGCGCCACCAGCCAGTCGGCCACGCGGGCGACGTCGCCGAACCGGGTCAGCTTTCCTTCGGTGCCCAGGAACGCCATGCCGTAGCTGCGTCCATCGACCTTGGCGGCGAGGACCAGGCAGTAGCGGGCGGCGTCGTTGAAGCCCGTCTTGCCGCCCATGACGAAGGTATTTCCGCGGTGGGCGGGGCGGTGTGTGTTCACGTACCGGATCGGCGGTCGCGACACCGGGTGGGCGTCGTACTCCACCTTGCGCAGGACCGGACCCAGCAGGGGATGCGCCATCGCCGCGCGCAGAAGCTGGATCGTCTCGCGCGGCGTGGAGACGTTCTCGGGCGACAGGCCGGTCGGTTCGCGGAACCGGGTCTGCCGCAGGCCCAGCTGCGCGACCTTCCGGTTCATCGCCTCGGCGAACTGGGTGGTGTTGAGGCCCACGGCACGGCCCAGCGCCGACACGGCGCGGTTGTCCGAGCCGAGCAGGCCTGCGTGCAGCAGATCGCGGTTCGACAGCGTCATGCCTTCGGGCAGGCGGGACGGGGCGCCACCCTTGGCGACCTCGATGTCTATCTTCTTCATCGTCGTCAGGCCGTCGAGGTCGAGCCCCCGATCGGCGATCACCAGCGCCGCGGCCAGCTTCGAGATGGAGGCGATGGCGCGTGGCTGATCGGGCCTGCGCGTGTACACCTCGTGGCCGCTGTCGAGATCCATCACCAGCGCCGCGAGCGCCTGCACGTTGGGCAGGTTTCCCTTGGTGGCGGGTACGCGCTTTTCGTGGACCACCTTGTGGATCACCTTGCGCTTGACGGGCCGCCGCGGCTTGGCGTCGGCAAGCGAAGGGAGCAGGAAGCCGATGGCCAAACCCAGCAGCAGCGTCGATCGGCGCACCTGAGCAGATTATTCAGCGGATGGCGATTCGGCAACTTATCCGGCGCGCGTCACGGCCAGGAGATGCAGATCGAGCAGGTTGGAGGTGCCTGGGCCCCTGACCAGACAGCCGAGCGCGTCGAGAGGGCGGGCGCTGTCGCAGCGCTCGAGCGCTCCGGCGGGGTCCAGCCCGGCGTCCACGGCGCGCTGCCATGTGGTGCCGTCGACGACGGCACCCGAGGCGCCGCTGTTGCCGTCGCGGTCGTCGGTGCCCGCGGCCAGGAACGACAGGCCGGTGCGCCCGGCGATGCCGCGGGCGACCAGCAGGGCCAGGTGCGTCGCGCGCCCGCCGCGGCCGTCGCCGGTGACGACGATGCTCGGCTCGCCGTTGCCCACGAGGACCCGGTCGGGGCCTCCGCCGTCGGCCTCGTGCAGGGCGCGCTCGACGTAGGCGGCGGCGAGGGAGGGGACGTCCTCTTCGGTGTTCATCGACAGCACGCCGGCGGTCAGCCCCGCGGCCAGGACGCGGTGGCGCGCTTCCTCGGTGACCCGTTCGGGGCCAGCGATGATCTCGTACTCGACGTGGGCAAGGCGGGCGTCGCCTGGTTTCGGGGTTTCCGGGATGGCTCCGGCGGCGCCACGCTGCAGGTGCGCTCGTGCCGGAGCGTCTGGCGCCAGACGATCGACCAGCGCCAACGCCTCGGCGAAGGTGGTCGGGTCCGGCGAGAACGGCCCCGAGGCGATGGTGCCCGGTTCGTTGCCGACGACGTCGGACAGCGCCAGCACCTGCGTGGGCGCGCGGGTGGCCAGCGCCAGTCGTCCTCCCTTCACCGCCGACAGGTGCTTGCGGACGGCGTTCAGCTCCGCGATGGTGGCGCCAGCGCGGGCCACGGCTTTCACGGTCACCCGCTTGTCGGCCAGCGTGAGCCCGTCGGCAGGCGCCGTCATCAGCGACGAGCCACCGCCGGACAGCAACACCAGCAGGCGCTGCCCGGGGCCGAGGCGCTCGACGAACGCCCGCGCGGCCACGCCGGCGGCCACGCTCCGCTCCGACGGCTCGGGGTGGTCCGAGACGAGAGCGCGGGCCGACTTCGGCAGGCGCGGCTCCTCGGGAAAGCGGCTCCGAGGGGCGATCAGCAGCGCCTCGGTCACCGCATCGGCGCCCACCCTGGCGATGAGACCCTCGAACATCGGGAACGACACCTTGCCGACGGCCAGCACGTGCATCGGGCCAGGAGCCACGGGGCCGATCAGCGCGGCGCCGTCCACCTTGCGAGCGACCTCCAGGAAGATCTCCGTCAGCAGGTTCATGCCCGCACCCTGCGGCGCCAGTATCGGGTCTTCGCCCACGATACGCCCAGCATCAGCAGGCAAAGAGCGAGGATCCAGACCGTCGCGGCGGGAATTCCCAGCTGGTGCTGGATCGGGCGCGTCAGGTAGCCGTAGCAGATGTCGACGTGGATCCAGTAGATGAGCAGCGAGGTCTGCCCGAGCTGACGCATCGGCGAGAACCGCTCGGTCGGCCGGAGCGTGACCGCCCACGAGAGCGCCGCCAGCGCGCCGATCAACCCCAGACGGTAGAAAAATGAGCCAGGGCCCATCTGCTGCACCAGCTCCGACGGGTAGCTGATGATCTGCGGATCGATGGCGCGGACGGCGATCACCGACCCGGTCATCGCCAGTCCCACCGTGCCGGTGAGCAGGAAACAGCGTGCCTGCCGGTGGCGCTGCCGCATCCACAGATGTCCGAGCGCGACGCCCAGCAGTGCCCAGGCGCCCCACGGGAACAGCGGGAACCAGGACATCGGACGCTGTCCACCGATGTACGAGGTCAGGGCGGACGGCAGCCAGGTGGGGAAGTGGGCCGGGCCGACGATGGGGCCGAAGATCACCAGCGCGCCAGCGACGAGCAGGGTGGGCACGATCGCTGGACGCCCGTGGCGGGGCGTCGCTACCAGCGCCACCAGCAAGAGCGATGCGCCGATGGCGTTCAGGATGTCGACGCGGATGAGGTTGGTCCAGTCGCCGCGAAAACCGGCGAGCGCGTGCTCCTGGAAGCGGAACAGGTACGCCAGACCGACGATCTGCAGGCCGCGGATGGCCACTGGCCGCCGCAGATCGGTGCCTCCCTTCGCCAGCTGCGCCTCCCAGCGGATCGCCACCGAGACGCCCGCCAGCAGAAGAAACAATCGAGACGGCAGCCCCGAGAGGTGCCTGATGACCGCGTACCCCGCGCCCGTCTTCGCTGCTGGCGTCAGCCACGAATCGAACCCGTGCGCCTGGATCATCAGCACAACCGCCAGGCCGCGCAGCCAGTCTATGGCGGGAATCCGGGCAGACACCTGCGCTAAAGTAACACGCGACCCATGCTGATCCGGCTTGCCTACTCGGTCGACGCCGACGACGCGTTCATGTTCCACGCGCTGCGGACCGACCGCATCGATACGCGCGGGCTGACCTTCTTGCACCGGCGTGGCGACACCGCCGAGTTGAACGCGCTGGCGGTCGCTGGCGGCGCGGACGTCATCGCCATCTCGGCGGGCGCGTATCCGCAGGTGGCGTCGCAGTACCTGTTGCTTCCCCACGGTGCCTCGGTGGGTCGCAACTTCGGGCCCGTGGTGGTGGCGCCGCGGCCCATGACGCTGGCGGATCTGGCCGGCAAGCGGGTGGGGGTGCCGGGGCTCTCGACGACCGCGTTCCTCGTGCTGCGCCTCATGCAGCCGGCGTTCGAGCCGGTGGTGGTGCCGATAGCGCCGTTCACGCGGGTGTTCGACGCCCTCGACGCCGGCGAGGTCGACGCGGCGCTCCTGATCCACGAGGGCCGCCTGCTGTACGAGCAGCGTGGCTTCGTGCGCGTCGCCGAACTCGGCGAGTGGTGGCAGACCCAGACCGGCCTGCCGCTGCCGCTCGGGGTGAACGTCATCCGCAGGGCACTCGGCCCCGAGCAGGTGGCGAAGGTGTCGGCGGTGCTGCGCGATGCGATCGCATTCGCGCTCGGCCACCGCGACGAGGTGATCGCGGCTCTCGTGGGCGAGGACCGTGGCGACGCCGCGCTCGCGCAGACGGCGTTGCTGGACCGTTACCTCGGCATGTACGCCAACGAGGACACGAGGCAGATGGCCCCCGACGTGAAGGCGGCGCTCGAGGTGCTCTACCAGCGCGGGCGCGCAGCGGGATTCTTGCCGTCGACGCTGATCATCGACTGGGCGCCCTGAGCACGGCCTCGCAGGCTGCGGCCGCGGCATCGGCGGCGTGTGTCTTCCACTGGCGGTGGCCGCCGGGGCCGACGTCGTTGGCGACACCGAGGACGCAGGCGAAAGGGATCCTGGCCGCTGCGGCGGCACGACCGACGGCGAACGCCTCCAGGTTCTCGACGTCGGTCCCGCGTGAGGCGCGCTTCGAGATCGCCAGCGGGCAGCGGACGTCGACCGAGGGCAGCCGCAGACCACGGCGCAGCCGCGCGTCGGTCTCGAGGGTGGTGGGCAGCGGCGCCGGCCAGTAGGCGTCGCCTCGTTTCACGGCGCTGGACGCCAGGTGGATCCGGCGCGCCACCACGACGTCGCCGAGTTGCGGTTTCGCCGACGAGAATCGGCCCGCGGTCCCGATCAACACCACCGCTGTGGGGCGCATTTCGGCAAGGGCGCGCGCCGCACCCGCCGCCGCCTCGACCAGTCCCACACCGACGATGCGCGTCGGGAGCCGTCGTCCCAGACTCTCCAGTTCGGGCGCCCACGCGGCCACGACGAGGAGGTCAATACCCAAGCTGGGCCTGGCGGGGCTTGCCGTACTTGTCGGGCACGTGCGTCGGCGGCCGGCGATCACCCGCCATCCGCACGATCACCCGGGCTCCGTCCGTCCCCACCGAGACCTTCGCGCGCGCCACGTCGGAGGCGCTCTCGTGCCAGGCTTCCAGGTTGTAGTCGCCAGGAGGCACGCCGCGGATCGTGAAGGAGCCCGAACCGTCGGCTTGCGCGTAGTAGGGGGTGTCCACCACCACCACGTAGCCGATCATCGTCGCGTGGATGTTACAGAGGATCTGCACCGGCCCTGGCGTGTTGAAGGTGCGGGTGTACGAGTTGCCCGCCTTGTAGAGGCCGGCGTCGAAGTCGTTGGGACGGCTCAGCGAGAACACGTTGTGAAAGATCACGTCCTCGTTCTTGAAGGCGACCTTGCTGCCCACCGTGACCGGCAGGACGTGGGGCACGAAGGTCTTGTTGGACTGGTTCATCGACTTGTTGCCGGCGGACGGGCGCGGCGTCCGGCCATCGGTGCGCTTCAACCAGACCACGGCTCCTGCCAGGGCCGTGCCCGAGACGCTGGCCTTCGTCGACGCGGCGGAGGCGGTCGAGACAGGCGCGACCGGTGCCGTCACCGGCGCCGCCGGTAGCGAGGACGCACCCCCGGCCTTGGCGCGCGCCTGGGTGGCCAGGGGGCGGATCGCGCGATCGATGTCGGGGTCCAGGTTCGGGAGCTTGAGCAGCGACTCCCACTTGCCAGCCGCGGTCGTGAAATCTCCCTTGTCCCAGGCCATCTTGCCGCCGGCGATCAGGTTGAAGATCAGGTACTGGCGCTCGGCCACGGCCTTGACGGCAAGGTCCGTCGGCGTGCGAACCGCCAGGGGCAGCGGCATCTCCTCGCCCAGCCAGGGGGCAGCGGCCATCAGCAGGGCTGCAAGAAGCGAAAGCTTCATCGATGGTGGTATACCTCGTTTGCCGTCTTCCGGGCATGGGCAAGAACGTCATCGTCATCCCTGCGTACAACGAGGAGACCACCGTTGCGCAGGTGGTCCGGGACGCTGTGCGCTCGGCGGACGTGGTGCTGGTGGTGGACGACGGCTCGCGGGACCGCACCGCCGAACTGGCGCGTGACGCCGGCGCCGTCGTGGTCCGCCACGCGGTGAACCGGGGTCTCGGGGGCGCGCTCGGCACCGGCATCGCAGCGGCGCTGAAGCTGGGCGCTGATTCGATAGTCACCATGGACGCCGACGGGCAACACCGGGCCGTCGACGCCGGCCGTGTCTTCGAGCGCCTGGCCGGGGGCGACATCGACTTCGTGATCGGCTCGCGCATGCTGCGCGGCCAGGGCGACGGCGAAGGCAAGATGCCCATCCGCCGCGTGCTGTTCAACGGTATCGGCAACCTCTTGACGTACATGCTCTTCGGGGTCTGGGTCAGCGACAGCCAGAGCGGGTTGCGCGGCCTGTCGCGGAGCGCGGCCGAAAAAATCGACCTGCGCACCAACGGCATGGAGGTCTCCTCCGAGTTCATCAAGGAGATCCGCGACCGACGCTGGCGCGTGGCGGAGATCCCGATCCCGGCCATCTACACCGCGTACTCGATGTCCAAGGGGCAGAGCTTCCTCGTCGGCGTGAAAACGGCGGCCAAGCTGATCATCCGGCGGTTCATCGGGTAGGGACTGGCCATGCACAAGATCCAGGTCCTGTTGATCTGCTTCGCGCTCTTCGCGCTGTCGCGCGTGTTCCTCAGCTTCCGGCGCGGCGGGATGCCGGTCCCGCACCTGATGGTCTGGGTGGCCTTCTGGGCGGGCGTCATCTTCGTGGTGGTCCAGCCCGAGACGACCAGCACCATTGCCCGCGTGCTCGGCGTGGGCCGCGGCGCCGACGTGGTCATCTACCTGGCCCTGGCGCTGCTGTTCTATCTGCTGTTCCGGATGCTCGGGAAGATCGAGGATCTGGAGCGGCAGATCACCCGTGTCGTACGCGCGGCTGCGCTCAGGGATCTGGACGCGCCGCCCGGCAGTGACGACGACAAGCGGCCCCGAGCCTGATGGGCCGGGTCTCCGTCGTCGTCGTCGCCTACAACCACAGGGGCTACGTGGCCGATTGTGTGCGCGCCCTCGAACGCGCCGCCCTGCCGCCCGGGACGAGGTTGATCCTCGTCGACAACGCGTCGACCGACGGCACCGCCGACCTGATAAGGCGCGAGGTCATCACCGGGGACTGCACGCGCGGCGGATTGCCCGTCCTGTTCATTGCCAACACCGGGAACCGCGGCTACTCGGGCGGCAACAACCAGGCCATCGAGCGGGCGATGGCCGACGGCGACGAGTTCGTCTACCTCTTGAACCCGGACACCGAGGTCGAACGCGACTTTCTCCTCGAGGCTTGCGCTGCGGCCGGGACCGACGAGCGGATCGCGCTCGTGCAGAGTCTGCTCTTGCGGTTGCCGGGCGGCGACGTGGTGAACACCTGGGGCAACGCCATCCACTATCTCGGGTTCGGCTATGCCGCGGGCGACGGCATGCCGCTCGCACAGGCCAGCCGGCAGATGCACGACATTGCCTGTGCCAGCGGCGCCGGGGTGCTCATGCGCCTTGCGATCCTGAAGATCATCGGCCTTTTGGACGACGAGCTGTTCGCCTACCACGAGGACCTGGAGATCTCCTGGCGGGCGCGGCTGGCGGGCTTCCGGGTGGTGGTTGCCCCTCTGTCGCGCGTCGGGCACAAGTACGAGTTCTCGCGCTCGACGCGCAAGCTGTACCTGATGGAGCGCAACCGGCTACTGGTGCTGGCCCGCTGCTACCGGCTGCCGACCCTGGCGCTGACGTTTCCCGCCTTCGTGGCCATGGAGTCGGGGCTCTGGCTGTTCGCTCTGCGCAGCGGCTGGGCGAAGGACAAGGCGCGAGCGTACGGCTACGTCCTCGACCCGCGCCACTGGCGGCAGCTCGCGCGCGCGCGGCGGCGGGTGCAGGCGCTACGCACGGTCTCCGATCGCGAGGTGACGGCACTGTTCACCGGCGAGGTGATCTTCCCCGCCGTCAGCCCCTGGCTGTTGACCAACGTCGGCAACCCTGTTCTCCGGACGTACTGGTCGCTCGCTCGCCGGCTCCTGCGCTGGTAAAGATGACGCATGCGCCTCATCCCTGTGTCGGTCGCGATCATCCTGGCGGCCGCGCCCGGCTCCGCCCTGGCCGATGAGTTGCGCGCCTCTCCCTTCCGCGGCGTCCTCGTGCCCGACGGCCGGCTGGCCGGCGACGCCGACGCCACCGCGCTGGAGCTGAACCCCGGCCAGCTGGGCCTGATAGGCGGCGGGAGCTGGGCGCTGGTCGCCGACGGGTGGAGCGCCAACACCCCGCGCGCGGGCCGCGGGACGGCCGCGCTCCTGTCATTGCCGATCTTCGGCAGCTCGCTCGCCGCCGGTTTCCACTGGCTGCGGCCCACACTCCCCGACGAGCCGGGCGCGTACCAGAAGCTGCAGCTCGGATGGGGCCTGCGCCTGGGCCGCAACGTGGGGCTGGGGTTCGGGTGGGAGCACCTCTTCGGCGAGCGCTACGGCGGAGACGACAGCGTCACCGTCGGCCTGGGGATGCGCCTGCATCCGATGCTGGCGCTGGGCCTCGTGGCCCGCGACGTGGGCCGGCCGCGTGCCAGCGGTGACGTCGACCGCCTGCCGCGCGAGTGGGAAGGCGAGCTGGCGCTGCGGCCGCTCGGCACCGATCGCCTCGAGGTGGGCATCGGTGCGCGCATCGAGCAGGGCGCCGATCAGCCCGTACGGCCCCGGGGGCGGTTGTCGGGGCGTCTGGTGCCGGGGCTGGCCGTGTTCGGCGAGCTGGACACACCTCGCGACAGGCGGGCGGTGGTCGGAGCGGCGGCTGATTGGCGGGCTATGTTCGGCCTGGATCTGCAGTTCGAGTCGGTGGGCCTGACCGTGGCGCAGGTGCAAAGCTGGCGCGTCGACGAGGGGCAAGGCGTCGGTCGCGGCGGCAGCGTCGCCCTGCGCGGCTTTCCGGCGCGCCGGCCCACGCTGGTGCCGACCCGTCACATCGAGCGGGTGAAGCTCGTCGGCCTCGAGCGCGACGCTGCCTTCATCGGCACGATCCTCCGCCTGCGCGCGCTTGCCGACGACGCCACGGTCGGCGCGGTGCTCCTGGACCTGCGGGGCTTGGACCTGGGCCTCGCGCGCGTGCAGGAGCTACGCGCTCTCATCGCCGAGCTGCGCCGGCGCAAGCCGGTGTTCGCCTACTTCTCGGACGCCTCCACGCGCGGCTACTACCTGGCCAGCGCCTGCGATCGCGTGTTGATGCACCCGGCGGGCAGCCTGATGCTGACCGGCCTGTCGCAGACGGTGACCTTCTACAAGAGCGCGCTCGATCGTCTGGGCGTGCAGGTCGAGCTGGTCCGCATCGCCGAGTACAAGGGCGCGATGGAACCGTTCGTGATGACCGAACAGTCCGAACCGGTGAAGCAGAACCGGAACGCGCTCCTCGACGACCACTTCCGGCGGCTGCTCGAGGACGTGGCAAAGACCCGTAGCGGTCTGACGCCGGAGGTCCTGCGCCCGCTGGTGGATCGCGCGCTCTTCAGCTCGGAGGAGGCGAAGAAAGCCGGCCTCGTCGACGTGCTGACCGACGACAAGGATCTGGACGCGGCGCTGGCGCAGGTGACTGGCCACCGCTGGCCCATTCGCGAGTCCTTCGAGCGGCGAGACAGTCGCCTGTGGTCTCCGTCGCGCGTGGCTGTCGTGCTGGTCGACGGCACCATCGTCGACCAGCCGGAGGGCGGCCTGTTCTCCGGCGAGCTGACCTCGGCCGAACGGGTCGTGGAATCGCTGGAGCAGATCCGCGGCGACGGCTCGATCCGCGCGGTGGTGCTGCGCGTGAACAGCCCGGGAGGCTCGGCGCTGGCGTCCGATCGGATCGCGCGGGCCGTCGCCCGCGTACGCAAGGCTGGCAAGCCGGTCATCGTGTCGATGGGCGATGTGGCCGCGTCGGGTGGCTACTACGTGGCGGCGCCGAGCGACCGGATCTTTGCCTCTGCCGGCACCACCACGGGCTCGATCGGAATCTTCGCGTTCAAGGTGGATGCCCACCTCCTGATGGAGAAGCTGGGCCTCGGCACCGAGACCTACAAACGCGGCGAGAGCGCCGACCTGTTCACCGCAGACCGGCCCTGGACCGGGGAGGAGCGCGCCAAGGTCCAGGATCAGATCAAGCAGATGTACCAGCGATTCGTGGATACGGTGGCGAGTGGCCGTGGGGTGACCGCAACCCGCGCGGACGAGCTGGGCCGCGGTCGCATCTACACCGGCTCGCAGGCGCAGGACCTGAAGCTGGTGGACGAGCTGGGCGGCTTCGCCCCCGCGCTCGACGAGGCGGCTCGGCGGGGTGGGGTGCCGCGCGGCCCGGGCAACCTTCCCGAGATCGTGGTGCTGCCCAAGGCCCCGCCCAACCTCGTCGAGACCCTGCTGCGCCAGCATGCCGGTCCGCTGCCGATCCTCGAGCAGCATGGACGCGCCGCGGTCCGCCTGCTTGCGCCGATGGTCACGGGTCCCTCGAGCGGCCTGCAGGCCCGGATGCCGTACGACCTCGAGGTGCGCTAGCCCTGCGCCGTCGTTCTTTGACCCGTGTTATCGTCCCCGGGCGAGCATGAAAGGCCGCGCTCGTTTTCTCCCGGCGCTGCCTCTCGTCTTCCTCTCGGGCGCGTGCGCGCTGACCTACGAGATGGCCTGGATGCGAGAGCTGAAGCTGGTCTTCGGCTTCTCCACGGCGGCGTCGGCCACGGTGCTGGCCGCTTTCTCGGCCGGGCTGGGGTTCGGCGCCATCGTCCTCGGGCGCCGGGCTGATCGCTCCGACAACCCTCTGCGCCTTTTTGCCATCATCGAGGCGGCCATCGGGGTGAGCGCCGCCGTAATCCCGTTCGTGCTCGACCTCATTCGCATGATCTACGTGGGGCTGGGGGGCACGCCGGCGCTCGGCACCGGAGGCGGCACCCTCCTGCGCCTCTCCTTGAGCCTGCTGGTGATGGGCGGCCCCGCGTTCCTGATGGGGGGCACGCTGCCGGCCATCGCCAAGGCAGTCGAGACCGAAGGTGACCGGCACCGCGCAGCGCTCCTGTACGGCACGAACACGCTCGGCGCCGTGATCGGCTGCCTGCTGCCGACCTTCCTGCTGTTCGAGACGCTGGGGACACGGGCGACGATCTGGGCGATGGCCTGCATGAACCTGCTGGTGGCAGTGAGCGCCAACGCCCTCGGCCGGCGCCTCGACGGACGCACCATCCATACACCCACGGCGCCCGTGCCCGGGGAGATCGTCCCCACGGCCCTGGTCGGTGCTGCCGCGTTCGCCAGCGGCTTCTGCTTCTTCTTCATGGAGCTGATCTGGTACCGGATGCTCTCGCCGCTCCTCGGCGGTTCGACCTACACCTTCGGGATCATCCTCGCCGTGGCGCTTCTCGGGATCGGACTCGGCGGCCTCGGATTCTCCTGGTGGCGGCGCAGGGCGCCCTGCACCTTCACCACCTTCGCCGTCACCTGCCTGCTGGAGGCCTTCCTCCTCGGCCTCCCCTTCGTCATCGGCGATCACCTGGCGGTCCTGGCCGAAGTGCTCCGCCGTGGCGCCTACCTCGGCTTCGACGGGCAGGTGGCGGGATGGGCGCTGGTCACGGCGCTGGTGGTCGGGCCCGGCGCGTTGGTGGCCGGCTTCCAGTTTCCCCTGTTCATCACGCTGCTCGGCAGCGGATCGTCCCAGCTCGGCAAGCACGTCGGGTTCGCCTACGTCACCAACACCTGCGGCTGCCTGGTCGGTTCGCTGGCCGGAGGCTTCGTGCTGTTGCCCGTTCTCGGGGCGCTGCGGTGCTGGCGCTCCGTCGTCTGGGTGCTGGCGGGGGTGGCCCTGCTGTCCGCCATCAGGATCGGAAAGCGCGTCCTGCCCGTGGCGGTTGCAGCGCTGGGCGTGACATTGCTGATGCTGGCGCCAGGACCGAGCGCGGTCTGGCGGCACGGAGGGATCGGGGCGGGCCGCTCCGGCTTCCCCACACAGGGGACGGTGAATGCCGTCCGGGCCTGGAGGCACCAGATCCAGGCGGGCTTCCTCCACGAGTTCGAGGGTCGCGAAAGCAGCGTCGGCATCAACGGCGACGACGGCGTCACCTTCTACGTGAACGGCAAGGCCGACGGGAACGCTCTGGCCGACGCCCCCACCCAAATCGGCAGCGGCCTCCTGCCTGCGTTCTTGCACCCGGAGCCCCGGCGCGCCCTGGTGATCGGCCTCGGCACAGGTAGCACCGCCGGCTGGCTCGGCGCGGTGCCCACCATCGACCGGGTGGACGTGGTCGAGCTGGAACCGGCCATCCTGCGCGTCGCGACGCTGTGCGCGGCCGTGAACGAGCGGGTGCTCGACAACCGCAAGGTGGTGGTGCACACCGGGGATGCACGCGAGCATCTCCTCGTCGGCCGTGATCGTTACGACATCATCGTCTCGGAGCCGTCGAACCCCTACCGCGCTGGGATCGCCAGCCTGTACACACGCGAGTTCTTCGAAGCCGCGGCGGCACGGCTACGGCCGGGCGGGTTCTTCCTGCAGTGGCTCCAGGCCTACGAGATCGACGCCTCGGGGCTCGGCTCCACACTGGCGACACTCCACACCGTCTTCCCCCACGTCGAGATCTGGTTCGGCCGCTTCCACGACCTGTTCCTGCTGGCCTCCGACGCCCCTCCCCGGTTCGACCCTTCACGGCTGCGGGCCCGGCTGGCGGAACCACCCTTCCGCGCCGGTTTCCTCGACAGCTGGGGCGCACTGGAGCTCGAAGGGATCTTCGCCCATCGCGCTGGAGGCGGCCGCCTGGCCAGACTGATCGCCGAGAAATCCGCGGCGCTCGTGAACACCGACGACCTGAACGTGCTGGAATTCGGCCTGGCTCGCACCGTCGGAAAGACGGGATCCAGCGAGCTGAGCCGGGATCTCCTGCGGCTCGGCCGCACCCTGGCCCCGGAGCAACCACTGGCCGGGATCGATCCGGTGCGCACCGCCGAACTGCTACACGAGTTCCTGGTGGAGTACGACGGGCGTCCCGGTGAGGCCTTACCCGAGGCGGCCACCCGGGATCCGGCGGCCGTGGCGCGCAGCCAGGCGGTGGCCGCCTTCCGCGCCGGACGTTTCGCCGATGTCGCTGCTCTCTGGCGGCAACAGGATCGCCCGCCCACCAGCCCCGCGGAGATGCTGGCCGCTGGCTACACCACGTCGTCGCCCGAGAACCTGGAGGGGCCGTTGTGGCAGCTCTGGCCGGCGGAGCGAGCCTTCGCCGTGGCGCTGGAGCGGGTGCGGCGCGGGCAGCACCAGGAGGCGGTCGCGCCGCTCATCGACGTGACCCGACACCTCCGCGAACGCCCGTTCGCCAGCCGGTTCCTGACGGTCACGCTGCTCAAAACGGTGGTGCAGGTCGGGCGAAAGACTGCTGACCCGGCCGTGACCGTGGCGCTGGCCGACGCCCTCGCCACGCCGTTCGCGGTGAACATGGTGGACGTGCACCGGCTCCGCGCCCTGGAGGATCTCCTAGACGGCAGCGCGCTGTGGAAGACACGCTGTGCAGCGACCTTCGCCGCCCTCGAGCACCGGCTGGTGTGGACCCAGCGTTTCCTCGAACGCCGCTGGCGTTGCTACCGCGAGACCGGCCATCCCCTGGCGTCGGCCGCAGCCAGCGACCTGGACGCCTTTGTCGCCTCGACCCTGATCTCCCTGCCTGCGCTACTCCAGTAGGACCGAGCGCGCTAGCCCCCGTCGCCGCTGGCGTCGGCGGCCCCTGCGTCGGCGGCGGCGTCGGGCGGTCCACCGTCGACGGACGGAGTGCCCGCCTGAAGGGTCAGGTCGGTCACCGTGGCGATGTTGATGGATGTCCTGGTCCCGCTGGTCACCGCCACGCCGCCCACTGCCGGATTCGCCAGCGCGAAGGTTGCCGTGTCCAGCCTGGTCCAGGTCGTGCCGGTGGCCGAGTAATAGGCGATGTAGTCGTTGGTGATGCCGGTGTCCACGCGGTCGAGGCGCAGCCAGATGGGCAGGGTGATTCCCATGATCTGGGCGCCCAGGGTGCGCGCAGCGCCGGCCGTTTCGCGCCGGTGGAACTGCAAGGTGCCATCGCCGGCGACGGTGATCCCCGCGTAGGCGACCATGCGCGACAGGGAGGAGGCGGTCCCGTCGCGGAACATCAGGCCGACGTACGCGCGCGACACCTTGTCGGATACGTCGGCGATTCGCGCCGCGATCGACTGGCTGCCCGTCACCGCCTGGAACAGGTATCCGAAGGACTCGCCGGTCGTCGAGGTCAGGCCATCGCCCATGCCCGCGAGGGTGTATGTCGCTCCGGCGCCCGAGGAGATGGTCCCGCCTCCGATCGTGTTGACGTCGTCCGAGATCCAGGCCGTCGTGGACGCGCTGGCATCCAGGTTGTTGATGCGCGCGCCGTCGAAGTCCGCGCCCATCGGCGTGGTGGTGCTGTGCGATTCGACGGCGAGGCCGACGAGCATGCCGGCGGCGCTGCCGGGCAGATCGACCCGGCCGACCTCGGTCCAGGTCACGCGATTGTTCGACCGCGCCGAGACGAAGGTATTGCCGCGCCGCTGGATGCGCAGCCAGATCCCCGTCTTCACGTTCGGGTCGGCGGCGAGAGAGCTCGTGGTGCCGCCGGCGTTGACCCGGTACTGGAACCAACCCCCGAGCGCGGGGTTGCCCAGCGCCGCCAGAAAGACGTTCCTGGACGACGTCTCGGTCGAGACCCTCATCATGACGCCGGCCTTTCCCAGAGGCTGTCCACCCTGGATGCCGCGCACGCGTCCGACGATCTCACCGTCGCCGGTCAGCCGCTGGTACACGAAGTAGAACGAGTCGTCGAGCGCCTCCACGCCTGCGCCGCCCGCCTGGATGCTGAAGGTGTTCGTGGTGGTGGTGATGTTGCCCGCGATGCCCACCGCGCCGATGTCCGCGTCCAGCCAGGGAGACACAGGCGGCGAGGGCGAAGCATCGAGGCTTCCGGACGTGTCCGGCGGGAGGTCGGCGGATCGGTCGGCAGCCAGGTCGCGCGCCATGTCCGCGGGGCGGTCGGGCTGGGTGGTGTCCGCGCCCCCGTCCTGTCCCGCCATGCTTCCGCCCATACCCGCAGCGCCTCCGCTGCCACCCGCACCGGCCCGACCCGTGTCCTCGGCGAGATTGGCGTCGATCGGATCCTTCGGTCCCTTGGTCGTGGCCGCGCCGCATGCTCCCAGCATCAAGACCACCGAAGACACCAGCCCCGACCGTAGCTTCATGACGTCATGTTAACGCAAGCCGGCCGCGCCGTCAGAAGCTGAAGATCGCCGACGCGGCCACGACGTCGTTGGGGACCGTGGGCGCGCCCTCCCTCTCGCGGTTGGCCAGGTACTCACCCTTGAGGGCCAGGTTCTCCCACAGATCCAGCCGGGCGCCGGCGGTCAGGCGGCGCACCGTCAACGCCTCCGACCCCTCGAACCAGGCGTGGCGCTGCTCGCCACGCAGGTACAGCGTGGCCTTCCTCAGCACGCGGCCGCGCCACGGCAGGTCGTAAGCGGCGATGACGTAGAAGCCGCGCGTGTGGAACCCGGAGGCGACCGTCTGCGTGCCGAGGCCCGTGCTCTTGTCGGCAGCCGTCCCGGGATCCTGGTCCACTTGCACGTACTCGCCCGTCAGCGAGATCCCGGCGACGTAGAGCCGTGCGTCGGCCCCCAGCGCGCGCGCGCCGGCTTCGGGATCGCCCTGATCGTTGCGCGGCCCCGCCATCGCGCTGCCGCCCAGCTTCACCTGCACGCGCGGCAGGTTCAGCTCGTATCCGAGCCGTCCCGAGGCGACGGGGCGCCCCGTCAGGCTGATCTCCGGCCCCTGGAGCGAATCGACGAACGCCGGGGCGTTGGTGGCCGCCACGTTCAAGCTGAAGGCCGACCAGAACGGAGCCAGCTGGACCCGGTAGAACGCCTTGGCGCCAACCGGAGTCCCGGTGGTGTAGCGGGCGACCAGCGACGGCGTGATCCCGGTGCGCAGGTTGGCCTGGTTCTCCAGGTACTCCACGCCGAACACCGAGTCGAACTTTCCTACTGACAACGCAAACTCCTGCGAATCGAAGGGGACGATCCGGCCGAACGCCTGCTCGACCAGGAAGCGCGTGTCGTGCAAACGCGGCAGGGCCTGCAGCCGCGAGAACACCATGACCGGCGTGCTCGGCGCGTCGTAGCGTGCGTCGACGCTGACGGTGTTGATGAACGCGGACGGCCGGCTGCCGATGCCCATCGACCGGGGCAGAAAGCCGTTCGTGAACCGTCCCTCGGCGTCCGTCGAGGCCACGTCGCCGCGCGAGTTCACCGCCGGCGCGAACGTGTCCACGCCATAGTCGGCAGGCAGCCGCCCGTCGTCGGCGGCGAAGCTGGTGCCGTTCCCCTGCGCCTTCGCGAAACCGACGTCCACGTAGCCTGTGACGGTGAGCGGCGAGGTGGGCGAGGGCACGTCGCCGGTCGGCTCCTCGTCCTGCGCGCGTGCCACGGGCGCCACCAGCAGCAGGGTCAGCGCCAGGCGCCTCACGGCACCTTCATTCCGTTGAAGGTGACGAACGGACAGGTGACCAGGATCTGGCTCGGCACGATCCCGGTCGGCACCGCCTTTTCGATCTCCGCCTGGCTGTCCAGGAAGGTGCAGGTGGCGATGCCCGCGTCGAAACAAGCGGCATTCGCCGTCACCTTGAAGGCCTGCTCCGCCTTCGGATCGACCTTCTCGACCCGTATCCCCAGGCCGACCATGTGCTCGGCGTCCTTCGTCGTCGGATCGGGCAGCGCGATCCCCGCCCCCGGCCCCAGCTTCACGCCCACCAGGCGCCAGAGCGATCCGAACGCGGGCCGGTTCCCTGGCGCGGATGGCGGTCGACCACCCGGGCCGCCGACGCTCGGCGCCCCGGTGAACTGCCAGGTCCCGTCCGGACCTCGTGCGAAAAACATGAACAGCGGCTGATCGTGGATCACGAGGTCGTCATCCCAGGTGAATCGATCGGCGCCAAAATCCAGCACCGAGACCTCGGCGCCGTCGACCCAGCCCTTGCTGGGCGTGGGCGAGCCTACCTGGATGCCCAGCAGCCCCGCCGCCGGCTGGGTGGTGATGTCCACCGGGATCCCTGCCGGCGAAAGGACGCAGAGGCGTCCAGGCCCGGGGAACAGAGGCAGCTTGGCATCCAGGATCGCGCGCACCGATTGGTACTTCGTGGACGGCGTCCCATCCGGCACCTGGACGTACGACACCTTCCAGAACGGGCTGTAAAAACGGCTGTTCGGCCCGACGCTGAACACGGCGCCCACGTTGACGCCGTTCTCCTTGAGGCGCATCCAGCCGGTCTTCGGATCGTAGCCGGTGACGAACACGTACATCGGTTGAAGCCAGACGGCCGGGAAGTTGCCCCACACCTCCGTCGTCACGTACGCCGCGCGTTGCTTGTCGTGGAAGGCGAGCCGCACCGGGATCTTCGGATCGTCCTGGTTCGGCGAGCGGACTATGAAAGCGCCCGTGGGCATGCCACCGGGCACAAGCTCGAACGCCCCCGGCGCCACGGGCGTCGTCTCCGAGGCGCCCACCAGATCGAACAGCGTCCAGACCCGCGACGGCGGGCCCGGCGTCGCCCCGTCGCACCCGACGAGCAACGGGACCAGCAGCGCCGCGAGACCCGGCCGGATCATGACCGGCGAGCTCCCGTCTCGGGCGTCGGCGAGGAGAACCGCCGCTCCTCCTCGCGGAAGTCGTCGGCGAACAGCCGCTGCATCAGCTCGGACAGTTCCTTGCTGCCGCCACGGATCAGCGGCGCCACGGCCGCGGCGAACTCGGCGGCGCTCTGGTAACGAAGTGCCGGATCGATCTGGAGCGCGCGGGTGAGCACGGTCGCCACGGCCGGCGGCAGCTTGCCGATCTTGGCCATGTCATCGGGATCCGGGCCCGTCGCTGCCTTCACCAGGAGCTCGTAGGTCGTGTTTCCCTGGTACAGCACGTCGCCGGTGAAGCAGTAGTACATCACCAGCCCCATCGAGAACAGATCCGCGCGCGCGTCGACGCCGATCCCACGGGCCTGCTCGGGGGACATGAAGCTGACGTTCCCCTTCACCACACCGTGCTCGGTCCGGGTCACGCGGCCCTCGGCCTTGACGATGCCGAAGTCGAACAGCTTCACCTCGCCGCGCGCCGACACCAGCACGTTCGCCGGCGACACGTCGCGGTGGACGATCCCCAGCGGCTTGCCGTTCTCGCCCAGCTTGGTGTGCGCGTACTCGAGCGCCTTCAGCGTCTCGTGCGCGCAGTGAAGCACCAGGTTCACCACCGGCGGCTTGCCGTCCTTCTCGACCATCTTGCGCACCACGCGGCCGAGATCGCGTCCCAGGATGTACTCCGTCGCCAGGTAGTACTCGTCGCCGACCTTGCCGAAGTCGAACACCGGGACGACGTTCGAGTGCACCAGAGTGGAGGCCAGGTTCGCCTCGTCGGTGAACTGGGCCACGACCACGGGATCGGCGGCCAGCTCCGCGCGCAGCCGCTTCACGACGAACTTGCGGCGGAACCCCTCGGCCCCGAAGGTGACGGCCGTGTACACCTGCGACATGCCGCCCTCGCCCAGTTGGTCGATCAACGTGTAGCGGCCGAACTGCGCACCGGCAGCGGCCGCTCCCGTGGCCGTGATCCGGGGCGCAGGCACGGCCCCGCCCGCGTGGATGGTCTGCTCGTAGCCCGCGGGGCTGGGCGCGCGGCCCCGCGAGGTCGTCGAGGTGAGCGCGGCGATCTCCGTCGGGGCCGGGGCCAGGGGTGCCGCCGGCCGCCGCAACCCGAACACCAGCGCCAGCAGCGCGACGACCGCTCCTGCTCCCCAGACCGCGACCTGCGCGGTCTTCGCCGACATGGCGGTCTCGCGCGCCGCCGACAGCGAGCTGGTGAACACCCAGAGCCAGAGTCCCGGGGCCACCGATACCGGAACGGCGGCCCACTCGCCCTCCTGCGAGGTCACCACCGGCGAGGCTTCCTGGCCGACGACGGAGGCCAGCCGCTCCAGCTCGGCGCTGGCGCCGCTCTGGCCCAGCGCCTTCTTCCCGTCGCTCAGCAGGACCGCGCCCCCGGTCCGATCGGCGACGTCCTTCAGGGTGGCGTCGTCATGGGGCCGGGCCAGCACCAGCACCACCGGCCGGGGCAGTGTCGGAACCACCACCGTCGCCGCCGCCGCCGCATACGCCCGGCCCTTGCCCATGACCGTGTCGGACGCCAGGCCGTCCTGCCGCGCCCGCCGCACCAGCAGCTCGGACGCCAGCTCGTTCGCGTCCATGCCGGACACCACCGCCAGCTGGTCTCCGTCGACGGACAGCCCGTACACCGGGAACTCCTTGCGGAACGGCTCCCAGTACGGCTCGTTGCCGAACCAGTCGAGCAGCGTCTTGGCGACGTCGCCCTCCAGCTTGTGCTGGCGCAGAAGCGCGAGCTGCGCCACCAGCGGCTGCAGGCCGGCCGCCGCCTGCGCCCTGATCTCGTAGTTCCTGACCTGCAGGCGCAGGGCATCCGCGGCCTTCTGCCGCGTGGTCCCCGCAAACTTCTCGGCGTCGGATCGACTACCGGCGACGCTCCGGCTGCTCACCGCGCGGGTTCCCAGAGCGGCCGCCCCCAGCGCCGCGAGCGCGACCAGCACGCCGACAGCTCGTCTCACGTCCCGCATTGTTCCCGGCGCTCCCGTTTCCGTCAACAACTGCCCGAAAGACTTCAGGTTCACCGCCCGCCGGCTTGACACCGTGGGACCCGTCGCGTGAATCTCCTATGCACTTGGGTGCGTCACTGACGAGTAGGCGCCAGTTCCTGGCGGCGCTGGCCGCGGCGCCGGTGCCGGTGCCCCGCCCGAGCTCGCCGCTCGAGCGGCTGGGCGCCAGTACCGCCTGCCTACCCGGAACGCCGCTCGTCCCGGCGCTGCGCCGCCTGCGGGAGCTCGGGTTCTCCACGGTCGAGCTGATCGGGTTCCGGGGGGCGCGCAACTCCGCGGGCGACGTCCCCGGCGTGGCCTTCCATCGACTGAGCGGCAAGGAGCTCGACGAGGTCGCCGACGCCGTCCGGCCGTTCAGGCACATCGCGATGCACCTGCCGTTCCACGAATTGCATCCGTTCTCCTGGAACGAGGACATTCGCGAGTTCGCCATCGACCTGTTCAAGAAGGGCCTCGACGGGTTGTTCTCCGTCGGTGGCAAGCAGGCGACGGTGCACGTCGGCGACGCCGGCCAGGGACGCACCTACAAGGACATCTGGAAGTCGATGATCGATACCTTCAAGGCGCTGGGGGATTACGCGGCGGCGAAGCGCATCCGCATCGGCATCGAGACCATGCAGCCCACTTCGGTCGCCGACTACACGCGGCTGATCCTCGAAGTGAACCACCCCGCGGTCGGCGCCACCATCGACACCGGCCACATACGCGGCGCCAGCGACATCGGCTTGCCTCCCGAACGGCGCGACAGTGACGAGGGGCGCAAGCGTTTCAACGACGTCCTCTTGCAGACGGTCGAGCGCCTCGGCGACAAGGTGATGCACCTCCACCTCACCGACGTCAAGGGCCGCGACTGGAAGGACCACCAGACCGTCGGCAGCGGCATCATCGACTTCCCGAGGTTGTTCGCCCAGCTCAAGAAACAGAACTTCGGAGGGTTGATGGTCTTCGAGCTGGAGGAGGCGGACCCCGAGGGGGCGCTGAGGAAGAGCAAGGAGTACGTGGAAAAGGTCCTCCTGTCTCAGGCGCGGTAGTCAGCAGAACGTTGCAGTTGGACGCCAATCAGGGGGAGGGGACGAGATTGGTCTCCAGGAGCTCGGCCGCCATCGTCTCCGTGAGCAAGGACTTGACCGTCTGCTCGATGCGAATCGGCCCGACTCCCCTGGCGAGCCAGAGCGTTGTGTCGCTCCGGGGCTGCAGAAGCGAATTGCCGATCGCCATGGATTGCTCCCGCACCTTGACCACGTCGGCGTAAGAGCGGCCGAGCACCTCGGCTGTCGCGAGCTTCTCGATCACGGTCCAGGTCGCCGACAGATCGATCGTGCCCGAGATGGGCTGGGTCATGTCCATGCCGCCTGCCTGTTCGGTCCTGGAGCCCGTGACGGTGGCGGTGGCTCGCAAGGTCTCGGTGTGCCCGATGTCGAGCTGGGCGAGGTCGGAGCGGTCGAGATAGACGGAAATCGGCATCGAATATCTCGCAGTGGCCATGAGGGTGGCCTTCGCCACCAGCACCTTGGCGACCACATGGGTCGTCCGTTGATCGATGCGACGCTCGTCGATTGTCCTCGGCGGGCCCGGAGTGATGTGGTCCTCGATCCGGCTGGTGACCCGGGTAACGATCGTCGTGGCATCTTCGGTCATGGTGACATTCCCACCAGAGGTCGCCAGGCGACGTGTTCCTCCATCGAGAACCCGGATCTCCTCATCGTCATACCGCGCTGTGATTCCCGGAATCACCATCAACTCCTTTGCTCCGTTGATCCGGTACTTCCACGCCAGGCTCGGGGCCGGGCCGCCACTGCCGAGGGTCCCGGTGATCGGATAGTACGAGTCGCTGATGGCAGGCGGCGGCAAGCCAGGATCGCCCCCGCAACCAATCAGGACGACGAACACAAGGCTTGGGGTGCGGCATCGCATCGAATCGCGTCGCGATGTCCGATAATATCCTCTTGGCATGCGGAATGTCCTGGGCGCGAGCTGCGCGGTGGTGGTGCTGATGGCCAGCGGTTCCGTTATGGCGCAAGGGCAGTTCCTGGATCGCGGCGCAAGCGGCATCGGCCTCACCGCTGGCGTGAAGACGAACGACGACTTCAGCACGCTGTCGCTGGCCGCTGGTTACTCCTTCCAGGGCGTCCTGGACATCGGGGCGCTGGTGCATCGCTACAGCTTCGACAGCAAGGGCGCTCCCGTCGACATCACCGCGCTCGGCATCCAGCCCTCGGTGACCTTCCACCCGTTGAAGCACAGCGACGGCCTGCCGGTCTCGGTCGCTGACGAGGAGCTGCCGTTGTGTTTCGATGGCCGCCTCCAGGAACAGTCGCTCGTCCGGAGTGAAGCGAACCGACAAGATCTCGGTGCCACGCAGCCTCAAAGGCGTTCCGTGTGGTTAAGAAGGTGACAAACCAACGTCCGCAGGTCGTCCATGTCGAAGGGCTTGTTCAGGCTAGCCGCCGCCCCGAGCGCTCTCGCGTCGGCATGGAACTCCTCATCTCCAAATGCCGTCATGAGGACCACAGGCGGCATCACCTCGGCGGTTCGCAGCGCCGC
>JANPFD010000289.1:0-5489 GCA_031423255.1 Myxococcales bacterium | reverse complement strand
CCTCCCTCGACCAGGAGGTACGTGGCGAGCTGGTCCACGACATCCTCCTCCCGGCCTGGGGTGGCAATGTCAAAGGTGTGTATGAGCGCGTGCCCGAGTTCGTGCAGGAACACGAACTTGACCACGTCCTTCACGTAGGCGTCCCGGTCGTCCTCGTCGCCCGGCTCGTCGTCGGCGTCGAGCTTTTCTGCGAAGAACTGGACGAGTTCGTAGCAGATCGAGATCTGGTTGCTCTTCGGATCGAAGAACGCGTTGATGTTGCCGCAATCCTTGAAGACCACCGGAAGGTCACGCGGGAGCGAGAGAGCCTTGTTCAGGCCCAGGACCACGTCGTCGAGGATGGCAGACCCTCGTATCGCTTCAGCCAGAGCTTTGTACGTCCGGCTCTTGTCGTACCGGACCTTGATGTCTCCCCGGTCGGCTGCACGTTGGGGAGCCGGGCCTTCACCGGCGCTCACAGGCACCGCGAATATGGCTTCGCCCATGATCAGGAGTACCGGCAGGAACGCGTTTCTCTTGTTCATCTTCGCCTTCCTCGGGATGCGGTCGGTGTCAGCAATGACAGGTCGGTATGAGGTGGTTGTGCATTTTCTATTTTCCTTGCCTTCCTCACTCCCGCACCGGCCGCCGCAACTCAGTCGCCATCGCTTTCAGGAATCCCTCGGCTGCCTTGTCCTGGCTTTCAGTAGGGACAGGTTTTGAATGGACTGTTGGGAAACCCGCACGACACACACTCATTCGCTCCGTTCATTGCTCCGCCGCAAACGCCGGTGCTGGCAAAGGCATATCCGGCCGTGACAGGCTGGGACAGGGCACAGGGGGTTCCTCGCGGAGCCAAAAGAAGGCAGGAGGTATAAAGGCAGGCGACTGTAACCGAGGCGCCGGGACGGGAGATGTTCATGCAGACGGCGTCCATGTCCTTGCTACAGAACATGTCCTGATTTACACAGCCCTGTGGAGCCCAGCATTTCTTTTCTGGACAGCTTCCACCATCATATTTGGCGCGGTCGTCAGGTCCGATCACGTCCTTTTTGCCGTCCAATTTTCCAGCGTCGAACTGGGTCTTGGTCTCGGTTTTCAAATCGTCGGCGCGAACTTCAGGACCGACGACCGTGCTACCCCCATCATCGACGATACGACCTGCCTTGCCACCACCGACACAGGCAGTGACGGCGAGAATGCCGACCAGGGCACCGTGGCTGAAAATGCGTGTCAGCACTGGCAGATCCCAGAGTTGCACTGGCAAACGGGACACCGCGCCCCCTGGCAAGTTCCCGGCTGCGCGCCGTTCGTTCCGCTGGCGCACGTCGCGCAGGGCGAACACGCGGACGCCACGCAGCAGAATCCGTCCGTGCAGAACCCCGACGTGCACTGCGCACCCGAGGAGCACGCCATGCCGTTCGGCATCTTCGCCTTGCAGACGTTCGTGGCGCAGTAGCTGGTAGTGGCGCAGTCCGTGGGCGCCGTGCAGGTCGTTCCGCAGGCCGTTCCCTTGCACACGAATGGGTCGCACTTGGCTGTCGTCACCGGCCGGCACATCCCGGCGCCATCGCACATTCGTGCTGAAGTAACTGTACCGGCCGTGCACGTCGCCGTCGTGCAGGTGGTGAGGGCCGAGTACAGGCGACATCCACCTTTTCCGTCGCAGGTGCCGTCGCGTCCGCAGGTGGTGGACGCTTCCGTGGCGCACGTATCCTTTGGGTCCTGGCCCGCCGGGACCGGAGTGCAGGTGCCGGGACTTGCCGGCAGGTTGCAGGCGACACATACGCTGGTGCACGTGCTCTCGCAGCAGACGCTATCGGCGCAGAATCCGGAAGCACACTCGGTCGCCGCTCGACATGTCTCTCCGAGTGCGCGCTGTGAGGATGGGATATCGGTGGCCGCGGTGTCGCGCTGTGAGTCGGGCTGCGGACCGGGTCGGTCGTGATCGGCATCCACGCCCACTTGGCTGGCATCCATTCCTGGTTGGCCCGTATCCACGCCTGCTCGACCGGCATCCACCGCTGAACTTTCCCGACGGCAGTTGACGTCGCAGCCATCACCAGAGACGCGGTTCCTGTCGTCGCATTCCTCTCCGGGATCTGGCAGCCCGTTTCCGCACGTAGGGGCCCCCGGATTCAGGGTCACCGAGACGCTGACCGTGCCGCCAGGCTTGATGGTGACGCGACCAACGCCATTCGCGATGGGCTTGTCCGCCGCGTCCAGGCCATCGACAGCTATATCGAGTACGCCCTTTCGAGACGGTTGCATGGTCACGGAGAAGGACGTCGGGAAGGCTATCGCTGCTCCGGACGCAGTGTGCGGGAACAGCGCAACGTCGCTCGTCCCCGCCAGTGAGAGTGTCGCGCGGATGCGCACGACTCCAGCGTCTCCGGGCGCGGTTACGAGGTTGACGACCACGACCGAGTCCGAGGACTTGCCGCATCCGGAAGCGAGAAGAAAAGCGCAGGCGGCAGCTGCCACGCTCCTCATCGAAAGACCGCCTGGTTTCCGAGCGGCGTGCCTGGGATCTTGGTCCCGCCACCGGAGGACAACACTACGCCCGTGAGCACGCCCGCCACCACGACGGCACCGACACCGGTCCAGAACCACCAAGTCCGATAGACCGGGCGAGGCTCGTGGGTGATGTCGGGCTGGGCCGTGAGCAACACTGGAGAAGGGGAGGTTGCCGTGGCCGGCGGCGACATCGGTCCGGGTGGGGGCGCGGCCTGGGTGCTCCTCGTCTCCGAGACGATGCGCTCGAGTTCGGTGACCCGCTGCTCGACCTGCCGCCGGTTCGGGGCATCAGGCGCGGCCGTTCGCAAGAACGCCTTGTACGAGAACAGCGCCCGCTCGGGAACACCGCCGAGGCGGTAGCTCTGGCCGATGTTGTAGAGGAGGCTCGGGTCCTGGACCTGGCGGTACGCCTCCTCGTAGTGCCGGGCGGCTTCCTCGAAGTGGCCCAGGTTGTAAGCCGCGGTGCCCTTCTTCGCGGCCTCGCGTGCGGCGTCCTCGGTCGGTCCAGCAGCCACGGGCCCGGCGAACATGACGAGGGCGATCAGGCTCAGCGCCCAGGTTGAGATTTTCCTCATCTCGCCCTCCACCGGGTCCCTCTGCGAGGAGATCTAGTCACCGTGAAATCCGTCCTGGGCATAAGCCGATGCTATCGCATCGTTTTACGTCGGTCGATCTAGCCCGCCACTTGAGGGGTGCGGAACGACTCCGGGCGGATTCTCCGAGACATCGGACGGCGCGTGGCCGAGCTTCGAAAGGCCCAGAACCTGACCCAGGATGACCTGGCCGAGCGGGCGGACGTTTCGATCCGATACCTTCAGAGCGTCGAGGCCGGTGGCGAGAACCTGACCGTGGAGAGCCTGGCTGCCCTGGCGGACGTGCTCGGGGTGGGCTTTCGGAACCTGTTCAAGAATCCGCGTAGCCGCCGGGTGCTGCGGGGACGGCCGCCGAAGGCGCGGTGACGACGCGCCGAGCCCGACGTTCTACCGGGTCACGCGGTTCAGTAGTCCGAGCAGCGCGCGCCCCTGGGACGGGCAAGCCGCCGTGGCCTGCGCGATCCCTCCGCGAACTCGTGCGTAGTCGCGCTGGTCGCAGCCTTCCAGCGCGCGTGCTCGATGACGGAGTGAGCGCAGCCGTTCCCGGCCGTTTGAAACCTTCCTGTTCACAACCAGGCCCGTGATTTTCTGGCGCATGCCATTCGACATCGCGTGGACCTTGCGGCGAGATGCCACGAAGCCGTGCCTACTCAAAATTCGGATGGCATCGTCGATGGCATCTCGGGCTCCGGGGCCCGAGATTGCGATGTCGTCGACGTAGACGGTGAATCGTAGGCTCAGTGCGGTACACAGAGAGCGCAGTTCATCGGCCATCGGGCCGAAGACGATGTTTGCCAGCGCCGTGCTGGTGGGGGCCCCTTGTGGAAGGTACCCCTGGTAGGTCGTGAGACGTGTGAGAAGCCAGGTTACATCATGGCCAGTTGCGAACTCACGCTGCCAGCCAGCCGCCACCTGCGTCGGCCGAACGGTTCTGAAGAACCGTCGGATGTCGAGCGTCACGACGTCGGGTTGGCGGACGTGGATGCGCGCACCGCTCCGGGGCGAACAGCCCCGGACACCCCCGACGATCTCCGCCGGAAAAACGACGGAGGCGAGCAGATGATCCTTGATGCTGGCCTGGATAGCCTTGAGAAGTCCCGTCGGATTGTCGATGGGGCGCTCTTTCCTCTCGATTCCCTTGAACTTGATTGACACGAAGGGGTGGTAAAACTCGTCGACATGCGCGGCCGTGTCGCGCAGCACATCAATGGGGAACCCGAGGATCTGGGCGAGCCGGCGTTCCGAGACGAGCGGAGAGATCCCGGCCTGGATCGTGTTGTCGTTGTCGGTCACGGCACTCTCTCCTCATCCAACAGCGCCATCAACCGTTTGATCAGCGTCCCTACTTCACGTTGGCCGATGCCCTTGACGTCCTTTTTCTCCGCACACATCAACAGGAAGACGCTCAAAGGTACCCCCAGCGAGCCGGCCAGATTCTCAAGGGCTTCGAGGCTGGGTTTTCGGTCCCCGGCTTCGAGGTGATTGATGTAACTGGCGTCGAACCCTGCGAGCTGTGCGACCTTGCGCTGCGACAGCCCAGCCCGCTCGCGTGCTTTTTTCAAACCCCTAGCGTAGTTCATTGATTCTGATCACCTGATAGGTCTTGCGACCTACCTTCAACGTTCGAGAAGTGACTCGGACGTTCAAGGTAGGTAGCAGAAATTCGGGACTCGACAATCTCAGGTCGAACTCAACGGATTCCTGTGCGCAGAAAGATTCGGGCAGTACGGTCGACCGCTGCCCACATCTTCGCCGGATCGCGAGCCCGGCGTGCCCGACACAGTTCCTTCAAGCTCTTCTTGAGTGCCTCCGTCTGCCCCTGCTCCAGCGTCCCCTTGGTCATCATCTGCCGGAGTAAGCGGATGACAGCCTTCACGTTCTCTTCGTTTCGTTTCATGGGATATCTCCCTTCCACGTGAACCCGGTACGGACACCTTCCGCACCTCGCACGCGTCGGCCTTCCGTGCGGTTCGCATGTGGATAGGGACGTGGAGCATTTCTGCAACCCTGAAGGCCCACGGCGTCGGCCATAGCCTTCACCGTGGACCCTGTGCTGTGCGAACCGAGATGGGGAACCGACGAGTGTCTGTATCCACAACGGCACGTCCAGCGAACGAGCAAGAGGTCACCCTCTTGCGGAGACGAAATCGCTGAGCGAACTCGCCGCCATAAATCGCGGTCCCGTAAGGGAACCGCCTCGAACCGCCTGATGGCCTACCGAATTTTCAGAGAACAGTGGCGCCCCAACGGCGCTCCGTCGGTGAACATATGTCTAGTTATGTCTGTGTGTCAACATCCAAGATCGCTGCGCGCCCTCCTGGCTCGGAAAGGCGGCCTAAAGAAAACCTATCCCTAGGTTCAATGCTGATCGGGTAGCGCGTAACTGATCGAGATCGATCC
>JANPFD010000288.1:0-2450 GCA_031423255.1 Myxococcales bacterium | reverse complement strand
GGGCCCGGTGCATGCCCTCGATCAGGCGTTCCACAAGGCCCTGGATCCGTTCTATCCGCTGCTCAAGCAGGTCAGCCTGTGCGACTTCAAGGTCCGCATCCTGGATCCGGAATCGGCCACCGGCGCCAAGACGCGCGTGCTGATCGAATCGGCCCACGGAGCCGATCGGTGGAGCACCATCGGCGTGTCCCAGAACATCATCGAGGCCAGCGCACGCGCCCTGGCCGACGGACTCGAACTGCCGCTGGTCCGCGCGCAAGGCGCCGCGGCACCCGCCACCCCCGCATCGCCGCCGGCGGTGTGAACGACTGCGCGACGTTCAGAGGCCTGGGACCCAGCCCTTGGCCCTGAGCTGGTCGAGCACAATCTGCGTGCGCACAGGCAGGTAGGTGTCCACGATACGGTTGACTTCGATGATCCAGTCGTCGTCGCGGGTCAGTGGCTTCATGGGCCCGGGCCGCAGGGTATCGCCCCAGCGCGCGGATTCGCCGACCACCGCGCGGTCGATCTCCAGCTTGCGCTTGTTGAAGCGAGCCAGCACCTTGGCCGGGGTCAGCGCGCCGTCGCCGAAGAAATGCAGTTTCACCCGCTCGGTCAGCCGCGTCTTGAACGCCGGTGCCTGCACCAGCTTCCAGAACACCCAGCCCGGATTGCTGCTGAGTAGCCCACCCACATCACCTGCCCGGTACGGTCCCAGGCGGTTCTCGTTCACGTCGAACAACGTGTGCTCCGAATCGTGCGCCACGAAACGGAACCCGGCGATGCCCATGCGGTCGCGCAGCGCGCTGAAGTTGTTGGGGCGCAAGTCGGGGCCCAGGAACCGCGACACCGGCGCATCGAAGTTGCCGGTCCAGAAAATGATCAGCATGTAGTCGATCAAGTTGGTGACATCGACCAGGTTCTCCATCGCCATGTCGCGCGTGCCATCCGGCTTCATGCCCTGGATCTTGAAGAACAACCCGTCATCGAACGGGCCCAGTCGGAGGCCGTTGAAAAGACGCGTCCAAGCCATCATGTCGCCGTCGGTGGCGTAGATGCTGAACCGGTTGGCCCGGTCGACCTTGATGGTGTCCCAGTCGGCCCCCTTACCGCCCCAGTAGGACACGGCGTAGTCGGCCGACGCGCGCTCATCCGTGTTGTACAGGCCCCAGTACTGGCCGTTGATATACAGGTGGACAAACTCGCCGCGCTCGCCCTGCTGCCCCATTTCGAGCTGGGTGTCGCGCGCGAACTGATCGCGCAGGAAGACGCCCCGCGGATCGCCCTGGAAGCTCCACGAATAGTTCTGCGCGCACCGCAGATCGAACTTGTCGAAATCCTTCGCGCCGGTTGGGCCGAAGGCAGGGTATTTGAGCGAGGCGTCGCCGTACTCACGCCGGAAGAACAGCCGGAAGGCGTGCTTGGGGTTGTCCTTGCTGCGCGAGAAGCCACCGCGAATGCGCACGCCGGCGTTGATCTGATAGCCCGGCTTGCCGTCGGGGAGGATGTACTCGATCGACCCCGGGCGCTCCCATACCACGGTGTCCTTGGTCGAGTTGGCGTAGATGCCGGTCACCGGGTCGAACAGGTCACCGAGCTTCATGGTCAGCGCCATGGTCGGGATGGACTTCAGATCGTTCTTGATGGTGCCGGCGTAGCGCGGATCGGTGACCACGTCGGGGTCCATGCCGTAGTCGACGACGTTGGTGCCCCAGGTGGCCGGCCACCCCGCAGGCGGCTTGCCGTCGGGCGACTGCTTGAGCACGTCGTCCAGGAATATGTACGTGTGGGTTTCGACGTAGGCGGACTGCACCCCATCCTTCCACACCGTCACTCGTAGCACCGTCGTGCCGGTGATCTCGACCGGCGCCATGTACGCGGTGCTGGTCGCGGTCGGAAGCGTGCCGTCGGTTGTGTAGCGGATGCTACCGCCAGGAATGTCGGCGGTGATGGTCACACGCGTCGGCGCCTCGTAGAAGCCCCGGCCCGGCGTGATCTTGAGGCCGCGGTTGACCGGCGGCAGTGCCACCAACATGTCGCCTATCATCCCGGTGGTCGCGTCCGACTTCGACATCGGGCCGGCGTCCGGAAGCCGGGCCGACGCGTCGGCCCCTGGTCTGCCGACACCGCCCGCGTCCACCCCCGTGCCCGCACCGCCGGCATCGCCAAGGCTGCCGCGACAGCCGGCCGCCGCCAGCACGGCGACCGCGGCGAGGAGACGGAATCCGGGAAAGCCCTTGATCATGATCATGCTAATACCATTTTTCTAGACAATTTCCTCGTGACGCGTCGCCCAGGATCAAGCATCCGGCTGGCCCCGAACCAACTGCGCTACATCTGCTCGGGAGCGGCTATGCCGAGCAGGGCCAACCCACACGCCAGCACCCGCGCGGTCAGGTCGCAGAGCCGCAGACGCGAGGCCCGCAGCGCCGGGGTTTCGGCCTTGAGGACGGGGCAGTTCTCGTAGAAGG
>JANPFD010000287.1:0-1436 GCA_031423255.1 Myxococcales bacterium | reverse complement strand
CTGCGGCAAGCGGCCCGACGCCAGTGCAGCCACGATGTCCTTGAGGTGTACGTACCCGACCACGCGGTCCGAGCCCGGCTCGCACAGCGGGTAGCGGGGGTACTGGTTGGCCAGGGCGATCTTCGAGTTGTCCTCGAACGGCCGACCTGCGTTGAGGACGACGGTGTCGCGGCGCAGAGTCATCACGTGCCGGGCCACCCGTTGCGTGTAGTCGAACACGCGGTCGATCAGGCGGCGGGGACCCGGGTCGAGCTTCACGTGCTGCAAGACCAGGCGCAGCTCGTCCGACGAGTGCAGCATCTCGGCTTCTGACGACGGGCGCAGGCCGACCATGCGCAGGAACAGATTCGACGACGTCTTGAGCATCCAGATGAGGGGGAACGCGAGGAAATGGATGATCCTCATCGGCGGCGCCGCCCACAGCGCCACTGGCTCGGCGAATTGCAGCGCGAATGACTTGGGCGCCAGCTCGCCCAGCACGGCGTGGAGGAACGTGATCAGCAGCAGGCTCACCCCCAAGCCCAGCGAGTGGGTGGCGATGCCCGCCAAGTCGCCCAGCCGGGACATGTACGGTTCGATGGTGTGCGCGATCGCGGGCTCACCGATCCAGCCCAGGGCCAGCGAGCAGATCGTGATGCCGAGTTGGCTGACGGACAGATAAGCATCGAGCCGGCCGGTGATGCCCTGCAGGAGCTTGGCGCGTCGGCGACCTTGCCGCACCAGCTCGGTGACGCGGGTAGGGCGCATCTTGACGATGGCAAACTCCGCGGCCACGAAGAACGCATTCGCCAGCACCAGAAATGCCGTCAGGATCAGCGCGGCGGTTGCGGACACCCGGCCGAGTGTACCCCGACGCTGCGTTCGACCAGAACTTGGGGCCCGATGTCGCGTGCGGGCAGGCGCGCGGAGTGTTTGGTACGGCCCCGCTGCTACCGACGGTGACGGGTCCGCCGGATGTCCACCCCCGGGAGGCCGTGATAGGTAGGGGCATGCCCGCGATCTCGCACGACCTCCGGTCGCTGCCGAACCTCATCACGTTGTCGCGTATCGCGCTCCTTGCGGTGGCGGCGTTGTCCTATTTCTATGTGTCGCGCGGTGTGGCGATCGTGCTGGCGGTGGTGGCGGGCGTGACCGACTACCTCGACGGTGCCGTGGCGCGGCGCACCGGGCAGGTCACCCGCCTGGGCGAGATCCTCGATCAGTTTTCCGACCTGTGTTTCGAGTCGCTGGCGCTGACGGTAGCCGTGGCCGAGGGTTTTTTTCCGCCAGTTGTGCTGCTGATCTACCTGTTTCGCGAGTTCTGGGTGGCCAGCATCCGCCGCTTCTCGGCCGAGCACCGCCTGAACATTCCGAGCAGCCTGTGGGGCAAGGCCAAGACCAACATTCTGATGTGGACCTTCCTGCCGGCGTTCATCTCGATCGGTGGCTTCTGGCCG
>JANPFD010000286.1:0-7973 GCA_031423255.1 Myxococcales bacterium | reverse complement strand
CCGAACGGACCTACCCCAGGGCCGTGAAGATCAAGATGAGTAACTACCCCCGCAAGCGCCGCTCACCGACGGAAGGGCGTCTTAAGTGAACGGCATTGCAGCTAGGGGCTCGCTCCGATCTCTCGATCACAGAGCGCGCCGCCTCGAGATCCTCTGCATGGTACGCTGAACCTCGTGTCGCGCAGGCTCGTGCCCCTGATTTGGGCGCTCGCAGGGTGCGTCGACCTGGGTCGACCGGCATTCACGATCACTCCCGCCGAGGGGGGAGCGCCGCCGGATCGCCCGGCGGTACCCAGGGATCAGGCACTGCCCGATCAGGGGGGCTTGATGCCTGGGCCCGATGCCGCCGTGGACACACGAGACGCCATACTCGCGCCGTCGAACCAGCCGCCGATGGTGCGGGTCACTCCTTCTCTGAGGTTGCGCGCCAGTACCGAGGTCGCCACGCTGGATGGGATGGTGACCGACGATGGCCAGCCGAGTCCGCCGCGGCTGACGAGCATCTGGAGCAGGCTCGCCGGTCCGGGCACGGTCACGTTCGCGGATCCCACGTCGGCGGCGACCACGGCGCGGTTCTCGGCGGTCGGGATGTACGTGCTCCGCCTGACCGCGAGCGACGGCGTCTTGTCGTCGTTCGCGGACACCATGGTCTCGGTCCTGGGGCTGGACATCGGCCTGGCCGGTTGGTGGCAGTTCGACGAGGGCGCGGGCGCCATCGCCAAGGACACCTCGGGCGGCGTGAACAACGGCACGCTGGTGGGACAGGTGCGCTGGGTGCCGGGCAAGCTTGGCACCGGCGTCGCGTTCACCGCAAGCACGGCCAGTCTGGTCAGCGTCCCCGACCCCACCACCGAGCGGCTGGACTTCGGCACCGACGACTTTTCCATCAGCTTCTCGTTCCAGTCGTCGCAGCAGGTCCCCGCGGGCCGATTCCCCTCTCTGGTCGCCAAGCTCGAAGGCAGCACCACACCTCGCTTCGGCTACGAGGTGTACGCGGCGAGCACGCCGGGCGTACCGGGGGCCCACCTCACCTTCAAGATATGGAGTGGGGCAGTCAACGCCGCGGCCTCGATCTCCGGGCCCGCCGGGGTCAACGACGGCCGATGGCACGCCGTCGTGACCCGCAAGACCGCAGGACTGATCGAGATCTTCCTCGACGGCCGCCGGGAGGCCGCGGCGCACGCGGTGGGCACCATCTCGACGAGGGCGCCCCTGGAAATGGGCGGGCGCACCGCCACCACAAATACCGATTACGAAGGCACCCTGGACGACGTCCGCCTGTACCGGCGCGCCATGACGGACGCCGAGGTCACGGCGCTCTCGGGTCTCTGAGCCAGGAACCCCGTGGTATGTCTGCATGACCCGATCACCCCCGGGCGCGCGCAGTTCTCCGTCGCGCCTCGATGCGTGTCGAGCAAGCTCCGGTGCACCCGCGACCGAGTGTTCGAGCACGACCGGGACACCGAGCCCCCGCGCTCGCCCTCGCCGGAGACCTCGGAGCCCCCCCACAGCCGGCGCGCGGCGGTGGGGCGGTGGAACGTGGCGCCGCCGAGCCGGACCGTCACGCCACGATCTTCTCGACCACGTGGCCCTCGACATCCGTGAGGCGAAAGTCCCGGCCGGCGTAGCGGAAGGTGAAGCGCTCGTGGTCGAAGCCGAGCAGATGCAGGACGGTGGCGTGCAGATCACGCACGTGCATGCGGTCCTCGACGGCCTTGAACCCGAACTCGTCGGTCGCGCCGTGGATGTGGCCGCCCTTCACTCCACCACCGGCGAGCCACATCGTGAAGCCCCAGTGGTTGTGATCGCGGCCGTTCAACTTGCCCTGGTTCGATCCCGGCGTCGGCAGCTCCACCACCGGCGTGCGCCCGAACTCGCCGCCCCAGATCACCAGCGTCTCGTCCAGCAGCCCGGTCCGCCGCAGATCCTCGAGCAGCGCCCCGATCGGTTGATCGCTGTCGCCGCACAGCTTGCGGTGCCCGCTCTCCAGGTCGTCGTGGTTGTCCCAGGGCTGCCCGGCGCCGGTCCAGACCTGCACGAAGCGAACGCCGCGCTCGAGCAACCGGCGGGCGACCAGCAGCTGACGACCCTGCAGGCCGTGGCCGTACATCTCGCGAACCTTCGCCGGCTCGCGGCTGACGTCGAAGGCGTCGGTGGCCTCCAGTTGCATGCGGTAGGCGAGCTCGAAGCTGCCGATGCGCGCCTCAAGCGCGGCGTCGACGGTGCGGCGCTCGGCGTGTTTGCGGTTCAGCGCCATCAGTACGTCCAGCTGCTCGCGCTGCTCTTCCCGCGGCAGGTTCGCGTTGCGGATGTTCTGGATCAGCTTCTCCACGTCGGTGTGCTGGCTGTCGACGTAGGTGCCCTGATAGACGCCCGGCAGGAAGCCCGCCTGCCAGTTCTGCGACTCCTGGATGGGGTAGCCATTCGGGCACATCACCACGTACCCGGGCAGGTTCTGGTTCTCGGAGCCGAGCCCGTAGGTGACCCACGACCCGACGCTGGGCCGCACCAGGCGCGCCTCGCCGCAGTTCATCAGCAGCAGCGAGGGCTCGTGGTTCGGCACGTCGGCGTGCATGGAGCGTATGACACACAGCTCGTCCGCGGACTTCGCCACGTTCGGGAACAGCTCGCTGATGGGCAGGCCGCTCTTGCCGTGGCGGGTGAACTTGAAAGGGGAGGGGAAGGCGTTGCCCGTGCGCCGTTCGGTGCGCAGGTTCGTCATCGGCAGCGACTTGCCCGCGTACTTCGCCAGCGCCGGCTTTGGATCGAAGGTGTCGACGTGCGAGGGACCCCCGTTCATGAAGAGGTGCAGCACCCGACGCGCGCGCGGCGGGAAGTGCGGCCTCTTCGGCGACAGCGGGTTGATCGGGCCGGTGCTCGCCGAGGCCTGGGCCGCGCCCAGCAGTCCCGCCTGGGCCATCACGGGCAGCACGCCGAGCGCGCCCATGCCCATCCCGCACCGGGCGAGGACGTCGCGGCGGGTGAGGAACAGGTCGTCGAGCTTTGGTCTGTGGGCCATCGGTGTCCTCTCAATCGACGAACATGAACTCGTTGCTCACCAGCAGCACCTGCGCCAGCCGTTCCAGCCCCGACAGAGAGCGCGCGCGTCCGGGCCCTGCGAATTCGCCGCTGGCGCTCCACTCCACCGTCATCTCGGCACCCGTCGACGCCGAGGTCGTGCGCATACGAACGGTCGGCGACCACGTGAACCCGTCGAACGAATCGTCGCCGCGGCTCGAGACCACGAAGTCGAACGCCTCGCCCTGCTTCACCCGCACCCGGCTGAGCCTGGTCTCCGCCTCGCCGTCGTGCACCGTCCACCCCGCCAGTTCGCCACCCCGGCTGGAGACGATGCGCGCTTCGATGCCGTCCCCGCTGGGGCTGCCGTGAGCCAGCGTGCCCGCGATGGTGATCTCGCCTTCGCGCGGGGCGACCCAGCGCCGGATCGCCGCGCGCCCCTGCTTGCCCGGGTGGCCGCCACCGGCCGACAGCATCACCCAGCCGAGCGACTCGTCCGGCATCTTCTTGCCCGCCTGCCAGGCCGCTCCGGTGAAGTGTGGCAGCGGGGAGAACCCGGCGACCCGACGAGCGGCGGCGTCCCAGGAGCCGCTCCCGTACTGCCACGCGGCAGCCGAATCGGCCAGCGGTTCTCGCTGCGGTAGCGGCGCATCGAGGTAGCGCCGCGCCAGCTCCACCTCGTCGGCGCGGGGCACCCGGCCGTGGACCGCGCGCCACAGCGCCGTGAGCTTCCGCGCCGGATCCTTCTCGCGTGTCACCTCCGGGCGGCTCACGACGGCGCGCGCCTGCTCGACCACGAACGGGCTGTTCATGAGGAACAGCGCCTGCTGGGGCACCGACGTGGCGTAGCGCTGCGGGCTGTGTGCGTCCGGGCTGGCGAAGTCGAAGTCCCGAAAGATGCCCGGCAGGTTCTGGCGATCGATGAACAGGTAGACGCTGCGCCGACGGGCGTGGACGTCGCGGGACGGGTCACCGGTGGAGTCGTTGCGGATGGTCTCGCCGACCATCGAGCTGCGCGCGCTCGGGTTGAGCACGAACGGGACGGCGCGCCCACCCGTGGTGGTGTCGAGGCGTCGCGCCGTCGCCAGGAGACCGTCGCGCATCGCCTCGAAGTCCAGGCGTCGCCGGTTCATGCGCGCCAGATACAGGTTCGTGGGATCCTTGGCGAGCACCTCGGGCGCGGCGTCGCTCGCCTGCTGGTAGGTCGCCGACAGCAAGATCAGCCGGTGCAGCTTCTTCAGCGACCAGCCGCCTGCGACGAAGCGGTGGGCCAGCCAGTCGAGCAGCTCCGGGTGGGTAGGTGGATCGCCGCGCACGCCGAAGTCGCTGGGGGTGCGCACCAGCCCGACGCCGAAGTGCCCGAGCCAGACGCGGTTCACCATCACCCGCGCAGTCAACGGGTTGTCGGCGCTGGCGATGGCACGGGCAAGCTCGAGACGGCCGCTGCCGTCGCGGAAGGGCGCGGGCTCGGGCCCGGCGAGCGCCGTCAGGAACCGGCGCGGCACCGCGTCGCCTTTGCTCTCTGGATTGCCGCGGATGAAGACGCGCGGGTCGTGCGGCGTGGCCCGGTCGACGAGCGCGTGCGCCTGGACGGGCGCGCCGGGGTGGGTCGCCTTCAGCTCCTCGACCTTGCGATCCAGCTCGGTGAGCTTGTCGCGCACGTCACGCGCGAAGATCTTTCCCGCGTCGGACAGCGGGACGTCCAGCGGGCTGTCGGCTCCCAGCGACGGCGCGGCCGCGAGCAGCGCGGCGATCGTCTTCGCCGCCGCGACGTCGCCGAGCCCCGTCACCGTGGCGTGCAGCGGGTGATCGCTCTTCGCCGCTCGCTCCAGGAACGCCCGCCAGCGGCTCAGCATGAAGACGCCGACATCGTGCTTGCCGGCGAGAGTCTTCAGCGCCTCATCGTCCGTGATCGCCTTCGCCTCGTGTGCGGCCTGCAGGTGGGCGGCGATGGACTCGGCGGTTCCCAGTGTCTTGCGCGCCTGAGCGTGTTTCTCCGTGCGAAGCCCGTCGACGGCGGAGCGGCGCGCGGCCAGCTCCTTGTCGTAGGCGATCGTCTCGGCGGTCTTCTTGCCGGTGGTGATCACCGGCAGCTCCTTCGGCTCCTCGGCGCTGGCGAACACACCGTACAGCGCGTAGTAGTCCTTGGTCGGGATCGGGTCGTACTTGTGGTCGTGGCAGCGCGCGCAGGCGACGGTGAGCCCGAGCGTTCCTCGTGTGACGACGTCGATCCGGTCGTCGATGATGTCCGGCTCGCGGTTCAGGAAGCGACGGCCCAGCGTCAGGAAACCGAGGGCGGCGAGCGGCCGCGGATCCTTGGCAACGGCCGGCAGGCGATCGGCCGCGAGTTGCTGGATCAGGAACTGGTCGTAGGGCAGGTCCTCGTTGAGGGCGCGGATCACCCAGTCGCGGTAGGTCCACGCGAACGGGTAGCGGCGTTCCTCGCGAAAGACGTAGCCCTTCGTGTCCGAGTAGCGCGCGACGTCGAGCCAGTGACGGCCCCAGCGCTCGCCGTAGCGGGGCGACGCGAGGAGGCGGTCGAGCAGTAGCGCCCAGGCCTGCGGGGATCGGTCTGCCACGAAGGCCTCGATCTCGGCGGTCGTGGGCGGCACCCCGAGCAAGTCGTAGCTGGCGCGGCGGATCAGCGTACGGCGGTCGGCGGTCGGCGCCGGGGTCAGACCCTCCGCGGTCATACGCCCAAGGACGAAGTTGTCGATGCTGGTGCGGCACCAGCCGACGCGCCCGCAGGGGGGCGGCGTGGGGTCGGTGGGCCGCTGGAACGACCAGTGCGTGGCGGCCAACTCGGCGACGCTGGGAGGCTTCACCCGTTTGCCGTCGCGGGGGTCCGCAGCGCCTTGCCGTATCCAGTGTTCGAAGTCGGCGACCACGGCCGCGGGCAGAGGGTCGTCCGGCGGCATCTCCACGTCGCCCGTCCGGCGCAGCGCCTTGATGATCAGGCTGGCGTCGGGGTCACCAGGTACCAGCGCCGGTCCGGTGTCGCCCCCGGTGCGCAGCCCCTCGCGGGTGTCGAGGTGCAGGCCGCCCTTTTTCTTGCCCGCCTCCGCGCTGTGGCACTTGAAGCAGTGCTGCACCAGCACGGGGCGGATCTTCTTCTCGAAGTGCTCCAGCGCCTGGGGTGCCACGTCCACCGCTGAAGCGGTTCCCCGGAGGGCCGCCACCAGGCATGCAATGCGGCAAACCACGCCCGCGACACTCATCCGATCCATTTACCTGAGGCTCGGCACCGGTTGTTGAGGGATACAAGGCGAATCGCGTGCCCCGTGGTGGCGCGCTCGAGAATCATGTGAGGGCGGCCGGGACGACCTTGCCACCCAGAATGTAGCGGTCGAGGTTCGCAGGCAGGACGCCCACCGCGGCGCCAAGGGTTTTGCCTCGAGGCCCCCGATGACAGCGCCCTTGATGCCCTTGCCGATGAGCACCGTGGCGTGGTGGCTCCCCCAGTGGTCGCGCCCGGTGAGCCCGTGCTTCTTCAAGGTGCGACCGAACACATTGTACATCGCGCAGGTCACGCGATCCTTCACATAGGCCCGCGGGGGTAGCGCTTCGAAGTTGCCGGTGGCCGGTACGGCGGCGGGCGGTGCTTGCAGGCGGCGTCGCCGTGTCGTCGGTCGCGGATTCGATCTGACCCATGCAGGACGCGGTTACCAGCACGGGCAGGAGCAGGAGAAGGAACGGGCGTCCCGTCCAACAAATCATGGGGGTCCCCCTAGCAAGGTTTGCGCCACGCTCGCGGGACCGTTTGGAGCAGCGCCGAACAGCGTCAGGAGGAGCAGGTGGGCGATCAGCGCGGCCGGGCGCGCCGCCGTCACGCGGAGCATTTCGTTCGTCCTGCGCCCGCTTCGTTCGCGGCGCTACAGTTGCTGCTGAGAAAGAGCCCGGCCTGCGAGTTGCGCCTCACCGATCCGCAGGTGTCGCGTCGGCACGCGGCTCCTGCGATGGGGTGATCACCGGATCGCGCGCACGTCGATCCCGGTGAAGCGGGAGCCGCCGTCGTGGCTGCCGAGCACCACGGTCGTCCCCGCGTGCGCTCGTCGGGGGTCCGCCACGGCCCGAACTGCTGATCTCCGATACGGTACAGCGCCCGTAGGTCCCGGCTGTAGATCAGGTAGTGCCGTCCTTTCCAGGCGAAGTGGTCGGGACACTCGGGTGCGGGCCCCCCGGTTACCAGCGATTCGGCTGGCGACCAGCTCTCGAGATCCTTCGAGGTAAGCCGCACCAGCGTGCCGCCGACGCCGGGTTGCTCGGCGGTGATCCACATGTTGAACAACCCCGTTTTCGCATCGACCACCACGTTCGGATCGCGGAACGCGTTCTTGTAGCCAGCCGCCGGCGCGAGCGGCAGAGGCTTCTTCTGGAAGTGCACCCCGTCGCGGCTGACTGCCACGTCGACCCGCTCGGAGAAGTCGCCGCGCCGGGTGGCGTAGAACGCGTAGTAGGTGTCCGCGTGCTTGAACATCGAGCCGGTGCAGATCGAGGCCTCGGACTCCTCCGTCAGCGACACGGCGTACGGCAGGTGTTTCCAGTGGACGAGGTCGGTCGACACCGCGTGCGCCCACTGGTGAGCGCCGAGGTCCTTCAGATGTTCGGGCCTGGGCTGGCGTGTCTCGCCGTACAGGCTGTAGACCGGCAGCCCGGTCTGTTCGTCGACGCTGTCCGCGACCTTGCTGTCGAAGGAGCCCCGGACGCCGTGCTCGGGACCGAACAGCGCCGCGAGCTTCACGCCCGGGGCGCGGAACAGCAGGTCCGCGCCGAGAACCCGATCTACCGGATGGCCGGTCGGGCTGCGCCTCGGCGGCGGCGATGAGAAGCAGAAATCCTGACGCGAATGGCTGCACGTCTCGTCCTCCCTGGAGAGAAGGACGGACGCCGGCGCAAAGCCCGACATCTCAGGCCGGGCGGACGTAGTCGCCACGGGCATAGCCCGAGTCGCGGGG
>JANPFD010000285.1:0-15942 GCA_031423255.1 Myxococcales bacterium | reverse complement strand
CGTGGCCGAACTGGTCACGTTGGCCAAGAGCACCACGTTGAAGGGCCGGCGCTTGATCGTCGGCACCAGCTTCCGCGGGGGATCCGTCGCCACGGATCCCGTGGTCGCTGCATCGGACTACCTGCTCCTCCATGGCAACAGAGTCAACGAGCCCGCCCGCATCAGCAGCATGATCGTCGAGACGCGCAAGCTGCCGAGCTACCGGCCCATGCCCCTCGTCTTCAACGAAGACGATCACTTCGACTTCGACAAGCCCGAGAACAACATGATGGCCGCGGTCGCCGGCTACGCCGCCTGGGGCTTCTTCGATCCGGGCAAGAGCGACTACGCCGACGGCTACCAATGCCCCCCGGTCAACTGGGGCATCAACAGCGAGCGGAAGAAGGCGTTCTTCGGCAAGCTCGCGGAGGTCACGGGCGCGGCCGGAGGCACCACGCCCGATAAGCGACAAGCGGTCGTGGGGCGCTAGCGCGACCCTGGCCCCGACCGGACCGCGCGAGGACGAGCCGCGCGGCTTCCGCGCAGCAGCACGACGCGCTCGTGGCCGCGCGACAGTCGGCCGACGTTCGCAACTGGCCGCGCGCGGGAGATCCGGAGACGAAAGCCTCCGCTTCAGCGCGGGATGGCGACATCGCTAAAGCGGCCCATCAGCTTCGGCGTCATGACCGAATTCGAGATGACCACCATCCCATGCCGCTGCCGTTGGCACCCCGCGCCGCCTTGGTCGCTGAGAACCTCGTCCTTCGCCAGCAGCTCATCGTGCTGCGCCGCCAGGTGAAGCGCCCTAGTCGCCGCTTCGACCGCTGGTTGATCGCCGCCGTGGCCGGCAGGTTTCGCGTGTTGGACCGCCCCACCGCGGCCTGCGGATGCAGCCGCCGGACGGCCCCAAACACCTGGCCCCGCCGCGTCCGCGGCTACGAACGCGTTTCGTCGCTACCCCGATTCTCGGCGGCCTTCACCATCGGTATGGTTTCCCCGCCGATGCCCGAGCACCACCGACGGTGGCGGGCGTGCCGCGTGAGGCCGGATCGGGTCTTTGCGGCGCACAGGTGTGGGACGGAGGCGGCGGGTTGCCCCGCCACCCCCTATCCCGGCGGTGCACTACTTGCAGCTCAGCTCGTATGTGCGGTTGACGCACTTGCCAGCCGTGTCCGTCGCGGACGTCGGGTTCGTGCGCAAGCACGTGATGCCGCTGCCGCATCCGGGACCGATGTCTCCGCTCGTGTTGCAAAGAGCACCCACGGTGGTGGCAACGGCCACGCACTTGCCTTGCTTGGTCGTGTCTGGGGTCATTGTGCCCTCGCGCAGCGGGCGCTGACAGTTTCCCTCACTGCCGCAAACTGGATCGCTTCCGTCCGGGGCCAGGCCGCAGGGCTGGCCGGCGCCGACCACCATGCGCTTCTGGCAGGTCCCGGGCATCGCAAATTCGGCTGCGCCGGTTGTCGCATTCGGCGTGTTTGCTTGGTTACAGTAGAAGCCGATCGAGGTGTCGCAGTTCGGGGCCACGGCGCTGTTACCTCCCCGGCGATCGCACATGTCGCCCACCTTGGCGCCCAGGGCCACGCACTTGCCGTCGATCATCGTGGCGGGCACGGCTCCAATGCACTGAGTCCCGGGGACACAGACCTTCTCCGCGTTGCAGGGATCGCCGGCCTTCTGCGTACGCGCCACGCACTTGCCCATGACGGTCGCGCTGCCGCCCTGGCAGGACAGCTCGGTCTCGCATGACACAGTGGGGCCGCAAGGCTCGCCTGCCGCTGCACGCTTGACGCACTTGCCAGGGGCGGGTGCTACAACGCCCAGGTCTCGCTGGCAAAGGTGGCCCATCAGGCAGTCGCCGTTCACCCCGCACTCCTCACCCGCGGCCTTGCGAGGCGTGCAGGCGCCGCACTCTACACCCACGGTGAGCTTGCAGTACGTCGAGACGCACTGGCTGCCCCCGATGCACTTGGCGGCGTCCTTGAACTCACCCGCCACCGGGGCGCACGCCGTGAGGACCACGCTGGCCATGCGATCCGCGCAGCTCTGGGCTTTCATCGCCGCGGTGCACTTCTCGACGTAACTCACGCTGGCGCCGCTGCCCTTGCGCTCCACGTTCACCACGCAAGCGGACTTGATATCCGCGATGCACGCGGCCTTCGTGCCGTACCTGACGGAGATGTTGTAGTCCTTGGTGCATTCCGCGATCTTGTCGCACTCGACATTGGCGCGGTCGGAGCAGACGTCGGCGGCGCTCTTATCGCCGCCAGCACAGGAGGCAGCGAGCGCAAGGCTGAGGGTGAGCAAGAGCGCCGGGTGGGCGCCGGAGCGTGGCCTGTAGGTGGAAATTTCGTTGCAGCGTTTCATCAGTCCTCCAAAGGTTCACGGAATCACTAAACGGGTCAGGAGGATACAAGTACGGTAGGGACTTTGGTGCAAGGAAAACGGATCTCTTCGAACGGCGCGGGGGCGTAGCCGCGCCGAGAAGTTCGCCGACGACGCCCAACTGCGGATTCGCGTGAGCCACTTTCCGCCAGGGACGAGCAAGTGGAACAAGATCGAGCATCGTCTCTTCTGCCACATCACCCAAAACTGGCGCGGCAAGCCGCTTCGGACATTCGAGACAATCGTGGACCTGATTGGCAAGATGTTGACCAGCACACCGGACATGACCCGTCGGGATCGCCCAGCGCCACGCCCATGTTCACGATGGCCTGTAGACCGAACAAGCTGGACAGTCCGAACGCCAGGTAGCTGCCGAACACATCGCGGGCCCGCGCCGCCGCCAGATAGCCGCGCCACACCAGCACACAGAAGCCCGCCAGCACCGCCAGCACGCCGATGAGGCCCAACTCCTCGCCGATGATCGCCAGGATGAAATCGGTGTGGGCGGCACGGTCATCGACTACCCATTCCCCCTGCCGTAGCCGGCCGGACCAGGACGGACCCCATGATCGGATCGGACATGACTCGTCGGGATCGCCTCCTCCGAGGCATCGAGGCGCCCTGAGAGCGGCCGCGAGCCTGGTGTTGGCGTTGCCCGCGGCCAACGGCCATCGGCGGCTCCGGCTTGCACGGTATCCGTGATAGCGTCAAGCTACTGCCGTGATCGTTAGCTTCTTGGACGGCGCGACCGAGGACCTTTACCACGGCATCGTGTCGGCCAGGGCGCGCCGCTTCCCGCGGGATGTTGCGACGCGCGCTCTCGACAAGTTGGCGGTGGTGGATGCCGCGACGGACGTGAACGATCTCCGGGTTCCCCCGGGGAATCATCTAACAGTTGAAAGGTGACCTCGCCGGCTGTTGGTCTATTCGCGTGAACCAGCAGTGGCGGATCGTATTCAAGTGGGAAGGCGGCAACGCCACCGAAGTGCGTCTTGTCGACTACCACTAGAAAGGAAGTACTCATGATCCCCAAGAATCGTGTTCCGCCTCATCCGGGTGAAATTCTCCGCAGGGAGTTCCTCGATCCGTTGGAGATGTCGCAGACCGCGCTTGCAGACAAACTCGGCATCCCCGTTCAGCGGGTGAACGAACTGATCAACGGCAAGCGGGGCGTCACGCCCGACACGGCTTGGCTCTTGTCGTGCGCGTTCGGGAACTCGCCTCAGTTCTGGATGAACCTCCAGGCCAATCACGACCTCGCGACGAATCGCCCAGACGCTCGGACCATGCAGAAGATTCGACGGGCCGTCGCCTGACGTCGATCGGGGGTGTCTGGCAGCACTACACCTCGAGCGTGCGGTAGAGCAGCCGGCCGCCGACCCGGATCTCGGTCTCGACCAGGTATTTGCGCACCGTCGCCAGATCGACGTCCAGCCCCAGGCCCGGACCCGCCGGCGGCGTCACCCGGCCGGCGGCGTCGCGCTCGATCCGCGTCCGTGTCAGGCCCACCGCGAGCGGCGTCGCTTCCACCGGGTACTCGCATGTCTCGTGCGCCTCGCGGCCCGCGAACGGCTGCAGCGACGCCGACAGACACAGGTGGCTGGTGAAGGTGTGATTGACGTAGGTGATCCCGCGGCGCACCGCCAGGTCCGCGACCTGCTTGGCGGCGGGGCCGTAAGTGAACAAACGGGGGAGCGTGGTCGGGAGGGGCGCGAGGGGTGAGAACGCGGCGGGTCTGCCGCGCAAAGGCGGCGGGTTTTGACCGATCTCTATCGCGAGCAGTGGTAAGGCTGGTGACGTTTTCCGTCGGCGAATGGCTCTTCGCCTGGCGTGGCCGAGGGGGCTATGCGTCGAATGGGTCGGGTTGGTCGGGCTAGGCTGCGCGGCCGGCGGGTTCGAGGACGACGTAGGCGGCGAATTTGCGGAAGGCGTCTCGCTTCTCGGGTGGTGTGAACCGGCCGAGGGCGGCCATTCGCTGGGGCACCTGTTGGCTAAGCCAGACCCGGCAAGGGGCCGACGCCATAGGCGTCGAGGAACAACAGCGGTCCGATGGAGGGCCGTGGGTTCATCGCTTGTCCCTCCCGAGATGGATGGCGGTCAGAGGATCGTGGATGGTTCCATTGGGTCCGAGGGGCTTGACGGCGCGGGGCTGCGGGCGTTGTCTCTGGACAACCACGGCCGGCCTTGCCGACGACCTGGGTCCACCCGGGCTCGGTCGCTGCGGGGGACGCCAGTTGCAGATCCGCCACTTGGCTGTTCACACGCATGGGGACGTCCTCCAGTCGACGCGCCGCCTGACCGGCTATCACCAGGTTCCGCAGCCGCACCCCGACCACCTGGTGCGCCGGATCCAGTCCCTCGATCGTCGAGGGCTGGGGGGCAGGCTGCCGCGCCACGAGGCCATCGATGGTGATGTCGTTGATCGTTGCCGTTCCCTTGAGCCTGATGTCGATGAGACGCTCCCGCGCGTCGCCGCCCACCGAATCGACGTTTGTTCGCAGGAAGCGAACCCCGCAGACGGGCGCCCCATCGTCCAGATAGATCGTCACGGCGCGGTCGGCGTGCAGCACGTCGTTGTCTTCGAACGTCACGCCGGATATCACGGCGCGGGTCTCGGTCCCGACCTTGAGTGCCGACTTCTTGGTCCAGCAGGCTGATCGACGGACCGTAACGTCGGACAACGGCTCGTTGCTGCCGAAGTGGCCCGTGGTCTTGAGCGCGAAGCAATCGTCGGTGGTGTGGATAAAGGCGCGATCGATGACCACGTCCTGCGAGCCATCGGGGTCGATGCCGTCGCCGTTCGTCAGACCCGGATCGTTGAGGATCTTGACGTTGGTGAGCCTGAGTCGCTGCGAACCGACAAGGTGGACCGCCCAGGAGCCAGCGTCCCGCAGCAGCAGATCCTCCACCCTGAGATCCCTGGCGCCGAGTGTGCGCAGGATCTTGACGCGACCCCGGTCGCCGCCAGCATCGCGCAGGGCCTTGCCCTTGGCGTCGATGACCCCGCGGCCGAAGATCCGGTTGCCCCAGCCACGCAGGAGCAGGAGCGCGCCTGCTGATCGGTCCTGGGGCGGATAGTCCGCCGGGGCGCCGGTGCCCTCAAGCAGAGCACCCGCCGCGAGGTACACACTGACCTGGTCAGGCAGCGACAGTCCACCGGTGACGTACCGCCCGTCCGGGAAATAAACGACTGTCGCGCGCTTGCGCTGGGCGGCGGCGTTCAGTGCGGCCCGGATGCCTTCTGTGTGGGACGGGGAGTCCGTGTTGACGAAGGTCCGCACGTCGATGACGTCCGGTTCGCCCGGGCGTGGCGGATCTCGTTCGGGCGGGTCGGCGAGCAAGATCAGCTTTTCCGCACCGGTGGGCATGACCATCAGCGGCCGCGCGGTCGACATCTGGAACGTGAACGTCGACCCGTCGCGACGGACGGAGATACCGGCGGCTCTCGGGCCAATCGTCACGTCACCGACCGAATCCGAGACCCTCACCTCGACGGACGAGGGCGCGCCGATAGAGAAGCGCGCCACGTGCAGATCCTTGAAATGCTCCACGAAGATCGCGTGACCGCCGACCCGCACCGAATAAAGGGCGCTCTGGGAGGCGCCCGGGACGGCCGGGTACGGGATGACGGCGGCGGTGTGCGCCGGCGTGTCGGAATGCGTCGGGGTGTCGGCATGCGCGCACGCCCCGATCGTCGACAGCGAGGCCACACAGACGGCGTGGATAAGGTTCATGTAGATTCCGTGCTTGCCCAGCAAAAGCGACATGAGGCTGCGGCCCGTCACTATTTGTCCTTCGAACCCTGACCTGCCGCGCCTTTGACAGCGTCGCTATTGCCGTCGCTTTTGCCGGCCTCGGCGTACGCCTCCCTGAGGAACGCGATGGTCCTCGGTGCCTCGTCGTCGAACTTCTTGGTGTTGGCCTCCACGCTGATGCCGCCGCGGTAGCCGGCCTTGTTCAGGTTCTTGAAAAATGCCGCGTAGTCAGCCTCGGCCGCGGCCAGGGGAAACGCGCGGCCGGTCGGATTGGCGATGTGGATGTGCTTCAGGTGTTTTGCGGCGGTGAGCACGATCTGGGGATCCTCTTTCTCGACGGACAGATGATAGAAATCGATCATCAACTGGAAGTTGGGGTGGTTGACCGCCTTGACCCACGCCAGGCCCTCGCCGGCGGTGTTGATGATGTTGCTCTCTTGCTGGCGCAAGGGTTCGACCGCGACCACGATGCCGCGCTTCTTGGCCTCGGGAGCGATGCGCTTGGCGAAGTCGACGAGCTGTTTCATGGCCTCGTCTTTCGACCAGCTGTCAGGCACCTTGCGGGCGCCGCCCGAGCCAAGAACGATGACCTTGAGTCCGAGCTTCTGCGCGCGCTCGAACGCCTTCTTGACGTATTCGAGCTGGGCGTCCTTGTTGATCTCGGGGCCCACGACCTTCAACTCGTTGGGCAGGAAACCATTGCCAACCGGCGCCTTGAGGCCCGAGGCCTTGAACGATTCGATGTAGCGGTCGAACTCGTCGTCGGGCATCGTGGTGAACGCGCGCACGCCCAATTCGACGTATTCGAAGCCCGCGGCCTTGGCTTTGTTGAACTCTTTGGAGGTGCACCAGCCGATCTGGACCGGCGCATGGGCGGCCAGCGCGGGTTGGCGTCCAAGGAAGACTGTGGCGGTCAACGCGACGACGGCCAGTCCAGCCGCGCGGCTGCCTTGGCGACGGGGCGAGCGAAGAATCAGTCGGGGGAGGGTACGCATGAGTTTCCTTTTTTTCGTCCCTACAGCCCGGGCAGCCTGCCGGTCCCGTAGCGCGGGTCCCCGATGGTCTCCAGATCGGCGCCCATCGCATGCGCGATCGACGTGTAGAGCTTGTTGGTCGGCGCCCCGTTGCCGCGCACGTAGCGACCCGTTTGAAACGCGCCGCCGCCGCTGCCGGCGAGGACGAAGGGCATGTTGCGATAGTCGTGGCTGTTGCTCCGCGAAATCTCCGTGCACCACATGAAGATCGAGTTGTCGAGCAGGGTTCGGTCGCCCTCCTTGACCGCATCTAGGAGCTGCATCATCGCCAGCGACTGCTCCGCGATCCAGCGCATGGCGCGGGTCATGTGGGCCGCGTTCACCGTGTCTTCCGGCTTCGCGTGCGAGATGTCGTGGATCTCGGCCGGCATCGGCTGTGGCAACCAACCGTAACGCCAGCTGCTGAAGGCCTTGCCCCACTGCAACGACATGATGCGCGTGAGATTGCAAGCCAGCGCGCTTCTGATGATCTCCATCTGCAACCGCCCGGCCTGCGGGACCGCGGCCTCGGTTTCGAAGGTTCCGGTGGGGGGCTTGATGGGCGAGGCGCACCCCGCCGCCGCCTCGATGGGCGCCGACAGCCTGCCCTCGATCTTGCGGACACCGTCGAGGTGCGCTTCCAGCTTCTGCTGATCGGCCATCCCCAGACGCGAGCGGAGGCGGGTCAGATCCGTTCGCACGTTGTCGAGCACGCTCTTGCGCAGGGCGCGCAATCGCTCGAACTCGGGATCGGGCGCGCCCGTGGCGGTGGGCGGCCGGAAGTCCTTGAACAGGCTGTCGAAGGCGGCGGCCGGGTTATTCTGCGGGGCCAGCGGCTGCCTGGCCGCCAGGTAGCAGAGGCGCGTCCCCAAGATCTCGTCCCGATCGACGTTCACTCCCAGCTGGATCGTGCGCAACCCGCCGAGACGTGCGGCGATCGCCTGATCCATTGATGGGCCGAGCGGCCAGCCAGCGGTGCCACCGCTCTTGTCGTTGGCTTCCAAATGCCCGGTGAGAATCGTGCCCATGCCTACCGGGTGACCGCCGGCGTTGGGCGAATCACGGAACGCCAAGTTGTCGACGCCGTCCACGATCAGAAGCTTCTTCTTCATCGGTTCGAGCGGTTCGAGCACGGTGCCTGGCCGGAGCGTGAAGGCCGCGTCGGCGCCGGCCGGGGCCCAGCTGTTGGGATAGGTGGTCGTCATGCCCGGGCTGCTGAAGAAGATGATGAGCCGTGGCGCGGCCGGGGCCGCCTCCGCGTCCGACTCGAGAAGCGGGAGCAGCGGTCCGAAGACCGGGGCGGCGCCCAGGGCCTTGATGATCGAACGACGCGTGAAGGCTGTACTGCGCATGGTGACCTCCTTTGTCCTTTGAATCAGGGCGCCGCGGATCCGCTGACGATGGCCGCACGGTTGCCGAACGTATCGGACTTGACGACAGCAACGAGCAGTTCACGCACGTCCATCCCGGATTGCCGGAACCCTTCGAAAGCGCGCTCGTGCGAGCACGCGTCCCCGGCGCCCAGCTCGCGCGCCAGTGCATACCGCATCCAATTCGTGGTCATGCAGCGCGCGACCGTCTGGCTGCGGCCGAGGCGCTTGCCGAGATCGACCGCGCCCACGATGCGCCCCGCCAGCGCCGCGTCAGCGGATCCGACGACTTCGCCGCTCGCGTCGACGGCCATTCCCCCTTCGGTGTCACGCCACTGACCGAGGGCATCGTAGTTCTCGAAGGTGTAGCCGATGGGATTCATCAGCCTGTGACATGCGAAGCAATCGGTGCCCTTCGCGAGCTTCTCGAAGCGCTGACGCGTCGGCAGGCTGGCATCCAGCCCGGGCGGCTCGTCGTTGACCCCGGGCGGTGGCGGCGGCGGTGGCTCGCACAACACGTTCGCGCGCACGATCCGACCGCGGATCACTGGCGAGGTCTGGTCGGCGTGCGACGTGCGGGCAAGAAAGCCGACCTGTGTCAGGAATCCGGCGCGCTGTGCAGGGTTGAGCTCGACCTGCCGCCAGGCGTCGCCGGCCCCAGCGGGAGCTGCGGGCAGCTCGTAAACGCTGGCGAGGCCGCCCCGGACGAACGTCGTGGGTGACGTGAACAGCGTCTCCATTTTGCCGCCCGCCGACAGGATCACGTGACTGGCGAACTGGCCGAGCTCGCTTGCCATCAAGCGCTTGAGCGCGGGGTTGTACAGCGGATAGAGCTTGCGGTCCTTGTCTCCCACCTGTTCGAGCATGTCCAACTCCAGCCACTGAACGTGGAAGGCCTCGATGGCCGTGCGAAAACGCTGCGATGCCATCAGGCGGCGCGCCTGCTGTTCGACGCCGGCCACATCCAGCCCGTTGCGTTCGGCCGCAACCAGCAGCGGATCGTCAGGGATCGAGTTCCAGAACAGGAACGACAGGCGCGACGCCACCTCGAAAGCTGTGAGTGGCGTCGTCGCGCCCCGCGCATCGGGCTTGCCCAACTCAATGTGGTACAGGAAATGCGGCGACTGTAGAACGGCGGTCAGCGCCACACGCACCCCATCCGCGAAGGTCTTGCCTGCGCGGCCGGCCCGATAGAGCGCCACCAAGCCGTTCAGCTCGTCGGCCTCCACTGTCCGCCGATACGCCCGCCGGCCCAACTTCGCAAGGTAAGCACGCGCGCACGTCTCCTCGCCGGCTGCCGGATCGCACGGCAGCACCTGCGTCAGCGCGGCCGCCACCTTGCTGGCAACGTCGTCCGCGGCAGCTCCGTAGTCCTGCACGCCCAACTCGCTGATCGCCACCCCGGCGTTGCTCGAAAAGGGTCCGACCCTGGCGTCCCCGCTGCTCAGCAGGCCCGACGGCGTGCCGACCAACACGGGCGCGAACAGGTCACGCAGGGCATTGTCGTACTGTTGGTTCGTCAAGCGGCGCAGCGGGGCCTCCCCAGCGGCGGGGCCCGTGCAAGCCGAGGAAGCCACGGAAGGGGTGCCTGTTCCCCCGGGCCCCGGTGGAACGATCATCCCTGCCGGCATCCCTGCCGGCGGAGGGCTTTTACCCGGTCGGACACCCGCGCTACCCAGAGTATCCGCCCCGCCGACCTGCATGCCGCCGTCGTCTATGACTCCAGTGCACCCCGCGGCGCACGTAGCCCACAGCAGCATCGTTCGGCCATTGGACGTCAACTTCATCTGGGCCTCCTTGCGGGGACGTGTCGAGTCTTCAAGATGGAGCCCAGCAGCCACGGCCACAAGGGGACGATCGTCACGAAGATTCGGGTACGTTCGTACCTGGTCGCCGGCTCAGGAACGGGACCGCTGGGATCGCGTCGAGCCTGATCGCCGGTAGCAGCGCCTAGGGCGCGTCTTGTCCCCCCTGACCTGCGATCAGCGGCGCGGGCCGATCAGACCGCGCTGCATGGCCACGTAGGTCGCCTGCGCCCGATCCGCGGCGCCCAGCTTGGCGTAGATCTGAACCAGGCGGTTGCGGATGGTCACTTCAGCCAGGAACAGCGCCGCGCCGATCTCCTTGTTGCTCTTGCCCTCGGCCACCTTGCGCAGGATCTCCAGTTCGCGTTCGCTCAGCTGCGGCTCGGTCAGCCGCTTGGCCAGGCGCGCCGCCACGTCGGGTGGAATCACCCGTTGCCCGGCGTGCACGCAGCGGATGGTCTCGAGCAGGCCCTGCCGGAAGGTCCCCTTGAGCAGGTAGCCGCGGGCACCTGCCTCGATGGCCTGGAACACGTCCTCGCCCGTGTCATACGTCGTCAAGACAATGACCCGCGCTTCTGGACTTTGCGCGCACAGGGCGGCGATGCCGCGCGCGCCGCCCATGCCCGGCATGAGCAGGTCCATCAGCACCACGTCCGGCCGGCTGCTGTCGAACAGGGCCAGCGCATCTTCCGCGGAGGCGGCTTCACCCACAACGACCATGTCGGCTTGCGCGTCGACCATCGCGCGCAAGCCCATGCGCACGACCTCGTGGTCATCCACCAGCAGAACTCGGATGGCGTCAGGCACGGGAGGCCTTCGATCGTACCCCAGCTGGTCCCTTCGCCGGCATCGGGACCGTAACGGTGACGCGCGTCCCCTGGCCGGAAGCGCTCGCCACCTCGATCCGTCCCCCCAGGCCCTCGACCCGCTCGCGCATCCCGACCAGACCGAAGTGCCCGTCGGGCGGCGGTGCCGCCGGGTCGAACCCCCGGCCATCATCGGCGACGCTGAGACGGATCGCGTCTCGGTCGTAGGCCAGGCTCACCACGATACGGCTCGCGGTCGCGTGACGGACCGCATTCGTGATCGCCTCCTGGCCCACCTGCAGGAGCTGATCCTGGGTCGCACCATCGAGCGGGAACGGGTCGCCGAGGATCTCCAGATCGCTCACGACGGCGGCCCCGCTGGTCAGACGCTCGGCCGCCGCGCCGAGGACGTTGCCGAGATCGCTGCGCGTCGCCGCGGGCGCGCGCAGATCCCACACGTAGCGCCGCGCCGCCTCGATACTCTGGTCGAGCATGGCGTGGGCGACGCGCAGGTGCTGGGTCGGCCGGGGCGCGTTCGCGGGCATGGCCTCGAGCGCAGTGCCAATCTGCAGGTTCACCGCCGTGATCCCCTGCAGGAGGTGGTCGTGCAACTCGCGCGCGACCCGCGTGCGCTCGGCCAGCACGGCTGCGTGCCGAGCCGCCAGATGCCGCACATACAGTCGGTGCCCTTGCCAGGCCGCGAGTCCCAGAGCCGCGGCACACAGCGCGATGAACCAGGGGGTCTGATGAAAGTACGGCAGGACCTCGATCGAGAGCGTCGCCGGAATGGGGTTCCAGACGCCATCGCTGCTCGCGCCCGCCACCAAGAAGCGGTAGCGCCCGTGCGGCAGACGCCGGTAGCTGGCGGAGCCATTGCCCACGACCATTGTCCATTCGCGGTCGAACCCCTCCAGACGGAAGCGGTACCGGTTGTGCGTCGGCGCGACGAAGCTGAGCACGGCGAAGCGCAGGTCGAGCACACCAACACCGGGCCTGAGGCGCAGGCTCTGGGTCGGTGTCACGAGTTGGCCGTCCACGCGCGCCGACTGGATCACGACGGGCGGAATCAGTGGGTTGGGCCTAAACGCGCGCGGATCCAGCACGACCGCGCCTTGGCGGGTTGTGAACCACAACCGGCCATCGCGGGCACGCCAGGCCGCCGGGTGTCCAAGCGCCGACGCGGCCACGGTCTGGCCCGCATCGTCGTGACTCAGCGCCATCGTGGCGGGATCCGACGCCGCGCCCGCGACGAACGCCTCGCGATCAGCGCGCGCCAAACGGAAGATCCCGCGGAACGCGCCGAACCAGAGGTTGCCGTCGTCGTCCTCGAGGATCGAGGACACCGTCGAGTAGCGGCGAGCGCCGTCCGCCGACAGCGGCACCAGCCGATCCCCGTGCAAGCGGACGAGGCCGTGCGACGTTCCGACCCACAAGACGCCGCGCGGGTCAGCGTACAGGGCGCGGATGGACGGAGACGAAGGGCCGAGCGCGACTGTCGTGGTACGCCCCGCGTGGTGGCGGCGCAGGCCCCCATCGCCTCCCGCCCACACCACGCCGGCCCGGTCCTGAGTCAGCGCCACGATGTCCGTGAGCGTGGGATCGACCTCGGGCGGTCGGGGCGCTGTCGTGGCCGTGTCCAGGCGCCACAGCGGTGCCTTGGCCATCCCCGCCCAAAGGACGCCGGCGCTATCGACCAACAGAGCACGTGGCACCAAGTCCGCCTGCGCATCGCCAGTCCAGATCGTCTCGATGGCCCCCTTGCGCCAGCGGTCGATGCCTCGCGTGGTCGCCAGCCAGATCGCGCCGTCCGGCCCCGCGGTCAGCGCCAGGACGCTCGACGCTTGCAGCCCGTCCTGGCGTGTCAGCCGGGTCGACACGCCGTCGATCGACCGGAAAGTGCCGCTGCCCCGAGCCGCCAACCAGATCGCGCCGTCTGCGGCCTCTGCGATAGTGGCGCCCTCGGTGCGAGCGGGAAACCCGGTCTCGCCGCGAGGCACGGCGCGCGCCACCAACTTCCAAAGCCCGTTGCCGACGAAGCCCATCCAGATGTTTCCTTCGCGGTCCGCGAACAGCGCGGTTACACGCTCCTTCGGGAGCTGCGGCGGCCCCGGATCGACCACGCGCCCGTCGCGCAGGGCCACGAGGCCCCCGCGCGTGCCGATCCACACCACACCGTCCCCATCCTGCGCCAGCGCGTCGACACCGGCGGCAGGCAGCCCTTCGGCAAGGCCGAACCTGTGCGCCTCGTCGCCGGCGATTGTGAAATGGCCGTTCGCGGTACCCACGTGGATAGCGCCGTCTCTCGCCTCGAGCAGCGCGAACACGCTCGCGTCGCGCAGGGACGCTGGGACCCCCGCGCGGCTCAGCCCCTTGTCGGTGACCACAGCCAGGCCGCGTTCCCCTCCCACCCACAGCCGGCCGCCGCGGTCGCGCAGCAGCGCTCGGATCGTCCCCTCGCCCTCAACGCCCGAGACGGGCCGCCAGTCGCCTCCGGGCCTCACTTCGAACAGCCCATTCTGTATGCCGACCCAGACCCGTCCGTCGCGGTCTTCCCAGACGGCCCGGACGCTGATCGGGGCAGCAGTCGGCCGGCGCGCCACCCACGGCTGCCCTCCGATGCGCAACAGTCCCAGCAGTCCCGAGCCGACCCAGAGGCCGCCGTCATGTGCAGCGTGGACCGTCCAGACGAACTGCTGTCCGAGCGCGCCCTCCTGCGCCGGCGGATCGAAGACGAGCCCATCGAAGCGCGCAACGCCGGCACGCGTCGCCACCCACAGGTGGCCGTCACCGGTCTGGACGATGCTGTGTATCGTCAGGTCGGGCAGCCCCTCTTCAAGGCCCCAGGACTGGGCTTCAAACGCTGGCGCGATCGGTGCGGCTGCCACGGCGCCGGCCTGTGGTACAGCAGGAAGCGCGACAAGAAGCGCGACCACCAGGACCGGAGCGAGCCTCACGCCGCACTGACCTCTTGCCACGACTCTCCACGATAGCAGAGGCGGAACGTGCGTCGCAGCCTCGACGATCCAGCGCGTCCAGCTGCTGGTTGGCCCGCAGCGGCGGCGTTTTCGGGCATCCTTCCTAGAAGGAGAAAAACGAGTCTCTTTCACCTTCTAGGGTGCTCAACCAGCGCCTCCTGGCGAGGGACAGAGGGTGAAACGACGTCGCCCGCCTGACCCCCAAAGCCCTCGACGCTCGCCAATTTCCACCGTGAGATCGACCCCGCCCGATAGAATGAGTGGTCGGACGAAAGTGGGAACGCTGGCTGCGCGGCGGCGTTGATCAAGCTCGGGAGGTCCCCATGACCGATATCGACGACGAACCTGCGGCGACTCAAGACCTCGCGGCCAGTGTGCGCGCCGTGCGGGCGCACCACGCCCGGCGACTTGGCGCAGACGCCGCGGCCGATCTGGCTCACGACGCGTCCGTACACCTGCTCATACGCCCGCCACCCGATGGTCGCGTTGGCCCGTGGTTGGAGCGCATCGCTCGCAACTTGGCTGTGGACGGCTGGCGATCCCGCGAGCGGGGGTTGCGGCGGGCGGCCCGGCTGTCGCGCGAGCCCGAGGCCGCGGTTGCGAGCCCGGAGGACGTCGTACTCGCGAAAGAACGCCGCCGGGCCGTGCGCCGATCGCTACGGCGCCTGCCGCGCGACATGCGGCGGTCGATCCTGGTCCGCTTCTTCGTGGGGCTCGACGCCGCCGCGGCCGGAACCGCGGCTGGCATTTCCGCCGTCACGGTTCGTACCCGCTTGCATCGAGCTCTCGCTCGGTTGCGACGAATGCTGGCGGGCGTAACGGCCATCGTGCCGGGTGCCGGGTCGTGGGTGCGCTTCGCGCCGATGGTTGCCAACACCGCTGTCGTGGCTGGCCTGGTGCTGGCGGTGCAGGAACCCGTGCACCCGAACGCGAGCGCGGTGGGTGTTGCGCCGGCGAGCGAGCGCGCGCATGCGAAAGCCGGGCACGTTCTTTTGGCTCGTGCCCCGGTCACCCGTGCGCCGGTGCCCACGCCCGGGCCTCGACGGGCCGACGGCCGAAGTTCGGTGCCGTCGTCGCAGCCCCCCGCGGCGCCGCCGCCCGCGCCCAGTCGCCTCGATTTCGACGCCGACGAGGTGACCGGGGAGATTGATCATCCCGATGTCAATCCTGTCATCGGAGACCCGCGCGGTCCCCGACATCCGTCTCTCATCGAGATCCCGGATTCGTTCGCCGCCTCGCTGGCCAAGACGATCGAGGATCTGTAGCGTCGCTCGGCTAGCGCGGCAGCACGCGCGGGCCGAAGATCACGGGCAGCGTCGATAGCGAGGTCGCGACGGCGCCAGCGGCGGTTTCGGCCTCGGCGAACACGATGGCGTCCGCGGGCAGTCGTCGGCGTTCCGGTACTCGGAGGCTTGCATCATCGGTACGGCCTTTTGGCCCCTGCTCGTGCGCGCGGGTGCCTCCGGTTGCCTGCCGTCCGGATCGCGGCCACCTCAGGTCTCGCGGTCCCCGGCCAGCGCCACGAGCTCGCCTGCTATCTGCCGGGCGGCGTCGGGCCGCGACAGCGCGCGCATCGCATCGGCCATCTGCGCGCGGCGAGGGGCGTCGGCCAGCACGGCGGCGATCGTGTCGGCCAGGGCCTCGGCGGTCGCGGTGCGCTGCTCGACCACGACCGCGGCGCCAGCGCGCGCATAGGCCTGGGCATTCCGGGTCTGGTGATCGTCGGCGGCCGTGGGCAACGGGATGAGCAGCGCGGGCCGCCCCAGGATCGCAAGCTCAGCCAAGGTCAGCGCACCAGCGCGTCCGATCACAAGATCGGCCTCGCGATACGCCGCCACCATGTCCTCGATGAAC
>JANPFD010000284.1:0-3645 GCA_031423255.1 Myxococcales bacterium | reverse complement strand
CGGAAGTTGCCCCACTCACGGATGTAGGCGATCGGCTGGTTGGCACCGGTCACGAGGCGCCCAAGAACCTTGAAGCCAGGCTTCGCGGTCCAAGTCTGCCACTGGCTAAAGTTGTACCACTCCTCGTTGCGCACCCAAGGGTTCGGAAGGCCGGCGACCGCCGGATGGGTGAGCGCGCCGTCCTCGAAGCGGATCTGCCCCATCGTGTTCTGGTTCCCGTGACCGTTGTAATACTGGCCGGTGACCTCCGAGTAGAAAGCCCAACCGTTCTCGGTGTCGGTCGCCGAATGCACGCCTACGAAGGCGCCACCGGCGCGCATCCAGTCCTCGAAGGTCTTTTGTTCGGTGTCGGTGAAGATGTCGCCCGTCGGGTTCACAAAGAAAAGGACCTCGAACTCGCTGAGGCGCTGGAGGAACGCGTTGGTCTCCGTGTGCTCGACCTGGAAGCCCTGCTCGGCCGCGATCTGGTCCAGCATCGCGTGGCCGGTCACGATCGACCCGGAGTGGCGGAAGGGACCCGTCTTCGAGTAGGCGAGCATCTTGAACGACCCGCTGCGGGGCGCATAAGGATTACCAGCGCCCGGCATGCCGCCCGAGCCCCCCGTGCCCGGCGTACCGCCTGAACCTGCGTCTCGCGCCATCACGCCGCCCGAGCCCCCCATGCCCGGCGCACCGCCCGAACCCGCGTCTCGCGCCATCACGCCGCCGGCCCCCCCCGCGCCGGCGGGGTCGCCCATGTTCGTCATGCCGCCCGAGCCACTACGCCCCCCGGCCCCGGTGGCCGTTGAGCCGCCGCTTCCGCCGGTCGGAATCGGCGCCCCGGGCGTCCCTCCGTCCAGCGCCCCGGCGATCCGCTCCAGCTCCTCTCGGCTCTTTGTGGCGGACGAGCAGGCGGCCAGCAGGGCCAGGGATACACAGGGGACCATGATGTACTGCAAGGTGTAGATCAATGAGCGAAACGGGTTTTTGTCACACGGGCCCTGCCGGCTCGGCTGGCAACGTCATCAACCGATCCGGCGTCAGCGATCGCGAAAGGCGAACGGCGGCGTAGTCCAGCGGCGCTCCGAGGCAATACGCCCCGCAGCGGCCGCCTCCGCCTATCCGAATCAACGCGCGATCCCTTGGTTTGCATTCATCCCCGGATCACACTGGCCACCGCCGACGGATGGGAGGTGACCAGCGACGGCGGCACCAACGCGTTCGTGTCGCACGTCTTCGGCGACAACCGGCCGGCGGGCCTCGAGAGCCTGACCTGGGTCGGTCTCAACGAGGCCTCGTCGAAGGGTCACTTCGACGCCCACAACAAGCTGCGCGCACGCGCATCCGGTCGGGCTTCGTGCCGACGAGTCCGGATGTCCGATAACTTCTCTTGGACGAAGCCGCCTCATCGGCGCCAGGGATGCGAGCTTCCCTGCGCGCTCTGAATCGAATTCGGGAATCAGTCGCGGTTCACCGCGAGGACCTGTTCGGGAAGCGGCCCCGGCATCGGCTTCGTGAAATCGATGCCGTGGACGGACTTGACCTGATCTCGGAACCACCGGTCGAACGGATGATCGGACACGGCGAGCATGCCGAAGGTCGCACCAAGATCGTGCCCCTCCAACACGTGGACGCTGAGCTTTTCAAAAATACGTTCTTCGTGTGTTGGAGGACGGTTTGCGACGAACATCCGAGCGCGGCACCGATCGACGTGTCGTCGGCCCCACGGACCAGCGGATCGTCACCGACCCGAACTGCTTCGAGCAGGATCACGACCTTGGGTGTCGTGCCTTGGATGGCGGAGCGCTCGACCCGAACGCGGTAGGGCACTCCGGTGACCGGGTGCTCGAGTGCAAAGCACCCGTCAGGAAACTGCGCCCGCCGCTTGCGAGAATCGCCGACTACCCGCGCGAACAAGGGAACCGCCATGTTCCACCGGAGGCTCGACCCCTCGTGCCCCGAAGCGCGGAGCCACGTCTCCGCCTCCGCATTGGCGACCTCGATCGCTCCGTCGCGCGAAAAGATGTTCACCCCGGTGCCGCCTCCCTGACCCGAGGCGAGCGAATCGCGGATTCGCGCGCTGCGGACCGCCTTGCCGAGGTGCGGTGAGGCGGACGCAAAGTAGGCGGAGTTGGCTCGCGTTGAAGTCACCTTTTGCCTCCGTCCTGCTGAAGGTCAGGATCGCTTGGGGTGCCCCAGCGGCAGAACACAAGCACTGGACCTCGAAGCGCAGGCCAAACGGCAGCAGATGGTGGACGAGGTACGGATCGTCGAGCACGTTGCCCAGAGGTGAGAGGAGCGCATCGACCGTGACCGCGCGGTGACCTCGTCGGAACAACTCGTAGGGCGCGGCCGCGGGCGTGCGCAGGAGAACGTGCTCGATCAAGAGCGGCTTCGCTTCATCCGGCCATCCCCTGGAGACCGAGGTTAGGAGCATCCCCGTCGCAGGATCGAGCTGGCTGGCACAGAACGCATCGGCGTCGAGTTCGGGTGCCAGGAGTTCGCTCGCTTGCCGCAGGAGATCCAGGACCAATGGTTTCCTGGCGCACAGGCGCTGGCACTTGTCGAACACCGTGCGCTCCGTTGGTCCGAGTCTCGGCATGGAGCCTTTTGTACACCGAAGCGGATGGGTGATTCCTGATAGTCGGCCCGACGCAACCGTCCGACTCCCGGTATCCGTCGAGAAATTTAGGTGGCCCTTGCGTAATACGCCGATATGCCACACCCTGGTGGCATGAGTGTGGATCGCCTGAGCGTGACCGTGCCCAGTGAGGTAGGTGCGGCGCTGCGTGCGCTGGCCGATGCCCGCGGTACGACGGTGTCGACCATCGTCTCCCAGGCCATCGGGCACGAGATCCGCCTGGCGGCACTTGATCGAGCGCTCGCCGAAGCCGACAGCCGGTTCGGGGCCCTGGCAGAGGGTCTTGTCCTCCAGGCAGAGGCCGAACTGTCTCGCAACGCAACGAGTGCCAGGCCCAAACGCCGCCGTAAGGCGGCATGAGCCGCCTGGTCCTCGACGCCGGTGCGTTCATCGCCTTCGAACGTGGGCACGTCGGCTTGCGGGCGAAGCTCGCGGCCGCCCGACGGCTGGGGATGGACCTGCTCACGACCTCCCCGGTGGTGGGCCGAATCTGGCGGGACGGCCGACGGCAGGTACTGATCGCTCGTTTGCTCGGTGCCACCAACGTGAGCGCGCCGGATGAAGCGGCCGCACGACGCGCCGGAGAAACCCTTGCAGCAGCGCGCGCCGAAGACGTGGTCGATGCCCTCCTCGTCGGACTCGCACGCGACGGCGACACCGTGATCACGAGCGATCCTGACGATGTCCGCCGCCTGCTCGCCGCCTCCGGAACCCAGGCCTCCGTCGTCTCCGTGTGAACTGCGTGGCGGCGTCAGCGCGCCAAGCGGCAGATGCCGGCGCTCTCGCTTGCGGTCCCAAAGATGCTGGTGCGATCGACGGCGATGGGGATCGGGCCCTTGGTCGAGCCGGGCGCGCCTGCCACCCTGCGAGGGTCAGGGTGGCGTCGACGGCGATCTCCCACGGCTTGGGCGCGCCGGCGGCCAGGACCAGCAGGCTGTCCGGGTTGCCTCCTTGTCGACCCGGATGACCTCGCCGGCTTCAAGGGTACAGCTCATGCGGCGGCGTTTTCCGGTTCAAGGACCGCC
>JANPFD010000283.1:0-62958 GCA_031423255.1 Myxococcales bacterium | reverse complement strand
CCCTGCTGCGACGGGCGGGTCTGTACCACCGCGGGCGCCGCCTGCGTGCCGGGTGGTATCGGTGGCAACTGCGTGGCGTGCGGCTCGGCGGGCCAGCCTTGCTGCCCCGGGAGCACCTGCAGCGGGGGCGCCTGTTGCACCGGCCCCACCTGCGTCGCCAGCGGCGGCAGCTGTGGCGCCATCGGAGGCGCGTGCTCGAATGGCGCCTGCGCCGGCTGCGGGGCGCCCGGCCAGCCCTGTTGCAACAACACCTGCGCGGGCCCGACCACCATCTGCCAGCGCAATGGTTGCCAGAGCTGCGGCGGGTCGAACCAGGTCTGTTGCGCCAACAATAGCTGCGGGACCGGCTTCGAGTGCCAGAACAACGCTTGCCAGCCGTGCGGCAACGCCGGCCAGCCCTGCTGCGCCGGCGCATGCAACAAGGGCGGATGCTGTCTCGTCGGCGGCAATGGCATGGGGAACGACGCCATCTGCGTCGCCGAGGGCGGCCAATGTGGCGGCAACCTACCCAACAACGCCTGCGCGGCTGGCAAGTGCGCCGGCTGCGGCAGCGTCGGCCAGCCCTGCTGCGCCGGCCGCCGTTGCTACGCCTCGGCCACCTGCAACGGGAACACCTGCCAGGCGTGCGGTGGACCGGGTCAGCCCTGTTGTCCCGGAAGCACCTGCGCCACCGGCTGCTGCGGCCTCGGCAACCTGTGCGTCGCCAGCGGATCGCCCTGCGGCGGGATCAAGTCGGGGACCTGCGGCAGCGCCGGCGCCTGCGAGGTCTGCGGCGCCCTCGGCGACCCCTGCTGCATCGGCCGGGACATGGGCGACCTTTACTGCTCGCAGGCGGGCGCGGTCTGCAACCGGCAGACGTCACGCTGTCAGGCCTGCGGCCAGTCGGGCGAGCCTTGCTGCCCCGGCGACTCCTGCAAGTCGGGCGTCTGTCGGAACGGGCGCTGCTAGAACTCGAGCCCGCGGAAGAAGTAACCCAGCTCGTACGTCGCCGTATCCACGCCGTCGCTGCCGTGGACCGCGTTGCGCTCGATGTCGGTGCCGAACTTGTGGCGGATGGTGCCGGCCGGCGCCTTCTTCGAGTCGGTCGGGCCCATCAGTTCGCGGTAACGGCCGATGGCGTTCTCGCCTTCGAGCGCCATCACCACGCACGGTCCCGAGGTCATGAATCGGATCAGATCCTTGAAGAACGGGCGAGCCTTGTGGACATGATAGAAGCCCTCGGCCTCACGCTCGGACAGCCGGATCATGCGCAGTCCCAGCACGCGCAAGCCGCCCTTCTCGATCATCTCGATGGTGCCGCCCACCGCGCCCTTCTCGACGGCGTCGGGTTTCACGATTCCAAATGTCCTCTCGACTGTTCCTTGGGCCATGTTCTGCTTCTCCAGTTACTTCAGTAGCGGGGCGACGGTCTTTCCCAGTTCAGCGGGTGTCGCAGCGACGACGATGCCTGCTTCGCGCAGCGCCGCGATCTTGTCACCGGCGCCGCCCTTGCCGCCGCTGATGATCGCGCCCGCGTGACCCATGCGCCGTCCGGGTGGCGCCGTCACGCCGGCGATGAACGCGGCGACGGGGGTCTTCATGTTCTCCTTCACGAAGCGGGCTGCCTCCTCTTCCGAGTTGCCGCCGATCTCTCCGATCATGAGAACGGCACGCGTGCCGGGGTCGGCCTCGAACAGCGCCAGACAGTCGATGAAGTCGGTGCCCTTCACCGGGTCACCGCCGATGCCGATGGCCGTCGACTGGCCGAGTCCCAATGAGGTCAACTGGTGCGCCGCCTCGTAGGTCAGCGTGCCCGAGCGCGAGACGATCCCGATCGGCCCCGGCGTGTGGATGTAGCCGGGCATGATCCCGATCTTGCACGCGCCCGGGGTGATGACGCCCGGACAGTTGGGGCCGACGAGCCGCGACTTCGGGTAGGCCGCCAGTGCGCGCTTGGCAGCCACCATGTCCAGCACCGGGATCCCCTCGGTGATGCAGACGACGAGCTCGATGCCGGCCGCCGCCGCTTCCAGGATGGCGTCGGCGCCACCGGGCGGCGGCACGTAGATGACACTGGCGTTGGCGCCGGTCCTGGCCACCGCTTCTTTCATGGTGTCGTAGACCGGGAAGCCCTCGTGGGTGGTGCCGCCCTTGCCGGGCGTGACGCCGCCGACGATCTGCGTCCCGTACTCGCGCATCTGCTTGGCGTGGAAGGTTCCGGCCGAGCCGGTGATCCCCTGCACCAGCACCTTCGTGTTCTTGCCGACGAGGACCGACATGACTACTTGCCCCCCGCGGCAGCAACGGCCTTCTTTGCGCCGTCGGCCATGTCGTTCGCCGCCATCACCGCCAGCCCCGACTCGGCGAGACGCTTCTTGCCGAGCTCGACGTTGGTGCCTTCGAGCCGCACCACCAGCGGGATCTTCAGTCCGACCTCCTTCACCGCGGCGATGATGCCGTCGGCGATGGTGTCGCACTTCATGATGCCGCCGAACACGTTGACGAAGATGCTCTTCACCGACGGATCGGAGGTGATGATCTTGAATGCCGCCGTCACCTTCTCGGTCGTGGCGCCGCCGCCGACGTCCAGGAAGTTCGCGGGCTGTCCGCCGAAGTGCTTGATGATGTCCATCGTCGCCATGGCCAGGCCGGCGCCGTTGACCATGCAGCCGATCGTCCCCTCCAGCTTGATGAAGCTGAGGTCGTACTTCTTGGCCTGGATCTCCGCCGGGTCCTCCTCGTCGAGATCGCGCATGTCCTCGATCTCGCGGTGGCGGTAGAGCGCGTTGTCGTCGAAGTTCATCTTGGCGTCGAGCGCCAGGACCTTCCCCCCACTAGGGTCATCGGTCAGCACCAGCGGGTTGATCTCTATCAGCGTGCTGTCGGTGTCGACGAACGCCTTGTAGAGCTTGAGGAGAAACCCAGCCGCGTTCTTGGCGGCGTCGCCCGTCAACCCGAGTCCGAAGGCCAGGTTGCGCGCCTGGAAGCCGCCGAGACCCAGCGCCGGATCGACGAACTCCTTCAGGATCTTCTCCGGGTGCTTGGCGGCGACCTCCTCGATGTCCATGCCGCCTTCGGCCGAGGCCATCACCACCACTTTGCCGCTACCACGGTCGAGCAGCATGCCGATGTACAGCTCGCGGGCGATGCTCACGCCCTGCTCGACCAGGAGCCGCTTGACGACGCGGCCGCCGGGCCCCGTCTGCGGGGTCACCAGCGTCATGCCCAGGATCTTCTTCGCCGTCTCGTGGACCGCCTCGAGACCCTTCACCACCTTCACGCCACCGCCCTTGCCGCGCCCGCCGGCGTGGATCTGCGCCTTGACCACGATGGTCTCGCTGCCGGTCTCGTCCATGATCTCCTTGGCGGCGCGCTCGGCCTCGCCGATGGAGAGGGCGGGGATCCCCTTGGGGATCGGCACTCCGTATTTTTTCAGGATCTGCTTGCCCTGGTATTCGTGGACCTTCACAGCTTCTTCGAAGCCTCGATGAGCTCGCGCACGGCCGCAGCCGACTTGTCCAGCATCGCCTTCTCCTCGGGGTTCAGCTCGATGGTGACGATCTTCTCGACGCCGTTGCCGCCGATGATCACCGGCACACCCATGTAGAGATCCTTGTAGCCGTACTCGCCATCGAGATAGGCGGCGCAGGGCAGGAGGCGCTTTTCGTCGCGCAGGTAGGCCTCGGCCATCTGTATGGCCGCCGAAGCCGGCGCGTAATAAGCGCTGGTGCCGGCGAGCTTCACGATCTCGCCGCCACCGTTGCGGGTGCGATCGGCTATGGCCGCCAGCTTGTCGGCGGCGATCAACTGCCGCACCGGAACGCCGTTGATGGTGCAGTCACTGAGCACCGGGACCATCGTGTCGCCGTGGCCGCCCAGGACCATGGCGCGGACGTCCTTGACGGACACGCCCGCTTCACGCGCGAGAAAAAGCTGGAAGCGCCCGGAATCGAGCACGCCCGCCATGCCGACGACGCGCTCGCGCGGTAGGCCGGTCGCCTTCTTCATCTCGTACACCATCGCGTCGAGCGGGTTGGAGATGACGATGACGAAGGCGTCCTTGCACTTGGCTTTGACGTTCTCGGCGACGTTGCGGATGATCTTCAGGTTGATGCCGAGCAGATCGTCGCGCGACATGCCCGGCTTGCGCGGCACACCGGCGGTCACGATCACCACGTCGGCGCCGGCGCAGTCATCCCAGTTCGAGGTGCCGCGGATGTGCGCGTCGTAGCCGAGGACGGCCCCGTTCTGTTCCAGGTCCAGCGCCTTGCCCTGGGCGAAGCCCTGCTTGTCCGGGATGTCGTAAAGCCAGACGTCGCCGAGCTCACGGCGGGCGGCCAGCGCGGCCAGTTCGCCACCGATGTTGCCGGCGCCGATGAGCGCGATCTTTTTCCGACGGGGCATGCGGTTTCCTAACGTCTCCGAGGGGAAAAGCCAAGCGGCAAAGGGTCACCGCATCGTGTCAGGAGGGTGTCCGAGCCAGCGCCACCACCATCAGTCCGCGATTCCCTGCTTGATCGAAGACCATCAGTGTCCGATCGGCACGGGCCAGAACGCGTGCGATCGCGGCCGCCAGGCCGGACCGCCCCACGTGCAGGAGATCCAGACCAGCCGCGACGAGAGGCGCGACCGGATCACGCGTGCGCACGTATTCCACCACGAACCCGGCTTGCCCGAGCAAGTCCTGGTATTCGTCCGCCCGGAAGGAGTGGTGCTCCTCGGTGAATGCGTGGTCGTTGCGGCGAAGGAGCTTCTTCGCCCATTCCAGCACATTGATCGTCCGTGGGTCGTAGGCGAGAAATGGTGCCCCTGGCCGCAACACCCGGCGAATCTCCCGGAGAGCGGACACGGGTTGAGCGATGTGGTGCAACGTGTTGGCGGCGATCGCACCGGCAAAGGAATGGTCGCGCAGCGGCATCCGGTGGACGTCCCCTTCGACGAGTGCGCCGTAGCCCTGTCGCACGCATTCGAGCAGTTCGGCTTGGAAATCGAGGCCGACTAGATCGGCTGCCATGTCGTTCCGTGCCGCCGCCTCGCCGAGGTGACCTACGCCGCAACCCACATCCAGAACCGGTCCACCCGATTCCCCGAAGGCTCGCTTCACATCGCCGAGGAGCAATGGCAGGACGAACCTCTCCCATTCGTTGGCGATGCTCGTGGCATCCAGATACAGCGGGCGCGCGTGGTGCTGTGCGTTCCACTCCGCCCGTTTTCCCGGATCCCGGTCCGTGGCGCCGTCCGCTAGCCTCGGAATGCCAGCTACGTGCGGGAAACGTGCCTTGCATCCGACACAGGCGCACCACGTTTCATCGATCAGAAGTGCCGAACGGCAGCGAGGACAGGCAAGGAAATCCTCCAGCAGATTCACCACTCCAGAGCACTCTACTCGACGCAGACGATCGGGTCATCCGCCGCCTGCGACGGCGCCGGGGCGGCACTTGAACCGCGTTCCGGCGACGGGGATGGGCACGCGAACGAATCCGTCCCCCCGCGCTTCGGCGCAGATGCGATCGCCGCGCGAAGGAGTGCCGGAGCGGTCCCGATCGTAAAGGACGCGCACCCACAGTTCGCCACAGGGGCTGTGGGGGATCTCGATGACGCTCGGTGCGCCCGACGGCAGCGTGAATGACACCGCGGGGGGGGCCGTCGGGCTCCAGTGGGCGGTGATTGTCTTTGGCGAGTCCGCGTCTGGTTCGGGCTCGATCTCGATGGTGACCGGGCACCCCGCGAAGCGCGCAAGCGCAAAACCGCCGCGGTGGAAGTCGAAGGTGAATCCGCGCTGTCGCAGAAGGAGCAGATCCTCCGGGTTGCCGTGGAAGATCACGTCCTCGTACTCGTGAACGAAGGTCAGGCTGCTCAGCACATTGCTGGTATAGAGCGCGCGGTCGTCACGTTTCTCGGGTGACGCCAGATCCTCCGCGGGAAAGAACGTCGGATGGAGGGGATACGGCGTTTGCGGTTGCCGCCGCCACATCAGGGGTGTGCCACCGGGCCAGGCGAAGATCCGGGGCGGCACCCCTCCCTGCGCGACGGCGAAGAGCGGCCCAATGTTCCAGAACGGAATCAGATAGGGTATCGGACGATCCTGCTGCGGCCAGGACATCGGCTGGATGGTCATGACCAGATCGAGGCGAGGACCCTCGCGCCTGACAGGGGCATCGAGCCCTGCCAGCACGTCGGCACTCCCTGCGACCAGTTCCCGGTTGTACGCCGCCGCCCAGCCGATAGAGGTCGCCGCGTAGAGCGTCATGACCACGACGGCCCCGGCACGCGTCGTCGCAGACGTGAGCCGTTCGATCGGCGTCAGCACGGCCAGCAGCACTATGGCTATCGGGCCGAAGCGCATCGAGAAAAATTGCCAGTTCCGCAGGTTCACCGGACCGGCAATCGCTACCAGCAGGCATGCGAGACCGACCAGCCACAGCGCCGCTGCGTGCGGAACACGCTGGTGGCGACTCTCGCGCGCCCAGAGCACGAGTCCGAGGCCCGCCCATGCGACCGCTGGCCAGCAACGCCACGCCGGACCCGCGATCGATGTCCGCGCGACGAAGGTGAGGTGGGTCGCCCATGGTTCCGGCCATAGATCGAAGTCCAGCGAAGCCGGTCCTGCCGGAGCCAGCAGCAGGATCGCCAGGCTCGGCAATCCCATCAGTGCGAGTAGCAGGACGTCTCCGAGTGCCCGTCGACGAAGCACCACCTCCAGCGTCAGGGCGGCCCCCATGATCGCTCCCACCACCGTGTGGCACATCGTCGTGCACAGAAGCAACCCCGACAAAGCGACGCGCTCGATCGGTCGCCAGTGCGGTCGCCATCCGGCCACGGCCAGGAGCGTGAAGCCGAATGCCATGGCGATGTAGAACGAGAAGAAGCCCATGTAGAACGACCACTGGAAGGCGCCCGCGAATCCTAGAATGCCGAGCCATGGACGGCGCAGGGACGCCGCGAGAGCCACCACGCTCCACGCCCAGCCTAGCGCCATGATCGACAGCGTCACCCGCAGCGCCGGCCGCCACTCCCAGAGGCGCAGGGCCGCGCCATACAATGTGTGAAACCCCAGGGATGTGAGGGGGGCTCCTGGCTCGAGGTACCGGCCGTAGCCTTTGTCGGCATCGCCGAGGTGCTGGGAGGCGTAGGCCAGGAACAGGTGTTGCGGACCGTCGTTGGTCGGGATGTAGTCCACACACCAGATGGCGCCGACGACCAAACACGACAGCGCAGCCGCCGTTGCCCAGAACCATCGCCGTTCAGACTTCAAAATTGAATGGAGTCTAGTGTAAGACGGTGGCGCCGACGAGACGCGACGGCGCAGCGGCCAGCGCCGGGTCATCTGTCCCGGGGGATGACGTCCAGGATCGTCGCCGCCTGCACGACGCGTGTGGGTGGCACCGCGGGCTTTTTCCCGTCGAGGAAGTCCTCGATCGCCGCGGCCAGCGGCGCGAGCGTGCTCATCGACGGCAGCGCGGGCACGAGGAGGTGTCCCGATTCCACGCGCTTGCCGGCGCGCACGGCGAAGGTGGTGCCCGCGACGGCTCCTGCCAGCAGCAGCAGCGTGCTCCGCAGGCCGCCTTCGTGCTCGACGAGGCATGCCGCAGGGTGTGTTGCGCGCCGCTCGATCTCGCCTCCTGCGAGCATGTCCTGTGTCCGCCCATCGTCGCTCGTGAAGCCGAGGAGGTCGTCGCTGCGCGACAGCGCGGCCGCCAGGAGCCGCTGCGACCAGCCCGCCTTCCACACCTCGGGGCCCCGCACGAAACGGACCGCCTTCACGGGGCGATCGCCGGTCACTGCGAGCAGCGCCTCGACGCTTGCCGGGTCGGGTAGCTCGGCGGGCGCCACCAGCAGCGCCTCGTCGGCGCGGGGGATGACCGTCGCTGGAAGACGCCAGGTGAGCGGCAGGGGCGTGGACGACATGAAGGGAAGCTTGAGCCGTGCCGCGGTCGCGACCAGGTGCTTTGCGGTGAAGAGGCCCGGACCGGCGAACACGGGCACGCGACGCTCGGCCTTCTCCAGCACCGCAAAGCACGCCTCGATGAACGCCGCCGCCGCCACCCGATCGGCGGGCCGGCCCGTGAGCGCGTCCGCCTCACCGACGATGATCACGCCATCCGCACTGCCGGCCGCCGCCGGGTCTTGCCCGGACGCCACCTCGAACGCCGGTCGGTGCCAGTTGCCCTCGCGCGGGTAGCCCGTCGACAGCCGTTCCGTCAGGACCGCGGCCATCGATCCCGGCCGCAGCGTCGGCGATAGCAGGGCGACCCGCTTCATCTCACGACCTCCAGTACGCCGACGCGGCCGGCGCCTTGTAACGGATCTGCGCGAGATGCGGCGTCTCGACGGGCTCTCCCTTGCGGAACAGGCTCTCCACGCCCGCGGCGGTGAGCCCGGTCGTCAGGAGCGTGCGCTCGATCGGGTAGGGAGCCCGGCCCGTCGTGAACAGGGTTTCGATGTGGTGGACGAGGGGGCTGAAGAAGCTGGCCAGGCTCGACCGCGCCGGCGGCATCGACAGGTAGAAGAGCGTCGAGAGCGGTTCGGACCGGCCCTCGACGCGCGCGGCGCAGGTGAAGTCCTGCACGACGCCACTCATGAGCAGCATCGTCGACTTCAGTCCGTCGGTGTGTTCGTAGTGGTAGGCGACCGGGTTCTTGGCGGCCAGGCGCCACGACGCCTCGTCCGCCGGAGGCGCGATCAGCGTCAAGCTCCGGCAGGCGGCCGCCACCATCAGGTCGCGTGACCAGACACCATCGCGCAGCGCCTTCCAGAAGGCCTCGCCGCGAAACGCCTGCACCGACTTGACGCCCGTCTCGCCGCCGCGCCGTCGCTCGACCATGCACTGGAGCGATTCGAGACCGTGGTAGTCGTAACTGTCGACGCCCCCGTAGCACAGGGAGAGCGCCTCCTTCACCTTGGCCCCGAGCGGCAGTTCGACCGAGGGGATGCGCCAGGTGACCGGCAGGCTGGATCCGGCCATGAAGGGGAACCTGAGCGCCCGCGCCGTATCGACCATCTCCTTGGCATACGGCCAGCTCCAGGACAGGTGCTTGTCGTTGAACACCGGCACCGACCGGCCGCTGGCGCGAAACACCTTGACGATCTCCTGGAAGAACTCGTAGCGCGGGTACAGCATCTGGCCGCGATCGTTCCGGAGGTACTTGCCGTGCTCGGCGATCAGCAACACGCCGTCGACGGCCAGTTTTCCGGTGCCGCGGGTCAGCGCCTCGGCGATGGTGGGATAGCCGGTGAGCTGCGGGAATCGCTTCAGCCGATCGCGGCTGAGGTCGTTGTCACCGATCTGATCCACGTAGAGCGACACCAGATCCATCGCCGGCCGGTGGTGAGTTCCTTGCCAGCCGTACCCCTCGAGGAAACGATCGACGATGTGTTGCGTGTGCGAGTACTTGAAGAAGGTCGTGCAGACCGCGGCGATGCGTGGGCGCTTGCCGTGTGCCGCGAGCGGCGCCGCGGCTCCGAGACTGAGGACCTCGCGTCGAGACGGCCTCACGATGCCCCGGTCAGAGGTTGGCGATGATCCGGTTGCCGAACTCGGAGCAGGAGACCTCCTTCGCGCCTTCCATCAGGCGGGCGAAGTCGTAGGTCACCGTCTTTTGCGAGATGGCCTTCTCCAGGCCCTTGATGATGCGAGTCGCTGCGCCAGACCAGCCGAGGTGTTCGAGCATCATCACACCCGAGAGAATCACCGAACCCGGGTTCACCTTGTCCTGGTTGGCGTACTTCGGCGCCGTGCCGTGCGTGGCCTCGAACACCGCGTGCCCGGTGAGGTAGTTGATGTTGCCGCCGGGCGCGATGCCGATGCCGCCCACCTGTGCCGCCAGCGCGTCGGAGAGGTAATCACCGTTCAGGTTCAATGTCGCGATGATGTCGAACTCGTCGGGGCGGGTCAGCACCTGCTGCAAGGTGATATCGGCGATTGAATCCTTGAGCAGGATCTGGCCCGCGGGCGGCTTGCCGCCGCAGTCGTCCCATCCGATCACCTTGCCGGCGTATTCCTTCTTGGCCAGGGCATAGCCCCAGTCGCGGAAGGCGCCCTCGGTGAATTTCAGGATGTTCCCCTTGTGCACCAGGGTGACGCTCTTGCGCTTGTGCTTGATGGCGTACTCGAAGGCCGCGCGGATGAGCCGCTCCGAGCCCTCGCGCGAGACCGGCTTGATGCCGATGCCGCTGGTCTTGGGGAAGCGGATGTTCTTCACCTTCATGTCATTTTCAAGGAAGGCGATGACCTTCTGTGCCTCCGGCGACTCGGCTTGCCACTCGATGCCGGCGTAGATGTCCTCGGTGTTCTCGCGGAAGATCACCATGTTCACCTTCTCCGGGTGCTTCACGGGAGAGGGAACGCCGGTGAAGTACTGGACCGGACGGAGGCAGACATACAGATCCAGGATCTGCCGGATGGCCACATTCAGTGAGCGGATGCCGCCACCGATCGGTGTGGTCAGCGGCCCTTTGATGCCGACGAGGTAGGTCTTGAACGCCTCCAGCGTCTCGTCGGGCAGCCAGCTGTCGAACTGGTTCTTCGCCTTCTCGCCGGCGTATACCTCGGCCCAGGCGATCTTTTTCTTGCCGCCGAATTCCTTCTCGACGGCCGCGTCCAGCACGCGCACCGACGAGCGCCAGATGTCCGCACCGGTGCCGTCACCCTCGATGAACGGGATGATCGGCCGGTCGGGCACCTGCAGGGCGCCGGACGAGCTCATGCTGATCGGTTCGCCACCGGCGGGAATCACGGGCTTTGCTGAGGCCATGGGCTTTGACTTATCACGAACCCCGACCAGCGGTAACCTCCCGCCGTGCTTCCATCGCTGGTCATTGCCTTGCTGCTGACGGTGCGTCCGCTCATCACCGATGATGCCCGCACCGTGGGTCGGGGCGCCGCGCAGATCGAGACCTGGGGGCGCCTGGACAGGTATGCCGTGCAGCACTGGCTCCTGCTCGGGTTCGGACCGGTGGAATCCCTGGAGCTGACCCTCGGTGGGGTATGGGGCAAGCCCGACGACGAAAACATTTCACTCGCCGGGCCGATTCTTCAAGGCAAGTGGCTTTTCCTGAGCGGGGTGCCCCGGGGCCGTCCCGCGGCCGCGGTCGTCGGCGGCGCTTCGGCGCCCTGGGGCAGCGGGGCTTTTCGCGGCGCCTCGTGGGACGGCTTCGGGTACCTGGCGATCACCCAGGAGGCAAGGGAGCAGGAGCGGCTGCTGTTCCACGCCAACATAGGCGCGTTCCTGGCGGGGGCGGACCAGGCGCTGAAGGCGACATGGGGCCTGGGCGCGCAGACTCATCTGTTCGCCGGGCTCAACGCCATGGCTGAAGTGTTCTCGGCAGATCCCTACGCCGCCTCCGCGGGCGGAGCCTTCCAGGCGGGCCTCCGCTACGTGTTCAACACCGCCGTGCAGATTGACACCGCCATCGGCCGCGGCCTGTGGGGGGATCCCCGGCTGCCGTTGTGGGCGACAATGGGCCTGCGCCTGGTGCGGGCGCCCTAACGGATCTTCGTGCCAGGCGGGACGTCGCGATCCAGGGTGGAGAGCGCCAGCACCTCGGCCGCGCCCGCCGCCAGGATCATCCCCTGGGACAGCACGCCGCGGATCTTCGCCGGTTTCAGATTCGCCAGATAGACCACCGTGCGCCCGACCAGCTGCTCGGGCGGGTAGGCTCCTGCGATCCCCGACACCACCGTCCGCTGGTCCGAGCCGATGTCGAGGGTCAGCTTCAAGAGCTTCTCGGTGTTCGGCACCTTCTCGGCCGCCAGCACCTTCGCGGCACAAAGCGACAGTTTGCCGAAATCATCGATGGAGATGTCGGGCTGTGCGGGAGGAGGCGTCTTCTCCATCGGAGCGCCGGTGGCATCCGAGACCCAGCGGTTGATCAGATCCTTCTGGCGGTCCGGATCCAGCCGCGGGAAGACGGGCTTTGGCTCTTCCAGTTTGCCGCCGGGCCAGCCCATCCAGTCTTCATCAGGCCAGCCGCCGAAGTCCGCCTCGCGCCCGATCTGGCGCAGCATCTCGCGCGCCGCCGCCGGCATCGCCGGGGCCACCATCATCGACGCGCGCCGGATCACCTCGCAGGTGTTGGCCAGAACCGTGCGCAGTTCGCTGGTCTGCCCGGCCTTCTTCAGCTTCCAGGGCGCCGTGCGATCGATGTACGCGTTGGCGCGCCGGATCGCCGTCCAGGTCGCCTCGAGCGCGCGCGACGGAGCCATGTCCTCCCAGGCCTTCGCCACTTCGGCCTGCGCGGCCACTACCACCCGACGCAGGTCCAGCGACTCCTCGGCCAGGGGATCGTGGGCGGCGTATTGCGGGCCCGTGGCCTCGAGCTCGGTCCCGACTTGCCGCGCCATCGACACCGTCCGGTTCACCAGGTTGCCGAGGTCGTTCCCGAGGTCGGATTCGTGCCGCTGGAACAGCGCCTCGTAGGTGAAGTCGCCGTCCGCGCCGAACGTGTACTCGCGCAACAGGAAGTAGCGCAGAGGATCCACGCCCAGCTCGCTGGCGATGGCATTCGGGTCGACGCGCGTCGCCGGCAGCGACTTGGAGATCTTCTGGCCCTTCACCGTCAGGTACCCGTGGCAGAACACGCCGCGCGGCGGGGGCAGGTCCGCGGACATCAGCATGGCCGGCCAGTAGACCGCGTGAAAGCGCAGGATGTCCTTGGCGATGAGGTGGGTGCAGTGCGACCAGAGCTCGCCCGCGCGGCCGCCCTCGGCGACGGCGCTTGGCCCGCCGATCGCCGTCAGGTAGTTGGTGAGCGCGTCGATCCAGACGTAGATGACGTGCTTGGGGTCATCCGGCACCGGGATGCCCCACTTCACGGCCGTGCGCGACACGGAGAGATCGCGCAGGCCCGACTTCACGAACTCGGTCACCTCGTTGCGGCGCGACTCGGGGCGGATGAAGCCCGGGCGCGCGTACAGCTCCAGCAGTCGGTCGGCGTACTTCGACAGGCGGAAGAAGTAGTTCTGCTCCTTCACCCGCTCGACGGGCGTGCGGTGGATCGGGCAGAGCTTCGCGTCACCCTCGACGACCACCTCCTCCTCGGTCTTGGCCGCCTCGCAGCCGACGCAGTAGAGCGAGTCGTAGTCGGCGAGGTAGATGTCGCCCTTCTTCACCATGCGCCGCCACATCTCCTCGACGGCGGTGCGGTGATCGGCGTCGGTGGTGCGGATGAAGCGGTCGTAGCTGATGCCGGCGCTGCTCCAGGTCTTCTTGAAGCCGGCCACGACGTCGTCGCAGAATCCTTTGGGCGCCTGGCCCTTCTCGCGGGCCATCCGCTCGATCTTCTGGCCGTGCTCGTCGGTGCCGGTCAGGAAGAAGGTCTCGTGCCCGCGCGCGCGGTGGTAGCGGGCCAGCGCATCGGCCACCACCGTCGTGTACAGGGTGCCGAGATGGGGCACCGCGTTCACGTAATAGATCGGCGTGGTGACGAAAAAGTGCATGGCCGCGCGGAGCTTACAGCGATTCCGGCTTCACCTGATCGGCGGTGAACACCAGCGGCGGGCGGTCCGGGAAGCAGACCCGGATCTTCCCCGCGAGGATGTCCAGGTCGTCCACGCGCCCCGGGCCGTCAGGCGTCTGCACCCGCTTGCCGATCTTCGGGAGGTTCTTCGCGGCCTCGACGTAGGTCGCTTCTTCATAGACGAGACAGCACTTGAGGCGGCCGCACTGCCCTGTGACCCTGGCCGGGTTCAGCGCCAGGTTCTGGTTCTTGGCCATCTTGATCGACACCGGCGCGAACTGGGGCAAGAAGGTGGTGCAGCACAGCTCGAGCCCGCAGGAGCCGATGCCTCCCACCATCTTCGCCTCGTCGCGCACGCCCACCTGGCGCAGCTCGATCCTGGTTCGGACGCGCGCCGCCAGATCGCGCACCAGTTCGCGGAAGTCCACCCGCTCTTCTGAGGAGAAATAGAACACCGCCCGGTCGGCGCCGATCTCGGCCCGGAACACCTTCATCGGCAGCTTGTGGGCGCGGGCCCGTTCGATGGCAAACGTCAAGGCCTTCGCCTCGCGATCCTTCATCGCCTCGTGCAGTTCGAGGTCCGGGGCGTCGGCGCGCCGGACGATGGTCACCAGGGGGCCGCGCACTTCTCGTGCCCCGCTGGCGACGCTGACGATGGCGACGCCGCGGTCGATGACCACCATCTCGCCGCGGTGAAGGACCAGCTCACCGGCGTCGGCCTCGATGGTCCGGCCCGTGGGATGGAGCTTCACGCCGGCGATGTTCTTCATGCGGCGCGCCCCTGCTCGCACGGGCGCATCTCCAGCAGCAGACGCTCGATGGCAATGGCCGGATTCACGTTCGCCGCCAGCGCGGCGTCGGCGTCGGCCACGGCGGCCAGCGCCCGCCGCAGCGACGGCAGGCGCGTCGCTGCCACCGACCGCAGCTCGTCCGCACGCTCGCGCAGCAACACCAGATCGCCGGCGCCGACCGCCTCGGCCAGGGCGTCCCGGTAGAACAGCCCCAGCAGTGTCAGCACCTCGGGCAGCTTCTCCTTGCCCTCCTTGTCGGAATACGCCGACGCGGCATCGAAGATGGCGCCGATGTCCTTCTTCGCTGCAGCCGCGCGCAGTTCGGTGACGGCGTTCCAGACTTCCTGGTCCCCCTCGGTGCCGAGGAGGTCGAGCAGCCGTGCCACCGACCCGCCCGCCAAGGCGGCCGCGGTCTCGGCCCGGGGCCGGTCGATGCTGCGCCGCACCGCGATCTCCACCAGCGTCGACGCCTTCACTGGCACGAAGCGCACCCGCTGCGTACGCGAGCGGATCGTCGGCAGCAACCGGTCGGGCGCCGAGGTGACCAGCACCAGGTGGGTTCCCGGAAACGGCTCCTCCAGCGTCTTGAGCAGACAGTTGGCCGCGTTCGCGTTCAGGCGATGCGCCTCCTCGATGATCAGCACGCGCGCCGGCGCCTCGTGCGGGCGGCTGGCGGCGAGCATCACGAGTTCCTGCACCTGGTCGATCACGATCTGCGCGGTCACCGGGGCGACGATGCGCACGTCGGGGTGGTTGCCGGCGAGGATGCGCCGGCAGACGTCACACGTCCCGCATTCTCGAGCGGGGCAGTCGAGCGCCAGTGCCAGTCCGATGGCGGCGCCGCGCTTGCCGACTCCCTCGGGCCCGTCGAACAGGTAGGCGTGCGGCACGCGGCCGGCGGCGACCGCGCGGCGCAGAAGCGCCACCGCGTGGTCTTGACCTGCGACGTCGGCGAGGCGCATCGGGTAGACTTTACCGCATGGGAATGCTCGGACGGCTCTCGACCCTGATCAAATCGAACGTCAACGATGCCATCGACTCCATGCAGGACCCGGCCAAGGAGATCGATCAGATGGTGCGGGACCTGGAGGACTCGGGCCGCCAGGCGCGCGCCGAGGTGGCCCAGTGCATGGCCGAGGAGAAGAAGCTCGGCAAGCGCGTCGAGGCCCTGGCCGCCGAGGCGAAGACCTGGGAGGAGCACGCGATGCGCGCCGTGCAGGCGGGCGACGACGCGCTGGCGAAGGAGGCCCTGGCCCGCAAGGCCGGCAAGGAGGCCGACAAGCTCGAGACGGAGAAGGCCCTGCAGGAGCAGAAGGTGTACGTCGATCAGATGACCGTCGGCCTCAAGGCGCTGGACGTGCGCATCAAGGACGTCAAGCTCCGCCAGGGCACGCTGCGCGAGAAGGCGCGGGCGACGAAGAAGGGTGGCAGCGCCGTCTCCAAGACGTCGGCCTTCGAGGACTTCGATCGCATGTCCGACAAGATCGAGGCCATCGAGGCCGAGAGCTCCATCGACGACGAGTTGAGCGGCCGCACCCCCGCCGCGATCGACGCCGAGCGCAAGCTGCGCGACCTGTCCGACAAGGGCACCGTCGACGACGCGCTCGCCGAGCTGAAGAAGAAACTCGATAAGTAGGCTGCCGACGACCCTCCGGAAGTCGACTTCGTAACCCCTCAGGTGCCTGGCGAAGGTTCCCCGGGGCACTTCGTAAGCCATGAGACGCGCGGGGACCCTTCGGCAACGCGCTGAGGGCTTACGAAATCGACGCGCGAAGGGTCAAAGGGCGACTTCGTAAGCCCTCGGGGAGCCAGGGAGGGGTCGGCAGCGGCGTGACGGCTTACGAAGGTGAGCGCCGAACCTTCGAAGGGCGCCTACGAATGCCGATTTTCGCCTCCGAAGGGTCGGCGAGCGTCTCAGGCCTTACGAAGTCGACCAGGGAAGGATCGGCGAGCGTCTGACGCCTTACGAAGTCGGGATCGGGAAGCGCCGCCTGAAGCTGGAAGCGCTATCCGCGGCGGTCGAGCTGCTGCTGGATCGCCGCCAGCCGGCGCGCCGTCACGAGCAGCAGCGCCGCCAGCGCGGCCAGCAATCCCAGCGCTGCCACCGCGCCACCCAGCAGGACCCCGCGGCTCCCGGGCGCCACCCGCAACGGTCCCACGGCGGCCAGTGCCGGCTGCGTCGCTGACGGACCCTCGGGCGCTGGCGTCATCACCACCGCCACCGAGGCCGGCTGCAGGCCGGGCACGCTGCCGGCTACCAGCTTTTGCACGTCCATCTCCTTGAGCACCAGCCCCGTGCGCGCCTTCAGCAAGACCGCTGCCTGGGCCGGCACGCGCGGCTTGCCGTCGACCGCCAGGGGATCGGATTCGGCCAGCACCAGGTGGACGCGCGCGCCGATCACGCCTTCGATCGCCTCCAGCGTCCGCTCGATCTCGCCCGACAGAGCCTCGACGTAGCGGGCGCGTTCCTCGGTCGCTGTCGGCACCAGGCTCGGCTGCGCGTACACCTCGGCAAAGCCCGTGCGCCGGCCGCGCGGCAGCCCGAGTGCCTGCAAGAGCTCGAGTGCCCGCACCGCGTCCGACTGGGACACCTTCACCACGAAGCCTGCCCCGCCCGATGTCTCGTCATGCACCTTCTGGGCGCCGATGCCCGCGCGCTCGAGCGCGGTCGTCACCTCGTTCGCCGCCGGCTCATCCAGCCCGTGACGGATCGGCGTCGAGCAGCCGATCGCCAGCGCGGCTAGCAGGAATACCCGCATGGTGCGCGCACCATATCACCAGCCGGCTAGACCTGCGTGCCCAGCGCCTGCTTCACCGCTCCGACCAGCCGGTCCGTGCCCCGCGACACGATCTCCACGGCCTGCGAGTACCGGAACACCTTGGTCTGCAGCTCGAGGAGCTCGTTCGCCGAGAACGTCTTGCCACCCCGGGCCGCCTTCATGACCGCATCCAGTTCGCGCTCGGCGTCGAACGCGCCTTGCACCAACCCGCGCCAGGCGCCTCCGGCCTTCGGTGCCTCGCCGGCCGGCCCGGCGCGAGACGCCGGTGGTGCCGCCGTCGGCGGGGGCCGCGCGGCCACCTCTCCCAGCACGTGGACGAACGATCGCTCCGGAGGCGGTCTCGGCCCCGCAGGGGCTACCTGTTGAGCGCCGGGATGAACGGGTGAGCTGATGCGGCCAGGAGTCATCGCCCGCCCTTATCGGCGGGCGACACCCGCAGTTGCTAGTCGCTGGCCAGCGCGTCGCGCAGCAGGCCCACCGCCCGGGAGTGCAGCCGGCAGGCCCAGGACTTGGACAGGCCCAGCTCGGCGCCTGCCTCCTCCAGATTCTTCTCGGCGAAGTAGTAGAGCTCCATCAGCCGCCGTTCCTTCTCGGGCAGCTTCGTCAGGGCGTCGCGCACGCGTGCGTTCGCCTGCAGCCGTTCCAGATCGGCGCCCGGGGGAGGCAGCCGCTCGTCCGTGACATGGGCTGCCGCTTCCAGCGACGTGATGTGCACGGTGGCGATGGTGCCGAGGATGTCGGCGACCTGTTGCAGGGTCTCGCCCTTGTCGGCCTTCGCGCCGTCTTCCTTGGCCGCGCCCTCGCGCTCGGAGTGGTTCTGCAGGTACTCGTTCGCGCGCTCCTCGGCGCGGTAGCGGGCGTAGTCCGCACGCGAGTACCAGCCCATCTTCCGCAGGCCGTCCAGCATGGCCCCGCGGATCCGGTAATAGGCGAAGGTGGTGAACGAGACGCCGTGCTTCGGGTCGAAGCGGTCGGCGGCCTCGGCAAGCCCAATCGAGCCGTAGCTGACCAGATCCTCGTACTGCAGCGAGCGCCCCAGGCTGCGCTTCAGCTTGCCCGCGATGGCTTGCACGAGCGACAGGTGTTGCTCGATCAGCCGATCTCTCTCCCCCGCCATGGAAGGGTAGGACTAGAGCAAAGGGGAGAAGGCCCCGTCAAGCAGTACAATCGCGCCGGCATGGGCACCTTTCGCACCCTGTCCGCCGATGATGTCCGCGACATCCTCGGCGCCTTCGGTGTGGGCGGTTACCGCGCGCACAGCCCGATCGCCGCCGGCACCATCAACACCAACCTCGCGGTCGACACCGACGTCGCCCGTTATTTCCTGCGCGTCAACGAGGGCAAGGCGCGCGCCGACGTCGAGCGTGAGGCGGCCATCGTGGCCCACATCGCCGCCCGCGGCGTTCCCACCCCCGTCCCCGTACGGGCGAGCACCGGTGATTCGTTCCTGGCGTGGCAGGACTCGTTCATCTCGCTTTTTCCCTGGGTGGAGGGGCGGGTTTTGACCCGCCGCCAGATGGAGCCGCCCCAGGCGCGGTCCGCCGGCGTCGCGCTCGCGCAGCTTCACCTGGCGAGCGCGGGCTTCGCCGACCATCGCCCCGGCCGCTACGAGCCCGACGAGATCCGCCGCCGCTTCCAGCACATCGCCGCCGCCGCCGATCCCGCGTTGCAGGAGGCGGTCGCCACCCTGGGCCCCGAGCTGGACGCTGCCGACCGCGAACGCCGCCCCGGCCTGCCGCTCGGCCTCATCCACGGCGATCTCTTCATCGACAACGTCCTTTACCGCGCCGACGGTTCGCTGGCGGCGCTGCTGGACTTCGAGCAGGCCTCCTGGGGCCGCCTGGCCTATGACGTCGCCGTGACGCTGCTGGCGTTCGGCTTCGGCGGCGACGACTTCGACGAGGCCAACACCCGCGCCTTCCTCGACGGCTACGTCAGCCAGCGGTCATTGACACAGGGGGAGCGTGCAGGCTTCGCGGCCGAGCTGCGCTTCACCTGCTGCCGCTTCGCCATCACCCGCATCGCCGACGTCCACATGCGCCGCGGCGCCGGGGCGCCGGGGGGCAAGGACTTTCGCCGCTACCTCCTGCGGCTGCGCCGGGTCCGCGAGCGCCTCACGGCCGACTGGATGCCCCGCTAGTCTAGGCCTTGCGCACCATGCTGATGTACTTGCGCAGGGTGTCCTTGCGCTCGGTATCGAGGTCGATGAAGCGGATTCCCATGTCCTGAGGGGGCTCGCGGTTCAGCCAGACCACCTCGCCGCGCACCGAGATCGAGGCGTGCAGCTCCGGGAAATTGATCACCAGCTCGACGATTGTCCCGAGCTCCTCGACCCCGTTCGACTGGATGCAGATTCCTCCCAGCGAGATGTTCTGTATGCGGTGATACAGGAGCACCTCGCTTCCCGAATAGTCGACGAAGGCCTGGACCTCGTAGCGGGGGAATTCGCGTGGGGACTCGGATTCGGAGGGGTCTATGGACATGGGGGTGGGAAAGCCCAGGATCGCAGGGGTGGGGCGGTGTTTCAAGGGACAGGGTCCGCCCTCCGATGATCTAGGCCACGGACGATGAACCAGGCAGGGGCAGTGGCGGCGGCGGAACCGCTGGCGTTGGGGCAGGTTCTGGAGGGCAAGTACCGGGTGGCCCGGATGCTGGGCAGTGGGGCCATGGGCGTGGTGTACGAGGGCTACCACCTCCTGCTCGAGAAGGCGGTGGCCATCAAGGTGCTGCGGCCGGAGATGGCGGTCCTCGATGAGGTGCGCGAGCGCTTCGAGGCCGAGGCGCGCGCGGCAGCGGCGATGGGCCACCCGAACATCGTCACGGTCACGGACATGGGGCGCACGCCCGAGGGGGCGCTGTACTTCGTCATGGACCGGCTGCGCGGCGAGACGCTGGGCGAGCGGCTGGCACGGCTGCACCGGCTTGACGTCGCGGCGCTGATCCCGATGGCCACCGACGTGCTGTCCGGGCTGGAGGCGGCGCACGCTCTGCGGCTGGTCCACCGGGACCTGAAGCCCGACAACATCTTCATGACCAAGCTGACGGCCGGGCGCGAGATCGCCAAGATCCTCGACTTCGGTGTGGCCAAGGCGCTGGCGAGTGTCGGCAAGCGCGCCACCGGGACGCAGGTGGGGCTGACGGTCGGCACGCCGCTGTACATGGCGCCCGAGCAGGCGGCGGCCGCGGCCGACATAGACGGGCGCGCCGACATCTATGCGATGGGTGTCATCCTCTACCAGTGCCTGGCCGGACGGCCGCCGTTCGAGGGGAACGATCCGCTCGAGGTGCTGACGGCCGTGCTCTCGGGCGCGCCGCCGGCGCTGTCTTCGCTGTGCCCGAACGCGCCGCCGGCGCTGGTGCAGCTGATCGAGAGCGCGATGAACCGCGACCGGAACCTGCGGCCCGCCACCGCGGGCGAGTTCGGCGAACGCTTCGTCCAGGCGGTGGCGGGGCAGGGGGCCCGCGCCGTGGCTCCTTCACCGGGCAATGCCAGCGTGTTCTCGGCGCTGGGCGCGGCGACGCTGGACGACATGGGCGCCGATCCGATCCGCGCGCCCATGCGGCCCACCGATGCCACCATGCTGGCGCGTTCGCACACCGCCGACCTGCCGGCGCCCGTGGCACCTCCACCGCCGATTTTCCAGGACCCGGTGATCGAGACCGTGCAGCAGGCGCCACCTGCGCCAAAGGAGCCGCCCGGACCCGCGGCGCCACGGCCACCGTCGTCGTTGCGGCGCTTCTGGTGGGTGCTGGTCGCCGTGCCGGTGGTGGCCGCCGCGATCTGGGCAGCGCCACATCTGAAGGCGCTGCTGCCGGCGTCGAAGCCGGCCAAGCCCGCGCGCGAGATGGTGCTGGTGCTGTTCGACGTCACGCCCAAGGACAGCCAGCTCTACCTCGACGGAGAGCCACTGGCCGCGAATCCCACCCGTCTCGGCAAGGGTGAGGTGCACACCGTCAACGCCGTCCTTCAGGGCTACGAGATGGCGGTGAAGAAGTTCTTCATCGACGACGAGATGACCATCACCTTGAAGCTGGAGCGGAAGCGGCAGCGATGAACGATTAGGGAATGATGACGCCCGGGCAGCCGAAGATGATCTCGACGTTGCTGCCGTTCGAGGCCTTGATCCTGTCGCAGGCCGCGCCGCTGATGACGATCGACTTCATCCCGGCCGTGTAGTCCCAGCCGTTGGCGGCGTTGCGCATGACGCGCATCCCGTCGACGTTGACGGCGACGTCGTCGGGCGCGGGCGGCGCCTTGTCCAGCGGGAACGTGCAGCTGGCGATCTGCTTCGTGATGTCGCTGAGCGCCTCCACCAGCTCGTTCTTGAGCATCGCCGGGTAGTACTTCGGGTCGCCCGTTCGTGGCTTGCCGCCCGCCATGGCCATCCTGGTGAGGGTGGCGGCTTCGAGTGCCGGCGCCGTCGCGGCCAGGATTCCCACCACGAAGACGGGAAAGCCCGCCATGGCCGCCTCCCGGATCGACGCCACGGCGTCGTCGTAGGCTGCCTGCATGCTGTTCTGCGTGCCGGCGAGGCAGTTCACGTGGCCATCGGTGCCAATCACCAGGTACTTGGGGTAGGGCGTCTTGAGTGACTTGAGGTAAGCGGTGGCGTTGCGGACCGCAGCGCCCGTCGGCGTCGTCTTCGGGTTGACGGTGTTCCACGAGTTCATGGTCATGTAGTCGCCCACCGGCTTGTAGTTGCTCGGCGCGACCGGGACCTCCATCATCGGAGCCACGTCGCAGGCCTTGCCCGAGGAGATCGGGAACGCCTTGAGGCCCCAGTTGACCACCGTGTCCGTCTTCATGACGACCTCGTTCAGCGCTGCCGTCGTCTCGGACCACAGCGTCGCCGGGGGCGCGGCGCCGACGGGCGTTCTTCCCATGGTCGACGAGCGATCCAGAACCACGACCAGATCCGCGGGCTGGCGCTGCAGCTTCACCGTCACGAGCCCGCACACGGCATCCCGGCCTGATGCCTGACCGCCGTCGGGGATGACGAACGTGAAGTTGGCGTCGGCGTTTCCGCCGGTGTTGCCGCCGCTGCCGCCTTTACCTCCGCTGAAGGCGCCTCCGCCTCCGTTGGCGCCGGCACCGTCTCCGCCCGTGCCGTCGTTGTCCCCGGAGTACACGCCGGGGTTGGTCGAGCACCCCAGGAACATGGCTACCGCCAGCAGCGCCTTCATTGACGGCGACTATAGCCACAAACGAAACGGTTTCGCCCCTCGAAATTCTGAGGGTCTATCCGTGGTGGTGGTGGTCTCCGGGGCCGTGCACGTGGCCGTGCGTCAACTCCTCCAGTGTCGCCTCCCGCACGTCGATCACCTTCACCTTGAATGACAGGGTCATGCCGGCCAGCGGGTGGTTGGCGTCGACGGTCACCGCCTCGTCGGTCACCTCGGTCACCGTCACCACCTGCGATCCGCCCTCACCCTGCGCGTGAAACTCCGTGCCGACCTCGATGTTCGCGCTGGGGAACTGCTTGCGGGGGACCTGCTGCACCAGGTCCTCGTCGCGCGTCCCGTAGCCCTGCTCGGGGGGAACCTTCACCTGCAACTCGTCGCCCGGCGCCTTGCCCGTCAGCGCGGCTTCGAGCCCCGGGACGATGTTGTCGGCCCCGTGCAGGTACGTCAGGGGCTCGCTTCCGTCCGAGCTGTCCAGCACGTCCCCGTCGTCGTCAGTCAGGGTGTAGTCGATGGTCACCACGGTCCGGATCGCTACCTGCATGGCCTCTCTCCGCCTGAGTTTGCCGAAAAGGTACGACGGTTTGTGAGGAGGGCCCAGAGAAAGTTCCCAGCAAGTCCGTCCGGTGTGTGGAAGAGACATGACGCGCACGCAGCGCCACCTGGCCCTGGCCGCAGGAGTGGCGGCGGTCGGTTTTCTCGGTATGGTTTTTCTACCGGGCAGCGGCCTGCGCGGCCGCCTCAGCCTGACCTCCGCCTATGTCGGGCTGGCGCTCCTGGCCGTGACGTTGATCCTGGGGCCACTGAACCTGCTGCGCCGGCGGCCGAACCCGGTCAACACGGCGCTGCGACGGGACGTCGGGATCTGGGCCGGCCTGGCCAGTCTCTTCCACGTCGCCGTTGGCCTGACCGTGCACATGCGCGGCCGGCCGTGGCTCTATTTCGTCGACCAGCGCGGCAGCCTCCGACTCGACCGGTTCGGGTTCGCCAACGACACCGGCCTCGTCGCCGGGTTGTTGCTGCTCCTGGTGCTCGTCGTTTCGAACGACCGGGCGCTGCGCGGGCTCGGTCTTCGGCGCTGGAAGGCGGTTCAACGATGCTGCTATGTCGTGTTCGGTCTGACGATGGCGCACGGGGCGGTTTACCAGTTCATCGAGAAGCGGCCACTCGCCTTCGTTTTGGTGTTCACCGCTCTCGGCGCGACGGCGGTAGTCTTCCAGCTGTGCGGCCTCGTGACTCGATGGTCGATCAGCTCTACCGCCGCCACGGCCCGGTCATCTACCGGCGCTGTGTGAAGCTCCTCCGCGACCGCGCCGCCGCCGAGGATGCCACCCAGGAAGTGTTCCTCAAGCTGATGCGCCACATCGACGGACTCGAGGAGGGCGAGGGTTATCTGCCCTGGATCTACCGGGTGGCCACGAACCACTGCCTGAACAGACTGCGCGACGAGGCGTGGCTGCAGACGATGCCACCCGAACTGCTCGCCGACGAGGGCGTGCATGGCGCGGCCGCGTCGTTGCCCGAGCGCGAACTGGGCGCGCGGCTGCTGGCCGCCGTCGACGAGGAGACGCGCGCGGTGGCGGTGCTGGCGCTGGTCGACGGCCTGACCCAGGAAGAGGTGGCCAGCGTGCTCGGCATCTCGCGCAAGACCGTCGGCAAGAAGCTGCGCCTGTTCGTCGAGCGTGCGCAGCGGTTCGTGGCGAGGGCGTCATGAGCGAGCGCGCCTGGCACCCGTCGGACCTGGCGCTCGACCAGGGCGGGACCGAGGTCGACGCGCACCTGGCCGCCTGTGCCGCCTGCGCCGCCCGCGCCGCCGAGGCCGCCGCCAGCCACCACGAGTTCACCGCGCAGGTGTTCCCCCGCACCGTCGAGGCCGTGCGGATGCGCCGCCCACGCCGGCCCTTCAAGATCGGCTGGCCGGCGATCGGGGTTGCGGCGGCAGCCATGGCCGGCTTCATCCTGTTCACCCAGGTCCGCCGGGCGGCGCCGGTGGTCGAACCGCCTCGCCTGGAACTGGCCTCCCCGGGGCGGGTTCGCATCTGGACCGGACGCCCGCGTCATGTGGCGGTCTATCTGGTCGACGATGCCGGCCACCGACGTCGTCTATGGCCCCATGCGGGGACGGCCCAGCTCGTCAATGACCACGATTTGGTGTCGCTCCCCGCGCCCGATCCGCATACCGTGGCGGTCGTGGCCGTGGTCGCCGACAAGCCGTTCAACCCCGAGCATCCGCCCAGCGACGGCGATGTGGTGACGCTGGCCCTCGTCGAGCGCTCTCCTCCTAACCGATGATGGATCGCCGCCAGTTTCTCGCCGCCGCCGCCACCGCGCCCCTGGCTCGCGTCCCGCCCCCGCGCCTCAGTTGCAACCTGTTCACGTTCAACGGGCCACTGATGGCCAGGCAACTCACCCTCGAGGCCGTGCTCGAGTACTGCGCGAAGATCGGCTTCGACGCCGTCGACCCGACCGGCTACTACTTTCCCGGCTATCCGGAGTCGCCGCCGGACGCCTACGTCCACCAGATCAAGCGCCTCGCGTTTCGTCTGGGCCTCGACATCAGCGGCACGGGCGTGCGCAACGACTTCGCGGTCGCCGATGAGGCCGCGCGGAAGGCCGACCTGTCCCTGGTCGAGCGCTGGGTCGGCATCGCCAGCAAGCTCGGCGCTCCGAACCTGCGCGTCTTCAGCGGCAAGAGCGTGCCTGCCGGCCGCACGCGCGCGCAGACGCTGACCCAGGTCGCAGAGGCGCTGAAGGCTTGCGCCCGCCTGGGCGCCGCCCGCGGCGTGATGATCGCGCTTCAGAACCACAACGATTTCCTGAAGACCGCCGACGAGACGCTCGAGCTCGTGCAGCAGGTGGGCTCGGACTGGCTCGGCCTCAACCTGGACATCGGCAGCCTGCCCACGCCGGATCCCTACGCCGACATCGCCCGCCTCGCGCCCCATGCCGTGACCTGGCAGATCAAGGAGAACGTCCTCGTCGGTGGCAAGCCCACGCACGTCGACATGAAGAAGATCGCCGCCATCGTCCGGAAATCGGGGTACCGCGGCTATCTGCCGATCGAGATCCTGGGCGGTGGCGATCCGCGCGAGCGCCTGCCGAAGTTCCTGGACGAGGTGCGGTCGGCGCTCGTGTGACCGCCTATTCGGCCGGTGGTTCCTCGCGGGGGCCGTTCTCTGCGCACTCGATGACCAACTGCGCGCGGTAAGGGCCCGACTGCTCCGTCTCCGGCAGGTACATGCTGCGCTGGCAGCGCATCCCGTAGCTCTTGTGGAGCACGCTCGTGTAGTTTTCCGTCGCCTCGTCGCGCGATCCCCACTCGACCTGGGCCACGCAGCGGGTGGTGCGGCAGTCGACGTTGACCAGCTTGAACTTCCCGGCCTCCTGCTCGCCCTTGAGGGCGCTCGTGACTCGTTGAGCGACCTTGGGTGCCCAGGCGGGGTCGGGCGTCTCCCGGGCGTGCGCGGCGAGCCGCTGCTCGTTGTCCCGCACCTGCTCCTCCCGGATCTCCTTGTCGGTCCGTTCCGGGGGCTCGGGTGCCTGGGCCGCCGCCGCCTGGGCCAGCGCGCGACCCTTCTCCTGCCCGACGACGTGCCCCAGCTTGTCGATCTGGGCCTGCATGCGGGCCATCTCGTTGCCCTTGTGGGCCGCGGGCGCCTCGTCGTCGTGACCCCCGGCGACGACAGGGGAGTCGACGGGCTTTTCCTTCAGACGGCTGACGATCAACGCAGAAACGGTCCCGCCCGCGATGGCACCTGCGATGGTGCCGGCGAGGACGAGACCGATCGATCTTCGAGGCCGGGGCGGCGCAGCCGGGCTCACGGCTGCGCCTCGGATGGAGCTACTTGATGAGGTCGACACGCACCAGATGCGACGCCGTGCCGGTCGAGACGCCACCATTCTTCGGCGGGATCAGGACGGTGATGTAAGGCGATGACGCGGTCTTCTGCTTCCACGAGGAGTTGGTCAGCGTGCTGGTGGCCGACGAAGTGTAGTTGGTGGTCGCCACGCTGGTCGAGAAATAGCTGTTGCTGCCGCACATCCCGCCGCTGGCAGCCTCGTACTTCACGCACTCGTGAACCTCGATGATCTGCCCGCTGGCCGTGTTGGCGTCGCGGAAGTAGATCTTCCAGCTGATGTAGGACGAGGCCAGGTACTCGCTGTCCTCGGGAATCGGGCAGCTGATCGCCGTCGTCCCCGTGGTCGAGTTGTTCGTGATGTCGCCGCCACTGAATGCGGTGTTGGTCCCGCAGTTGCTCGTGCAGACGCACGAGATGCCGGGGATCCGTCTGGTCGTCGCATGCACCGCCAACGCTATCGTCAGCGAGCAGGAGAAGACGAACGGGACAACGAACTGGCGCATGCGCATGCTGAGCTCCTTCATCGGATGGCCTTCGATCGAACCGTGCACTGAGAGAAATGCACGTATGCGAACATACTATCTGATTCGGACGAATCTCGGCGACCTTTAGTAACTTTTTTTTTGTAAGTAACAGCACTCTTGAAATCGTGTGACTTTTCAATGGGATGGATGAAACGTGTGCATTCTTACTCGCCGTATCACTTGTACACATAGTCGGCGGGCAGGCTCCGATACTTGATTCGGCGAGCTGGCCGCCCCGCGTTCCGGCGAGCACCATGTCCCGATGATTCGTCCAGCGGACAAGCGCGATCTCCCGGCCCTGGGCCGCCTCGGCGCCATGCTCGTGCGCGGCCACCATGCGTTCGACGAGGCGCGGTTCATGGCGCCGGCGCCGGACATCGAGGAGGGTTACGCCTGGTTCCTGGGCACGCAGCTCGGCGAGCCGGACGTCGTCATCTACGTCGCCGAGCAGGATAGCGAGGTCGTCGGCTACGTCTACGCCGGGATCGAGCCGCAGTCGTGGAAGGAGCTGCGCGACCCTGCCGGCTTCGTGCACGACGTGGTGGTCGAAGAGAGTGCACGGGGGCAGGGCATCGCCACGCAGTTGCTGGAAGCGGCGGCAACGTGGCTGGAGGAACATGGCGCGCCGCGGGTCATGCTCTGGACGGCCGAGAAGAACACCGGGGCGCGCAAGTTGTTCGAGAGGCTCGGCTTCCGGCGGACGATGATCGAGATGACACGCGAACGGCAACGCGGTCTATAGGGAGTATGGACGCGACTGTCGGGCGGCTCGTCGAGGTGGTGGCTGGCGCCGCGCGCACAGAGGCGCTCTTTCGCACGCTGGACGTTCATCCGGGCCTTCTGACGCCGGGCGTGCGCGTCCCGCGGGCCGTCCTCGCCCAGGCGATGAACATGCTGCTGTTCGAGGATCTCGTGCGGCGGGTGCCCGAGGCGCAGGCCTACCTTCAGGATGACAGTGGTCGCAAGGCGGTGTTCGATCATGGGGCGCTCCGGACCGTGCGCGTCCGTGGCGGCGAACTGCCAGAAGGAGAGCTGGCGTTCACGCGGATCCTCGAGCCGCTTGGTTTCGGGCTGGCTGCCCTGTATCCGCTCGAACGGCTGCGCATGACGGGGCGGGCTTACTGCCACCAGGATTTTCCCGACGCCATCGCCCAGTACTTCCTCAGCGAGTTTCACCCCGAGACCTTCAGCGACGGTTTCCGCGGCGCGGTGGCTCGCGTCGTCTCGTCGTCGCGCGATCCGTTGCCCGCATGGGCAAAACGCTCGCTGGACACCTTGACCAGGGACCGGGAGCTCGTGTTCGACGAGGCCGCGCGCCTGTTGCCGAACCTGGTTGCCTGTTTCGACCGCCAGCATCAGTTGCCGACGCTGGCCGACTACGAGGTGCTGCTGGCCGAGAGCAAGGAGATGGCCTGGATCGCCACCGAGGGGAATGCCTTCAACCATGCCACGGACCGCGTCGCCGACGTCGGGGCGGTGGCCGATCGGCAAAAGGCTCTCGGCCGCCCCATGAAAGAACGGATCGAGGTATCGGTCAGCGGCCTCGTCATGCAGACGGCGTTTCGCGCCACCCGGGTGTGGCGTGGTTTCCTTGGTGGCAAAGTTGGCGGCAAAGATGGACCGGTGGTGTTGAAGGAAGTCCCGGGTTCCTTCTTCGAGTTCATCACGCGCAAGCAGCGGCCCGAGGGCGGTATCGACCTGCGGTTCGACGTCAACAACGCCACAGGCATCTTCAAGATGACGGCTGGCCGCTAGTCGGACTGCGCAGGTCGCCGGTTGTAGGTGTCCAACCGCCCGGATGCGGATAGGGTATGGACCGGACTGTCTTGAAGTAGGAGGTAACCCGTGAAGAACTCTTCTCTTTCGCGAAAGCGTTTCCTGCAGATCGGCTCCGCCGGGCTCGGGGCGGCGACCCTGGGTCTGCTCGGCTGCGGTGGTGACGGCGACGGCGGGAAGGGTGGCTCCGGTGGCAGCGCCGGTTCGGGTGGCAGCGCGGGCAGCGGTGGCCGGGGTGGCAGCGGCGGCTCGGGCGGCGGCGGCTCGGGCGGCTCCGGCGGTGGCGGCGGCGGTTCGGGTGGCGGCGGCGGTTCGGGTGGCGGCGGCGGCTCGGGCGGCGGCGGGCAGGGCGGCAACAGGCCACCGGACGGAGGCATGCGCGACACGGGCCCCAGCGCAGGTTGCACGGCTGCGGTCATGGCCAAGATCTCAGCCAATCATGGGCACGCGCTGACCATCCCGATGGCCGACATCACGGCCGGCGTCGACAAGTGCTACAACTCGCGCGGCACCTCGGGCCACGATCACTTCATCAGCGTGACCGCCGCGGACTTCGCCACGCTGCGGAGCGGGCAGCCCGTCATCAAGCGCAGCTGCAACAGCGGCGACCACCAGTACGTGCTGTCCTGCTCGGCCACCTCGCCGGACGCTGTCAATCCCGGCTGTAGCGCCACGTCGACCGAGGGCGCGACGATGTGCTGACACGGTCTGTCCAAAAAGCGCGGCTGCGCCTGGAGATGCACTCGCCGATCATGTGCGTGGGGCAGGGCGTGCCCGCCATCGTCGGGCGCTTCTCGGAGCAGACCAGCACGCCAGACCGCCATGGCGTACGACTGACACGAGCGACCTTGGTGCTAGATTGCGGCCGAGGAGCGCGCGACATGGAACGGATGACACGACAGCAGATGGTTGCCGAGTTCGGAGAACCCGGCGTGCAGAACCCGACGGTCATGGATCTGATCACCGTCGATGCCGTGTCCGACGCGGTCGTGCTGGTCATGATCGAGCGCCGAGGGTGGGGGACCGACCCCCAGCAGTTCCGGCAACTCGAGGAGAAGATCAACCGTTACCTCGGATACGCGCTGGACGGGTTCCTGGCCGAGCACTACCCCCAGCACCAGGGCAAGCGGGTGCAGATACGGCTCGATTGCGCCGAGCAGCCCCACGGTGATGCCGTCCGCTTCGTGGATGCCGCCGCGCATGCGATCCGGGCCGAGGGCCTCGACTTCGTCGTCAAGGTCACGCCGGACGGTAGCGGCGAAGCAGCAGCACCGCGGTAAGGGCGATGATCAGGAGCGCCGGCGACTCGTTCAGGGGACCGCCGCCCATGCGGCATCCCCCGATCGAAGTCCCGTCGGCGACGCCGGCATCGACTGGCGGTGCGGGGGCGTATCTGAATGCGTCGGCGCTGACGACGGGGGCGGTCTTGGTGGTCAACACGATCGCCACCGTGCCCGCCGCATGAGCCGGCGTCACACAACTCACCTCGGTGTTGCTCGACACCGTGAACGATGCCGGCAATCCGCCGAAGGTCACCTCCACGGTGTTGCTCAGATTCGTACCGGTGATCGTCACAGGGGTGCCGCCCACCGTGCCGCCCTCGGCTGGCGATACCAGCGCGATGGTTGGTGGCGGCACGAAACCCGGGGAGCCCGGCCATGAATACTGCTGCGCCACCGTCTCCAGGATCTGAAAAACGGCGCTGTCGTTTTCATTGATCATCACCGCGGCGCCCTGCCCAGTCTCGGCATAGCCCCGGAACAGCGAAGTGAACCCGGGGTTGTCTCCCCCGTGTTCGAACCGCCGGGTCACGCCCTGACCCCCGACCTGGAACCCCAGACCCCACGCACCCGTGTGCCCGAAGCCCGTTGCTCCCGGATAGGGACTCACGGCCTTGCGGGCCAGATCTTGCGACAGGATGTTGGTGCCGGGCAATCCCTGCAAGCTGCGCTGGAGCCCCATCACGAATCGAGCGAGATCGGAGGGGGTGGTCCAGACGCCGGCTGCGGCCAGTTCCGGATAGGTCTTCCACCGTCCTGCCACGGCCGTTGGCACCGGATAGCCGGAGTACCCATGGGCCGCCAGCCCCCACTTGTTCTGTGGCAACGGCTGCTCGAATGCACTGCTCGACATGCCAAGCACATCCAGGACGGTTTCACGCATGAAGGGCTCGAACCCCTTGCCCGAAACGTCGATCAGCATCTGCTGCATGATGGTGTAGCCGCCGCCCGAGTAGGCGCCCTTCGTTCCGGGGACGCGCATGACCCTGACAGCTGGGCTGTTGGCCGGCGCCGCGCCATCGAGAACCTGCAGCAGGGACGGGACTGCCGCGCCCTCTTGATAGCCTTGAAAACCGGAGACCCCGATACCCGCCGTGTGACTGAGCAAACCAGCCAAGGTCACCTTGGCCGTGGCGGTGAACTCGTTTTCGGGAACCTTCCACGACTTCAACCTGGTGTTCACGTCCTCATCCAGGGCGAGGCGACCCTGATCCACGAGCCGAAGAGCGGCCATCGCCGCCACCGCTTTGCTGATTGATGCCGCCTGGAACAGAGTCGACGGCGTGACGGGAGTCTTCTTGTCCTCGCCGGTGAAGCCATAGCCCTGCGCCTTGACGATCTTGCCGCCCTCGATCACCGCGACCGAGACGGCCCAGATAGGCCGCGTGGCGATCAGATTCTTTATGTGGTCATCGATCTTGTCCGCGCGGGCCGATCCGCCCAGACACGTCGCGACCATCAGAAGTGACGCAATCAGCTTGCTCATGGGCAAGGACTGATACGCCGACACCATGGAATCGGACAGCCGTCCGGAATTTCGTCGATGGCGTATCAGTCGTCGGGATGCGGCTATGGGTTTTCGCGGTGGTTCTGGCCAGCTGCGTTGGCTCTGGTGGGACCGCGCAAGTCATCGTCACCGAGATCATGTATCACCCCGTCGACGAGGACGAGGACGAGGAGTACGGCGAATTCATCGAGATCTACAACCGTGGTAGCGCGCCGGCGGCCATCGGCGGCTGGTCGCTGACGAGCGCGAAGGGCGTCAAGTTCACCTTCGCGGCCACGGCCACGCTGATGCCGCAGCAGCACGCGGTGGTCGCCCGCAGGCGTCCCACACTGGCGATGACCTGGGGCATCCCCGAAGCGAGCCTGCTCGGCGACTACGAGGGGATGCTGGACAACGGCGGCGACACGGTGATGCTGGTCGATCCCGCCGGCGACATCGTCGACGACGTGAAGTACGACGACGAGCTCCCCTGGCCGACCGCTGCCGATGCGCTGGGAGTGAGCGACGACTTCTTGTCGCCGGCCGACCTCCCGATGTCGCGCCACCGTTACAAGGGACGTTCGCTGGAGCGCATCAGCATCGATGGCCCGTCCGGTTCGGCCGCCAACTGGGAGGCCTCGCCTCTCGACCAATCGACGCCTGGAAGAGCCAACGCCTCCACCGGCAGCATGCTCCCCGTCGCCGAGAGCGTCGCCCACTTTCCCGAGGGCGGCGCCGGCCTCGTCATCCGAAATACCCAGAAGGTGGCGATCACCGCCCAGTTCTCCGACTTCATGCCCGTGAGCAACGTCGAGGTCGAGTACTTCGTCGACGACGTCACGAGCACGGGCATCGCAACCAGGACCACGTCCATGTCCAGGGGCGCCGACGGCATCTACAAGGCGGTGCTGCCGGACGAGCTGGAGGACAACGATCTGGTCCGCTACCGCATCAAGGCCGCCCGCGGCTCGAAGAGCGGCGTCGTTTCTCCACGGGCGACTGATCCCTTCGCCTGGTTCGGCGCCTTCATCTCGCCGTCCGTGCTGGTCCGCCCGGGCGGACCCGCGACCAAGGCCCGCGTCTATCACCTGCTCATCCGGCCCACGGACTGGACTACGCTCGAACAGGGGACGGTCGGCGGACGCACGACCCCGGCGGGCAGCTGCAACGTCAACCCCGACTGGGACACCATGGTCCCGGCCACCTTCGTCCACGACGGGCGAGTCATCGACGTGCGCGTCCGCTACCAGGGCAGCCGCTACAACCGCGGCAACGGGCACGCCATTCCCAGCTGGACCTTCCCCGGACCGGTGCTACCAGCGGGCAAGGTCATGCGCGCCCTCTCCTGGCGCATCCGTTTCCCGCGCTACGCCCAGCTCGAGGGCGGCAAGAAGATCGTGCTGAACAAGATGAACCAGAGCTGTCCCGGCACGGTCACCTCGGTCGAGAGCCGCCTGCTTCAAGCTGCCGGCGTTCCCAGTTACAACGTCCGCTACGCGCGGTTCCACATCAACGGCGGCTACTACAACTACGTCATGGAGGTGGAGGACATCGACGAGACCATCGTCAAGCGCGCCTGGCCGATGGAGCCGGTAGGCGATCTGTTCAAGGACGACGGCATCGGAAGCTCCGACGGCGAGGGCCCCTGGGGCAGGGGCGACTTCACCCCGCTCAAACTGCACAGCATGTGTCCCACCACGTTCACCCTCGAGCAGCGCTACGCCGCGACCTACGACCGCAAGACTTTCTCGCACCGCTCGCATGACGAGCTGATCAAGGTGATCGAAGAGCTGGTGGTGGCCCGCCGTCAGGGTCCAGCGGCGGTGGTGGACTACTTCAACAAGCACTGGGACATCGACTCGCTCGCAGCCACCTACGCCATTCGCAACTGGGCCGGCGTCTGGGACGACACGGTCCACAACGTATTTCCCTACCGGCGCCCCAACGGCAAATGGGTGGCCATTCCGCAGGATTTCGATTGGGAGTTCGGCCTGGGCAAGGCCGCCAAGGGCGGGTACAGCCCCTGGGATCCGAACCAGACGCTCTACATCGGGTGGAACAGCCCCGACGTCACGATCAGCAAGCACTGCGAGCTGGCGCCGAACGCCATGGGCCTGGTTCCAGGCTGCAACGGCATCGGATTCTTCGCGCTGAAAGATGCCTTCATCGGCGCCTTCAAGGCCACGTTCGACGACAAGATCCGCGAGCTGGTACGCAAGGGCATCCTGTCCGCAGACGGCGTGCTGAAGATGATCGACGAGGAGGCCCCCAGGCTCAGCCTCGAGGATTGGCAGGCGTCGCCGGCCAACAAGGCATGCGACATCCCGGCACGCCACCAGGACATGCGCGATTGGGCCGTGGCTCGCCACGCGACCGTCGTGCAGCGTTTGCGACCGTAACATCTCCATGTGGGCGCCACACGTCGACGAGGTGGATCACCTTGCTGGCGGCGATCCTGTACGAGATGCTCGCGGGGCGCCCGGCGTTCACCGGCAACGTCACGGTCGGCAGCGACCGGGTCAGCAACCTCGGTTGGTTCAGAGCCAGCGGTGGGGGCGAGTTTACCGGAAGAAGATCGGGATTCGGCACCTCCGCCGATCGCGCGGCCGCCCCCCCGTGAGAACGGGAGAGGGGGGAAATGGACGGAAGAAGAGGGCCGGCATCCGCGGCGGGCCAAGGTGGATGTCGCCCCATGCGGCGCGGGGCTACTACGGCAGACACATCACCGGGCTGGGACATCGGCCCTGCGTGTCCTTGGGCGGCGTCTGCTTGCAGAAGGCGATGTTGGTGAACGTGTTCGGCGCCACGAAGTCCACCGGCGCGCCCTGCCACCCCGAGTACACGCCGTGCCCGGACGAGCTGTCGATCGTGCAATTCGTGATGAAGGCCGTGGCCGGCGCCGTCGCCGCGAACAGGATGGCCCCTCGATCCGGCGTCGCGGGAGGCAGACAGCTGTAGCCCGAGAGCCCTGCCGGGCCACCCGCGTAGGCGACAGTGACGTGCTCGAGGCGGTTACGCGGATCGAGGGCCCCGGCGAACCGCAGGCCGATCCAGTCTCCGGCCGCGGGCGTGGTCTCCTCGGAGGTGAAAACGATCGGTCGCTGCGCCGTTCCCACGGCGACCAGCGCCCCGCGCGGTGCCGTGGCAGTCGGCGAAAAGCCGACCAGCACCACGCCCGGGTTCGCGGCGTCCTTGGGGAAGCGCAACACCACGCCCGGCTCGATGGTCACGACCGCCGGCGGCTGGCCCATGGCGGACTCGATCCGGAGCTGAGCGAACAGCTGGGACGGCCAGCCGACGCGGTAGGGCGTGCCACGCTCGCGGATCGTCGCATCCACCGTCGCGTTGCCGGCGATGGAGATGCGATCGAGGCGGTTGCCCGAGTAGTTCCCGACGGGCAATGAGGTGGCGGTGTCGATGTGCATCAACAGCGGCTGACTGCAGTCGGTGATGGTCAGCGCCTGCGACGCAGCAGCGAAACGCGCGCCGTTCTCCATGATCAGCCCGGCGCCTGTCCCGCTCGCGATGCGAACATTGTCCACGAACAGAGACTCGGCGGGCGGGGTCGAGCCCCGCACCAGTACGGTGGGATTGAGGGCGCTGTTGTTCGAGCCCCCTCGCTCGATGAGGGTGTGGGACAGCCGCAACTGCCCGCCGGGGTTGACCGTGATCAGACCGAATGGCGCGGCGACGTCACGCGATCCGATGTAGATGGGGCGGGCCGCTTCCCCCAGCGCCTCGAGCGTCCCGTTGATGCCGATGCTTGCGCCCCGGCCAGCGGTGACTTCCGTGCATGGCTCGAGGGTCACCTTGGCGCGGATCGAAACCGAGCCTGTCACGACGTGAGGGCTGCCCGCCGCGGTCCACACTGTGTCCTGGGTGATCGTCTCGCTGGCGTGCATGGTGGGCCCGCTGCTGGCCGGACACGGGGAGCCGGAGCCGTCCATCGTCGCGGGTCCGTCTGTCGCAGTGACGTCGGGAGGGGCATCGGGTGCTGCCGCATCGGGCCTGATGGCATCGGTCACGCTCGAGCCGCCATCGGCACCTCTCGGCCGGTCACAGATCGGCATGGCGCCGGCCGCACAGCCGGCGCAGAACGAAGCGATCTGGCCCGCCGTGACGGTGCTCTTGCGGCCACCGGCAGTGACCTCGACGCTGCCTTCCACCACCGCGACCACGTCCAGCGAGTGGCCGCCGGTGGTGCACGCGGTCAGCGAGAACGCGCCGCCGCCCGCGCGCACCAGCGCGACTGGACCGGACAGCTCCAGCGCCGCTACCGCAAGCGATCGGTCGGTTGCGGCGGTGACCAGCATCGCCTGCGCCGGCATCGCCACCCGCACCACGCCTTCCTTGGCGGCGATCTTCGTCGGCGCACTGTCGAAAGCTGCGTCCTGCAAAGTCAGGCGTGTCCCACCGGTGACCGTGACGCGGGCGCCGCGTGGGTCGACCAGCGCCATTCCAGACGAGGTGACGGTCATCTCGTCCGACGACGCGGCCAGGACCTGTCCTTCGCGTGCGCGTTCCGCCGGCGCCGCGACCACGACGAAGCCGCGTCTGGAACCGTCGGCGGTGCGGGTGTCGACGGCGATGACGTACTGGCCTCGCTCGACCGGGAACCTGACGAAGCCTCCCTCCACGTCCGTGACGTCCACCGGCGTGGCGGGGCGTCCCGCTGAATCGAGCCGGTACACCCTGGTGCTCTGGGCCGTGGCGTCCGCAGGCAGCGGGACGCGGGCCACGGCGACCAGCGCGGGGGAGGACGCGAGATCGATCTCCACCGAGCCGACCATGCGCCGGGCAGCGCCAGCGCCATCAATGAACTGGGCGGGCAGGGGCAGCACACCCACGCGAGCCCGCGTCACATGCGTCACCGACACGTCGATCATCGCGGGGAGAGCCCCCGGGGCAACGGTGACCGTTGCCGCGCCGGCCGTCAGGGTGCCCCCGGTCTGCGAGACCATCTGGGCGGGCGCTCGACGCATGACCAGCACGTCGTCCGGGATCTGCTCTTCAGCGACGACCGCGTCGAACCCGTTGGGCATCACACCGGGGCCTTCGACGACCAAACGCTGCCGTCCCACGTTGGCCACCAGCGCGAAGCTGCCATCGGCGGCCACAGGTGCCCGCGTCGCGCCGACGACCAGCTGGGCCCGTTGTGGCGCGGCTCCGCTCTCCACGTCGGTGACGCGCCCGACGACCATTCCCGTCATCGGGGACAGACGGATGAATGCCTGGACTGCGCTGCCCTCCTCCGTGCTTCCACACCCGCCGATCAACAGCAGGCACACAAGCAGCTGGCGAAGGATCCCTGTCGGCACGGTGGTCATCGTGGCCGGGAGGATACCCTGCCGTCAGCGCGGGCAGTTACCCGGATACCGCCGCGTCCACTCGAGGAGATCATGGCTTAGCGGAACGGGACGACCGGGCGACGAGGGCCGGGGCGGTTCGCGCCTCAGGACTTCGCTTTCTTCGAAGGTTTCGACTTGCCAGAACTGTTGAGGGCGACCGCCTGGCGAACGAGCGCATTGAAGGCGGACTCGTCGACTTCTTCTCCTTCGTGGATGTCGATCGCGCGGCGTGTGTTTCCGTCGAGACTCGAGTTGAAGAGACGGGCCGGATCCTTCAGAGACGCGCCCTTGGCGAAGGTGAGCTTCACCACGTTCTTGTAGGATTCGCCCGTGCAGATGATGCCGTCGTGCGACCAAACCGGAGTGCCCATCCACTTCCACTCCTCGACGACGTCCGGGTCTGCTTTCTTGATGAGCTTGCGCATTCTGCTGAGGGTTTCTCCGCGCCAGTCCCCGAGTTCGGCGATTCTTTTCGAGATGAGCTTCGATGCCGACTGGCCTCGGCTCGCGCCCGCCTTTTTCATGTTCTCGCGGCGCTACTTGGCGCGCTTGCGGATCTCGCCCGACTTCTTCGGGCCGCCGCTGAGCGAGCCCGGGTCGTGGATCCAGTAGAGGCTGGTCTCGTCGACCTCCATGTCCCAGACGTAGACCTGGCTGCCGGTCAGCCGGGTCGGTGTGCCGCCCGAGCGGGCCCGCTTGAAGATGTCCACGGGCGGCGCGTCCTCGGCGTAGTAGACGCTGGTCGCGTCGAGCGCGAAAGAGCTGAGGTGGTCGTCCGGGTGCATGACGAAGACGGCGGGGGTCCCGCCCGGAGTCAGACGCTTCAACGCCTGGCCGACCAGCCAGTAGACGTCGGACCCGTCCACCCGGAGCGTCTTGTTGCCGCCGGGGAGGATGCCCTGGTCGAGCATGGTCGGCGTGCCGCCGCCCGTCAGCGGCGCCATCCACACCGTGGTGGACGAGCCTCCATGCGTCCAGTACACGTTCCGGCTGTCGACGACCAGTCTCACGTTGTCGAAGACGAAGCGCGTCGCCGTGTTCTGGACGATGGGCGAGGGCGTGCCGCCCGCGACCTTCGACATCTTGCCGATCGACATCGCCGAGATCGCGACGTACAGCGAGCTTCCGTCCACCGCCAGCCCGCCGAGGCCCATGTTCACCGAGTTCCACATGACGGTCGGCATCGGCTGGCTGCCGTCCTTGCGGATGCGCATGACATCGTAGCCGGCGATCCAGTAGGCGTTCTGATCGTCGACCACGAGGCGTTCCGGGTTGTCCAGTCCCTGGGCGAGGACGACGATGGTGCCGCCCGCCTTGGGGACCTTGATGATGGTGCCCGTCTTCCGGTCGCCGGCGTTCGCCACATAGAGGTTCGCGGCGTCGATGGCCATCCACCGGGGCAGCTCCAGCCCGCTCGCCAGCGTCACGATCGGCACGCTGCCGCCCGCGCCGCCGGTCCCGCTACCGCCCGTGCCGCCCGTGCCGCCGCCGCTTCCCCCGGTCCCGCTGCCGGCGCCTCCGCCCGCACCCCCGGCGCCGCCCGGTGAGTCCGAACCACAACCGAAGGCGCCGAGAGCCAGCGCCGCGAGCAGGGGAGCCAGGCGGGGTGTGTTCACGATGCGCCATTATCGCGCATCAGATCCTCCCGGACCACCCCTTCGAACGTCGTGATGAAGTCGGCGCCGAACACCATCGCCGGCGTCTGGAATCCCGGTCGAACGCCGCCCTCGAGCACCCGGCGCGCGATCTCCAGCGAGGTGAGAGCCGTGAGCGTGTACGGGTCCTGGGTTCGCAGGCGCGCGCGTGCCGTTTTCCCTGCGGCATTCTTGACCTCGCCCCACAGGACGCTCGATCCACGCTCGCGCTGCTCGTCGCTCGGGCCCGCGCCCCGGGCCGCGACCCTGCCTTTCAGCCAGCGCTGCACCGGTCGCGATCCCAGAAGCCAGCCGAGGTGCCGTGCCGCGCGCGCGCCGGTGAGCATGGTCCGGGAAACCCCACTGAACACCTCGATGCTGGCTATGCCGGTGCTGTGGTAGGCGGTGCAGAGATCGCCCCAGGGTATCGCCATGGACAATCTGGGTCCGTCCCCGTAGTCGATCGAGCGCACCAGCGACCCGGTCGGGATGACCGTCAGCTTGCCGTTCCGCCGCACCCACCCTCCTGAATGGAGGTTTTCGATGACGGTCAACGACGTGCCGTGCGAGAGCCGGCCGGGGCTGGTGAACGCCAGCGTCAGCTGGCTGGCATCCGGCAAGCGCGCCTTCAGGTGTGCCGCCAGGCAATCCGACGGCACGACGTCGAATCCGACCCCGGGCATGAGCATAACGCTGGCCTGCTTGGCTTCGAGGTGCCGCGCGGCGAGCGACTCGAACACGCCGAGCTCGCCGGTGATGTCGAGGTAGTGCACGCCCCGTCGTAGGCAGGCGTCGGCCATCGGTTTCGCCGTCCGGCTGAAGGGCCCCGCACAGTGGAGCGCCACCGCGATCCCGTCCAGGCCAGCGTCGAGGGCTGCTGGATCATCCAGCGCGAACGCGCGATGCGCGAAACCGTACCGGTTCCCCACCTGCCGCACCTTCTCGCCGTCTCTACCGGCGACCACGGGATCCAGGCGATGCGCACGGGCCAGCCGCGCGGTCAGCTCGCCGGTGTAACCGTACGCTCCGTAGATGAGCAGGCCGCCCGGCAGGACAGTCACCCCGGCCGCTGCCGGCGGGCCCAGGCTGCGCGGTACTCGAGGTGCCGCCGGCAGAGCTTGCGCCCTGGTGCCGGCTTTCGGTTGCAGCTGGCGCACAGATGGAGGCGGAGCCTGCGTTTTCGTCGAACGCTATCGCTCGCACGGGTCTTCTCGGCACACGGCTCACAGCGGGAGCTTCCCCTCTTGGCCTTCTTCCAGTGGCAGCGTGCGCAGATCCTCGGTCCTTCGCGCTTCACTTCAGGCTCCTTGCCAGCTTGGCCGCCTCGGGCTTCGTGCAGACCTTGGTCGAGGCGTTGACGCTGACCATGAAGCCGTTGCCCGGCAGCCAGAGGCCGGTCCCGCTGGCCAGCATCGGCGCCGCCTTGGGCGACGCCGCCTTGTCGGTCATGAAGACCCGGCCGACCTTCTTCCACTTGAAGAAGGGATCCGAGGGCTCCGATGGCACCTCCTTCATCGTCTGCACGTACAGCTGGACGAAGCTCTCCCCCTCCGGGGCGCCGGCGCCCTTGAAGAAGTACTTGCACGAGTCCTTCGACGCCTGCTCGCCGAGGTAGGTCGCGTCGGACTCCCCGCAGGCGCCGAACACAGCCTCCTTGGTCAGGTGCTGCGTGACCGTGGCTTCACAGCAGCCGGCGCCCTTGTAGATCTTGCAGGCGGCGGGCGCGGCGGCCGGCTGCTGTGCGAGGACGGTGACGAGAACGACGAGCGTGCCCATGAAAACGGAGAGTACCAGAGCCGCCCCACCGCGTGCCGGGCTATCCTCGACAGATGCCGTACCGCCGTGCCCTGGTCCTCACCGCGCTCGCCGCGGGCGCCTGCGCTCACTCGATATCGCCGACGCCGCCGCGCACGCCCGCCCCGTTGCGCGTGATGACCTTCAACATCCGCCTCGACACCCCGAAGGACGGTGACAACGTCTGGGCGAACCGCAAGCCGGGCGTGCTGGGCATGTTGCCCTTCTACGGAGTGGATCTGGTCGGGTTCCAGGAGGTGCTGCAGAACCAGCGCGCCGACCTCCAGGCCGGGCTGCCCGAGTACACGCTCATCGGACACGGGCGGCTCGCCGATCGCGGCGGGGAAGGCGTCTACATCGCGTACCGCAAAGAGCGGTTGGAGCTGATCGAGCAGGGCTCGTTCTGGCTGTCGCCGCCGCCCGAGGCGCCGGGAGAGAAGGGCTGGGACGCCGCGTATCCGCGCATCACCGTATGGGCGAAGCTGCGGGACCGGATGTCGGGCGGATCCTTTCATGCCTTCAACACGCACCTCGACAACAAGGGCAGCGAGGCGCGCCTCGGCAGCGCGAAGCTGATCATGGCGCGCATCGGCTCCATCGCCGGCAAGCGACCTGTGGTACTGACGGGCGACTTCAACGCGCGGCCCGACTCGCCGCCCTACGCCGAGATCACGGCCGGTGGTGTCCTGAAGGACGCGCGCCTGGTGTCGCGCCGTCCGCCGTACCCGTTCTCCGACACGGGAACGTCCACCGGCTTCGAGTCACCGCCCAAGGCGCGCGGGATCATCGACTACATCTTCGTGACCCCGACGGCCGAGGTGAGATCGTTCGGCGTCATCACCGAGAACTGGGACCTATTGTTCCCGTCGGACCACCGTCCGGTGATCGCCGAGGTCATGCTGCGCTAAGCAGAGCCAATCGAACCAAGTGTCCGGACATAGAGACTGGAGACTGGCCAGCCTGCCAACGCGTGCTCGTCAGAAAAGGCCCAGGAGTCTCTTGCGATAATCATCTGTGCAGAAATCCGTCACCTGTTGAACGGCGCCTTTGATCTGCGCAGCATCGGCACGGAGTTGTTCGAGAGTCGGACTATCTTCCTGTTCGATGGGCTGACTCTGGCAAATTCCTTCAGCGATCGTCTCCTTGGACCGCAGGTCGACTAGCCTGAGTGTCCCGCGATATCTGACGCCAAAGTGTCCGCCACGGGTCGGCATGATACCCCACGATTCGGTGCGGACATCGAGCAGCAGATCTGCGCCTGGAAGGTACCCATCGACTCCCGCTACGGTCTCCAGGACCTTCAGCGAGAACCTGTGTGCGAGCGCGTCTCCGAGTGTTCGTCTAATGGATATCGCCGGATCCTCCACACGCCCACGCGCCACTTTTTTCGCGTCGGCTGCGTGGATGGGATCCGCCACCAAAGCGGCGACCAGTCCCTGAAGCGCGCCGACGGGGTAAATTCCACTCGCGGGTTGGGCATGGAATTGGATCGGTCGTGTCGTGAGGACCCGGATTATATGGGGATCACTCACACGAAGAGCAGCTCGATTCAAGGGAAGGTACCCGCTTGAATGCGAGCAGCCGAAAGCGAGCGACGGGACGAGTATCATCCACCGGGGTATCGGACTGCCTTTCACGTCCAGAGTTTACACCGCGTGTACCCGCTGATCCGTGTCCGGCTAACGACCAATGAACCGCGGAGCCCGTTGGCTTCTGCCCTCAGCCCTTCACCGACGCGCACTGCGCGCTGGCCAGTTGCTGCTGGTCCAGCTTGATGAGCAACGCGCGGAGCGCGGCCAGGCCGGGCGGAACGTCGACGCAGGCGGGCCGCTCGCCCGGAGGCAGCACAGGCGGGTCCGAGCAGGGACCGCCCATGAGGACGTCGCGCTCGTCCGCCGTCCGCCTGAACTGGAAGATCGAGCCGTCCACGGGGCGCGTGTCACGGCCATACGTGAGTGACTCGCGCGCGGCGAGCGCGTTCTGGACGTCCTTGTGGGCGATGGCCGCTCCGAGCTGCGCCGCGGTGATTGTCTCGGCGGCGGCTCCGTCGCAGGCCGGGAGGTCAGGCGAGCACGAGGTCGTGGACCCGGGCTGCCGGACCACGACGCGGTCGTACCTGTACTGGCCGCCGCCCAGCAGGTAGCTGCGGCCCACCCAGAGGCGCAGGCCGCCGACGTAGCCGTATTCGTACGCCTGGCTGACCGAGCAGGCCAACGTGCCGGCGTCTTCGTTCCCGGGCGTCGCCGTGTCGTCGGCACCGCAGCCGATCAGGAACAGCGCAACTCCCAACGCCACAGCCATCCGCTTCATCAATGCTCCGCAAAGCGCCATCGTGCCACCTCCATCATATACGCCGACGCGGAAGTCGCGGGTTCGTCGCTGGGGCCGACCGCCACCTGGTCAACTCGGCTTTCTTCATCCCGACCCTGGTCCATCGATCTCCGGACCCCGGTCCGGATCTCCGCCGCGCCATCCTCGATCTCGGGACCGCGGTCCGGATGAACGATCTCCACTTCCCCGGTCTCCGGACCCCGGTCCGGATGAACCACCCGCCCTCCCTCGATTTCCACCCACCAGGTGGGATGTCCGCGGTCGATTCCCTCGGTCTCCGCCTCGCGCCTGGACATCCGATGTGCACTCCCCAGGTTTCCCCTCACCACCCGGGAACTCGGTGGCGGCCTCCGTCGATGTGCGGAGGCAACCTGGCTGGAACGCACCGAGTTTCCCCACGACCGTGTGGGTGACGCGCGTCTGGCGACCGCGCTTTCGTGCGCGAACTTGGTGGCCTCAACACCTTCCGGGCTCGTCACGCGTTTCCAGCCTCCGACGGAAGATGGCCATGGTGGCCACCGGAAGTCGAAACGGAATGAGAGAGAAGAAGGAGACAGTGTATGGGCAATCTGATCAGGGCGAATGCAGAGACGGATCGGGTGAAGGCGCACGTACGGCGGGCGTACGACAAGGCCATCAAGTCGGGTGGCGGAGTGGAGGCAGCCGCGAGGCTGAGGATGGGGGAGGCGGTGGCCGCGCTCGCGGAGGCGGGGGTGGCGTACGGGGCGGCGGCGGAGGTGGAGGAGGGGGCGTGGAACACCGTGCTGGTGGAGAGCGGGAAGTGCGAGCTCGCCATCGGCGCTGCGCGGGACGCGCTGTGGAACGCCATCGGGCGTCCGCGGCCGAGTCCAGCGATGGACAAGGTGTTCCCCGACGGGGTGCTGACGTATCAGCACGGGGACAAGGGCGACCAGCCCGAGATCCTGGGGGTGCTGGCCTCACGCATCCTCGCGGCGGCGCCGGGCATCTGGCCGGCGCAGCTGCGGGAGACGCTGGCGGCTGACATCACCACCCGACGCGAGTCGCTCCAGCGGGCGCTGGACGCTCACCGTCCCACGAAGGCCACGGCCCGGATCACCCGATCCGTCTACAGGGCCGCGGTGGAAACCGCCCACGACCGGCTGCGCGCCTTCAAGCGCGACCTCCTGTCGCTGGGCATGACAGAGGCCGCGGTCCACGAAATCATCCCCGACGCGTCATCGGATGCTTCGCGGCCAGAGCACACGGAGGAACCCACCAAGCAGGCGGCCTGAGTGATGTGTGTCGTAGCAGTACCGCTCGTCGGACGGTCGTGCAGTGAGGCGGCCGTCCGACGAGCCTTTTCCGTATACGGTGCCTCGAGGGCGGTCTCGGCCATCAGCTGGATCAGTTGACGGCCGAAGGTCAGCCGATCGGCGACCGTTGCCTGTCTCTTCAGCTTGGGCACGGTCCCGATGCGCAGCTCCATCAGCGCCGGCGAGAAGCGGCCGGGGTTCCGCGCGGCGCCGAGCGGCCGGCTGGGATCGAATGAGGTTCGCTGGACCAGCCGGTCGAACAACCGCCGGGCGTTCTCTCCGCCTCCGTTCATGTATTCCCCGGACTCGGTGTTGTGCATGTTGACCATCAGGGCGACGCCGTGTCCGGAGTCGAGGGAGCTCTGCAGCGCCTTCTTCACGTACCAGCTCTCCGGCATGCGCCCGAGGATCTCCTTGTGGCGCAGGTCGATCTCCTGGCCGTGACGGTTGACGTCGTAGCCGTGGACGTTGAACCGGACGGTCCCGTTGGCGGCGCCGTCCGGGTCGACCATCGGCGTGAACTTGAACACGACCCGATCGCGGAGGGCGCGCGCTTCCGCGTCGTCCGAGGCGACGAAGCGCAGCGCCCCGTCCATCACGTGGGAGGTCCCCGACTCCCAGGCGTGCTGGCGCGCCTGCAGCCAGACGGTCTTCTTCTTCTCGTCGGGGATGTCGGGGTTGGTCACCGTCACCAGGTGCAGATCGCGTCCCTGGACGGACTTGCCGATCACCTCGACCAGCACGTGAGGCGACCGGTTCAGCTCGGCGAGCAGGTCCAGGAGGCGCCGGTGCGTGTAAGGCGGCTGGTGGGCGATCCAGATGGAGTCTCGCTCGGGCCGGAACGTCAGCGTCGCCTCTTTTTTCTGGTCGTCCCAGACCATGCCCGCGAAGTGTCGCCACTCCTGGTTGTCGTGGCTGAAGACCGGCGCGGTGTCGGCGTTCATCGGGCACGCGCCCGGCTTGTCGTTGTACTCGCCGACGTAGTCCGTGAAGGTGAGGGTGATCTCCCGCCCCTGGACGCCGTCCATGCGGAAGTAGTGCCAGCTCGCCTGCCGGTTCCGCCCGCGTGCATCGCTCTGCCCCTGCACGTGGACCCGGAAGCGGGTGTCGCCCAGCTTCTCGATCTTCCCGAGGGAGGCGCCCTCGAAGTCCTTGGCGAAGGTGATCGGACCGACCGCCGCCAGCAGCAGATGACACGCGAGATGACACGCGAAGACATGAACCATGGACGTACCTCCGGCCCCTCTGACAGGCCGGCTCCGTCCTGCGGACGTACGATTCGCCTCTGGGCCCGGTCCGTTACGGAGAACGCCCGGTCGGCCGCGTGGTCACATGCACGTGAGGTTCACATCCGTGCGGCCCGTCTGGCACAGGAAACAGCAACCCGAGCACGACTTCGATTTGTCGAGGTCGACGCCCCAGTACTTGGTCGTCAGCCCGTCGGCACGGCCGCCGTAGCAGATCCGCGCGTTGGTCTTGCACGATATCGACTGCTCGATGGTCTGGTTGGACCGAATGATCCAGTGGGTGGTGTTGCCCGGCCAGACCAGGTTGTTGGTCGTGTCGAAGAGTTTGAACTGCATGTCGCGACCGTCGTTGCACGCGTCGCTGATGACCCAACTCATCGACGACATGCCAGGAACGCCGCCGGTTCCACCCGTACCGCTTCCGCCCGCGCCGCCCGTGCCGCTACCACCCGTCCCGCCAGCGCCCGTCCCGCCAGTGCCCCCGGAGCCTCCCGGAGGCGTCGAGCACCTCTGGCACCCGGACTGGCACGCCAAATACGCTTCGGCTTGGGTGGCGTAGCAGCCCTGAGAGCAGAGGTAGGGCGTGGACGCCGGACAACAACCACCCATGCACCACAACTGCCCCGCAACCTGACAGCTTGCGCCCTGCGGGGGTATGTAGGTCCTGCAAGAACCACCGGGGGGCGCGGGACCGCCGCCCCCTCCGGTGCCGCCCGTCCCGCCTCCTCCCGTGCCTCCCGTGTTGCCGGACCCTGCGACCCCACCGCCGCCGGTGACGCCCCCGCTGCCAGAGCCAGCGCTGCCCCCTCTGCCGCCGGCGCCAGGACTGCAAAAGCAGGCTCCGAACGTCTTGTCGGCCTTGCAGGTTTGGGCCCCCTGGCCGCCACTGAGGCACGGGCAGGAAACGACCATGCCGGGAGTGCAGCCGGCTGCCGAGGGCTCGTCCTCGCCTCCTCCACATCCACCCCAGGCGCTCACCAGGCCGAGCACCACGAAGCAGGACGGGGACAACTTACCCGGGAACCACATCCAGATGAGCCATCGGAGCCTCCCCGGCGAGACTTGAGGGGGGTAGAACGAACTCAGGTCATTTCGTACCGCCGGGTCTTACGCTGTCATACGATCGCCTACTCACGCCTCCTATGGGGGCAGCTTCGTCCGCACGGCGATCGGGCGCAGCTCGCCGAACATCCTCACGCGGCGATAGTTGTTCGCCACGGTGCAGGCGATGCCGGCGGGCGCGGCCATCGCCTCCGGCAGGTCGTACAGCGCCTCCGCCTCGTCCACCAGGCGGTTGAACTTCGCCGTGGTCAGGAGGTCCGTCGACAGCTCCTTGATCTTCGCCACCAGCTCGCTCTCGAAGGCGCGGATGAAGCTGTCCTTGAAGGTGTTGTAGATGGTGTCGGTCCGGTTGGTGAACTCGTTCCCCATGCCCGGGCGGTTCTGGCGTCCCATGAAGAACCCGAGGTTGTAGGGGGCGGTCACCTGCGGCTCGATGAACTGGCCGAACTCGAGGTCGAAGTCCCAGCCGAACATCACCCACTTGCCGTCGGTGCCCCTCTTCCAGAGGAAGAAGTTGTGCACGTTGTCGTCCCAGGCCGCCGACCAGTTGCGGACCGCGACGTAGCGGGTCAGCAGCTCGACGTCGAAGTTCTTCAGGAAGAACTCGCGGAGCGGGGTGACATCGGCGCCGAGCGGCGCCGCCATGCGCGCGTCGACGTGCTCGTTGATCAGCTTCTCGACGTCGTTCAATACCCGCCCGTCGTCGTCGGTGCGGTCGTAGCTGGCGGCGTACCTCTGCGAGGGCGTCTGGTTGCAGAACGCGGGCAGGGCGCGGCCGTCGGACCACCCCCACGGACCCTCGTCGGTGGTGTTGCTCCCCTCGGACTTGTACAGCTCGCCGATCGGATCGCCCTTCTTGACGTAGCGGGCGATCATCGTCTCGTCGGGGTGCTCGACGTCCATCATGTAGTGGTAGTAGGAGCCGTTCACGTGCACCCGGGCGTAGCCCTTGAACCTGGAGGCGGGCACGTCGACCGCCGAGTACAGCTTGTCGGCGAGGACGTTGTTGATGCCGGGACAGGCCTGGTTCAATTTGTTGAGGATGATGGTGCGCACGCCGCCGTCGAAGCTGCGGTAGCGCGGCAGGGAGATGTTCCAGCTGAGCGCGCGCGTCGCGTAGCGGCGGCCGGAGCCGTCCACCGGCCCCATCGGGAGCTGGTCCGCGGAGATGCCGCGCCCCGCGCCGTTCGGACGGTTCCACCGGCTGCCCGCGAAGCGCACGCGGACGTCGAAGACCCGGCCCTCACTGATGAGTGAGGCGGGGACGCGGTCGTCCCACTCCGGACGCACGATGCAGAGCTGGGGCATCAGCGCGCCCACGACGCGCCGCTGGCCCGACACCAGGTCGGTGCCGCCGGGCAGGGCGATGCCGATGTTCACGTACAGATGTCCCCAGTCGCGCGGCTCGACCCACAGGTGGTACTGCTTCGACCGGGTCTGGACCGCCGGCTCGACGAAGAAGGCGTACCACTGGTACGGATCGGACGGGCGCGGTGAGACCACCTCCTCTGCGCCGGCTCCCCGGTTGGCGAGGATCCGGTACCGCACCAGCTTCGTGCCGCTCTGGCCGTCGAGCGTGGCGCGGAAGATGCCGTCCTGGGGGGCAGCCGCGAGCGGTGCGCTGGCGCGCGGTTCGTCCGTGCGGCCCAGCTCGTCGACGAAGTACTCGAGCCGTGCGGAGCGCACCAGGTGCCTCAGGCGCCGGGTGAACTCGACGGCCACCACCACCTTCTGCATCGGCCGGATGACCTGGCTGTCGGTCACGCCTTCGGCGCGCGCAATCTGGGCCTCGACGATCGGGCGCGCCACTGGATCGCCGGCGCGCGCCCTGCCGGGCGTGGCCTCGTCGATAGCAGATGGCTCCCAGTTGGCCGCCTCCACGCCCGAGGCCCCGAGCTCGACCCGCTCGAGCGAGACGCCCATGTGCTGGTGGTCCATGGGCCTGGCGCGCGTGTCCCGGGGGGGAAACCAGTTCTCCCCGGCGCCGAAGGCATCGGCGGCGTGCGGCCACGGGAACTTGTCGTCCCAGGCGGCGGTGTCGACCCTGGCGCCCGCGGCGTCGCTCAGGTTGATCTTTCCGCCTCCGTTGTCGAGCTCCCCCTCGTAGGGGCCCAGTATCGCCTCGGCCGACAGACGGTACTTGCCGACCTTGGCCAGCGCCGTCGGATTCCTGGCCACCACGCGGTATTCGCCGGGGCCGAGCGTCGCGTCCGCGGGGAATGTGAAGCGGACGTCCCCGCCGATGTGCCAGCCGCCGAGCGAGACCTTGGCGTGGCCGGGGTTGTGGATCTCCAGGAACTCGTGGTCGTCCACCCCGCCGCTCTCCGCGACCGGGCGGTACATCAGCTCGCTGAACACCACCTTCCCGCCGCTGTCGCCGCACGCGGCGAGCAGGCCGGCGGCGATCAGCCCCGCAATCAGCCTGGCAGTCTTGGCCACTACGGGGCTCCCCCGTCGGGCGACGGAGCGACCGGTTTGCCGATGGTCAGGTCCCCGAGCGCCGCGGTGGTGAGGCTCATGCTGCTGGCGGAGGTGGCGAAGATCCCGATGGCGGCGTTCGCCGGGCCGATGACCGACTCGGCGAGGCGAGTCCAGGTGGTGGGCCGGCCGTTCGCGTCCGGCGGCGAGAAGTAGGTGGTGATCGCGGTCTGCCGTCCCCCGATCGGGCTCTGCGGGACGGGCACGGTCGCCTTGTCCAGCCGCAGCCACACCGGAGGCTTGATGTCCGCGTTGGTGGCGCGTGCCGAATAGGCGATGTCCATGCCGCCCGAGGTGCGCGCGTGGTGCTGCAGGCCAGCCTTGGGCGACACGCTGATGGAAGCCCCGATGGCGCTCCGCCCGAAGTTGGCCGCCAGAATATCGCTCTGCCGGTACATCAGCCCGACGCGCGCGTCGGGCGCGCGGCCGTCGATGGAGTCGAGGCGCACCGCCATCGAGAGGTCGCCCGTGCCAGTGACCCCGACGAACGTGAACGACTCGCGGTGGAAGTTCGGATCCGCGGTCCAGGGCATGCCCCACGACGTGAGGACGAGCTTGCCCCCCGAGACCACGGCCGCGCCGAGCGATGTCCCGACGTCGACGGGGCCGGCCAGCGACCAGGCGGGATCGACGCCCAGGTTGTCGACCTGCACGCCCGCGAACTCGCACGGAAACGGCGCCTTCGGGTCGACCGCGGAGGCGGCGACGCCGTAGAGCATCTCGGCGGCGGGATCGGCGAGGGTCAGGTCCAGGGTGGCGATGACCGGCGCGTCCTCGTTGGTCAAGACGCCGCGCCCGCCCGCGTACACGAAGAAGCGGCTGCCCGCGCGCCGGACGCGGAACCACTGGCCGCTGCGCACGGCCGTGAGCCGCGAGGGGGTCTCCTCCTTGGTCGGGAAGGTCACGGCCGCGGCTCCCTTCGACTTGCGATAGATGATGTTCCCCGCGGCGCCGTCGCCGCCGGCGGCGACGAAGATCATCGCCGCGTCGGGGGCCAGGCTCTCGCGGACCATCACGCCGCCGCGGTTGTCGATCACGTCGCGCATCACCGGCAGCAACCGCGGCATGGCCATCACCTGGCCGTCGCCGCGCAGGGGGCGGTACAGGAAGCTGGCTCCGTCGGCCTTGTCGGTGCCGGTCGCGGTGCTGGTCACGAACACCGACTGCACATCCAGCGGCGCGGTGTTCAGCTTGAAGACCGCGCGCGCGCCGAAGGTCCCGATGTCCGTGGCCTTCCAGGGCTCTCCGCCGGGATGCGGGAGCAGCAGCTCCTCGGCGCCGGGCGGCGGCGGCACGTCCTGGGTGCTCCCGTCCGGCGCCGGGCGGCGGCCCTCGCTCTGGCCGCCGTCGACCCGTTTGCCGGCATCGCGCACGGTGGCAGTCCCGCCGCCGCCGCAAGCGGCGACCGCCAGAATCAGCCCCGCGAAAGTCGTCCTGATCGTGGTGGTCATTTTGCCCCTGTTTCCCCTGATGGATAGCGGTCGCGCAGAAAGGCCCAGCGCCCCTCGACCCAGCGGCGCACATACTCGACCTCGCCCCGGAAATCGTTGAAGTCGTTGCGAAAGGCGAACGGCCGGTAAGTGAGGTGCAGGCGACGCCACTTGCGGTCGTCGCGCGGGACGGCGTCTGCCACCTCGCCGGCGAAGCGGTCGACGTCGTCCAGCACCGTCTCGACCTTGATCTCGTCGCGGAGGAGGCGGCCGTAGCGCGCGCGCAGCTCGGGGCCGAAGCGCGGGTGGTTCCACAGCCTTCGCCACAGGTAGTTCCGGTTGGTGTACCCGAAGCCGCCGGTTTCCTGGTACACGATGTCCTTGGGATCGACGAAGCGCGCGAAGCGCTCGGTCTGCCAGCGCTGCCCGAAGGACTCGTTGAAGTCCCACAGCACGACGCGCCAGGGCTGGTCGCCCAGCGGATCGCGGTAGTGCAGCGCGTTCTTCCCCAGCGTGTCCCAGGCCTGCGTGGCCGTCGCGTGGATGATCCAGTTGTAGTAACTCTGCAGGTCCAGGACCGCCGGCGCCCGCTCCGTGAACGCGGCCTCGTCCGAGTTGGCCACGAACTCGCTGAACTTCGCCATCTCGTCCAAGGCGCCGGGCTGGCCCGCCTCGGGGAACCCTTCCTTCTTCTCGTACCCTTCGTCGTGCGACGTCTTCAGGGTCGTCTCGTCCTGGGGCATCGGCTCGTTGTAGCGGAACGCGCCGAAGTTGGCGTTGTGGGTGATGCCCATATAGATGTCGCTGTCCTGGTCGAGGCCGTGGTCCTCCAGCAGGAAGCCGTCGATCTTGTCGGCGAAGACGTAGAGGCCCTGGTACTCGCCGTTGACGTAGACGATCCCGGCGAAGTGCTGGATGCGGATGTTGCGCCGATCCATCCGGTTCCACAGCTCGAAGGCCAGGCGCCACCGGATGAAGCTCCCGTCGTCGAAGGGGGTGATCAGCATCAGCTTGCGCTTCTTGCGAAAGCCGCCTGCCAGCCCCGGCTCGTTGAACTTGTCGTCGCGGGCGAACTTGATGGTGTAGTTCTTCTTGGGATAGCCGAAGGACGAGTTGCCGCGGTACTTCGCCTCGACGCCCTCGTAGCGGCGGCCCCGGTACACCACGGTCGCGGGCGTGTAGTCGATGCGGCCGATGCTGGGGCGCGTGATCAGGTGGAGGACCGGCAACCCGAACTCCTCCGTGTAGCGGGTCAGATCGGTGACCGGCGCGTTCCCTGGGCCATCGAACCGATCCGCGACGCCGATCTTCAGCTCGCCCGTCTCGGTCGAGCCTTCGAGCGAGATCGGCAAGAGGTACACCGCCGCCTGGTCCAGCTTGGTCGTCCAGGTCAAGCGCCCCGACTCCCGGTCGAAGACCGCGCCCGCGGGGAGGTCCTTCATCTCGAAGGAACGGGGAGGCATGGTGCGGCCGGTCGCGCAGCTCGCCTGCGCGGTCACCGTCTGCCCCTCCTCGATCCAGTAAGGACCGCCCGCCGTCGGGTTGCACACCGGCGCCGGCGGCTGTGTGCCCGCCCCGCCGTCCCGTCGCGGCCCGGCGCCGTCTCCGCACGCCGGCCCGATGCAGACCAGGACCACGCCGACCGCCCAGATGCGTCTCATCGCGGCGGGCATACTAGCACTTGAGCAGCTCTAGCCGGGGGCGATCCAGCGGCCGCCCATCGACATGCACGAGCTGTAGTGCTTCTCGACGTCGCCGCCGTACTCCGAGTAGGTGTTGCACTGGGGCGCGCTGGCGCTTCCGCTGACCGTCTGGCAGGCGCCGAGGCGGCCGGTCGATGTGCACCCCGAGGTCGACCAGGTGCCCGACTGCTGGGTGCAGGACGGCTGCAGGTAGGGCAGGGTCGCCGGCGGGAAGTTCACGTAGTCCAGGCAGGACTGCCGGGCGGCGTAGCTGCAGCTGGCCTGCGGCGGATCCTGGGCGCAGGAGGCTTCCTTGCCGAGCAGGCTGGCAGCCACCGGAGTGGCCGTCCTCCGGCACCAGCCGCCCAACCAGCACGTGTCGTACGTCTGGTACGCCTTGCCCAGGCCCAGCTGGCCGTTGACGCTGTTGCCCCATGACCTGAGGGTGCCGTCGCCCATCACCGCCATCGCCGAGTCGGAGGTCAGATGGATCGCGGTGGCGCCCGAAAGCCCGGTCACCACCACCGGCGAGGCCGCATCGTCGATGGTCCCGTTCCCCAGCTGTCCACCGCGGTTCTGTCCCCAGCAGCGGGCGGTGCCGTCGCCCAGCACCGCGCAGGTGGAGTGGGCGCCGACGTCGACGTCCTTGACGTTCGTCAGGCCGGGCACCACCACAGGCGACTTCGAGCAGGCGTTGCCCAGGAAAGTGCCGGCCGCGGAGGTGCAGCTCTCGGGGCCGGTGGTGTTGCCGATGCCGAGGTTGCCCGTGGCATTCGTTCCCCAGCACTTGAGGCCGCCGTCGGCCAGCACGGCGCAGGCGTGGTACGCGTACATGGCCACCTTGACCGCGTTGCCGATCCCGCTGACGGTGACGGGGGCGCGCGGGAAGCAGCCGATGTTGTTGCAGCGGCCGGCCTCGGTCTCGATGCCGTCGCCCAGCACGCCGACCGCGCGGAAGCCCCAGCACTTGATGCTGCCGTCGCCGATGACGGCGCAGACCGAGGCGTAGGCGGCGGAGATCTGGGTGGCGTTCGCGACGCCCGGCACGGTCAGCGCCCGGGTGCTGCAGGCTTTGTTGCCGCCGCACAGCTCCGGACCGTTCGGCAGCTCGCCCGAGCCTCCGCCGATGGCCGGCTGGATCGATCCCTGCGCCAGCTCGTACCAGCCGTTGTCGCCCCAGCACTTCACGGTGCCGTCGCGCAGCAGCGCGCAGGCGAAGGACTGGCCGGCGGCCACCGCCTTGGCGTCGGTGATGCCGGGAACCGGGCGCGGGAGTATGGCCTCGCCTTGCCCCGACGTCCCCTGTCCGAGCTGACCGTGGTCGTCCGAGCCCCAGCATCGCACGGTGCCGTCGGCGAAGGCGATGCAACGGATCGAGCCGCCCCCGACGGCCACGTCCACGGCGTTCGCCACGCCGGGCAGCTCCTGCCAGTCGCCCTCGCGGCGGGCGTTGCAGCGAACGGTCCCGTTCGACATCACGGCGCAGACGACGGCGTTGCCGGACGAGAGCTTGACGGCGCGCAAGGGTCCGCCGGTCGTGGTCGTGTCCGTGGCTGTGTCCGTGGCCGCCGTGGCGTCCATGGCGAACGTATCCCGCGCGCTGGCGGTGTCCATGCCGCGCGCGTCGGGCGGCGTCGTGCTGGCGTCCATCGGCGTGGTCGTGCCCGCATCGGAGCCGCCGCTACCGCCACCCCCGCTGCCGCCTCCCTTCCCGCCGCCGCCTCCTCCTCCGCCGCCGCTCCCGCATGCCGCCGTCAGTACAAGGGTGATGGCCACGCCCCACATCCCGAACCTGGTCCGCGTCATTCCGTCGAGACATCGGCCGGGGTGGCCGCGGCCTGAAGCGCAACCGGCCGAACACCTGGTGTATGAACGGGTTGTGAAGATCCTCGTGACTTGCCGTTGGGCCGCGATGACGGTGTTCGTGGCATCGGCGGCGCATGGCGCCGGATTGACGGCCGAGATCAGCGACGGCGCGCGGCGCATGGTCACGGTGTCCCTCCCGCACTTCACGCTGGCCGCCGGACAGTCGTTGCACCCGGCCGTCGGCCCGGCTTTCACGGCGGTGTGGACTGGCCGGCTGCATGTGGTGCAGGGAGGCCGATACACCTTCGGTACAGGGCCCGCGCGGATGTCGCTGGCCGGTGCCGCCGTCGCCGGTCCCGTCGCGCTCGCCGCCGGTGAGCACCCGCTGCGCATCGAGTACACGAGGCCCCCGGGGCCCGCCCGCCTGCAGATCACCTGGAGCTCGGAGCATTTCACGGAGGAGCCGTTGCCGCCCTCCGCCTTGCGTCCGGATGCAAGTTCACCCCAGGTGACGGCGACGGCGCTCCGCGATCGGGGACGATTGCTGACGACGGCGCTCGGGTGCGGCGGCTGTCATTCGTCGAACGCGGCCCGGCGGCCGCTCGCGCCAACGCTGACCGGCGTCGGCGGGCGCACCAGCGAACGCTGGATCTATCACTGGCTCGCCGATCCCGGCGCGTTCCGCGCGGACGCGTCGATGCCCACCATGCTGGACGAAGGCGAGCGGCGCGACGTCGCGGCGTATCTCGCGGGGTTGCGACCGGCGCAGCCCCTGCCTGCGCCGGCTCCCCCTTCGGCAGCCGAGCAGGGAGAGCGCCTGTTCGGAGCCATCGGCTGCACGGCCTGCCACGGCTCGGGCGCGCTCGCGGTCGAGGGGATGGGCAGCAAGGCGACGGCGGAAGTCCTCTCTGCTTATCTGCGCGATCCGCTGGCGGTGAACCCCACCGGGAGGATGCCGGCGATGGGTCTCAACAAAGAGGAGGCCGACGCGCTGGCCGCTCACCTCGTGCGTTCGCGGCGCCCGGCGTTCGAGCAACCGATACCCGCGGGGCGGGCCGCTGACCCGGGCCGTGGTCGCGCGCTGGTCCAGGAGCGCGGTTGCCTCGGGTGCCACGGTTTGGCGGATCCGAAGCCGCTCGCCAGCACGCTGGTCGCCCCCCTCTTCGCGAAGCTGCGTCCGGGGCGGGGATGTGTGGCGGCTGCCCCGGGCGGCCGCACGCCACGGTATCGCCTGGACCAGGACCAGCGACGGGCGCTCGACGCCTACCTGGCGGCGCCGGACATCACGCCGGCCCCCGCGGCCGACTTCGAGGATCTGGTGGCGCAGTACCGTTGCCGGCAGTGCCACGAGCTCGGCGGTCCCGCTGCCGTGAAGTTCCAGGACGTGCCTCCGGCGCTGGACGACACCGGCAACAAGCTCCGCACCGGATGGATCGAGCAGGTGCTCGCTCATCAACGCCGGGTGCGTCCCTGGATGACGCTGCGGATGCCCCACTTCGGCGCCGCCAACGTCGGCCCGATGGCCGCACTATTTGCCACGGTCGCGGGCGCCCAGCCGGGAAACGGCCTGCCGTCGCCCGAGCCCGACGCCGTCGCCGTCCGCGAGGGGGTGCGTTCACTCGGCCGTGGCGAGGAGGGCCTCGCCTGCATCACCTGCCACGACTTCGGTGGGGTGCCGTCGCAGGCGGGCATCCGCGCCCCCGACATGAAGACCATGGCCGACCGCATCCGCGGCGACTGGTTCCGGCGATGGATGCTGGCCCCGGCGCGCATCCAGCCCGGGACGCAGATGCCGACGTTCTTCGCCGGAGTCGCGCCCGAGATCGCCGAGCGGCGCATCGGTCACCTGTGGGGGGCGCTGGCGCTGGGCGAGGGGCTGCCACGGCCCGAGGGTCTCACCGACGGACAGCCGGTCACCTTGAAGGTGGAGGGACGCCCGATCGCCTTTCGCACCTTCCTCGCCAAGGGGTCGACCATGTCCATCGTTTTTGGCTTCCCGGGCGGCCGTTCGTTCGCGTTCGACGCCGATCGTTGCCGGTTGCAGATGGCGTGGACCGGGGATTTCCTGGACGTCACGTCGGTCTGGGTCGGCCGGGGCGGCGGGGAGGCCAAGCCTCTCGGCCGAACGTATCCCCTCGAGACGCGCGAAGCGGGCTTGCGCATCGGTGACCCGAAGCGCGCGCCGACGGTGAAATTTCGTGGCTACGGCATCGAGGCCGGGGCTGCGCTCTTGCGCTACGAGATCGATGGGCAGCTGGTGCGCGAGCAGATCGCCCCGAGCACCGACGGAGCCGGATGGGTGCGCAGGATCTCCGTCGCGCCAGGGCAGGGAGATGTCTGGCTGGGGCCGGCACCGGAGAGCGTTCGCTACCAGGCTTCCGTCGGGAGCGAGGAGGCGGGATCGATTCGCGTGCCGCGCACCCGGCAAAAGCCGACCCAGTTCCAGGTCACCGTCACGCCCAGGGAGGCAAAGTGATGATCACCTCCCTCGCGCTCGCCCTGCTGGTGGCGTCGCCGTTGGTCTACGTCAAGAAGGAGACGCGCGATGCGACCCGGGAGGCCTCGCTGGAAGCGACTCGCAAGGCGATGCCGCCCCTGGTTCAAACTTCGTGGAAGGTGCTGAACGGGCGGTTCACCCCACCCGCCGGGAGCGTGGTGAACACCGACGCCGAGGTGCTCGACCCGGCCGCCTCGCCGCCGCGCCGCTGGTCCGATGGCGGCCACCTGGCCGACGGACAGGAGCACCAGCTCCCGGTGCCCACCTATCTGTACCGGACGGTGACCGTGGAGCGGGAGACCACGGGGACGCTGACCTTCGGCGTCGACAACGGCATCAAGGTCTTCGTCAACGGGGTGATGGCGCACGTCACCATCTCGACGTACATCCCGCCCGTCAAGGACCTGACCATCCCCCTGCGGCTTCGGGCGGGCATCAACCACGTCCTGATCATGGTCGGTATGCGCGGCACCAGCACCAAGTTCCTGTACCGGGTGTCTCCGGTCGGCGACGAGGTCGTATCGGCGCTGGACGATCGTCTGGACCAGGACTTTCCTTCGATCTCCGAGCGGAGCTTCTATCGCATCGAGACCATCGAGACGCCGAAGGACGTGGCGCTGGAGGTGGGGGGACTGACCTTCGTGGGCGGCCGGCGCGACCCGGTGCTCTTGGTGGCCACGCGGCGCGGGGAGATCTGGACCCGTCGAGCGTCGCAGTGGCGGCGTTTCGCCGACGGCCTGCACGAGCCGCTGGGGATCTGGGCCGAACGCGCGGACGAGGTGTTCGTCGTGCAGCGGACCGAGGTGACGCGACTGCGCGACCGCGACCGCGACGGCGTCGCCGATGATTACGAGGCGTTAGCCCAGCCGTGGAAAGTGTCGGGCGGGCACCACGAGTACGCGTTCGGCCTGGTGCGGGACCGCGCCGGCGCCTTCTATGTTTCCAAGTGCGCCCTCGGGGGCGCCGACTCGACCTATCTGGGGTGGGCGCTGCGCATCGACGCGAAGGGCGGAGTGGAGCCGTGGGCGTCCGGTCTGCGCTGCCCGAACGGCGTCGGCATGGATCCGAAGCTGGGGCTGTTCATCACCGACAACCAGGGCGAGTACGTCGCGACCGGCAAGGTTTTCCACGCCGCGCGCGGCGACTTCTTCGGACATCCCACGTCGCTGCGTTCGAACCCCGCCGTGCGCGCGCCCGCCGGGGAGCCCGCGATCGGCGTGCTCGATGCGCGCCGCAAGGAGGCCGCCGTGCTGTTGCCGTACGGTCCCCTGGGTCAGTCGCCGACGCAGCCGCTCTTCGACACCACCGGCGGCAAGTTCGGGCCGTTCGCCGGGCAGATGTTCCTGGGCGATCAGACCACCTCGGTGGTGATGCGCGTGGCGCTGGAGAAGGTCGACGGGGTGGTCCAGGGCGCCGTGTTCCCGTTCCGGTCGGGCTTTCAGTCAGGCAACAACCGTGTCGCCTTCGCCCCCGATGGCAGTCTCTGGGTGGGCCAGACCGACCGGGGCTGGGGCGCCACCGGAGGCAAGGAGTTCGGCCTGCAGCGTGTGGTCTGGACCGGAAAGACCCCGATGGAGATTCACTCGGTGCAGCTGACGCCGAAGGGCTTCGACCTCACCTTCACCAGACCGGTGGACCGCGCGGGCGCCGCCGATCCCCGCCGTTACAGCGTCCAGCACTTTTACTATCCCTACGACAAGACCTACGGCGTGGGGCAGGCAGGTCACACGCCAGCGCCACCGACGGCCGTGACGGTGTCGAAGGACGGCAGGCGCGTCTCGCTGGCCTTGCCCGCCGTGATCGGAGGCGGTCGCATCTATGAGCTGCGCGCCGAGGGATTGCGCGCGGCGGACGGCGATCCGCTGCTGCACCCGGTGGCCTATTACACCGTGAACGCCACCGCCGGACGTTCGGCGAGGCCGCACGTCGTGTTCGTCGTGGGCGATCACGAATACGGCAGCGAGCAGACCATGCCGCTGCTGGCCGCCGAGATGGAGCGACGGTACGGGATGACGACGACGGTCCTCCACAGCCGGCCCGACCAGGACGCGGAGGAGAACATTCCAGGTCTCGAGGCCCTGGCCAAGGCGGACCTGGCGGTCTTTTTCCTGAGGTGGCGACGTCTGCCCGCCGACCAGGTGGCGCACATCGACAGGTACCTCCGTTCGGGCAAACCCGTGGTCGGGTTTCGCACCACGTCTCACGCCTTCAATTATCCGGCGGGGCATCCCCTCGAGAGCTGGAACGCCTTCGGGTCCGACGCCTTCGGTACCCCGCCTGGCTGGAAGAAGGACGGTCACACCCATTGCGGCCACAACTGCAGCACCGACGTCTCGGTGGCCGCCGCGGCGGTCGGTCACCCCGTGCTCGCCGGCGTCGACGGACCTTTCCACGTCCGGTCGTGGCTTTACACCACCTTGCCCAAGTGGCCCCCGGCCGACGCCACGGCGTTGTTGATCGGCAAGGCGGTGAAACCCGACAAGCCGACGATCGACAACCCGGTCGCCTGGACGCGCACCAATGCCCATGGGGGACGGTCGTTCTTCACGACGCTGGGCCATCCGGAAGACTTCCGGGTGCCGCAGGTGCAGCGGCTGGTGGTGAACGCCATGCACTGGGCACTGGGCAAGGTGGCGCCGGCATGGAAAGGCGCCTTTGCCGTCGACGTGCCCTATCGAGGGATCACGCCGAAGAAGAAGTGACCGAACTGGCGGATGCGCCGCCGGACTCCGGGGCAAAGACTAGCCACTACTTTCTGGCGAGCTGGCGGCGAATGTCGATCAGCTTCGCCTTGAGCTTCTCGGCGTTGGCGTGACCAACCCGTAGCAGGATCTTCTGACCCGCGGATCGGGACTCGTGGGCTGGGTCCTCGAACTGGTGGAGCGTCTCTGGCCCCCGGACCCTGATCGGTTCCGGCACAACGGGTGTCGCCAGCAAATGGTCGATCACCTCGACGACGCGATCGTTGAAGTACTTGCCGGCATGGCCGAGATCCTCGTACGCCTGCTGGAAGAGCGGGTAGAGGCGAACGTACAGCGCCATGGCTCGCCGGGTATCGATGGTCTCGACGAAACGCACGAACGGCACATAGCGGTCCGCGTTCTTGAAGCCGATGACGCCGCCGTCCGGCGCGGCGTCTGTCCCGAAGCGGCCCGGCGTGGGGAGCACGGGCCAGAGCCGGACCGCCGCATTCTCGCCGCCGAGGTTGTCGACGGTGGCGACGAACCGGTTCGCGAAGCCGTCGAGCGTCAGGAAGAAGAGCACCGACTTGCGCCCGAGGAGCTCGCTCAGGGCCTTGCTGATGGTGGCGTCGGATTCGGCAAGCGGAGGAAGCCCTGCGGGCGGCGACGCTTCCGTCTCGATGGGGTGCCGGATGGCCGGCTCGCTGGCATCGGGCGCTGGTGCAGGAGGGGTCGGGGCGACAGCCCGGGGCATCGGCGGAGGCGGCTGTGGTGTCTCCTGCTTGCGCCACCACAAGAACGCGCCACCGACGACGGCGACCACCAACGCGGCGATCACGAAACGAGGCGCTTGGTTCATGCTCGGCTTTACACCGCGGGCGCCGGGCGTGCCAGTTTCGGATAGTCGTAGTGGCTCATGGCGCCAACGCCCGGATGACTCATCATCCCGTGTAGGCGCGGTTTTCGCCATGATGTATCGTTCACGGAGGCGTCGTGCGGCGAGGTTCGGGCCAGCTCATTTTCCTTTCCGCGTGCGCGGTGTTGGCCTCGGGGTGCGAGGGGCGCGGCGCGGTCATGAGCGTCCCGGTCGCGTGCGACCTGATCCGCGGGGTGGCCATCACCCGCGAGGTCGTCCAGCCCTCCGGAGCACGCGAGGTCACCATCCGTCTGGCGTTCGACGAGGGTACGCTTCCGACCGCCCGGGATCTCTCGCACTGCCTCGCGCTGGTCGATGACCGAGGAGCGGCGCTTCCCGCAGTCGTGACTCCGCGAACGGTGGCGAGCGCGCACACGTTGATGCTGGTCGATCCCGGCAGCACCGCCGCCGACAACGAGAATGTCAGGGCCGCGGTGATGTCGCTGGCGCGCGCGCGCCCGCCCGGCGAGAGACTGGCGCTGTTCCGCTGGGGGAGGGTGGTCACCCAGGTCCAGTCCTTCACCTCGGATCGGAGCGCGCTCGCCGAGCGTCTGTCCGTCGGGTTGCCCATCGAGAGCTCCCGGCCGGCCCCGCCGGAGGACGCCATCCTCGCGATCACGAAGGTGCTTGGCGACATCGATACGCACGTCGATCCCAGCCTTCGCAGCGTGGTGATGATCTCGCCCCGGCCCGCCGAAGCGAAGGTGGCGGCCGCCGATCCCCACCTGCTGCTGTGGATGGGGCCCGGTGGGTTCGGCCTCGACGGCGCCGCGGCGGTGTCGGCCCGGATGGACGCCGAGAAGCAGGTGACCCACTACGGCCTCGGTTACTGCGGACCGGCCGACGCTCACACCCGCGAGCTACGGGTCGCCGGATCTTCGACGGTACGTGCGCGGATCAAGTTCCCGAAATCGCTGCCGGAGAGTGCGGCGACCGGCTGTGACCCCATGAAGGCAGCCCGTGGCGAGACCGTGTATCCCACGGTCATCGAGGTGCGGCAGAGCCCCCAGGAAGAAATCGCCGCCGAGGAGGCGCGCAGGGTCCTGGGACCCAAGGCCGAGTTCCGGGCGTCGATGTTCCTGTGGCCGAATCGCCCGTCGATTCCCGTCATCATGAACTGGCGAGGCGAGTCGTCGCTGGGGTGCCGGCGCAAGAACTACACGATCAAGGTGCAGGACAACCGGGCCCGGTCCCTGATGCCCGGATCGAGCGCCAGCGAGTTCTTCTTGACGTCGATGTGTCTGGACCGGCTGTACCTGAACACACCGACCAGCACCCAGATCTTGTCGGACGAAGGCCTCTATTCCCCAAGCTGGAGGCTGGTGGAGCTTCGTTTCAACACCACAGCCGGCAGGGACCACGCGGCAGGCGTCTATCTGATGGTCGAGAAGGTCCCCGAGGCCCTGGTCAAGCGTCACTCGCGAGTCACCAGTGTGATTCGCCGCGGTTACGCCAGCAAGCCCGTCGAGGTCAAGAAGTTCGTCACCACGGCCGACGGAGCTCTCCTCGAGTACGAAAACATCCTGGCCGCTGTGCGGAGTCTCTCTGGAAGCAGTCTCGTCGACGGATTGCGCGCCCGTCTGGACCTCGATCAATACCTCTCGTTCATGGCCATGATGGCGATTCTCGGCAGCGGCGACTACGTCGACGAAGTGTATTTCTACGCCACGGAGACAACCGGCCCCGACGGGAAGCCCGGCATGCATCACCACGTCTCTTTGTGGGATCAGGACAGCCTGTTCACGCCGTGTCACTTCGACGGACGCGAGGCGATCAAGGATGTGTACGGGCTGCTGGTGTGTGCCGAGGCGGACCTGGACAAGAAGATCTTCGCCGATGCGACCGTCTACGCACGTTACGTGGACATCCTCGAGCCGCTCGTCCAGCGCTACACCGTCGGTCGCTTCAAGGCCGTCCTCGACACCACCGTCGTCAAGCTGCTGGGGTTCTTCGAGTCGCCCGGCGTCCTCGACGGCATGATCGAGCTGGACAGGATCGACCGCAGGCTACGGACCGGCTACGACGCCATCCGGGCCGGTCTGACCGCAGAGGCGGCATCGATGGTCTCGAATTTCGAGACCAACCGCCACGGGCTCATCGCCCGCATCGCCGCCTACCGCCGGTCATTGCCGTAGAAGCGGGTCGAGTACCATGATCCGCCAGGGCAAGGGGCAGAAGGACCGCGTGGTGCCCATCAGCGAGCGGGCGATCCGCTGGGTGCGGAAGTACGAGGAGTTCGTGCGGCCCACGATGGTGACGAAGTCCGACGACGGGATACTGTTCCGCAGCGAGCGCGGCGGGCCGCTGGGACACACCTACGTCACCGATCTGTGCCGCCGGTACATCCGCGCCGCCAAGCTGGGGAAGCTGGGAGCGGCCCACACGTTCCGTCACACGTGCGCAACGCTGATGCTGGAGGGGGGCGCTGACATCCGGTACATCCAGCACATGCTGGGCCACGAAAGCCTGAACAGCACCGAGTTGTACACGCACGTGGTCATCGGCAAGCTGAAGGCCGTCCACACGGCGACGCACCCGGGGGCATCCCGAGACTCGGGACCAAAGGACGTGTAGCCGTCAGCGGTACCAGTCCTCGACCTTCAAGCCTGGCGGCATGTGGTCGGGGTCCAAATCCGAGTCGTGCGTGACCAGCGTGGCGCCTATCTCGATCGCTGTTGCCGCGACCATCAGGTCGATACGGGTCTTCGACTTTCCGCTCTTCTCCAGGTACGCCTTCAGCTCTCCATACTTCTGGGCCGTGGCGATGGTGAATGGTCGCTTCTCAATTCTCGAAAGCCCCGTATGGATCTCACGTCGGTTCTCTTCGGCGCGGGCGGACTTCTCCGCGCCGTAGAGCAACTCCGCGACCGCAGCGGCACTCGTGACCAACGAGCCTCGTAGTGCAGCCTGGTTCAGCCGCTCCCTCACCCCGCCCTTGCGGTTGAGGGCGTAGATCAACATGTTGGCGTCGAGAACCCAGGTCACGGGCGGCGCAGGGGCGGCGGCTCGTCCAGCTTGCGGCCCTCATGGATGATACGAAGCAGCTCTTCCGTGCTCTCCCCCTGCCAGGGGCCGGCTCCGCACATCACGTCCTCAGCCGGTTCCTGGCCCTGATCGCTCGGGACAGCCCGCAACTCGACGTCCAGGTTGTCCACCCGGGCGCGCACGGGGTGCGACGGGTCGCGCTTGAGCTGAGCGACCGCCTCGTCGAGCGTCTGGGATCTCTGCTTCTCCGGCCTGGCCACGGGTTCCTCCGAGCTACCCGTCGAGCGTAGCACGGGAGGCGATAGCCAGCGGTAGCCCGGCGAAAACCTGCGGGGTCGGCCACAACGCGGCCTGTTAGGATGGGCAGGTGTCCCTCGCCGCGGGCGACTTCGACCGCACGCTCTCATTAAATGGCATCTACCAGCTACGGTTGGTGGCGACCGACATGAGCGGCCGGGTCGCGATGACGCCGGAAGACGCCCCCGCCATCAACGTTCGCGGGAACTTCAAGGTCGGGCAGTTCACGCTGTCCTTCCATGTTGTAGGCAGAATTGACATCGTAGAGCGTGGCGGAATTGAGGTCGTAGGAAATCCGGGCGGTGGTCGAGCTGACGTCGCAAAAGTTGCTCGGCGTGGTCGTATGGGCGGCCGTTGGAGTCCACGAGGGACCAGCCGGCG
>JANPFD010000282.1:0-65942 GCA_031423255.1 Myxococcales bacterium | reverse complement strand
AACATTTTCGCTGTCAGGGCGTAGGTACCGCTGCGTCCAGCCCGGTAGGCCTCCACCACTCGTCGCCGAAGATCGATCGATAGATCCATCTCCACTTTTGATCACGTCTCGGCGATCACGTCAATACGACGGCGGTCTAGGGTCCCACCGCGAAGGCGGGCGGATTCGCCGGCGCGAACGGCCCGTTGGTGATGTCGCCCCTCAGAAATGTTGCCCGTTCGATGGCGATGGTCACCATCTGTCCGGCGCGGCCATCCAGCGCTCGCTTCCAGACCGCCGCGGTCGGGGTGAAGCTGGTCACCGAGAGGATCGCCGTGTAGAGGGCGGTACCTCCCTGGGTCACGCGCAGGAGGTAGTTGTCGCCCGACACACCCGCGCAGTGCGCGTGCGCCGTGCCCTCGAACGACAGCCAGCGCGGAAGGCGAGAAGGCCGCGGGCAGGGCATCGCGAACTGGATGCGTCCGACGGGCCTCGGCGCCGAGGCCATCGCCTGGAAGGCGAACTGCGGCGGCGTCGAGGCCGACAGCGTGGCTCCAGGGCCCGGACTGAGCAGCTTCGGCGCCTTCGCGTCGTCGGCCGTGACGCCGCCAGCCGCCGCCTTGTTGATGAAGGCGACGAAGCTCTCGTCGGTGGCGAAGGTGGTGACGCCGCTGGGCGCCGTCATGCAGTCGTAGACGTACTCGTCTGCGCGCACACCCTGCTCGGAATGACCGTGGCAGGCGCCCACCAGCGCGGCGGTCACGGCCAGGCGGTGAATGCGCATGGGTCCCCTATATACACTGCCTAGGGCAACTCGACCTCGACGAGAGCCGTGTCGTCGACGGGGCCGCCGGGGAGCAAGACGGAGCGCCATGTGAGCTCGGTTGCCGGACGGTACTCGAGGTGCGGGACGTCCGTCGGGCAGAGCAGGGTGAAGGTGCGGCGGCCGGTGATCACTTGTTGGTGGTCGCCGCACCGGACGAAGACCTGGAGGTTCGGCGTGCCCCCACGCACGATTCCGATCACGTCGCGCAGGCGCCGGCAGGGGAAGGTGACCCGCATTCTCTCGCGGGCTCTGGTCAGGATCTGCTGCGGTTCCAGAAGGCCGCACGCCCGGGCATGAGCCCGCACTCTCAACGATTGCCCGACCGGAAGATCTTCCACGACACACGCGCCGTCGCCTGTGCAACGCCCGGTGCCGCGCCATCCCGCCCCGTCGATGCGGGCCCCCATCGGTTCCAGGTGGCCGCCCTCGACCACCACCTCGACCTCCGCGCGCTCGACGGTGACCGGCCGGCAGGGCGGGTTCAAGCACAGCTCGGGTGGGTCGCCGTGCGCGGGCACGTCGATGGCGGCCGTCAGGTGCCACCCGGGGCTGCGGGCTTCGACCCGGAGCCGTGTCCCGGATGGGAAAGCGAGCGGCACCTCGAAGTGGCAACGCCGGTCGATTCGATATGACTCCGCGTCGGAAGCGCCGTCAGCCTTCAGCTCGATCTCGTCGACCGGACACCCGCCGCGCCTATCGGGGCCGATCGCGCCTCGGAGGATGGGGGCGGGTTCGAGGACGATCTCGATGCCGCTTGCCGGAGCGAGGACCGAGAGCGTCACGGTTCGCGCTTCGTCGGCCTCGACGGTCAACTGGTAACGCACACCAGGAAACAGCCCGCTCACCTCGAAGCGATCCTGGGTGTTGGTCTCGTCGGAACTGTCGGGCCGTCCCGTCGCGCTGGCGACGACGCGCGCCGAGATGTGCTCGCCGTGCCACCGGACCGAGCCCGCGATCGATGCCGCGGGGACGAGCGCGATGGTCACCTCGCGATCTGCGCCGGCCGTCGCCTCGACGCCTTCGACGACACCCACCAGTTCCCCGACCCGCGCCGTCAAGGTCAGACGGGCCGGCGCCAGACGCAGGTCGAAGGTGCCGTCGCTCTGCACGTCGGCCACCATGCGTCGCTCGCCGTCGGCGGCCTCCACCTCTGGTGTCTCCGAGATCTCCGGTGGCAAGATCACCCGCCCGTGGATGTGCGCCAGAAGGTCGGTCGCAGGGGGCGCGGCGAGAGGCGCCAGTCTCGGGAGTGGATGCCGAGTGTCCCTTGCTGGTTCCTCGGCCCGAAGCGCTGGATCGACCTTGGCCACGGGTGTTCCGGTGTGGGTATCGCGGGGCCGTGCTCGCACGGCCGCGATCAGAAGGGCCAGGGCCAGGGCAGTCGCGATCAGCGCAAGCAGACGGAGCGGCAAGGGGCCACCTCCCGAGGGGTATGGACAATCGACCCGCGCGGCGGTTCCCACGGGTTAGAATTTCGTGGGCATGCGTGGCTGGACCCTGGTCCTGATGGCGGTCGCAGTGAGCGCGTGTCGGAGGCCGAACCCTGCCTACGTCGTGCGCGGTGACGCCGGCTCGACCCCGGATCTGGCGGCCGACCGTCACACCGACGCCATGTCCGTCGACCGTCCTCCGACTCCGGACGTGATGCCCGACGTGGCGCGCGACCTGCCACGCGACACACGGCCCGACGTGGTGGAGGCTGGCCGCATGACCAGCGCGGCGCTGGCCGTGAACCTCATCGGATACTGGCGTTTCGACGAGGCGGCAGGAGCGATGATGGCGGCCGATTCGTCGGGGTCAGGGAATCACGGCATTCTCGAGGGACTGGACCCGTCGAGCGCCTGGGTGCCTGGCCTCTACGGCCGCGCGCTGGAATGGCCGGACCGCGAGAAGTTCCTGCAGGGGGTGAAGGTCCCTCAATCCGCCAGCATCAATGGCATCGCGAGCGCGTTCACCATCGCTGCGTGGGCCTGGCGACCGGCACCGGTGGCAAACCGGTACTACTCAATCCTGTCGCGCCAGTACGCGATGGAATTCACCGACGCGTACAACCTGACCTTCCACGGTACTCTTCTCGAGGCGTACATCTTCGCGAACGGGGTGCACACGCTACTTGCGGGAACGGGCTACCCCGTCCCAGCCGCGAGCTGGGTTCACGTCGCTTGCGTCTACGACGGCAGCAACGCGCGGCTGTTTCTCGACGGCCGGCAGATCGGGATGAAGGCGTTGCAGGGAACCATCACCCAGGACGTCGAGAACCCGATCTACATCGGCGTGAACGTGAACACCGTCTGGCCACCCGAGTCGTACACCGGAAAGCTGGACGACGTGATGCTTTGGAACCGCGCCTTGCCCCTGGACCAGATCGGCATGCTGGCCCGGGGCGTCGCGCCAGCCGGACCGTAGCCTGCATAGTCATTTTGCGGGGCGCCCCGTCGCAGACTAGTATGGGCATCTATGGATAGGCAGGTCCTTCACGGAGTCCAGGTCTTCTCGGCGACGATGGCTAAGGACCGAGCGGTCCTCGGCGAACGGGTCACCGCCTGGTCGCAGGCCAACCCGAACGCCAAGGTGATCGAGACGATCGTCCGCCAGTCGTCGGACGCCGGCTTCCACTGCCTCTCGATCGTGTTGCTCTGGAGCGAGACCTAGGGCGTCGTCTCGGCGGGAGGAGCGGGTTTTCTCCGCGGAGGGAATCCCCTTCTCATCGATCGCCCGGTGGGCGAGGCCGCCCAGTTCGCCCGTGCCGGCGGCGGCGTGGCAGTCACCCGGCCGGAGGCCTTCTCGGCCGCCTCGCGGACGGCCTGGTCGGCGATGATCTTGGCGCGCTTGTCAGCGCGGGACGAGGGCGACACGTGGTCTGGCATGGGTACGCTCCTCTGGGAAGGCATTCACCTTCCGTGCCAGGGCCCGAGCCGGGAGAATCACGGCATCCGGGCTGGCGCACGAAGATGGTTCCCGTGCGGTCCGTCGCTCTGGAACGTTTCCTTTCCGAAACGCAAGCTACTCCTTCAGGTCCAAAGACCGTTCGTCGCGGCGCTGAAGGAGGTCGCGCACGCGCTCGCCGAGCAGTGAGCCGTTGGGGCGCATCAGCAAGCGCGCGGCCCTGTCGGGAGCCACGGGGCCGCGCACGCGCACCCACTGAGCCGTGATGCGATCGACGCTGCGCTCGAGCCGATCGGGCGCCGCCACGTAGTCGTATTCGACCCTGGCCAGCTCGGGCGTGGCGCGAAGCGACCGCTGCGCGATGTAGCGGACAGCCGCATACGTGTCCCCGAGCGCCATCGCCAGGAAGGTGGGCATCCATTCTGCGCCCGCGGCCTTGCGGGCGGGCGCCCAGCCGAGGTGCCAGGCGGTGAGCGCGCGCTGACCGGCATCCCCGCGCAGCAGCGACAGGACACCGGCGGCCACTGTCCGTTCCTCGTCGGGCATCTTCACGGCGGGCGTGCCGTACCAGCGGGTCAGATGGTCGGCGGTCCAGGCAAGCGGGCGATCCAGATGGCACAGGTTGCACGCGTTCAGGCGGCCGGTGGCCAGCGTGGTGGCGACGCTGGGGCTATCGATCTGGTGGCTGCGAATCGCCTTGAGGAGACCATATGTGGTGTGCGGCATGTGGCAGTTGCCGCAGCGGCTGCCCGGCGAAGCGGCCTCGTGGTGCGTGTGCTCGGCCAGACGGGGGCGCATCGGCGCGTGGCATGAGAAGCAGGATTCGTCGTCGGCTTTCTTCGGCGCGATCATGTCGTCGGGATCGCTCTCGTGCATCGAGTGGCAGGACAGGCAGGTCAGCTTGCCGCGCTGGTGGCATGGAGAGCGGACCATGCCGTTCCACTCGCGCCCCGACACACGGACCATGCCGTCGGGCCAGAAGCGGTTCGGATCCCCGGACACCGCCAGCGGGTTCGTCTTCGCCAGCGAGGCGCCGGGACGGTAGGAGAATCCATCGCGCAGGAAGTGGTCCCAGTCGGGGATCAGCGAGATGCCGTGGCACTGGCCGCACACCTCCGAGCTCTCGCGCGGGGGCAGGTTGCGCGGATCGACCATGGGAATGTCGGGATCCGCGCCGTGGCGCTCGCCTGGTCCATGACAGGCTTCACAGGCGATCCCCATCTCGGCAACGCGGGTCTGGCGGTGATCCTTCGCGGGGCCGGGCCTCGGCTGGCCCGCGGTGGCGTGACACTGCAGGCAGTGATCGTTCCAGGCCGTGAAGGTCCACGGCAGCTTCGGATCGGCCAGGAAGGTATCGCGCGCCGGCACCCAGCGCCTGTCCTCGATCAGGAACATGTAGGGGAGCATCTCGAGCGCATTCCCCTTCGGCGTCGTCATCCAGTACGCCTGCATGTGATGGGAACCGGTGAGAAGGCCGATGCGCCGTTCGACGGGCGCTCCCTTCTTCAGCTGCGCGCGTACAAGAAAATCGTCGCCGCGGCGCTGGAGCTGCAGCACCCCTTCCGCGACCGGAAGCCGGATCCCGTCGAAGGGCGCGAGCACCGTCGCTGGCGTCGCGTACTGGGTCATTGTCCGGTGGTAGGTCCTGTGCCAGCTGTCGTACTGGGAGGCGTGGCATTCGCGGCAGGTGCGCGACGAGACGTATCCGCCGTCGCGACCCTCGGTCGGCAGATCCGCGGCGCAAAGCAGCGCGAGGAGCGGTAGCACACGCGCATGATAGCGCCAGGATCAAGAGGACCGCTGGTATCATCCCGCCGCGATGGAGCGGCGCAGGTTCCTGGAACTCTCCGGCGCGGGGATCGCGAACCTGGCGGCGGCGAAGCCGGACGAGACGCCGCCCTACCGGATCGTCACGCCCCACAGACCGTTGGCCCGGCCGGGCATGCCGGGCCCATTCCCTGGGCGGGTGATCCGGATGCGTTCGGCGATGTGCATCGACGAGATGACGAACAAGGTGGACGCCACGATCGTTCGCGAGATGCTGGACGCCGGGATGGGCGCGCTGACCCGCGCCCGGGAACCGCGCGATGCCTGGACCCGCTTCTTCAAGCCCGACGACATCGTCGGCATCAAGGTGAACTGCTCGGGCGCTCCGAACATCATGTCGTCGCCGGAGATCGTGGCCGAGGTGGTGCGCAACCTCATCGCCGTCGGTGTCCGCGCCGATCGGATCCACCTGTACGAACGGTTCGTCGGGCAGATGCGCGACGCCAACTACGGCCCGCACCTGCCCGCGGGCGTGCAGCAGAACGGCGCCGAGGACGACCGCGGCGACAACACCAGCTACGATCCGTTCACCTACGTCGACGTGGACTTCTTCGGCGAGGACGACACGCGGTCGAACCTGATCCGCCTCGTCTCCGAGAGGTTCACCAAGATCATCAACATTCCGAACGTGAAGGATCACGGTGCGGCGGGCGCCACGGGATGCTTGAAGAACATCGCCTACGGCAGCTTCTCGAACGTCGCGCGGTCACACACCTTCACCAACGGACACAGCCACACGCTCTCCTTCATCGGAACGCTGGCCTCCGTCGAGCCGCTGCGCTCGCGGACCGTCTTGCAGATCGTCGACGGGCTTCGCGGCGTCTGGCACGGCGGACCGTTCGCCGACAATCCGCGCTACCGGTTCTACCCGAAGCAGATCATGGTCGGGACGGATCCGGTGGCGATCGATCGGCTGATCCTGGATCTCGTCGAAGAGAAGCGGAGGGCAGAGGGTGCGCGGTCGATCTACGACCGAGCCAAGGAAAGCCTCGGTTCGCACGAGCAGCGGCGCAGCGACCCGAACGTGAACATCCTGATCCGGGAGCCCGGGCACGTCGCCTTCGCCGGGAAGTTGGGGCTGGGGGTATCGGACAAGCGGCGCATCAAGGTCGAGGAGATCGAGACGTGATCCCCCAGGTGACGGTTCAGCCGCTGCCGCCGGAGGAGCAGAAGGTGCGAAGGAAGCTGGACAACCCGGGCCTCGACAAGAGCGTCACCACGTTGTCACCGTCGCGCCGGCCGTTCGTGGCGGCCAATGGCTGGCAATTCATCCGCGAGCCGGGCGCCCGCTACTGGTACGACGTGCCGGCGGGCGCGGGGCCGCTGGCGGCGGCCGAGGCGCACGCCTACGGGGTCGATGCCACCGTGAAGATCGACGCTCGCGACAAGGAGGCTGTCGGCAAGGTGCTTGCGTTCGTGCGCACGGTGCCCGAGGCGAAGCTCCCGGTGCTCGCGCAGATCGGCGTCGTCGATGACGGTAGCGAGGCGGTGGGCGAGGTGATGATGCTGCTGTCGCGGCGCAACCTTCTGTGGACGGTGGTGAAGGCTCCCGACCCGAAGCTGGCACTCACCATCCGCCTTGGCTCGTCCGAGTTTCCGAAGGAGTCCGCCAAGGACCCGAGCGAGTTTGCGTACCGCGTGCGCAAGCGGATCTCGGACGGCAAGCGGCTGCTGCGCGTCTTTGGTAGCGAGGTGGTGCTGGCGCGGGTGGTGGGCGAGGGCAAGCGGGCCCGCGTCTCGCTGCTGAACTACGGCGGCGGCGTGGCCGACGGGATCCGGATCCGGGTGCGCGGCGCCTATCCGACCGCCTCCGCGTTGCCCGATCGCAGCCATCTCGAGCCCGTCATCGATCACCGGGCGGTGGCGGGCTTTACCGAGCTGACGGTGCCGCCGTTCACGCTGTACGCCGTCGTCGACCTCAGTAGTTCCTGAACGCGAGCGGCATGGTGACCCTGGCGCTGTTGCTGCTCGCCGTCGCCCCGGCGCGGGTCGAGGTGGCGCGCGTGGCGATGGGCTGCACGTACGCCATCGTGGCTCACGGGGATCAGGCGGCCGCCGAGGCGGCGCTGGACGAGGTCGATCGCATCGACCGGCTGATGAGCCACTACAAGCCGGGCAGCGCCCTGTCGCGGTTGAACCGTGAGGCTTCCGCGGCGCCGGTGCATGTCGAGCCGGAGCTGTTCGCGTTCCTCGAACAGTGCCAGGAGTATGCGCGCCAATCGCACGGCGCCTTCGATGTGACTGTGGGACCGCTGATGAAAGTCTGGGGTTTCTTCGATCGCCAGCCGCGCGTGCCGGCCGCGGCCGCGCTCGCCGTTGCCCGGCACGCCGTGGGATTCGGCAAGTTGATTCTCGACGGAAGCACCGTGAAGTTCGCACGGCCGGGGATGGAGGTGGATCTGGGCGGCATCGCCAAGGGGTACGCCGTCGACCGGGCGGTGGAGGTGCTGCGGCGGCACGGTGTGAAGAGCGCACTGGTGAGCGCCGGCGGCAGCAGCGTCTATGCGCTCGGCCATCCACCCGACGCGACCGCGTGGGAGGTTCACACCCGCGACGGCCGTACGTTGCGCGTCGTGGATCGCGCTATCTCGATGGCGGGACATACCGAACAGTCGTTCGTCAGCGGCGGTCGGCGCTACGGCCACATCATGGATCCGCGCCGTGGCCACCCCGTTCAAGGCGTCGGCGGCGTGATCGTCATCGGCCACACTGGCGTCGAGACAGACGCGCTCGACGACGTGCTGTTCGTGCAGGGCGATTGCCGGTCGCTCGGTGCTTACCCGGGCAACGAGGCGGTCATCGTGCTCGACCGGCGGACGATCATCTGCAAAGGAGGAGCACCGGCCTATCACCGGCGCTGACGTGAGACCCCCTGTGGTATAGATCGTCACCGCGTGCGGAAGGCGTCGCTCGCCTGTGTGGTCGCGGCGGGCTTCCTTTTTGCGACCGGGGGACTGGCGCGCGCGGTGTCACCGCGGGCGCCGCTGTCCCGCCTGGACATACGCCGCTGGGGCGCGCACGAAGGGTTTCCGCAGGCGCACATTTCGGCGCTGGCGCAGACCCCCGAAGGTTATCTCTGGGTCGGCACCGCGATCGGTCTGTTCCGATTCGACGGCGTGAAGTTCGATCTCGTGAGCTCCGTCCGGGTGTCGTCGATGGCCCTCGATCGCAACGGGAGGTTGTGGGTCGGGGGGCGCACGGGCGCCCCGCAGATCGTGACCGGCAGCCGTACCATTCGTCCGGTCGCCGAGGAGGGACCGCTGTCCGACAGCGCCATCCTCAGCATGTTCGAGGATCGAGCGGGCAACATGTGGATGAGTGGCTGGCGCCAGATCTTTCGCCTGGCCCCGGACGGATCGCTCGCGCTGGTCCCCGACGACCGTGGCCGGTCGATGACGGTGGTGAGCTTCATCCAGCGTGACGACGGCGTCCTGTGGGGTTGCGCCGGACGCGGCCTGTTCGAGATCCGCGGTCCCACCAGCCTCACGTGGCTGCCGGATCTCTCGCCCGGTTGCACGGCGATGACGGCCGGGCCCGACGGGGTGCTGTGGGTCGGCACGGGCGAGCGCGGCCTGTGGCGCATCGATGGGGATACACGAAGCCGGCTGACCAAGGTCGACGGGCTGCCCTCGGATTCGATCCGGACGCTGTGGCGCGATCGTCAGGGAACGCTGTGGATCGGCACCACGGAAGGGCTGGCGCGCATGATCGGCGACCGCGTCGAGGCACTCCCCGCGTTGACCGATGCGGTCGACGTGGTGTTCGAGGACCGCGAGGACAACGTCTGGGTCGGCACCCGGACCGGCGCGTTGCTCCGCGTGTCCGAGAGCCGCTTCACACAGGTCGGCGCCGGCATGGAGGGGCTGCAGGCCTCGGCGATGCTCGAGGGGCGTGACGGAACCCTGTGGGTCGGGACCACCGACGGCGCGGTCCTGTCGGTGCGCGACGGCCGGGTCGACCGGCGCATCGATCCGGTCTGCGTGGACCGCGTTCACGCGCTCCACGAGGACGAAGCCGGTGACCTGTGGGTCGGCGGCACCGGCGATCCCACGGCCGCCTGTCGCCTTCGCAACGGGCGCGTGGTGGATTCGTCTCTGGCCATTCCGGGCTGGATCACCACGATCTACCGCGACCCGAAAGGTTCGATCTGGATGGGCGGCCGCCCGCTTCTGCGCTTGCAGGGCGACGGGTATGTCGTCGAGCTGCCGGCCAACAAGGACGTCACGCTGCCGCACCAGATCTCTCAGATCCACCTCGACGAGGCGGGCACGCTCTGGATTGTCGGACCGAACGGGCTGTGGCGGCGCAAGGACGGAGTCTGGGAGGCGCTGGTGCCGTCGAAGGTGGCCGGAGCGATCTCGGCGATGCGCGCTGAACCCGACGGGAGTCTCTGGCTCGCGACCTCGCGCGGTCTCGGTCGCTGGCGGCAGGGGCGTTTTCGGCTGTACGGCGCGGCCGAGGGGTTCATCGGCGAGCGTCTGTTCAACATCGTCGACGACGGACTGGGCGCGTTGTGGATCTGCTCGAGCCGCGGCGTGCAGCGCGTACTGAAGACAGACGTCGAGGCGTTCGACCGTGGCGCCGAGACCCGCCTGCGCTTCAACGAGTTCGGCGTGGAAGACGGGCTGCCCAGCAACCATTGCGAGGGTTCGGGCCTGTCGCAGGCGGGCCTGCGCACTCGCGACGGCAAGCTCTGGTTCCCGATGCCGAGCGGGCTGGCCTGGATCGACCCGCGGACGCTGAAGTTGCGCACTGACGTGCCGCGGCCCCTGGTCGAGCGGGTCTTGGTGAACGGCCAGGCTCACGATCCCGACGAGAACGTGGCGATCCCCCCTGGCCACCGCGATTTCCAGGTCGACTACACCGCACCCAGCTTCTCGGCGCCCGAGCGGATCCGGTTCCGGCACCGGCTGATCGGCGTCGACGCGGACTGGGTCGAGGCCGGCACCCGTCGTACGGCGTACTACGCGAACCTGGCTCCGGGCGCGTATCGGTTCCTGGTGCGCGCCTCGAACGGTGACGGTGTGTGGGGCGCGGCCGAGGCCGCGGTCGGGGTCAGCGTGCTGCCGCAACTGCACGAGACCGCCTGGTTCCGCGGGCTGTTGGCGGTGGCGGCGCTGCTGGCGATCTACGCCGCGCATCGATCCCGCCTGGCGGTGGTGCGTGCCCGGCACGCGGCGGTGCTGCGCGAACGGGCTCGCATCGCGCGGGACATCCACGACACCCTGGCCCAGGGATTCACGGGGATTGCGTTGCACCTCGAGGCGGCACGCTACCTGAAGGCCGCGCCCGACAAAGCGCTGGCCAGCGTCGACGAGGCACGCTCCCTGGCCCAGACCAGCCTGGTCGAGGTGCGGCGGGCGATCTGGAACCTGCGTCTGGAAGCGACGGGCGGCCAGAGCCTGATCTCGATGGTGACCGCGGTGGCGAACAAGCTGGATGCAAAGGTCCGCGTCCAGGTGCAGGGGACCGTCCGGCCGCTGTCGCCCGAAGCCGAGGCGGCGGTGATCCGGGTGGCCCAGGAGGCGATCACGAACGCCGTCCGCCACGCCGCCGCTGCCAGTATCATGGTCACCTTGAGCTACCTTCCCGATGGGGTCGTTCTCTCGGTGCGCGACGACGGCCGTGGTTTCGCGCCCGCCGACGGCGAGCCACCCGGGCACTATGGCCTGGTCGGCATGCGCGAGCGTGCGCGTGAACTGGGCGGTGAGCTGGTGATCGGCAGCCGGCCGGGCGCGGGGACCGAGGTGACACTGACCCTGCCGATCCCATCATGAAGATCCGTGTCCTCATCGCCGATGACCATCCGGTGGTGCGCATGGGCTTGAAGGCGCTCGTCGACGCTCAGCCGGACATGGAAGTGGTGGGCGAGGCGAACGACGGCCGCGAGGCGGTCGAGCTGCACGCCAAGCTGGCGCCGCACATCACCCTGATGGATCTGCGCATGCCGGGGATGGACGGGACCGATGCCATCGCAGCGATCCGGAAGGCGGCTCCCGAGGCGCACATCATCGTGCTGACCACCTTCGATGGCGATGAGGACATCTACCGGGCCGTGCAGGCCGGGGCACGCGGGTATCTTCTGAAGGGCGCGTTCGCCGACGGCATGCTCGCGGGCATTCGCAGCGTGCACGCCGGGGAGCGCCTGTTCGAACCCGAGGTCGCCGCTCGCCTGGCGCAGCGGGTGGGTGGCCCGACGCTGAGCGCACGCGAGAGCGAGGTGCTGGAGCTGGTCGCTAAGGGGCTGTCCAACAAGGAGGTCGGCTCGACGCTGTTCGTCTCGGAGGACACGGTCAAGAGCCACCTCAAGCGGATCTACGTGAAGCTGGAGGTGACCGATCGGACCGAGGCTGTGCTGGTCGCCATCCAGCGCGGCATCATCCGCCCCGTGTGAACTAGGGCTTCGGTAGGACGAAGCTGTAGGCCCAGTAGCGGAAGTCGGTCCAGGCATTGTCCTGCGGCGGCTGGCCGGGCACGAGCGGCAGCGACACCGGCTCGAACTCCAGCCGCACGCGGATCTGCTCCCGCCCCTCGGTCAGCGCGCGCGGAATCAGGAACTCGTCCTCGCGCCAGCGGCGGTTCGAGGTCTCGATGATGCTGGCCGCGGGCGCCAGTTCCAGGTGCACAGGACCTCGCTTGTCGGCGGGGATGCCATTCGGGTCGCCGAACACGACGCTGTTGCTCCCGGCGGTGTACCAGATGCCGGCGTCACGCCAGCGCCCGGACGCACCCTCCTCCTGGACCAGGACCTTCGCTCGCTGGTTGGCGTAAGCGAGGTCGAGGCGCCGGCGCAGCATCACGCCCAGGTTGTCCTTGCGCAGCTTCAAGGTCAGCTCGACCTTGCCGCGCGTGCGCCGCCCCTCGTCGGACAGGGGCGCGAACACCTCGACGGGCGGTCCGCCCTTGCCCCCGAGGGGGAGGGTGTCCGGACCAAGCTCGTGTCGCGTCGTCAGAGTGTACGGCTCGCTCGCCGGCGCGCTGTAGCCGTGACGGGTCTCGTCGGCCGCGTTGCCCACGTCCAGCACATCGGTGAGCGCGAGGCAGGGCCGGTCGACGCCGTACCAGTAGGCTACCGTCTCGTAGTGCTCGGTCGATGTGTTCTCGCCGCCGTGCTCGAGCGTGACGCGCGCATTCTTTCCGAAGGGAAGCAGGTCCGCCAGCAGGAACCGGTAGGCCGAGTGAAGCTTCTCGACGGGGGTCTTTGCCTCCTTCGTCGGCAGACCAACCGGTTTGCCCACGAAGGGCAGGGACATCACGTGTCCGCCCCAGTAGTCCCCGCCGCCACCCCACTCCTCGCTGCCCGTGCCCTGGCCCTGCGGTGAGAGGCTGTCGTCCAGGAAGAAGCGAGGATCGCCTTCCAGAGTGCCGAGCGCCGCGTTGCGCGTGAACAGGAAGGTCGTGCCGACCACGTGGCCGCACCAGTCGCCGCCGCCTTCGGTGTGCTGCGTGTCCAGTAGCACCAGGTCGCGGCCCCACTCCGGCCTGGGAAAATCGCGGTACGTGGCGTGAAACAGGCCGACGCTACTCGGAGGCTCGGTCGAGGGGACGCTGCGGATCTCCCAGCTCACGCCACGCAGAGGCTGCGTCGCCTGCAACTCGATGCGCGCGTTCTTGGCGAACGGCATCGGGAAGTAGGTGCTCATCTCGCAGCGGTTTTTCTCGCAGCGCACCGACATCGGCAGCGACTTGACGATCTCGGTCTGCTTGTCGACGCGCATCAGCGACCCGGTGCCGAAGAACAGTGCCACCGGCGAGTCCACCGACGGCTGCGAACGATCGTCCCAGGTGATGCGCAGGCGTGCCTGCGCCAGGGCATCGGCTGAGGCCTCCGGCGCGCTGAGCGACAGCCTGCGGATCGTGGCCGGTTCGCTGATCGCCGCCAGCACCTTGGTCTCGTGGGCCTTGAGCGAGGCAGTCCCGGTCACCGTCTTTGTCCCCTTGCCCTTGGGGGCGATGTCCGTGCCCGAGCGCGCCAGAAGATCCAGCACCTCGCGCGGCGGCGCCTTCTGATCCCAGCTACTGAGTGGCCGGGATAGCCGCGCCCCCGGCATCACCTTCCAGAGGATGAAATAACCGGTGCCGTAGCGTGCACGCCCGTAGTCCAGGGTCAACCCGCGTTCGAACGGAATCGGCACCCATGACAGATCCGCGCCTTTGGTGACCGACCAGGTCCAGGTGAGTCCTTTCGGAAAGGTCTCCTCGGGCAGGAAGACCGACTCGGGTACCGGGTGAACGGGATCCTTCGTGCTCGACTCCTCGACCACCAGCGGCTTGTTGTCGACGGTGTACGTCCACGGGCTGCCGTGCCAGTGGTTGTGGCGGACGAACCAGAGGATGCCCGGACCGGCCTCGTCGAGCGCGACGCTGCGCAGGCCGCGTTGCTTGTCGCCCGGGATCTGGCGCAGGAAGTGCGCCGCGTCCGCGTTGTGGTTGCGTCCCTCGCGATCGAACGTGGCTCGCATGTAGGCGCGCACCCCGATCCGAAGGGTCGGCCAGCGGTCCCACTGCGTGAAGGCGTCGTACCCGAACGGGATCACCGGCGGCTCCTCGGTCTGGGCCCGAGCCGCGGGCGCGAATGCGAAAAGAGCAAGGACGACGCCAATACGCATCGGCCCAGGGTACGGCGAGGGGAGCCCCGGCCACCAGGAGAACGGTTCGCGAAAAATTGAGAAGTATGACAGGACAGGGCGATGTCCCTTTTCTTGTGGGCGTGGATGGCTGCGGCCCCTGCCGAACCGGGGTGGAGAGCGATCTTCGATGGCAAGACGCTGGCCGGGTGGCAAGCGCCGGATATGAGTTTCTTCTCCGTCGAGGACGGGGCCATCACCGGCACCGTCACCGCCGATCACAAACCGCCGCGCACCACCTTCCTGGTCTGGCGCGGCGGCACCGTCTCGGACTTCGAGCTGAAGTTCCAGTTCCGCATCTTCGGCGACAAGGCGAACTCGGGGATGCAATTCCGCAGCGAGGTCGGCGACAACGGCCTGGTCCACGGCTACCAGGCAGACATCACCAAGAAGGGCGCGTCTCTCGGCGGCGTCTTCGACGAGTTCGGGCTCCGCGGCTCGCTGGCCGGGCGCGGCGAGAAGGTCAGCATCGCTGTCGACGGAAAAAAATCCGTCACCCGGGTCGCAGCCTCCGAGGCGGTGCTGCCCGGCATCGACCTCGAGCGCTGGCACGAGTACCACATCACGGCCGTGGGCTCGCACATCGTTCTGCGCATCAACGGAGTGGTGACATCCGAGCTCGACGACCGCGAGCGCGACCGGTCCCGACACGCGGGGATCCTCTCCGTTCCCGTGGTGATGGAGCCGATGAAGGTGCAGTACCGGAACATCTTGCTCAAGGCGTTGCCGACGGCCCTGGAAGCCGATCCGCTGCGCGGCGAGTTGCTCGCCGAGATCGACAGGCTGAAGACTCTGACCCAGCAGATGGTCGACTCGGTCTTCAGCTTCGCCGAGATAGCCTTCGAGGAGCGCGAGACGGCGCTCTACCTCACCGGCATCCTCGACGAGAACGGCTTTCGCATCGAACGAGGTGTGGCCGGCATGCCCACCGCCTGGACCGCGACCTGGGGCAGCGGCAAGCCGGTGATCGGTTTCATCGCCGATGTCGACGGCCTGCCCGGCGTTTCCCAGAAGCCGGGCGTCCCCCATCGGGCACCGCTGGTCGACGGCGGGCCTGGCCACGGTGAGGGCCACAACGCAGGTCCGCCGTTGAACATCACCGCGGCGCTGGCCCTGCAGAAGGTGATGCGCGCTCACAAGCTGCCCGGGACGCTGATCCTGTATCCCGGAGTGGCCGAGGAGCTGGTCGCCGGCAAGCCGTTCTTCATCCGGGCGGGCCTGTTCAAGGACGTGGACGTGATGCTGGGCGCGCACGTCGACGACGACTTCACCGTCTTCTGGGGCGACCACAACGTGGGCCTCGTCTCGGTCCAGTACCAGTTTCACGGAACGTCGGCGCATTCCGCGAGTGCGCCCTGGTCGGGCAAGAGTGCGCTCGACGCCGTCGAGCTGATGAACGCCGGCTGGAATTTCCGCCGCGAGCATCTGCCACTGGCGCACCGTTCGCACTACGTGATCGTCAATGGCGGTGAGCAACCCAACGTCGTGCCGGACGAGGCCGCGTCCTGGTACTTCTTCCGCAACACGGACGCCGGCAGCATCCGGGAGCTGCACAAGATAGGGGACGACATCGCTCGCGGCGCGACGCTGATGACCGGGACCACCAGCACCCAGCGGATCGTCGGCTCGGCTTGGCCGACGCACTTCAACCGCCCGGTCGCCGAGGCCCTGCACCGGCACATCCGCGAGGTCGGGATGCCGGCCTGGAGCGAGGCCGATCAGGCGCTCGCGCGTGCCCTGCAAAAGGAGCTGGGCGCCAAGACCGACGGGCTGGTCATGCGCGTGAAGCGTCTGGGCACCGCTGCCGACGGCATCGAGGCAGGCAGTGACGACATCGGCGACATCTCCTGGACGGTGCCCACCATCTACCTGCGCTACCCGGCGAACATTCCGCATCTGCCCGGCCACAACTGGGCGAACGCCGTCGCGATGGCCACGCCTATCGCGCACAAGGGCACGACGGCCGGCGCCAAGGCGCAGGCGCTGACCGCGCTGGAACTCTTGCGGTCGCCCGACCTGGTCAAGCAGGCGAAGGCCTATTTCGCAGAGCAAACCAGGCAGACCAGGTACGTCCCTCTCGTCGGGCCGCAGGACCGGCCGCCCATCGAAATAAACCGCGACAAGATGGAGCGCCATCGCCCGGCGCTCCGGCGAACCTATTATGATCCCAGGCGCCACCGGACCTACCTGGAACAGCTGGGGATCAAATACTGATGCGGATTCATTTTCTCGGGGCGGCGCAGGAGGTCACGGGTTCGCTGACGCTGGTCGACACGGGTCGCGGCACGCTGCTGGTCGACTGCGGTCTGTATCAGGGAAGGCGCACCGAATCGCGGCAGCGCAACCGTGACCTGCCGGCGGAGGCGCGCCAGGCGGACGCGGCGATCCTGACTCACGCTCACATCGATCACTCGGGCAGCCTGCCGACGCTGGTGAAGAGTGGTTTTCGCGGGACGATCTTCGCCACGCCGGCCACGCGCGATCTGTGCGCGTACATGCTGCGCGACTCGGCCTTCATCCAGCAGGCGGACGCGGAGTACATGAACCGGAAGTTCGCCAACGACCCCGACTTCCAGGAGATCGAGCCGCTTTACACCGAGGTGGACGCGGTCCGCACGCTGGAGCAGTTCGTGACCGTGTCGTACCACAAACCGTTCCAGCCGCTGCCGGGAGTGAGCGCGCAGTTCATCGACGCCGGACACATCCTGGGCTCGGCCTCGGTCGTGGTGGAGGTGGACGGACAGCGACTGGCGTTCTCGGGCGACCTCGGCCGCGCCGGCCTGCCGATCCTGCGCGACCCCGAGTTTCCGCAGCCACCGCTCGATTACCTGGTCATGGAGAGCACCTACGGCAATCGGGTCCACGGCGATCTGGCGCAGATGCACACCGACCTCGAGCGTGTGGTGAAGCAGACCGCCACCCGGGGGGGCAAGGTGATCGTGCCGGCGTTCGCCGTCGGTCGCACGCAGGAGCTGCTGTATGCCCTGGCGACGTTACGGCAGGAAGGACGGCTGCCCTCGATCCCGGTGTTCGTCGATTCGCCACTGGCGTCGAATGTCACCGGCGTCTTCCGCCTGCACCCCGAGTGCTTCGACGCCGAGACACGGAAGTTCCTGGACGAGCACGGTGAGGCGTTCTCGTTTCCGGAGGTGCGTTTCATCCAGAGCCGCGACGAATCCATGCGGCTCAACACCTTGAAGGGTCCGGCGATCATCATCTCGGCGTCGGGGATGTGCGAGGCGGGGCGGGTGCTGCATCACCTGCGCAACAACATCGAGAACCCGAACAACACCATCCTGGTCATCGGCTACATGGCCAAGCACACCCTGGGCCGCAAGCTGGTCGAACGGTCGCCTCGCGTGAAGATCTTCGGCGTCGAGCGCGACTTGCGGGCGCGCGTCGAGATCCTGAACGCGTTTTCCGCCCACGCCGATCGCGACAACCTCCTGGCCTATGCGTCGACGTCGGGCGTGGGTGCGAAGCGGATCTTCCTCGTCCACGGCGAGCCGGACCAGCAGCAGCCGCTCGGGCGGCTGATCGCCGAGCGCGGCCTGAAAGTGCACACGCCCGCGCGCGGCGAGGTGCAAGAGCTGGTCTAGTCGAACAGCAGCGTCGCTCGGGGCAGCGTCTTCCTGAGCTTGTCGCTTCCGCCATTCGAAAGGCCCGTCTCGCCGAGGTCGACCCAGCGCAGGCTCTTCAGCCCCGCCAGCCGCGCAACCGCGCCGTCGTCGATCCGCTTCGCGCCGTGAAGGTCCAGGGTCTGCAGGCGGGTCAGCGGAACCAGCGCGGCGAGGCCTCCCGCGGTGATGTTCGCGCCCGCCAGGCCGAGCACGCGCAGCTGGCGCAGTCCCGACAGCGCCGCCATGGCGTCGTCGGTGATGCCGATCTGCCACATGCCCGAATCGGTGCGCTGCCGCCCCGCCAGATCCAGCGTCTCCAGCCGCGGCAGCGACTGCAGGACCGCCAGCGCCTGCTCGGTCAGCTTGTTGCCGCCGAGCACCAGTTCGCGCAGGTCCACCTGACGCGCCAGCCGCGGGATACCGGCGTCGGTGAGCTGCGTGAATCCCACGTCCAGCGCCACCAGCGCGGGCAGTTGCGCGATCACCTCCAGCCCGACGTCGGTCAGCTTCGTGCCGTGGACGTCCAGTCGCTCGAGATGCTGCCAGCCCTTGAGGTGGTTGATGCCGACGTCGGTGACCTGGTCCACATGACGCAGGCTCAGGTGCCGCACGTTCGGCAGGTCACGCAGATAGGCCAGGCCTTGATCGGTCACTCGTGTCAGGCCGAGGTCGATGCGTGTCAGCGCGCGCAGCTCGCGCAAGCGGAGCAGATCGGTGTCGCCGATCCAGGTGCCCGCAAGCGCCACCTCGGTGATCTGGCCGTCGGCTCCGCGCACCACGCGGCCGCCCGCCTCCTGGATCCAGGAGGTGTCCAGCGCCATCAGCAAGAACAGCGCTGTCATGATGCCGCCCCCCACAGGACGCGGCACGCGGGCAACGCCTTTTGCAGGCGTTTGACCGCGGCCTCGGTGACTCGCGTGTGCCGCAGGTCCAGCAGGCGGAGCGCACGCAGCGCGCCCAGCGTGTCGACGCCTGCGTCGGTCACCTCGGTGGCCGCCAGATCCAGCGTCTCGATCGCGACCAGGGGACGTAGCAAGCCGAGCGCCCGGTCGTCGACGGTGGTGTAGGCCAGGCAGAGCTCGCGCAGATTCTTCAGACGGGCGAGCGCCGGAAGGGTCTCCGCTCCGAGCGCGGCGCCGGTGAGATCCAGCGCCGCGAGCTGGGCAAACGACGCGAGCGCCCGGCCGCGCACCTGCGTGTATGCCAGGCCGAGCTTGCGGACGCGCTCGAGGGAGGCCAGCCCGGCATCGGACACCGGCAGGTGATCCAGCCGTGCCTCGCGCAGCCCCGGAAGGTCGCCGAGGCGGCGCAAGCCGACGTCGCCCACCTCCGTGGCCCCGAGATCGATCCTCTCGAGGTGTGACAGCCGGCCTACAGGCGCCAGGTGTGCATCCCCGATCGGCGTCGCCGCCAGGGTCAACGCCACCAGCTTTCCGTCGCGCAGCTCGGCCGTGCCGCCGAGCGTCCGCGCCCAGGTGGCCATCGCCTCGTCGTTTCCCTCGGGCGGCAGGGCGCCGAGCTCGGCCGTGCCACCCGCGTCCACGAACTGGATCCGCGCCCCGGGCAGCGCCGCTCGCAGCTCGGCCACGCCCGAGCCCGTCATGCGCGTGTAGCGCAGGTCCACCGCCAGCAGTTGCTTCTTCTCCGCCAGCCGGCCGACTGCCGCGTTGGTGACCGCGCTCCGGTACAGCACCAGCTCGACCAGCTGGTTCATCCCCGCCAGCGCGTCGAGACCCTGATCGGTGATCGAGGCGCCCAGGATGTTCAGCTTGCGCAGCCGTCGCAGCCCCTTGAGGTGCGTCAGGCCTGCGTCGGTGAGCCGGCAGCCTTGCAGGTCGAGTTCTTCCAGCGCTTCGAGTCCCGCGAGGTGGGCGAGCCCGGCGTCGGTGATCAGCGCCTCGCGCAGCCGCAGGCGAACCAGGCGCTTCATCTTCCCGATCTGCGCCAGCCCCTGGTCGTCGATCGGTCCGTGGCTCAGGTCCAGCGCGCGCAGGGCCACGAACGCGCCCAGCGTATGCCCCTTCATCTGGGATTGGGGCAGTGACAGTTCCTCCAGCACCGCGCCGAGGGGAGCCAGGCGCTCGATGCCGCCGTCCTTGATGTGCATCCTCGTCAAGAAGTGAGGACTGACGTCCAGCTTCCTCAGCGAGGGCACCTTCACCAGCAGCCCCAGGCGATCATCGAAGTCGTCCTTCACGCCGGCGCCTTCGTTCCACATGTGCGCGGGCAAGTGCAGCTCGCGCAGGTGGCGCAGCACCTGTAGCCGGTCGAGCTGATCGGGCTTCAGATGGGCGCCGAAGAGATCGAGGCCGACCACCGTCACCGCGCTCGCCGGCAGCTGCGCCACGTGGGTGAGCGGCTCGGTCCGGCCTTCGATCGTCACGCGCCCTCCGAGGCGCAGAGCCCACAGCGCGACATCCCGTTCGCCGCTGGGCACGGCGATGGTCGCTGCCAGCAGGAGGGCGATCATCCCGCGAAGATCTCGGGCAGGGGCTTGCTCCCGGTCGGGAAGCCTTCGATGCCAGCCCCGACGGCTCGCGCCGCCGTCAGGTAGAGATCGCCGAAGGTCCCCTGCACCCGCGTGTGCAGCCCCCCGCGTAGGTTTCCGGCGCCGCCGGCCAGCAGCACCGAGTGGCCGATGTTCTTGTGGTCGTTGGCCTCGGCGTGCTCGTGCACGTACAGCAGGCAGGTGCGGTCGAGGAGCGTCCCGTCACCCTCGCGCACCGAGCGCAGGCGCGCCACCAGGGCAGCGAACTCCGCCACGTGCCAGCGGCAGATCTCGGTCAGCGCCCGGGCTCCCGGAACTCCGGTGCCGGGCACGATGTTCGTGTGCGTGTAGTCGTGGTGGCGCATCACCGTCAGACCGAGCCACGGAAAGCGCGTCAGCGACTGGCACTTGGTCAGCATGTACGAAGCGACCCGCGTCTGGCGCGAGGCGAACGCATGCACCAGCAGCTCCGTCTGCAGCTTGGCGATGCGCGGCCAGTCGCGCATGTCGCCGTCCTGCTCGGGCAACTCGACCCGGTACTCGGCCGGCAGCCCGCCGATCGCGCGCTCCAGATCGCGCACCGAGGCCAGGTGCTCGTCCAGGCGGTCCTTGTCGGCCTGGCCCAGTTGCTTGCGCATGTCGGCCGCGTCGCCGCGGATGGCATCGAGGACACTCTTCTGCCGCGTCACCCAGCCCAGTTCGCGCTGCCCGAACATCCGGTCGAACAGGCGATGCGGCAGGAGCTCGGGCGGCAGCGGGCGGTTGGCCGCCACCCAGCTCATGTTGCGCTGCAGGCTCTCGCCGAAGGACTCGCTGGCGACGCCGATCTGCAGCGACCGGAAGCGCGACTGGTGGCCGATCTTGGCGGCGATCGCCTGATCGATCGAGGCGCCGCCCGCGCCGCGGCCGGTGTAACGCACGCCCGAGACGATCCCGCTCATCGAGTTCGTGTGGCCGTTGCCGGGGCCCGGCTGGCGCGCGGCCTCGTTCACCAGGCCGGTCACCACGTGCACGTGTCGGCGGATCGGGGCCAGCGGCGTCAGACATGGCGTCATCGTGTAGTCCGCGCCGGTCTCGCGCGGGATCCAGAACTTCTCGGGGATGCCGTTGCCGTTGAACCAGAAGACGAAGCGGGTCTCGACGGGCGCGCCGTCGGCCCAGGCGTCGCCGTGCCCATTGAACATCGCGTCCAGGGCAGGAAGCGCCATGCCGCCCAGCAAAGCTCGCCGGCTGATCACGAGCGTCCCTCCGCGTAGCCCGTCTCCATCCACTTCACCAGCGACACCAGCAGCTCCTTGAATTTCCAGTCGGAGCCGCGGAACTCCGCGAGCACGTGGCCGAGGATCTCGCGATCGGCCGGGCCCTCGAGGCGACCCATCGCGTACCGGAACACCTGCTTGGTCACGCACTGCTGGGCCGACGAACTGCCCGCCAGGATCACGCCCAGTTGCTTCGGATTCGAGAAGGCGGCGTCGGCGATGCCCAGCACGTCGCCGGCGGTGTTGACCTCGGACGCCTGCTGGTGCCGGCCGATGGCATCGAAGCGCTCGAAGCCGAAGCCGATGCTGTCGATGAGGCCGTGGCATCCCGAGCAAGTCTCGTCGCGCAGGTGAGCGGCCAGACGCTCGCGATTCGTCGCCGGCCTGCCCGGCGGGGCAGGGGGCAGCGCCACGTCCACGCCCGGCGGCGGCGGCGGCACCTTCTGGCACAGGAAGTGTTCGCGGACGAACAGACCGCGTGCCGTCGGCGATGTCTCGAGCGGCTTGCTGGTCCCCGCCAGCAGCGAGGCGTGGCCCAGGATGCCTCCGCGCTCGGAGGCGGCGTCGTAGCGCACCTTCTGGAAGTCGCCGGTCACGCCGCGCAGGCCGTACAGCCCCGCGAGATCCGCGTTGGCGAAGGTGTAGTCCGCCGTGAACAGATCCAGGAAGCGTTGGTCCTTCCAGACCAGATCCGCCACGAAACGCCGGGTCTCCTCGGCCATGGCGACCGCCAGCGTCCGGCTGAACTCAGGGAATGCCTTGCGGTCCTTGTAAGCCTCCAGCACCCGATCGAAGCGCAGCCACTGCAGCACGAACTCGTCGACGGCGGCCACCGCCAGCGGGCTTTGCAGCATCTTGCGCGCCGTGGTCTCGATGCCGGCGGTGCTGTCCAGCTCGCCCCGCGCGGCGCTGTTCATCAGCGCCTCGTCGGGCATGGTGTTCCAGAGAAAATAGGCCAGGCGGCTCGCACGCGCGTACCGACGACTGACGGTGTCGTTCCCCTCGGTGATGTAGAGGAAGCTGGGCGACTGGAGCATCGTCTCGATCACCGCGCGCACCCCCTCGGAGAAGTCGCGCTGGCGGGAGAAGAGGGTCGTGTAGCGCGCAAGCTCGGGGCTGGTCGGGGGCCGGCGGAAGGCACGCCGCCCGAACGCGCGCACAAATCGATCGCGGCAGGCGGTGTCGCGCGTGCGGCACGGAACGACCTTGTGTGGGTCGCCGGCACGTAGCGATCGGACCGCGGCGTCCGCCAGCTCTTGCGCCACGGCGCTGTACCCCTCGATCAGGATCGGCGAGCTCGCCTGCGCGGGCACCTGGTTCTTGAAGCCGTCGACGAAGTCTTCCGGCGGTAGCCGCCGCGACGGCGAGGTGCGATCGCCCAGGAGATCGCGCACGGTGTTGTCGAACTGGCTCGCCGTCAGGCGGCGGAATGCGGGCCGCCCCATCGCCACCACACCGCCTGTGCCCCACAGTTCGTGCAGCAGGCGCGGCTCGGGCTTTGCGGCCAGCGCCTGGACGAACGCGCGGAGCACGCCCTCGTCCGCCGTGCCGGGGACCACCTTGAGGCCGCCGGCGTGTTTCAGACGCTTGGTCGGCTTGCGGAACAGCCGCGACTGCTCGGGGGCGTCCCGGTCCACCAGGTCCAGCAGATCCTCGGCGAAGGTGGCGAACGCTTTTTCGGGCGCGCCCGGCTCGGGGAAGACCAGGCGAGAATCGGAAGCGACACCGTCGGGCGTGTGGCACTCGCGGCAACCGACGCGCTCGACCAGCGTGGCTCCGGCTCGCAAGGCATCGGGCACGGCAGCCGAGGCTGCAGGTGCCGCGGCCAGGACCGCGCCGACCAGCATCGTGTGACGGATGGTCACGCGCATGGAAACGTTTTCAGTCCCAAGCAGACCTGCATCCCCCGGTGATTACCAGAGTGTCATTCGAAACGTTTATCCTCCTGGTGGCAAGCACTCCGATTGACGGGTTGCTCCGGTCCTCGAGGCGTGCTGCGGCGGCGCCGAGCCGTCTTCCGACCGCACTTTCCGCTTTCAGGGCCGGGACTTCCGCCTCAAAGTTGCTCGCGTGAAGTGACGGCACCCCGGGCCAGGCAGATATAACTCTGCCTGATGACACCCGGTGCGAACGAGGTCGCCCTCCTGGAGAAGGCGAAGGCGGGCGACGCGCAGGCCTTCTGCGACCTGGTGCGGCTGCATCAAGCGAAGGTCCGCATGTACATCGCCTACCACCTGCACCGCAGCGACATGGTCGACGACCTCGCCCAGGACGTGTTCCTGGCGGCCTTTCGCAAGATCGGTGAATTCCAGTCGGACCGGACGCTGAAGCCGTGGCTGATCGGCATCGCACAGAAGCGCGTCGTCGAATTCTTGCGCAACGACTCGCGCCGCCAGACGGGGAACAAGCGCTCCTTCGACTCGATGCTGCACGAGTGGCGGGCAGGCATCGTCGAGGTCGAGGGGCAGGGTGACGGCCGTGAGCACGAGTACGGCGCGCTCACCCAGTGCATCCAATCGCTGCCGCCGGGGAGCGCCGAGATCGTCACCCAGCACTACTTCGAGGCGCGACCGCTGGTGGAGATCGCGGCGAAGCTCAACAAGAAAGAGAGCGCGCTGCGGATGGCGCTGCTGCGGATCCGGCAAGCCCTGCGCGATTGTCTGCAACGTCGGATGGCCGAGGCATGACAACGGATATCGACCAGCTGTGGGCGCGGGCGCTGGCCGGCGAGACGCTGAGCGCGGCCGAGGAGGAACAGCTGATCGCCGCCCTCGGCGCCGACGAGGCGCTCCGGCTCAGACTGCTGGAAGAACAGAGCGTGGCTGGCATGCTGCGGGAGATCGGCCGCCAGCGGAGGCCGGCCGACGCCGAACACTTCGTGGGTTCCTTCTCCCATCTGCTGGGCGCCGAGGGCACCGGGGAGATGTTCGTCAAGGCGTTCCAGCGTCGGCTGCCGAAGCCGCGGTTCTGGACGGGCTGGCGGCTCGGGCTCGGCGGCCTGGTGCTGGCCGGCGCGGCGGCTGCCATCGCCGTGCTCTGGACGCCCGAGCGGGTGACCGTCGAGTCTCCGGTCGCGCAGAACGATCGGCCCGCCGTGACCGAGAGTACCGGCGACGCTTTCGTGCAGCGGGGCCAGAGCCGGACACCGCTCGAACCAGGCGTGGCGCTCGAGGTGGGCGACCGCCTGGAGACGGAGGTAAACGCCTCGGCCGTGATCCGTTACCCCGACGCCGCCACGGTGAAGCTCGACGGCGAGACGCGGGTCGCGCTGGGCGGCAACGACGGCACCCGCGAGGGCGGTGGCGTCGAGCTTCGTGTGGATCGGGGTCGCGTGACCGTGGACCACCATGCGCCGGGGACCGCGCGCCCGCTGGTCGTCACCACGCCGCTGGCGCTGGCATTCGGCCGCGCCAGCCGCTTCTCGCTGGCGGTGCGCGACGGTGAGACGCGCCTCGACGTGGCCTCCGGCACGGTGCGTTTCGTGCGCGTGCGTGACAGCTCGACCGAGGAAGTCTCGGCCGGGCGCCATGCGCTGGCCGTGGCCGATGCGCCGCCACCGCCGCCGCCCGCGCCGGAGCCCGCCTCTCGCAGCGCGCGTCCGTTGCTCTCCTTCGACTTCGAGAGCGGCGATTTGCCAGAAGGCTTCTTCGGCGGTCAGCTCGTCGAGGGCCCGGCTCACTGCCGCAGCCGCTTCGCGCTCCTGGGGACGCTCAACCTGTTCTATCCCCGCCGGCTGTCGGTCAGCGTCCGCAGGCCGGTGGTCTTCACCTATTCGCCGTCGACGACCCTGCGCTTCGACTACTGGTTGAAGGACGACGAGATCAACGAGATCCACGTCCACGCCGAGTCATGGAAGGCGCGCCGGCGTCATTCGATGGACCTGAAGAACCTGGTCCACGGCTCCTGGACCCGCGTCGAGCTGCGTCTGTCCGAGTTCACGCGGGAACGACCAGAGGGGCAAGGGACCTTCGCGCCGGGCGACCAGGTGGACGCTCTGGTCATCATGGGGGGGCAGACCGGCAAGGCGCTTTTTTACATCGACAACCTGGCGGTGCTGGAACACCCCGACGGACAGGCGCCGCCGACCAGCACGAACCCCTCACCCTGCAAGGAGTGAGCATGAACCGACGGGCGGGTGTCAGTGCTTGTGGCCGCCGGCGCCGTGGACGTGGCCGTGCTCCAGCTCTTCCTTGGTGGCGTCCCTGATCCCCACCACCTTCACCGAGAAGTGCAGGGTCATCCCCGCCAGCGGGTGGTTGCCATCGACGATGGCGTAGTCGCCGCTCACCGACTTCACCAGCAGGAACTGCGGCCCATTCGGCGTCTGCACCCGGTAGCGCATCCCGACCTCGGCCTTCTTGTCGGGCAGCTTCCGGATCGCGAGATTCTGCACCAGCCCCTCGTCGCGCTGGCCGTACGCGTCCTCGGGCTTCAGTGACACATCGAGGGTGTCGTTCACGTGCTTGCCGTCGAGCGCTTTTTCCAGCCCGGGGATGATGGTCCCGGTCCCCTGGATGTAGGTGAGCGGCTCCTTGCCTTCCGAGGTGTCCAGCACCTCGCCCTTGTCGTCCTTGAGCGTGTACTCGATCGAAATGACCTTTTTCTCCATCTCCATCATCGTCCTTTCGGCGGCACCCGCGGGCGCACGCGTGGGATCCCCGCAGCTCGACGACGACCGATGCGTATTGCGGATCGGCCACCAGATTCATCCTTCGGATCGCGCAGCACGGGCAGCAGGCGCATGAGCCGGCTATCGTAGCCGGAACGGCTCGGCCGAGTTCTGGCAATCAGCGGTCGGCGTGGGTGTCCGGCCTGGTGTCCGGCCGCGCTTCGACCTGCTGCGTGTCGGGCCGCGTGTCAGGCCGCGTGTCCTGGCCGGCATCGGCGCAGAGCCAGCCGCGCGGCCCACAGGAGCAGCCCGGGGGAGGCGCCGCCGGTATCCCCGTGTTCGGCGGACAGGTCCACTGCCCGTCCCGGCACGCCGCCTGGACGACGACGTCGCCGCAAGGACTCAGGGACCCACACAGGGGCGGCGCGCCGGCGCAGGTGGCCCCGCCGTCGGCCGGCGTGCAGGTGAACTTCCAGTGGCAGACGCCGCTGCCCTCGGCCGTGCACGACTGCTGCTCGACGCCCTGGCAGAAGGCCCCGCGCCCCGGGAGGTCTCCGCAATCCGAAGGTTTGCAATTCCCTCCGTTTCCACCCGAGCCGCCCCCGCCGTCGCGCCCGTCCTCGAGGAACCCGCGCGAGTTGCAGGAGGCGGCCAGCAGACCCAGGAACAGGAGCGTACGCTTCATGGACGGTCTCCTCAGCAAGGGCCGTGCCCGCGCGCCGAGTTGGCGGCGCCTGGCCTGCCCTCGACGGACCCCACGAATTCCTGAGGGCGCCCGGGCGTCAGAGCCGCGCCAGCGGCCCCGTGCACCAGTCGGCCTTGCCGAAGCTGGTGGTCGGCACCCCCATCAGGTTGGCGATCGACACCAGCAGGTTGTTGTGCGGCGTCGGCCCCTCGTAGGCCAGGAAGCGCCCGGTCTTCAGGGTCCCCCCGGCGCTCCCGGCCAGCACCAGCGGCACGTCCAGCCGGCTGTGTGTGTTCCCCTTGCCGAGCTCGTTCCCCCACAGCACCAGGCTGTGGTCCAGCAGCGTCCCGTCACCCTCGACCACCTTCTTCATCTCGTCGACCAGGTAGGCGAACTGCTGCGTGTACCAGTGGGTGATCTTCGTCATCTGCTCCTTGGCCTCGGCGTTGGTGTCGCCGGCGTGCGAGAGCTGGTGGTGGCGCTCGTTCACGCCCAGCCAGGTGTGCACGGTGTTCGACAGCCCGTGGGACCACTGGAACGTCGCCACGCGCGTCAGATCGCAGGCCAGCGCCCGCACCATCAGGTCGGTCATCAGCCGCCCGATGAGCGGGAAGTTGTCGTTGGCGGCCAGATCGATCGCGGGCTTCGGCGCGCCTGGCTTGTGGCAGGTCACCGCGGACGATCCGCCACTATCGAGGCGCTGCTCGATCTCGCGGATCGCCGTCAGGTGGGCGTCGACCCGCCGGTTGTCCTCGGCGCCGATCGACGCCCGCACGCCCCGGTATTCTTCCATCACGGCGTCCAGCACCGTGTGCCGTTCGGCCCGCAGCCGCGCCAGGTCCTTCGGGTTCGCGCCCATCTCGGTGAACAGCGTCGTGAAGGCCTGGTACGGGTTGCTCTGGGCCGGGATCGGCTGGTTCGAGCCCAGATACGACATCATGTTCAGGTTGTTTCCCTTGCCGCCGAAGCTCGGCTGCACGGCGAACTCGCGCGAGCGGAAGCGCGTCTTCCAGCCGAAGTGATTCGCCAGGTGCTGGTCCAGCGACACGCCGTTCGCCCAGCCGCCCGAGCCCGAACCGCCCTTGAAGGGGCCCGGGTTCAACATCTGCCCCGTCAGGAGCCCGCCCGTTCCTGCCTGGTGCTCGTCGCCGCCACCGCCGCCCATGAGATCGATCCCATCGAGCACGATGATGTCCTTCTTGTGAGCCTCGAGCGGCGCGAGGATCCGGGACAGCTCGAAGCTCGTCTCGCCGCCTTTCGGCACCCAGGCGTCGTGGATGGTGCCGTTGGCGCTGTACATGGTCACGAACCGCCGCGGGAATCCTTCTGCCGCCCTCGCTGTCTTCGCGGGCCGCATCGCCTCCAGAAACGGCAGCCCGATGGCGATGCCCGCGCCCCGCAGCAGCGTACGCCTGTTCATCATCGCGCTCTCCTCCAGAGGAACGCCTCGGTCTGCGTCAGCGCCACCAGCAGCTCGCGCACCGACAGACCGGAGCCTTCGAAGCTCTTGCCCAGGGCCTCCATCGTGCAGCTGTCCGCGGGCTCCTCGCTGCGGCCGAAGCCGTAGCGGAACCAGTTCTTCACCACGCAGCTGCGGACGTCGCGGCTCTGCGCCAGCTTGTGCGCCAGCTCGACGGCGCCGTGGAACTCTCCCGCCACGTCGCTGTCGACGACCTCGCCGGCGTTGTCGATCGGCTTACCGTTCTCCTGCGCCTGCCAGCGGCCGATGGCATCGTAGTTCTCGAAGCCGAAGCCGATGGGATCCATCATCCTGTGGCACTTGGCGCAGCCGACGTCCTCGACGTGCTCGGCGAAGCGCTCACGCGTGGTCAGCCGCGGGTCGGGTTCGGGAGGCTTCACCTCGGCGTTCGGAGGCGGAGGCGGAGGCGTGGTGCACAGCAGCCGCTCGCGCACGAACTTCCCGCGCTCGACGGGGGAGGTCTGGTTGTTCTTCGCCAGCACCGACAGCAGCCCCGCCTGCGTCAGCAGTCCCGCCCGCTGGGTCGGATCCAGATTCACGCGCTCGAACACTTCGCCCGCCGGCCCGGTGAGGCCGTGGTACTTCGCGAGGCCGGCATTCATGAACGAGTAGGGCGCCGTCAGCATCGCCGTCAGGCTGCCGTCGCCCCGGACCATCACCTGCTCGAGGAAGGCGTGGGTCTCGCCCCGGAACAACTCCCGCAGCTCGGGCTTGTAGCCCTTCACCACCTTCTTGTCCTTGTGGATCTCGTCGATACGGTCGAGGTCCAGCCACTGGTCGTGGAAGTGCTTGATCTGCGCCAGCGCTTTCGGATCGGCGAGCATCCGCCGCGCCTGCGACGCGATCTGCTCCTGGGTCTCGATCTTGCCGTCCGCAGCGGCCACCAACAGCGCCTCGTCGGGCATCGAGGCCCACAGCAGGTAGGAGAGCCGCGTGGCGATCTCGTACGGCGTCAGCCGCACCCGCGTCCCCACCGGCGTCCCGCGCTCGATCCGGTAGAGGAACTGTGGCGCCTGAAGGAACGTCTGCACCACCAGCCGGATGCCGGTCGCAAAGTCCTCGCCTCGCTCGAACACCCGCAGCATGCGCGTGCGCTCGCGGGCGTCCAGTGGTCTCCTCCAGGCGCGCTTGCCGAAGGTCCGCACGAAGCTCTCGGCGCACCCCAGCGACGGGGGGCAGGGGACCAGCGTGTCCAGGTGCTCGACCGCCCGCCGCGCCACTTGCTCCGCCACCTTCATGTAGCCATCGGCCAGGATCTCGGTCACCGACCGCGCCTCGGCGTTGTTGTCGAACCCCAGCGCTGCCTCGTCAGGTGGCAGCTGCTTGCCCGGCGCGCTGGCATCACCCAGCAGATCGCGAATGGTGTTGTCGTACTCGAACCGCGTCAACCGCCGCGTCGGCGCCGGCCCCGGATCTCTCCCCGCGCAGGCAGCTCGGATGGCGGCGACGGGATCGGGCCGCGTCGGTTTCTCGGGCGCCTGCACGCGGCCCATGCACGCAGCCGAGAGCAGCAGAGGAATGGCGCGCTTCATACAGCGACCCCTATCTGCCCGGCCAGAACCGTCGTCACATCCCCTGGCCCTGGACGACGCGACGGGTCACTGGCCGCAGGGGATGTAACACCCGACGGCGCATCGCATTTAGATTGTCACCATGATCCAGGCACTCTTGCTCACGCTGGCGCTCGCGGCCGCCGGTCCGAAGCGGCCCAACGTCCTGTTCGTCGCCGTCGACGACATGAACAACGACATCGGTGCCTACGGGAGCAGGCAGGTGAAGTCGCCCCATATCGACCGCCTCGCGGCGCGCGGAATCCGCTTCGATCGGGCCTACACCCAGTTCCCGCTGTGCAGCCCCAGCCGCGTGTCGCTGATGACAGGACTGCGGCCAGGCCGCACGAAGGTCTTCGATCTGAAGACGAACTTCCGCGACCACCTGCCGGACGTGGTCACCATGCCCCAGCTGTTCACGAAGAACGGCTACTTCGCGGCCCGGGTCGGGAAGATCTTCCACTACGGCAACCCCGGCGACATCGGCACCAGCGGCCTCGACGACCCGAAGTCGTGGCAGCAGGTGGTGAACCCGCGCGGGCGCGACAAGGACGAGGAGAACAAGCTGACGATCCACACGCCGGGCAAGGGCCTCGGCGCCTCGCTGACCTACCTGGCGTCCGATGGCACCGACGAGGAGCATACAGACGGCAAGGTGGCCAACGAGGCCATCAAGCTGATGGAGGCGCACAAGGACGCGCCGTTCTTCCTGGCCGTCGGCTTCTACCGGCCGCACTGCCCGTACATCGCCCCGAAGAAGTACTTCGATCTGTACCCTCTGGAAACAATCACCTTCCCGGAACAGGCGGCGGACGAGAAGGACCGCCATCCGGAGGTGGCGCTCGGGTCGACGAAGCCGTGGCCGCTCTTCGGCGTCAATCTGACGCAGGCCCGTGAGTCCAAGCGCGCCTACTACGCCGCGATCTCGTTCGTCGACGCGCAGCTTGGCCGCGTGCTGGACGCGCTCGATCGCCTGAAGCTGGCCGACAACACCATCGTGGTGTTCTGGAGCGACCACGGCTACCACCTGGGCGAACACGGCCTGTGGATGAAGCAGAGTCTTTTCGAGGAGTCGGCGCGGACGCCGCTGATCTTTGCCGGCCCCGGTATCGGCAAGGGCGTGTCGTCGCGCCCCGTCGAGCTCCTGGACATGTACCCGACGCTGGCCGACCTCGCCGGGCTGAAGCCGCCGGCGGATCTTCAAGGGGCCAGCCTTCGCCCCCTGCTGAAGAATCCGAAGGCGGCGTGGAAGCGCGCTGCCTACACCGAGACCCGCGGCGGCCACAGCGTCCGCACCGAGCGTTACCGCTACACCGAGTGGCCAGGGCATCGCGAGCTGTACGACCATCAGACGGATCCGCGTGAGGAAAAGAACCTCGCCGACGATCCCAAGCAGACGAAGACCGTGGCCGAGCTGCACGCGCTGGTCGCCAAGAACTGGCAATGATCATCGTTGGCCTTCTGGGCGTCCTGGCGGTCGCGACGCCTCCGAAGCCGAACGTCGTCATCATCCTGGCTGACGATCAGGGGTACGGCGATCTCGGCCGGAACGGCAACCCGCATGGCAAGACGCCGCACATCGACTCGCTGGCGCAAGCGGGCGCCGCCTTCGAGCGTTTCTTCGTCAGCTCGCTCTGCGCGCCGACACGGGCCAGCCTGCTGACCGGGCGCTACAGCCTGCGCACGGGTGTCTGGGGTGTCACCGGTCGGCGCGAGGCGATGCGCGCCGAGGAGGTGACACTGGCCGAGATCCTGAAGCCGGCCGGTTACCGCACCGGCATCTTCGGCAAGTGGCACAACGGCGAGCAGTACCCGCGCAATCCGCAGGGCCAGGGTTTCGACGAGGTGTACGGTTTTCGCGGTGGCCACCTGAACGACTACTTCGATCCCGCGCTGGATCACAACGGCAAGACCGTGCAGACCCGCGGGTACGTCGCCGACACCTTGACGAATAAAGCGATCGAGTTCATCGCCGCCAACCGGAAGCGGCCGTTTTTCTGCTACGTCGCCTACAACACGCCGCACTCGCCGTACTCGGTGCCTGACAAGTACTTCGATCCGTGGAAGGCCAAGGGGTTCAGTGACCAGGAGGCGGCGATCGCCGGGATGACGGTCAACCTCGATGAGAACGTCGGTCGGCTGCTCGCCAGCCTGGACAAGCTCGGGCTCGCCCGCGACACCATCGTCATGTACGCCAGCGACAACGGCGCCAACTCGGATCGCTTCAACGTCGGCATGAATGGACGCAAGGGCAGCGCCCACGAAGGCGGCAGCCGGGTGCCGTTCCACTTCCGCTGGCCCGGTCACGTCGCCGCCGGCAAGCGGGTGTCGCAGATCGCGGCCCACATCGACGTCGTGCCTACGCTGGTGGATCTGCTCGGTCTCCCGCCGCCGGCGGGGGTGAGCCTCGACGGCAAGAGCCTGCGCCCCTTGCTGGAGGGGGACGGCGCCGGCTGGCCCGAGCGGATGCTGTTCGCGCACAACGCGTACAAGAAGCCGGGCCCGTTCCCGGGAGCCGTGCGCAGTCAGAGGTACCGGGCGGTGAACATGGGGGAACGCTGGGAGCTCTACGACATGCAGAGCGATCCGGGCGAGACGAAGAACGTCGCCACCGGGCAGCCCGAGGTCGTCAAGAAGCTGTCGCAGGCCTACGACAAATGGTTCGCCGATGTGTCCGTGGGCGCGTTTCCGCTCATGCCGCTGCCCGTCGGGCACGCCCAGATGAACCCCGTGGAACTCACGGCGCCGCAGGCGATCCTGCAGGGCAGCGTGAAGTTCCGGGGCGAGCAGGGCTACAGCCACGACTGGATCACCGGCTGGACCTCGGTCGACGGACGCGTCACCTGGGAGCTCGACGTCGCCCGCGCGGGCACCTACGAGGTTGCGCTGTCGTACCTGTCGAAGATCACCGGAGCGCGCATCCGCGTGCAAGCCGGCGACGGCTCCACCGAGGCTGTGCTCAAGGCGACGGCGTGGAAGCCGGTGAAGATCGAGTTGCGCGTCCCGGAGACGCATTACCGTTCGATGGAGTGGGCCACGCTCAAGGCGGGCCGCCTTCACCTGGATGCCGGCCCCACGAAGCTGACCGTGAGCGCGGCCTCGAAGCCCGACGGCGAGGTCATGGACCTCAAGCAGGTCTCGCTCCGCTACGTCGGCAAGTAGCCTACAGTACGGCGGGAGGCCTCCCATTCTCGGCGAGATCCTGATCGTGCTGGCGCTCATCCTGGCCAACGGCGTCTTTTCCGGGGCCGAGATGGCCATCGTCTCCTTGCGGCGGACGCGGGTCCAGCAACTGGTCGACGAGAAGCGCACCGGGGCGGCGGCCGTGGCGTCGCTCCAGGCCCTGCCCGAGCGCTTCCTGGCCACCGTGCAGGTCGGGATCACGGTGGTGGGGACCACGGCGGCGGCGTTCGGTGGTTCGACGATGGCTGGGCACCTCGAGCCCCTCGTCGCCGGCCTTCCCTGGGTAGGCCCGAAAGCCGAGGAGGTCTCGCTGGGACTGGTGGTGGCCATGGTCTCGTATCTGACGCTGGTGATCGGGGAGCTGGTCCCGAAGTCGCTCGCGTTGCGCGCGGGCGAGACGTACGCGTTGTTCATCGCCAAGCCGCTGCTGGCGCTGTCCTGGCTGGCGCGGCCGATCGTCTGGTTGCTGACGGCGAGCTCGAACCTCCTCCTTCGGCCGTTCTCGGATCGCACCACCTTCGTCGAGTCCCGCCTGTCGCGCGAGGAACTGCAGCAGATCGTCGGCGAGGCGGGCAAATCGGGGGCCCTGCACGAGCACGCCAGCGAGATGGCATCGCGCGCCATCGCCTTCGAAGAGCTCGTTCTGCGCGACGTGATGATTCCGCGGAACCGCATCGCCGCATTGCCGAAGAACGCCACCACGGACCAGCTCCGTGTCTTCCTTCTCGAAGAACGGCGCTCGCGCATCCCGATCCACGACGGATCGCTGGACAACATCGTCGGCTACGTCAGCGCCAAGGACATCGTCTCCATCGCCTGGGAAGGCAAGCTGGTCGTCCTTGCCGACGTGCTGCGGCCGATCAAGGTGTTCCCCGAGACCATGCAGGCGATCGAGGTGCTGCGCTTCATGCGGCGCGAGCACCAGCGGATCGCCATCGCCATCGACGAGCACGGTGCGGTGTCGGGGCTCGTCACCTTCGAGGATCTGGTGGAAGAGGTCGTCGGCGAGGTGTTCAGCGAGCACGAGGAGGAGCGCCAGGCGATCGTGCGCGAGGCCGACGGTTCGTTCGTCGTGCGCGGCGAGACGCCGATCCGCGACATCAACCGCGAGATCGGACTGAAGCTCTCCGAGAGCGAAGGGGCGACGACGATCGCCGGGCTGACCGCGAAGCTGGCCGGTGGCATCCCGAACCGCAACGCGCGCCTCGCAGGAGATGACGGCATCGTCATCGTGGTGCTGGAGGCGACGCCGCGGGCAGTGCGCCGCGTGCGGCTTCACGTCACGCGATCGGGCTTGTAGCCGCCGCCTTCCAGCGCCGCCACCAGATCGGTGATGTGCTCGGGGCCGCGGGTCTCCAGGGTCACGCTGACGATGCAGTCGCCCAGGTTCACGCCGTAATAGGCGCGGTCGTGGACGATCTCGATGATGTTGGCCAGCTGCCCCGCGATGACGTTCGACAGGCGCGCCAGCGCGCCGGCGTGATCGGGCAGCCGCAGGCGGAAGCGCACCAGGCGGCCATCCTTGACCAGGCCGCGCTCGATGATCCGTGACAGGAAGTTGGCGTCGATGTTGCCACCCGAGACCAGCAGGGCCACGCGCTTGCCCACCAGGGCCACCTTCTTCTGGACCAGCGCCGCCAGCGTCGCGGCGCCCGCCCCCTCGGCAACGGTCTTTTCTCGCTCCAGCAGCAGAAGGATGGCGCTCGCCAGCTCCTCCTCGTCGACGGTGACGATGTCGTCCACGTACTTGCTCACGAGCGGTAGCGTCCGGTCACCGCAGCGGCGCACGGCGATGCCCTCGGCGATGGTGGTGGCCGGGGCCAGCGTCACCGGTTTCTTCTCGGCCACCGCCGCCTGCATCGAGGGCAAGCGCGCGGTCTGCACGCCGATGACCTTGATCTTGGGGTTCGTCTCTTTCAGGGCGCAGGCCATGCCGCCGATGAGACCCCCGCCACCGATCGGCACCAGCACGGCGTCCAGGTACGGGTTCTGCTCGATGAGTTCGAGGCCAATCGTGCCCTGGCCCGCAATGATCGCGTCATCGTCGAAGGCGTGGATGAAGGTCAGGCCCTTGTCCTGCCGCAGCCGCTGCGCCTCCTCGAACGCTTCGTCGTAGTTGGTGCCGTGGAGGATCACCTCGGCGCCGTAGGAGCGCGTCGCCGACACCTTGGTCATCGGCGTGGTCAAGGGCATCACGATCTGGGCGCGGATCCCCTGACGGGTGGTGTGGTACGAGACGCCCTGAGCGTGGTTGCCTGCCGACGCGGCGATGACGCCGCAGGCCCGCTCCTCGGGCGTGAGCATCAGCAACTTGTTGAGAGCCCCGCGCTCCTTGAAGGAGCCGGTCTTCTGCTGGTTCTCGAGCTTGAAGCAGACCTTCGAGCCGGTCAGCTTCGAGAAGGTCTCGGAGTGCGCGCACGGAGACATGAAGACCGCGTCGCGGATCCGCGCCCGCGCCGCCTCGATGTCCGAGACCTGGATCATTTCAACGGATCCTCGCCCGGTCGAGTCACCCCGCGCAGCTCGGCCTTCAGCGTCTCGACGAAGCGCTTCTTGCCCGGGTCGTATGTCTGCACCTCGAGGGAGATCGGCCCCACGCCGGCCGCGTAGATGGTCCGTGACATGCGATCGGGGTCGGTGCGGTTCTCCTCGATGGTGATGCAGTTGCCGAACGTGCCCCCGGGCACGGTGACCGTCTTGCCGAACGCCACCACCTTGGCCTGGCCGCCGGTCAGTGGCCAGCTCGCGCCGGCGCGCAGCGGGGTCTTCAGCAAGTAGTCCCCGATGGCGAGTCCGTCGCGGCGGGCGATACCATCGGCCAGCAGTGCATAGGCCAGCCGATCCTCACCGGCTTGCACGACGACCGAGTCGCCAATCCTCTCGGTGACGGCATAGGTCGCCAGCATGCTTTCGCCGCCGCGATGGACCTCGTAAGCCCAGCGCCATCCGGAAGTGAGCGGGAAATAGGCCTGAGCCTCCACGGGTGGAGGTTCCTGGGAGCGTGCCGCCGGCGCTGGCCCGATGCTCGCGCATGCGAGGGTGGTTGCGCCGAGCACCAGCGCCCAGATCCGGAGTCGCATCCGGCGAGAATGCCGTACATCGGGCACTGCAACAACCGCCCGGGTTGCTCTCAGAAAACTGAGGCGCGCGAGCAGCGCAGGTGTCGAAGGTCGCGATGTTCGTTGCCCCTGGTGCATGGCGCACCGATTGCTAGAACCCCGTCCGGATGAAGCTCGGTGGGATGCTGGCCTTGCTGCTCGCGGCGCTACTCGGTGCGCCCGCCGCCCAGGCCATGCAGGCACGCCCCGAAGCCCGCCTCGACGCCGAGTGCAGCCGGTTACGCGCCGAGCTCGCGCGCGTGCACGCGGACATCGCCCGCCTCAAGGCTGGGGGCCGCGGTGTGCGCGAGGACTATCAGCTGCGGCAGCGCATGGCGGACGCCGAGGCGCTGGCCCGCCGGCTCACGGCCGCGGAGGCGCACCTGAAGGGCGGCAAGCAGCTCCCGGCCGCGCCTGGGGCGGCATTCCCGGAACCGAAGGCGGCGCCCGGGGATGGACCGGTCGAGCTGGAAGCGAAGGCGGATCTGCTGGCCGACCAGGCGCGCCGCTTCGCGACCGAGGCCGAATCGCTGGTGCGCGCCGCGCGGCAGATCCGGAGCCGGCAGCTCCTGCGCCGCCGCGCCGGCGACCTCGATCGCGATCCGTTCGCGGCGCTCGATGGCTCGAAGCGCAGCATGGCCTTCAGTTCGGCCGGTGCGAGGACCGAGTCCACCAGTGACCCCACACCGGCGAATCGCGGATCCGCCGCCGACCAGGCCGCCCCCGCCCTGGGCGCGCCGCTCGTCCAGCCGGCGCCCAATCCTGCGCCCACGCCGCCCGCGACCCTTCAGCTGCGGACGCTTCTCGATCCGGCGACACTGGCCGAGGTGCAGCGGTTGGATTCAAGCAGCCGCGCCAGCGCCGATCCCGTCGCCCTCGAACGGGCCGCGACCGCGCTCCGCCTGAAGGCCCAGGCGCTGGACACCGAGGCGAAGGCCTTGCGGATCCGGGCCATCGGCCGCTGACCGCTGTAGTATCGGCGCGATGCGCGTCGCCGCGGTCGTCGTGACGCTGGCGCTGGGCGTCCCGGCGCGGGCCGAGCCGGCTCGTTACGGCCTGCGCGGCGAGGCGGGCGCCGAGTACGACACCAACGCGGGCCGTCTCGAGCAGGTGCGCGATGCGGCGCCCGTTCCCGTTGTGGGCGCGTCGCTGGCGCGCTTGGTGCTCGCGGGTGATCTGCTCGCGACGCCGACCGAGGGACAGTCGATTGCGCTCTCGGTGGGCGCGGGTGCCAAGTGGTTCGTCGAGGAGGCCGCGCGCGCCGAGGACGTCGTCATCGCCCAGGGCACCGCGGGCTGGACGGCGCGCCTGGGGAACCGCAGCAGCATCGGTCTGGGCGCGACTTACTACGAGGCCTTCGGACGCAGGACCGACGAGGCGCGCGATTTCCGCTCGGTCATGCCGAGCATCCGCTTCGATCGGGCGCTCTTCGAATCGGGCGCGCTTCTGGTCGGCGGTGGGTATCGCTGGTTCACCTTCAAGCCCGACGGCGCGCTGGATTTCTCGGGCCCGACCGGCTTGGTCGGGTACCGCCATCTCATGAGTACGGACGTGGCGGAGTGGGAGCTGTCGACCGGCGCCAGCCTCGAGCTCCGGCGGTTCGCCGGCGTGCGCTGCCCCGATCTCGACGCGTGCCCGGGACCAGCCGACTCGGGTCGGCGGCACGACGAGTTCTGGGTCGTGCACGGCGAGGCGACCCGCACCGGTGCTTTCCTGGCCGGCCTCGGCGTCGCCGTCCATGGCAACCGCTCCAACAGTTACGGCGAGCCGCTCGTGCGCGGCGTGCTGTACGGCCGCGCGGTGTTCGAGCTGCCGTGGCAGCTGACGCTCTCGGGGCGAGGCGAGCTGCTCGCCACCCGATACATGGACGCCTTGCCGCTGTCGCGCAACCTGGCGACCGGGACGCCGCTCGTCAGCATCGAGGACGAGAGCCGCAGCACCTTCCGCCTGGAGCTGGCGCGCGCTCTTGGCCCTCAGCTGGACGGGGGCCTTCGCTACACCTACTACACCAACGAGATCACCGGCGGCCCCGTGCGCTTCCGCCGCCACACCGCCTTGATGTTCGTGGCGGTGCGTCTCGATCCGTAGCGTCCGGAAGACCCCGGGGAGCGGAGCAAGCGCAGGCGCCCAACGGCGGCACGGGGCATTGGTGTCCCTGGCGCGCGCAGTTCTCGGTCGCGCCTCGACGGACGCCGAGCACGATCCGGTGACACCGCGACCGAGGTGTTTGAGCACGACAGGGACACCAATGCCCCGTGCCGCCCCCCGCCGGAGAGATCGGAGCGGTCGCTAACGCGGCCGGTACCCGAACGCGAGGCTGATGCCGATGTATTGATCGACGGCGCCTCCCGCCACGTAGAAGTCCTGGATGTCATCCGGGTTCATCGCGAACACGTAGCGGCGCAGGTCGAAGGCGAGCCGGGCCTCGAGTCCATTCATGAACGGTAGCGCCAGCGCGGCGCCGAGCATCCCTTCGCCCCCCTTGCCGGTGATGCCGGTGAAGTACTGGGTCTTGAGCGCGCCGAAGCGCAGCACGTGCAGATAGTGAGCGCTGGCCAGGATCGCGACCGTGCTGGTCACGGGCACGCGCGCGCCGATGCCGGTCCGGAAACTTCCGTAGTTGACGCCCGGAACGCTGGGCGGCGACGGGTCGTCGCCCTCGGGCACCACCTTGAACGAGTGCTGGTTGTACCCGACGTCCGCGGTCAGCTCGGACCCCATGACCTCGTACTTGCCCTTGACCCCACCGCCCGCCTGCCACGACTGCGTCTTGTAGACATTGCCGGCGGTGTCCTTCGAGAACAACCCGACCGAGTACTCGCCCATGGCGTAGACGCCGACGTAGGTGATCGGGAAGTAGTCCACCGCAAGGCTCACGGCCGGCGCGTACGGGAGCTGCACCTGCGGCAGCTTGTACTCCTGCTGCGGTCCCTTGATGTTCTGGTTGTAGGTCAGGTGGCGCGAATAGAAGTGCATGCCGAGCTGGAGGTCCAGGCCGCGCAGCCCGCCGAAGGAGAAGGACCCCTCATCGGCACGGGTCGACACCGTGGCTTCCTCCTCGACGACCTGCTTCTTCTTGCGCGGCTTCTCCGGCTCGGGAGCCGGCGCCGGTTGAGGTGCGGGAGGCGGCGCCGCGGCGACCGGCGCCGGCGGCGGCGGCGGCAGAGGCGGCAGAGGCGCCGGGGAGGCGCCCGCGCCCAGACCGAGCATCTCGCTGAGTCGCTGGGACAGGTTGGCCTGCATCGCCGCCGTCACCTTGGCTCCGGTCGCGCCCTTCCAGCTCTCCTCGCCGATCGGCTTGCCCGTTCCGTCGACCACCTTCACCTTGGCGGTGACGGTCTTCTTGCCGCTCAGGCTGCCGGTGATGAAGGCGCTGGCTTGCAGCGCCTTGCCCATCGCCGGGTAGTTGTCGGCGACGGAGAGCAGCCCGTGCTCGGCCTCGGTCGCGGCCACCTTCTTGTCAGGCACCACGTCGATGCCTTGACCGACCAGCGACACGATGACCATCTGCCGGATCTGATCGGCGCCCTGGCCCTCGAACTGCTGGACGACCACGCGTCGCGCCTTCTGCGCGCTCGCGACGCCCGAGAACAACAGAGACGCTACGAGCCCACAGACAGCGGCTTTCATGGTCGGGGATCTTTTTCTCTTGGTGCCACCTGTGTCAACAACCTCTTTCGCATTGACTTCCCTTATGTGGGAGCGAAGAATGACCTCCCGAGTTGAGAGACATCGGAAAGCAGCTCGGGGCCTCGAAGAAGCAGACGAAGTTCATCTTCGTCTCCGGCGGGGTGGTCTCGTCGCTGGGCAAGGGGCTGGCATCCGCATCGATCGGATCGCTCCTCGAAGCGCGTGGCCTGAAGCTGACCATCCAGAAGCTCGACCCGTACCTCAACGTCGACCCCGGGACGATGAACCCGATGCAGCACGGCGAGGTGTTCGTCACCGACGACGGCGCCGAGACCGACCTCGACCTCGGCCACTACGAGCGTTTCATCTCGCTGCGCATGTCGCGGCTGAACAACACCACCGCCGGCCAGATCTACGGCACGGTCATCCAGAAGGAGCGGAGGGGCGAGTACCTGGGCGGGACGGTCCAGGTGATTCCGCACATCACCGACGAGATCAAGGCGCGCATCATGGCCTGCGCCGCCGGCATGGACGTGGTGATCGTCGAGATCGGCGGCACGGTCGGCGACATCGAGTCGCTGCCGTTCCTCGAGGCGATCCGCCAGCTGCGCTTCGAGCTGGGGCACGGCAACTCCATCTCGGTGCACGTGACGCTGGTGCCGTACATCGGCGCCGCGGGTGAGCTGAAGACCAAGCCGACGCAGCACTCGGTGATGAAGCTGCGCGAGATCGGCATCCAGCCGGACATCCTGCTGTGCCGGTCGTCCCGGCCGATCGGTCCCAACCTCAAGAAGAAGATCGCGCTGTTCACCAACGTGATGACGGACGCCGTCTTTTCCGCCGAGGACGTCTCGTGCATCTACGAGGTGCCGATGAAGTTCCACGAGCAGGGCGTGGACGACAAGATCGCCGAGATGCTCAATATCTGGTCGCGCGCGCCGGAGCTGACCGGCTGGGAGCAAGTGGTCAAGCGGGTGAAGAACCCCCAGGGCGAGGTGGACATTGCGCTGGTCGGCAAGTACGTCGAGCTGGTCGAGTCCTACAAGAGCCTGAACGAGGCGCTGATCCATGGCGGCATCGGCAACGACGTGAAGGTGAACCTGCAGCACATCGACTCGGAGGAGATCGAGAAGAAGGGGACAGGCTGCCTCGAGAGCGTCGACGCCGTTCTGGTGGCGCCGGGCTTCGGTACCCGTGGCACCGAGGGGAAGATCGCCGCGGCCCGCTACGCGCGTGAGAACGCCGTGCCTTACTTCGGCATCTGCCTGGGCTTGCAGATCGCGGTGATCGAATTCGCGCGCAACGTGGCGAACATGAAGGGAGCGAACTCCACCGAGTTCGAACCGACGCCGACCTTCCCGGTGATCGACTTCATGCCCGAGCAGCGGGCGGTCACCGAGAAGGGCGCGACGATGCGTCTCGGCTCTTACCCGTGCACGCTGACGCCGGGGACCCGCGCGGCGGCGGCGTATGGGACGCACGAGATCTCCGAGCGGCACCGACACCGTTACGAAGTGAACAACCAGTTTCGCGAGAAGCTGATCGAGCACGGTCTGGTGGTCTCGGGTACCTCGCCCGACGGACGCCTGATCGAGATGATCGAGCTCAAGAGCCACCCTTACTTCGTGGGGTGCCAGTTCCACCCGGAGTTCAAGTCGCGGCCGCAGGCGCCGCACCCGCTGTTCCGGTCGTTCATCGCCGCCGCGCTGCGGGCGCGGATCGAGAAGCGCTCGCGTCCCGTGGTCCGCGGCGAAACTCAGCCGACGGCCTGAGCCGCGCCTTCGTGTTTGAGCAGCCAGCGCTTGCGCGCAAGGCCTGCCGAGAACCCGCCGAGTGCGCCGCCGCCGGCAACCACGCGGTGGCAGGGCACCATGATGGGGATCGGGTTGCGTCCGTTGGCCTGGCCGACCGCGCGTGCGCCGCCCGGCTTGCCGAGCTCGGCGGCGATGGCGCCGTACGTGGCGACCTGGCCGTACGGGATCGCGCACAGCCTGGCCCAGACCGCGCGCTGGAATGCAGTCCCTTCCGCGGCGAGCGGGGGCAACGCGGGCAAAGGACGGTGCTGGAAATAAGCGGCGAGCCAGGCCTGCGCCCGGTCCAGAACCCGTTCACTGGCCGGCGAGCCGGCCCGACGACCGCCGGCGCCCCAACGCAGCGCAACAAGGCCGTCGGGGCAAACCGTCACCGTCAGGGAGCCCATGGGCGAATCCATGCAACGACTGGCTTTTTCCATGGCGTTTCACACCTACAAGCAATACATGTACCACGAGGGGCTTTCGGCTTTACCGCGGACGGGCCCCGATGCTACAAGAAAAGAGATCCCCCCATGTCGATGGAGATCAAGCAGCACCTCAAGCTGTCCCAACAGCTGGTGATGACGCCGCAACTGCAGCAGGCGATCAAGCTGCTGCAGCTGTCCCGGATGGAGCTGGTCGAGATGGTCCGGGACGAGCTGCTCGAGAACCCGGTTCTCGAGGACAACGTCGAGGTTAGCGCAGAGCAGCAAAAAGAGGTGGTCACCAGCGCCGCCGATGCGACTGACGCCAACCAGGTCGAGCGCATCGGCGAGACCGAGATGCCGGCGGCCCCCGTCACGGACGACAAGGCCAACGGCGAGGTGCAGGTCGATGCCAGCTCGGGCGAGGCGGTCGCGGAGTTCGACTGGGAGAGCTACCTCGAGGGCCAGTCGAACGCGGCGCCGATGCCGAACTACCGCGCCAACAACGAGGACTTGCCCTCGCTGGAAGCGACGCTCACGCGCGGCACCTCGCTGTTCGATCACCTCGAGTGGCAGCTGAAGCTGTCGAAGAACTTCGACGCCCAGGAAGAGGGCGTGGCCTTGCTGATCATCGGCAACATCACCGGCGAGGGGTATCTGGATGCCCCCCTGGAGGAGATTTCCGACGAGTCCGGCGTCACCGTCGAGTTCAGCGAGGCGGTCCTCAAGAAGGTGCAGGACTTCGATCCGCCGGGCGTTGCTGCGCGTAACCTGCAGGAGTGCCTGTTGCTGCAGGCGCAGCACCTCGGCGTCGACGACGAGATCTTGATAGCCATCATCGAGCGGCACCTGCCGAACCTCGAGAAAAAGAACTACGCGGTCATCGCCAAGGACCTGAACCAGCCGGTCGACGAGATCTACGAGGCGGCCAAGGCGGTGATGGCCTTCGATCCCAAGCCAGGTCGTTCGTACACCGGCGAGGAGCCGACCTACATCACGCCGGACGTCTACATCCACAAGATCGGCGAGAAGTACTTCGTGGTGGCCAACGACGACGGCTTGCCCAAGCTGAAGATCAGCGACTTCTACCGGACCGCGCTGGCCAAAGGGCCGAAGGCGCGCGAGTACATTCAAGAGCGGCTGCGTAGCGCCCAGTGGCTCATCCGATCGATCCAGCAGCGGCAGCGCACCATCGTCCGCGTGACCGAGTCGATCCTCCGCTTCCAGCGCGATTTCTTCGACAAGGGGGCGGCCTACCTGAAGCCTCTGATCTTGCGCGACGTGGCCGAGGACATCGGCATGCACGAGTCGACGGTGTCACGCGTCACCACCAACAAGTACGTGCATACCCCACAGGGGATCTTCGAGCTGAAGTACTTCTTCAACTCCGGCATCTCACGCACCAACGGCGACGACCTGGCGTCGGAGGCCGTGAAGTTGAAGATCAGGCAGATCATCGGCGGGGAGGATCCGAAGCACCCCCATTCGGATCAGAAAATCGTCGAGCTGCTGGCCGAACAAAGCATCGACATCGCGCGACGAACTGTCGCCAAATACCGGGAACAGCTTAGAATACTTTCCAGCAGCAAGCGCCGACAGGTGTTCTGAAGTCCATGATTCCGGCGCTGTGAACCCGAGGAGACACCAGATGCAGCTGTCGACCACGTTTCGCCACATGGAGGCGTCGCAGGCGGTGAAGGCGTACTCGGAGGAGCGCTTCGAGCGGATCCGGAAATACTTCCACCGCGACCCGATCTCGGCTCACGCGGTTTTCTCCGTGGAGCGCAACCACAACCACACGGTCGAGCTGTCGCTCACCATGCCGAACGGCATCCTGGTGAAGGCCAAGGAGACGACCGAGGACATGTACTCGTCGATCGATCTTGCCGCAGCGCGTATCGAGCGCCAGGTGCGCAAGTGGAAGGACAAGATTCGCGATCACAAGCCCGTGAAGGGAGCCGGTTTCTCGGCGCGGGCGCGCGTGCTGGGGGCCGAGGCGTTGGAGCCGGTGCGCGGTCGTGCGGAAGAGCGGAGGACCAAGAAGCCGCTGGCGCCCGTCCCTCAGGCTCCAGCCATCAACGTCGTCAAGGAGTCGACCTTCACGGTCAGGCTGATGCGCGTCGAGGACGCGGTGATGCAGTTGAACCTCGTGGAAAACGACTTCATGGTATTCACGGACATGGACACGAAGGGCATCTCGGTCGTCTACCGCCGCAAAGATGGCAATTACGGGCTGATCGAGACGGGCGCCCGCGCGCCGTCCGCCTGACAGCCGCACTATCCCCGAGCATAGATTCCATGAGAGTCGTCGACTTTCTCCGTCAGGATCTGATCATCTCCGCGCTGTCCGGGAGCACCAAAGCCGATGTGCTTGCCGAGATGTCGCGGCATCTGGCCGAGCGGCAGCCTGGGATCGACAAGGATCTGCTGCGCAAGGTCCTGGAAGAGCGCGAGTTGCTGGCGTCGACGGCGATCGGTGACGGTATCGCCATCCCGCACGGGAAGATGGACACGGTCGGCCAGCTGGTCGGGGCACTGGGGCGTTCGGTCGAGGGGCTGGAGTTCGATTCCATCGACGGCAAGCCGACGCACCTGGTGTTCATGCTGGTCGCGCCCGCCAGCTCGACGGGCATTCACCTGAAGGCGCTGGCCCGCCTGTCGCGGCTGTTCCGGGACGCCCTGTTCCGGCAACGCCTGATCGAAGCGCCCGACGGCGCCGGCATGTACAAGGTGATCACGGAAGAGGACGCCAAGTATTGAGCGGGCCAGCAGCACGGGTACCGATCCTCACGGTCCGTTCGCTGCTGAGCGAGAGCGCCAGCTTACGGCTGGTGCTGCTGGCGGGGGAGTCGGGGGTGGGGCGGCGGATCGCGCTGCATCGGGTGCAGAAGCCGGGGCTGGCGCTGGCCGGGTACGTGCGGCAGGTGCACCCGGAGCGCGTGCAGATCCTGGGCGCGACGGAGCTGTCGTATCTGGCCAGCCTGCCCATCGATGAAGCCCGTCACGGCATCGAGACCTTCATGGCGCTCGAGCCGGCGTGCATCGTGGTCACCAAGGGGTTGGACGTCCCCCAGAACCTGATCGACAGCGCGAACAAGACCAATGTGCCGCTCTTGCGGACGCCGCTGTCGTCGTCGGCCGCGATCGAGGCGGTCCAGACCTTCATCGAGCGCGAGCTGGCTCCGACCTGCAGCATCCACGGGGTGCTGATGGACGTGCTCGGGGTGGGGGTCCTCCTCCTCGGCAAGAGCGGCATCGGCAAATCCGAGGCGGCTCTGGAGCTGATCATGCGCGGTCATCGCCTGGTCGCCGACGATCTGGTGGAGGTGCGCCGCACGTCGGGCAACATGCTCGTCGGGTGGGCCTCGGAGCTGATCAAGCACCACATGGAGGTCCGCGGAATCGGTATCATCAACATCAAGGACATGTTCGGCGTGGCCGCGGTCCGTGACGAGAAGAAGGTCGAGGTCGTGCTCGAACTCGTCCGCTGGGACGAGGCCGAGGGGCCCGAGCGTCTCGGTCTGGACGAGATGGTGTACCAGATCCTCGAGGTGGGCGTGCCGCTGCTGCGCATCCCGGTGAGTCCGGGGCGCAACGTCAGCTCGCTCATCGAGGTGGCGGCGCGCAACCGGCTGTTGCAGGTGCGCGGCCACCACTCGGCACGCGAGTTTCAGGAAAGGCTGGACCAGGCGCTGATCGAGGCGCGCAAGCGCCGGCTGCGGGACGACGTCGAATGAAGCTGGTGGTGGTCACCGGGGTGTCGGGCGCGGGCAAGTCGACGGCGCTGCGTACGCTCGAGGACCTCGGGTACTACTGCGCGGACAACCTGCCGATGCCACTCCTGCCGAAGTTCATCGAGCTTCTGGCGGTGCGCGAGGAGGTGACGCGGGCGGCGCTGGTCGTGGATGCACGCAGCGGCGACTTTCTCGACGACACGTCGTCGGTGCTGGCGGGCCTGCGCGCGGGAGGACACTCGATCGAAGTGCTGTTCCTCGACGCGCCTGACGACGTGCTGATCCGGCGTTTCTCGGAGACACGGCGGCGGCATCCGCTTTCGGGCAACGACATCCGGGCCGGCCTTCTGGCCGAACGCAAACGCCTGCAGAACTTGAGGACGGAGGCGACCACCGTCATCGACACCGCCGATCTGACGGTGCACGGGCTCCGCGGCATGGTGCTGGAGCGCTACGGGCGGGCCGATGGCACTCTGGCGGTGTCCCTTCTGTCGTTCGGGTTCAAGTACGGACTGCCCGTCGAGGCGGACATCGTGCTGGACGTGCGCTTCTTGCCCAACCCGTTCTTCGTCGAGGCGCTGTCGCCGCTTTCCGGTGAGGACGAGCCGGTGCGGCAGTTCGTGCTCGAACATCCGGAGACGAACCTGTTCCTGGGCAAGGCCGAGGAGCTGCTGACCCTGTGCATCGCGGCCTTCGAGCGCGAGGGGAAGTCGTACGCCACCGTGGCCATCGGCTGCACGGGGGGCCGGCATCGGTCGGTGGTGATCGCCGCCGAGCTGGCACATCGAATGCGGAGCCTGTCCGACGTGCGCGTGAGGCACCGCGACATCCAGCGCGGGCGTCCGCCGGTCACCTAGCGGGTACAATGCGAGCGCAAACATGGCCATCAAGGAGCGTTCTCCCATGACGCCGCGACACAAGAACCCGACCATGGTCGGGGTCGCCGTGATCACCCACGACCAGGCGGCGGTGGCGATGGTGCAGGCGGCGTTCGCGATCGTGGGCGAGCTGCCCGCGGTGACGGCGATCTGCGCCGGGGTGGGGGAGGGGTTCGCTTCGATCGTCGAGAAGATCGCGCGCGGCTGCGAGGAGGTGGACGCGGGTGCCGGCGTGCTGATGCTGGTCGACATCCACGGGTCGACGCCGTTCCACGCGGCGATGACCATGCTGGACGGGACGCGGCCTGCGGAGGTGCTGTGCGGGGTCAACCTGCCGATGCTGATCAAGCTGGCCACCGTGGAACGGCGGAACGCCGCGCCGCAGGCGCTGGCCGAGGAGTTGCGCGAGTCGGGACGGCGCTCGATCCGGCTCGGGTCCGAACTGACCGGCAAGGTGCCAGCGGGGGAGACCCGCTGACATGGGTGCGGGCGACAAGGTGCCGACGCAGGCCCGCCGCACGCTGAAGATCCGCAACAAGCTGGGATTGCACGCGCGGGCGGCGGTGAAATTCGTGCAGACCGCCGCGCGGTTCAAGGCCGAAGTGATGGTCGAGAAGGATGGGACATCGGTCAACGGCAAGAGCATCATGGGGTTGTTGACGTTGGTGGCGGCGTTCGGGATGGAGATCGTCGTCGTGGCGCAAGGACCCGATGCGGAGCAGGCGGTGACTGCGCTGGCGACGTTGATCAACGCCGGATTCGATGAGGGAGTGGACGACTGATGATCAAGCTTTCGGGGGTGGGGGCGGCGCCGGGGATCGCGGTCGGGACCGCGGTTTTCCTGGGCGGGCCGGTCGAGGTGCAAGAGCGGCGCATCTTCGCGGAAGAGGTCGACCGCGAGGTCAAGCGCTTCGAAGAGGCCATAGCCAAGAGTGACGCCGACCTGCAGCGGATCCAGCACGAGATCGCAGCGGAACAGGGGGCGGGGCACGAGTACACCATCCTAGAGGCCCACCGGATGATGCTGGCCGACCAGCACGTGGTCGAGGAGACGCGGCGGATCATCCGGGCCGACAAGGTGTCGGCCGAGTGGGCGCTGCGGCGAGCGCTGGACCAGATCCGCGCCGTGTTCAACCGGATCGAGGATCCCTACTTCCGCGAGCGGCGCAGCGACGTCGACATGATCGGCGAGCGTGTCCTGCGGAACCTGGTCGGCATGGCCCAGCCGGGCCACGAGCAGGTGCAAAAGGGCTCCGTGGTGGTCGCGCACGATCTGGGGCCGGCCGAGATCACAATGATGGGGCGCACTGGCGTTGCCGGGTTCGTGACCGAAGGCGGCGGCAAGACCTCGCACACGGCGGTGGTGGCGCGGGCACTGGGTCTCCCGATCGTCGTGGGCGTACATGGCTTCGTTCCCGAGATCCGGTCGGGGATGACGGTGATAGTCGATGGGGGCCGGGGCGAGGTGATCCTGGATCCCGACGAGGACGCCCTGGTTCGCTACGCGGCGCGGTCAGCACGCAACCTGGCGCGTTCCGAGCGGCTCTCCCAGGCGCGTGAGGCGCCGGCGACCTCGGTGGACGGTGTCCGGGTCCACCTGGCGGCGAACGTCGAGCTCCTCGAGGAGGTGCCGGCGGCCGTGGAACTGGGCGCCGAATCAATTGGCCTCTTCCGCACGGAGTTCCTGTACCTCGAGCGCGCGGATCTGCCGTCCGAGGAGGAGCAGTACCAGCACGCCGTGGCGGCCCTGAAGATGCTGGGTGGCCGCGTCGCCACCTTCCGCACGCTGGATCTCGGGGGCGACAAGTTACCGGCCTCGGTACGTATCCCGGCGGGCAGCAACCCGGCGATGGGGCTGCGGTCGATCCGCTTTTCGCTGTGGCACCGCGACGTCTTCAAGATGCAGCTGCGGGCCCTGTACCGGGCAGGCGCGGTGGCGCCGATGCGGATCCTGTTCCCGATGATCTCGGGCGTGGCGGAGCTGCGCGCGGCCAAGCAGGTATGCGCCGACGTATGCGAGGAGCTTGCCGGCCTCGGCGTGGCGCACGATCCGAAGCTGCCGCTGGGGGTGATGATCGAGACGCCGAGCGCCGCGTTCATCCCCGACTTGCTGGCGGCGGAGTGCGACTTCTTGACCATCGGCACCAACGACCTCATCCAGTACTCGCTGGCGGCGGACCGCCAGGACGAACACGTCGGGTACCTGTACCACCCCCTGCACCCGGGCATCCTGCGGGCCATCCGCCAGGTCGTGACGGCGGCCAATCGCGCGGGCAAGCCGGTGGCGATGTGCGGCGACATGGCGGGCGATCCGCTGCTGTGCTGGGTCCTGCTGGGCCTGGGGCTGCGCGACCTGTCGATGGCGCCCAGGCAGATCCCGGTGCTGAAATCGATCATTCGCGCCACGAGCATCTCCGAGGCCGAAGCGCTGGTCGAGGAGATCATGGAGCTGCGCACCGAGGACGAGGTGGAGGGGCAGGTCAGCCAGGTGATGATCGCCCGCTTCCCCCAGGAGCTGGCGGACGTAGAAGAGTCGGCGTGAGCCGACTGTTGATTCTCTGTCTCGCGGTTGGCGCCTGCTTGCCGCCGGAGCTGCCGGTGGAGGGACGCCGGCTGGCGGCGGGACGGAACATCGACCGGCCCGACTTCATCACCCTCGGCGGCGAGCCCTGGGTGACGTACATCCGGCGCCAGCAGCAGCCGACACCGATGCGGTCGGGGACCTACGACGAGGAACTGGTGCGCTGGAAGGACGGCCAGCAGCGGACCGTGATGAGCGGGATCGTCGATCGTGATTCCTGGCGGCCACGCGTCGACGCCGCCGGCATCCGCTACTACATGGTCGACGAGCGCCTCTCGGAGGGCGCGCCGCCGGCGGGTGGCCTGCGCGTGGCGACGCTGGCGCGGGCCACCTTTGCGAATGGTGAGGTGCTCGAAAGAATCCCCGACGTCCTGTCGATCAACGTGGACGGCGGCCTGCGATCGTGGCTCTACCTGGCCGCGGTGCCGGGGCAGCGGTTGCCCGAGCTGCGCCTGCGCGCGGTGCGTGGAACAGAACGGGCGCTGGGCCCGAGCTCGGGCGAGTCCCAGATCGTCGGCGAGGATCGGGTCTACTTCGTCGGCGGGGACGACCGGATGCTGACCCGCCTGGACGGGGCCGAGGCGCCGCTCGAGGCGCTGCGGCCGCGTGTGACCCGGTTCCTGCTGCGCGACGACGAGCGCTACGCTGCGCTGGCGGTCGCCGATCCCGGCCAGATACGGACCCTGGTCTTCAACCTCGAGACGCGGCAAGAGATGCGCCTCCCTGGCGCCGCAACCTGCTGCTGGCTGGGGTTCACCGGAGCCGACTTCGTCTACACCGAAACAGCGGTGGCAGGCGCCCCGGCGAGGATGCACAGTTTCAACGTGCAGACCGGCGCCGATCGGACGCTGGACCTGCCGGCGGGCCTCAGCGACGCCTCGAGCATCCTGGCGCGGCCGGGGAGCGATCGTTCGCTGTTCTTCGACAGCCACGGTCGCGTCGCCGAGTTCCGGCAGTCGGATGGACGCTTTCGCCTGCTGGGTTTCCGGCCGGTCGGTCCGCGGTTCACCGAGGACGGCGCGAAGCTGGCCTACATCGACGTCGACGTCATCGACCCGGATCCCGAAGGGCGCCTGATGCTGGTGGACGGCGACTTCGACTCGCCGCCGCGCCAGCTGTCGCCGCACGGAGCGCTGGTGCCGCAGGGCGGGTTCTTCTTCCTCGGCCGTGGAGCCGAGCGCCTGCTGGTGTACTGGGCGCACTACGGTCGCAACGCCGCCGACCTGTATTTCGGCGACGACCGGACCGGCGAGTCACGGGTGGTGGCCAGTGCGATCAGCGACGTCAGCGTCACCCCGCGCACCGTCTTCGGCATCATGCGCATCTCCGGACAAGATCTGGTCGGCGAGCTGGTGAACCGGGATCTGGTCACCGGTGAGGAGCAGGTGCTGGCCCACCGGGTCTCCGACGTCGCCGTCGCCGGGGCGCGTCTGGGCGTCGTCATCCGCGATCGGGTGGCGTCGAGCCGGGACGGGCTGTGGGCCACGTGCTTCGGACCGGATGAGGACTCCCGTCGCAAGTGCTGGGACACGCCGCAATAGCCCTGCTGCTCGCGGTCCCGCTGCGTGGCCAGGTCCTGTCGAAGGGGACGCGCCAGCCGCTCGGGGGTGCGGCGATCACCGTCGACGCCGTTCCCGCCGGCGAGGCCGACGACAGCGGGCGCTTCCTGCTCGAAGTCGAGTCCGGGCCGCGGCGGGTGCAGGTGCAGCACCCGGGGTTCGAGCCGCTGGATCTGAAAGTCGAGGCCGGCGGCGAAGAACAGATCTTCCGGCTGGCGCCGCGCCAGACCGGCGAGCGCTACGAGACGGTGGTGACCCCACCCGACGAGCGCGCCGCACGCACCACCTTGCGCGAGGAGGAGTTGACGCGCGTCCCGGGCTCGATGGGAGATCCTTTCAGGGTCATCGAGTCGCTGCCGGGTGTGTCGCAGGTGCTGTGGCCGTTGGCGCTGTACACGATCCGCGGGGCGAATCCGGGGAACACCGGCTTCTTCCTGGACGGCGTGCGCATGCCGACGCTGTTTCACTTCGCGCTCGGCCCGTCGGTGATCCACCCGTTCTTCCTGCAGGAGATCAATTTCTATCCCGGCGGTTACCCGGTCCGCTATGGACGCTACGTCTCCGGCATCGTCGCGGCGAAGACGGCGGCTCCGCAGGTGGATCGTCCCCATGCGTCGCTGGACGTCCGGCTGTTCGACGCCGGCGGTATCGTCGCTGCGCCGTTCAACGAGGGGCGTGGCAACATCGCCGTGGCGGGGCGCTACTCGTACACCGGCCTCCTTGTCTCGGCGCTGCAGGAGAACTACGAGCTCGGGTACTGGGACTACCAGGTGCGCGCGGAGCACACGATGGGGCCTGGGCGCCTGACGGTGTTCGCCTTCGGGTCGGGGGACCACCTCGGCCGTCGGGTGCTGCTGCTGTCCCAGACCGACGACGGCGTCACGGACGAGCTGCAACACATCCGTCTGCAGTTCCATCGCGTCGACGTGCGCTGGGACGGCAGGGTGCTGGGCGGGCGTGCCGAGGTGGGCATGCTCGCCAGCCGCGACGAGTCGTCCACGTCGATCACCGAGATCGCCTCGCGGCCGATCGCCATGAGGTCGGTGACCGCAGCGCCGCGGCTGTCGTACGGGCGCGCGCTGGCTTCGTGGGCGGATCTCGAGCTGGGCGGCGACGCCGAGTTCCAGCGCTACTGGCCGACGTCGGAGATCGCGCCCGAGATGCGCCAGGACCTGTTCCAGAACCGCGACGTCCAGGCGCTGGGCGGTTACCTGGGATTCACCTTCCGCGCCGGCTCGCGCCTCTCCCTCTCACCCGGCATCCGCACCGACGTCTTCCTCGAGCAGCAAGCCTGGGCGATCGAGGATAGCCCGCGCCTCACGGTGCGCTTCCGCCCCGCCGGTGACGTGTGGCTCAAGGCGAGCGCGGGACGCTTCGCGCAGATGGCCAGCCTGCCGGTGGCGGTGCCGGGCTTCGAGGGCTTCGGCCTCGACGACTACGGCACCCAGACCTCGCTGCAGGGCAGCTTCGGCGTCGAGGCGCCGCTGGCGAGGACGCTGTCCCTCGACGCCACGGCGTTTTACCAGCGGCTCCACCTGACAGACCTCGCCAGCCTCTTCCTCACCGACGCCACGACCGGCCCCCTCGTCGAGGTGCGGGACGGCCGGAGCTACGGCCTCGAGGTGATGCTGCGGCGGCCGCTCGGTCAGCGGCTCTACGGTTGGCTCGCTTACACGCTGTCGAAGAGTGAACGCGCGATCGGCTACTTCCGGCAACGCGTCCCCTCCGACTGGGACCAGCGCCACATCGTCAACCTGGTGCTCGGGTACCGGCTGCGACGCGGGTACACGCTCGGCTCGCGCATCCACTACAACACCGGACGCCTGTACCCGGTGTTCGACCTGCGCACGTCACTGGTGGACTACCGGCGCCTCGATCCGTTCTTCCAGCTCGATCTGCGCGTCGACAAGCGCTTCGTGTTCGACCGTTTCGTGCTCGACGCCTACGTCGAGCTGGTCAACAGCACGCTGTCGCGCGAGGTCTACGACCTCAAGCAGGAAGTGAACGGAACGCTGAACTCGCGCGGCTACCGGATCGCGCTTCCCTCCGTCGGTGTACACGCCGAGTGGTGATGAGGTAAGCGGCAACCCCGAATCCGCTTGACCTGACTTCCTCGCGCGGACTATATGCACGCCAGCCCTCATGCCTGCTCTGTTCCGCCCGAGGCACAACGTGATGGCGCGTCTGTCGCTTCTCGTGCTGGGCGGCGGGGCGGCAGCCGGCACGCTCGGCGTCCTCGGGTACCAGCGCACGCCGATGGCTCGCGGGATGCAGGATCCGATCGAGCAGCCGATCCAGTTCGATCACCGGCATCACACCCGTGACGAGGGGATCGATTGCCGCTTCTGCCACACCACGGTAGAGCGCTCGCCGCACGCCGGACTGCCGTCCACCCAGCTTTGCCTGAACTGCCACTCGCAGATCTGGAACCAGAGCCCGCTGCTCGAGCCGGTCCGTCGTAGTTTCATCGAGGGCAAGCCGATCGTCTGGCAGAAGGTGAACGATGTCCCGGACTTCGTCTACTTCAACCACTCGATCCATGTGAGCAAGGGCGTCGGATGCGTGACCTGCCACGGCCGCGTCGACCAGATGCCCGCCGTGCAGAAGGCGCACACGCTGACCATGAGCTGGTGCCTCGACTGCCACAAGAATCCTGCGCCGAACCTGCGCCCCACGGAAGAAGTGACCAACATGGAGTGGCAGCCGGAGAAGGGTAAGGAACGGGAAGTGGGCGAGATGCTCGCCGAGAAGAACCAGGTCCACACCCGCACCAGCTGCACCACGTGCCATCGATGAAAAAGTCGATGAGCTCCGGGCCCAAGCTGACCTCGCTGAAGATCCTGGGCCAGGCGCCCAAGCAGTGGCGCAGCCTCGAGGAGCGGGCCGGATCATCGGACATCGAAACCGAGCGGCGCTACGAGTTTCCGCCGGATGCCGACACGCTGGACGAGACCTCGCGCCGCGGCTTCATCCATCTGATGGGCGCGTCCCTGGCGCTGACCGGCGCGGCCTGCACGCGGCCCAATCAGAAGGTGGTGCCGTACGTGAAGCAGCCGCCGGAGGTGACGCCCGGCAACGCGCTCCACTTCGCGACCGCCTACGCGCTCGAGGGCTACGCGATGGGGCTCCTCGTCGACAGCCACTCGGGCCGGCCGACGAAGATCGAGGGCAACCCCGATCATCCCGACAGCCTGGGAGCCACGTCGGTCTACGAGCAGGCACTGCCGCTCGGTCTTTACGACGACCACCGCGCCAAGCAGCTCGCGCACAAGGGCCAGCCGCTCGCCTGGCGGTCCTTCCTCGCCCACATCGCCGGGCGCGGGATCGAGCTGGCCAAGGACGGTGGCGCCAAGCTGCGCTTCCTGGTCGAGCCGTCGACCTCGCCGCTGGTGGCCGAGTTGAAGGGCCGCGTCCTCCAGAAGTTCCCCAAGGCGAAGTTCGTGTCGTTCTCAGCGGTGGCCTCCGATGGCGCGGCCGAGGGCGCGCGCCTGGCGTTCGGCAAGCCACTCGAGGCCCGCCACGATCTGACCAAGGCGCAGGTGATCCTGTCACTGGACGCCGACTTCTTGACGGACGGTCCCGAGCAGGTGCGGCTCCACCGGGAGTTCTCCGCGGGGCGCACGCCCAGTCACGACATGAGCCGGCTCTACGTCGTCGAGCCCTGCCTGACCCCGACGGGGACGATGGCCGATCATCGACTGCGCATCCGCGGTTCCGAGGTGGTGGCGGTGGCGCAGGCCGTGCTGGCCGAGCTGGCGAAGCAGCCGGGTCTCGACGGCCTCTCGGCGCTGGCCGGGCTCCCCCGCGCGCAGCCGCAGATCCGCGTCGACGCGCGCTGGGCGGCCGCTGCGGCCAAGGACCTGGTCACGGCGCGGGGCAAGTCGTTGGTGATCGCCGGCCGCCGCCAGCCGGCCGCCGTACACGCACTGGCCCACGCCATGAACGCGGCGCTGGGCAACATCGGCACCAGCGTGACTTTCCGGACTGGCGTGCGGCACGACGCGCTGGCCGGTAGCGAGGCGCTCCGCGGCCTGGTCGAGGAGATCGCGGCCGGCGGCGTCGACACGCTGGTGATCACCGCGCGTAACCCGGTCTACGGCGCGCCGGTCGACTTCAAGCTCGACAAGCTGCTGTCGCGGGTCGGCGAGACGATGTACCTGGCGCTCCACGAGGACGAGACGGCCGCCGCCGTCACCACCATCGTGCCGGCCGCACACAGCCTCGAGTCCTGGGGCGACGCCCGCGGTACCGATGGGACCGCTTCCATCATCCAGCCGCTCATCGCGCCTCTGTGGAGCAGCGTCACCGAGGCGGATCTCCTCGCAGCTTTCGTCGGCGAAGGTGACCGCGGCACGTACCAGCTTCTGAAGACGTACTGGCAGCGCCAGGCGACGACCCAGGGCTGGTCGACCATGCCCGGCTTCGAGGGGACATGGGAGAGCTGGCTGTCGAAGGGTGTGATCGATCGGACGGCCATCGCGCCCGAGACGCCACGGGTCGACGGGGGGCTGACCGCCGCCGTCGGCGGGCTCCTCAGCAAGGTGCCGGCGGGCGGCGAGATCGAGGTGTCGTTCGCGGTCGACCACAAGGTCTTCGACGGCCGCTTCGCCAACAACGTCTGGCTGCAGGAGCTGCCGCACCCGATCACCAAGATCACCTGGGACAACGCCATCCTGCTGTCGCGGACCACGGCGAAGGTCCAGGAGATCGAGACCGGCGACATCGTCCGCGTCGAGATCGGCGACCGCCACGTCACCGGCCCGGCGTACATCCAGCCCGGTCATGCCGACGAGTCGGTGACCATCGCGCTCGGCTACGGCCGCAAGGGGGCCGAGGCGCGCGGTGTCGGCATCGGCTTCAACGCCAATCTCTTGCGGCCGAGCGACGCGCCCTGGTTCACCCGCGGCGCCAGGCTGGCCAAGACCGCGCGCCCCCGCCACAGGTTCGGCATCACCCAGGACCACTGGGCCATGGAAGAGCGCCAGCCGGCGATCGCCACCACGCTCAAGGAGTTCGAGTCGAAGAAGGGCGAGGTCCACGAACTGATCGAGGCCCGCCGCAGGCCGAACCCGGTCATCCACACGCCGGTCGACTACAGCAAGCAGCCGTACAAGTGGGCGATGGCCATCGATCTGTCGAAGTGCTCGGGCTGCAACGCTTGCGTCATGGGCTGCGCCTCCGAGAACAACACGCCCGTCGTCGGCCGCGAGAACGTGCGCATCGGCCGCGAGATGTTCTGGATCCGCCTCGATCGCTATTACACCGACAAGGGCCTGAACGACTTCGACGACGATCACCTCGAGACCATCACCCAGCCGCACATGTGCATGCATTGCGAGACGGCTCCCTGCGAGTACGTTTGCCCGGTCAACGCCACCGTCCACAGCGACGAGGGGCTCAACGAGATGGTCTACAACCGTTGCATCGGCACTCGGTACTGCAGCAACAACTGCCCCTACAAGGCCCGCCGCTTCAACTTCCTCGACTACCAGGACGCGATTTCGCCCGTCGAGAAGATGCACCGCAACCCGAACGTCACCGTCCGATCGCGCGGCATCATGGAGAAGTGCACGTACTGCGTGCAGCGCATCGAGAGCAAGCGGATCGACGCCCGCGTCGAGGGCCGCGCGATCAAGGACGGCGAGATCCAGACCGCCTGCCAGCAGGTCTGTCCGGGCGGCGCCATCACCTTTGGCTCGCTGAACGACGCCGAGGCGAAGGTCACCAAACTGCACGAGGACGAGCGGCGCTACAACCTCCTGCACGAGCTGAACACCCGCCCGCGCACCGCCTACCTGGCCCGCATCCGCAACCCCAACCCGGAGCTGTCATGAGATCGGGGGGACCGCCCGGCGGCACGATCGTGACCTTGCTTGGCGCGCCTCGTGTGGGCCCCCTCTGCGTCCCCCCGTGCCCCCGCTGGGTGGCCGGGCAGAGCCCGTCCATCCAGCCAACTCTCCCGGTGAACCATGGCTGGTAACGCGACAGCCTCGGCCCACGATCCCATCGAGACGCGCCCGCTCATCGAGGGCACGCACACCGATCGCACCATCAACGACAGCCTGCTGAACCATGTCTGGCGCGGCGCCGGCAAGGGCTGGTGGCTGTGCTTCACCGTGGCGCTCGGCATGCTGGGCTTGCTGGTGATCACCATCGGCTACGTCCTGGTCAAAGGCATCGGCGTCTGGGGGAACAACATCCCGGTCGGCTGGGCCTTCGACATCATCAACTTCGTCTGGTGGATCGGCATCGGCCACGCCGGGACGCTGATCTCCGCGATCCTCCTGCTGTTCCAGCAGAAGTGGCGCACCTCGATCAACCGCTTCGCCGAGGCGATGACGCTGTTCGCGGTCATGTGCGCGCTGCTGTTCCCGCTGATTCACACCGGCCGCCCCTGGTTGGCGGCGTACTGGCTCTTGCCGTACCCGTCGGTGCAGGGCATCTGGCCGCAGTTCAAGTCGCCGCTGGTCTGGGACGTGTTCGCGGTCTCCACCTACTTCACCATCTCGCTGCTGTTCTGGTACCTCGGCCTCATCCCCGACCTGGCGGCCATGCGGGATTCCGCCAAGAGCAAGGTCAAGCGCGTCGTCTACGGCATGTTCGCCATGGGCTGGCGCGGCTCGGGCCGGCACTGGGCCGAGTACAAGTGGGCCTACTTGCTGCTGGCCGGCCTGTCCACCCCGCTGGTGCTCTCGGTGCACTCGGTGGTGTCTTTTGACTTCGCGACGTCGCTCCTTCCTGGCTGGCACACGACGATCTTCCCGCCGTACTTCGTCGCCGGCGCCATCTTCTCGGGCTTCGCCATGGTGTTGACGTGGATGATCCCGGCCCGGCACTTCCTGGGCCTCAAGCACGTCGTCACGATGCGGCACATCGAGAACATGTGCAAAGTCATGCTGGCCACCGGGATGATGGTCAGCTTCGGCTACCTGATGGAGCACTTCGTCGCCTGGTACTCGGGCGATCCCTACGAGTTCTCGGTCTTCTTCAAGGTCCGCCAGACGGGCCCCTTCGCCGGCGTCTACTGGCTGATGATGTTCTGCAACATCCTCGTCCCTCAGGTGCTGTGGTGGAAGTCGGCGCGCAACAACCTGGTGCTGATCTGGTTCGTCGCTCTCCTTGTCAATGTGGGCATGTGGTGCGAGCGCTTCGTCATCATCGTCACGTCGCTCCACCGCGACTTCACGCCCGCCAGCTGGGGCAGCTACGCGCCCACCTGGGTGGACATCTGCCTCTTCACCGGCACCATCGGCTTCTTCTCGACGGCGATGCTCCTGTTCCTGAAGTTCATTCCCGCCGTGGCCCTGACCGAGGTCAAGGAGCTGCGCCACGAGATCGAGGAGGCGCACTGATGGACGAGGCATTCGTCCCGCGCCGCTTCGTGGTGGCCGAGTTCCGCACCACGTCGGCCCTGCTCGAGGGGACGCGCAAGATGCGCGAGAAGGGGCACACCCGCATCGACACCCACACGCCGTACCCGGTGCATGGGCTCGAGGAGGCGCTGGGCATCACGCGGGTCTGGGTGCCGAAGATCGTCTTTTGCGCCGGCCTCGCCGGGATCGTGGCGGCCTATTCGATGATGGTGTTCATGAACGCCATCGATTTTCCAATCAACGTCGCCAACCGGCCAGCGCACAGCGCTCCGGCTTTCATCCCGATCACCTTCGAGATGATGGTGCTGTTCGGCGGCATCGCGGCGTTCGTGGGGCTGATGGCGCTGATCCGCCTGCCCGAGCCGTACTTCCCCACCTTCGAGTGGGCCAACTTCGAGAAAGCCTCCATCGACGGCTTCTTCCTGTCGATCGAGCTGGCGAAGGACGCCGACGCCGCCGACGTGTCCAACGACGTGCGCATCGTCGGCGCCAGCGACGTCCAGGTCATCGTGGAGCCGGAACGATGACCGGAACAACGATGAAGCGCGCGCTGCTCACACTCGTCCTCCTCGCCGGCTGCGACGAGGATCTCCTGAATCCGATGGCCGCTCGGCAGCCGCGCGTGCAGATGTACGGGGCCAGCGACTTCTACGACGACGGCCTCACCATGCGCCAGCCGCCGGCCGGCACGGTGCCGCGCGAGCGCGTGGTGATGAACGCGGCGCTCTCCGGTGGCAAGACCGCCAGCCCGACGGGTGACGTCTACGTCACCCAGTTCCCGGTGAAGGTCGACCACCAGCTGCTGGCGCTGGGACGCAAGCGCTTCAACATCACCTGCGCCACCTGCCACGGCCCGGTCGGCGACGGCAACAGCATCGTCGCCAAGCAGATGGCCCTCCGGCCGCCGCCCTCGCTCCACCTCTACAACGACCGCCCGGTTGGGTACCTCTACGACGTCATCACCCAGGGTTTCGGGTTGATGGCCTCCTACGCCGGCGAGCTGCCGGTACGCGACCGCTGGGCCGTCGTGGCCTACGTCAAGGCGCTGCAGCTGAGTCAGGCCGCGCCCCTGGACAAGGCGCCTCCCGAGGAGCGCGCACGGCTCGAGAGGCAAGCGCAGTGAGCATCGCCGACGTGGAAAAGTTTCAGGGCGGACGCGCATGGATGACCCGCGCCGGTCTGCTGGGCGTGGTCGGACTTGCCGCGACGCTGGCCGGGTTCGCCATGAACCCCAAGGACTCCTATTTCTCGTACCTGGTGGCGTTCACCTACTGGGCGGGGATCGGGTTCGCGTCGCTGGTGTTGCTGATGATCTTCCACGCCTTCCACGCCAAGTGGATGACGGTGCTCCGCCGCCCGATCGAGGTGATGGCGGCTTCGGTGGTGGTGTTCCTGCTGCTGTTCATCCCGGTGGCGATCGGGATGAAGCACATCTACATGTGGGTCAGCCCGCCGGCCGGTCTCACCGAGCACGAGCTGCATCTCCTCCACCACAAGGCCAAATACCTCAACGTCACCTTCTTCCTGGTCCGCACCGCCCTCTACTTCCTCATCGCCGGCTTCATCGCCAACCGTCTGTTCGGCTTCTCGACGAAGCAGGACACGACGGGCGAGGTCGCACTGACGGTCAGACAGCGCCGGCTCTCGGCGGGCGGCCTTCCCTTCATGGCCATCGTGTTCGCATTCGCCGGCTTCGACTGGCTGATGAGTTTGAACCCGTTCTGGTTTTCCACCATTTTTGGCGTCTACTACTTCGCGGGCAGTTTCCTCACCACGCTGTCGATCATCGTGCTGGCGACGGTGCGCGCCCGAGGCAAGGATCTCTTCGGCGAGTACGTCACCCCCGAGCACACCCACAACCTGGGCAAGCTGATGCTCGCCTTCACCGCCTTCTGGGCGTACATCGGCTTCTCGCAGTTCATGCTGATCTGGATCGCCAACCTTCCGGAGGAGATCCCGTTCTTCACCGTGCGCATGAACGCGGGCTGGGCGCCGGTCAGCATTTTCCTCATCGTCGGCCACTTCGCCATCCCCTTCGTGATTCTGCTGTTCAAGAACCTGAAGCGGCGTCCGCTGCACCTGGCGAAGGTCGCCTGGTGGATGGTCTTCGTGAACCTCGTCGACCACTACTGGCTGATCATCCCGACGCTCAGCCCGTCGGGGCCCGTCTTCCACTGGTCGCTGGTCACGGCGTTCGTCGGTGTGGGCGGGCTGGCCGTGGCCGCCACCATCTGGCGCATCAGGGGCCACTTCACGGTGCCGGTGAAGGATCCCTTCATCGACGTCTCGCTCCGGTACAGGCAACCATGAGTCACGTCGGCAACGAAGACGACATCAATCTGCGCAAGATCGTCGTGGTCGGCGTGGTCTCACTTTTCATCTTCGCCATCTCGGCGGTGATCGCGGCTTTGATCCTGAACCACGACACGGCCATGCTGCAGGAGACGCGCGGGGTGGCCGCGAAACCGACGGCGATAGGTCAGGCCGAGATCGGCATCATGGACACCGTCGAGTTCGACGGCGACCGGCGCCTCGAGGTGTGGAAGAAGGAGATGAACGCCCGTCTGACCACCTACGGCTGGTCCGACCGCGCCAAGGGGCTCATTCACATCCCGATCGACAAGGCGATGGCCGACCTCGCAGGAGCGCAGCCATGAAGCTCGCGTTGCTCCTGCTGTTTGCGTCGTTCTACGGCAAGAAGCACGGGCCGCTGCCCAACGTGGCAGGCGGCGAGGGCCCCGTGAGCGCCGCGGACATCGACGTCATCGAAAACCTCGGCCAGACGGTGCCGAAGGATCTGGTGTTCACCGATGGGCACGGCAACAGGGTGGCGATCGCCGACATCCTGGGGCGAGGCAAGCCGGTGGTGGTGACGATCGGGTACTACCGCTGCCCGATGCTGTGCAACCTGATCCACGCAGGGCTGGTCAAGGCGGTCAAGACGACGGGCCTGAAGCTGGGGAAAGACTTCTACGGCCTGGCGGTGAGCATCGATCCCAAGGAAGACGACAAGTCGGCCAACACCCAGCAGCGCCGCCTCCTACGCGCGCTCGACCACTCGGTGCCCACCGACTGGCGGTTCGTGGTCGATCGCTCGCCTGATACGGCGGCCGCGGCCAAGCTCGCCGAGGCGGTTGGCTTCCGTTACAAGTACGACCCGCAGTCGAAGCAGTTCGCCCACAGCGCTGTGGCGTTCGTGCTCTCGCCCGAGGGAAAAATTGCCCGCTACCTCTACGGCGTGGACTTCCCCGAGCGCGACTTCCGCTTCGCGGTCGTCGAGGCCAGCGAAGGCCGCGTGGGCACTGCGCTCGACCGGGTGCTGATCTCCTGCTTCAGGTACGACCCGTTCCAGAAGCGCTACACCCCCTACGCAGCTGCGTTCGTGCGGATCGGCGCGGGGTTGTCGGGGCTGGCGCTGTTCGGACTCCTCGGCGTTTTGTGGCGCAAGGAGTTGATCATGCGCCGTCGGAAGGAGAACGCATGAACGAGATCATGCGGGTACTCAACGACGTGATGCTCACGCTCCTGTTCTTGCCGGAGCAGGCGTCGACCTTCGCCATGAAGGTGGACTTGCTCCACTACTTCGTGGTGACCGTGACCATGGTGGCCTCGGTCGGCGTGGGCCTGCTGGCGGTCGGCCTCTTCTTCAAGTACCGGGAGACCAAGCCCCACGCGTCGACGGTCATCGTCAACCCCAGTGGCAAATTCGAGACGGTCATCATCGCCGTGCCGCTGCTGTTTTTCCTCGCCTGGGTCTGGATCGGCTTCAAGGACTACATCTGGTACACGACGCCGCCCAAGAACTCGATGGACGTGTACGTCACGGCCAAGAAGTGGATGTGGCACTTCGCCTATCCCGACGGACCGAATGCCAACGCCGTGCTGCACGTGCCGGCGAACCGTCCTGTGCGCCTCCTGATGACCAGCCGCGACGTCATCCATTCGTTCTTCGTGCCCGAGTTCCGCGTGAAGCAGGATGTGGTGCCCGGGCGGTACACCGAGCTGTGGTTCGAAGCGACGAAGACCGGCCGGTATCGGTTGTACTGCACCGAGTTCTGCGGCACCTGGCACTCGCAGATGGTGGGCGAGGTGGTGGTGCTGGCGCCGGCGGAGTTCGACCGGTGGCTCGCCCAGCAACGCCAGGGCCTCGCCGGGCGCGTGGATTCGAGCGGCGCGGGCGAGACGGCCGAGGGCATGCGGGGCGATCTCGTCAGCTACGGGCGTCGCGTCGCCGTGGCCCAGGGCTGCCTCAAGTGCCACTCGGTCGACGGCGGACCTCACATCGGCCCGACCTGGGTCGACCTGTTTTCCCGGCCCACGCTCCTGGCCACCGGCCAGACCGTCGTGGCCGACGAAGGCTATCTGACCGAATCTATGATGGACCCCTACACCAAGGTGGTGAAGGGGTACGCCCAGGTGATGCCTAGTTTCCGCGGCAAGCTGACTGCGCCCGAGGCCGCGGCTCTCGTGGAGTACATCAAGTCTCTCCGGACCGAGAACCTGGAGAACTTGCCAGCGAAGGAGCCGGTTTATGGCCCAGTCCCCAAGTAGCACCAGCGCCCCCGCCAGTACGATGGCGATGGCGCCGGACGCGGCGCCGAGCCTGCCCGAGATCAGTTTCATCAATGCCGATCGCGGCATCAAGTCGTGGCTGTTCACGCTCGACCACAAGCGCATCGCGCTGATGTACCTGGTCCTGACGATGCTGGCCTTCTTGCTGGGCGGCATCTTCGCCATGGCACTCCGCGTGGAGCATCTGACGCCCGACAAGACCATCATGGGCGCGAACACCTACAACCGGATGTTCACGCTCCACGGCGTGGTCATGATCTTCATGTTCATGATCCCGGCGGTGCCCGGCATCTTCGGCAACTTCTGCCTGCCGCTGATGCTCGGCGCGAAGGACGTCGCCTTCCCGCGCCTCAACCTCCTGTCGGTGTACGTGTACGCCGTCGGCGCCGGGCTGCTGCTGTACGCGGTGGCCGCCGGTGGCGTCGACGCCGGCTGGACGTTCTACGCGCCTTACAGTTTGAGCACGCCCTCAACCCTATTCCCGGCGCTGCTCGGTATCTTCGTCATCGGGTTCTCGTCGATCCTCACCGGCCTGAACTTCATCGTCACCGTTCACACCATGCGCGCCCCGGGCATGACCTGGATGCGCATGCCGCTGTTCGTGTGGGCCGCCTACGCCACCAGCATCATCCAGGTGCTGGCGACGCCGGTCATCGGATTGACGTCGCTGCTGGTCGGCATCGAGCGCGTCTTCGGCTTCGGGTTCTTCGACCCGGCCCGCGGGGGCGACCCGATCATGTTCCAGCACATGTTCTGGTTCTACTCGCACCCCGCGGTCTACATCATGGTGCTGCCGTCGATGGGCGTCATCAGCGAGCTCGTCACCTCGGTCAGCCGCAAAAACATGTTCGGCTACAAGATGATCGCCTATTCGTCGCTGGGCATCACTTTCGTCGGGTTCTTCGCCTGGGGCCACCACATGTTCGTCACCGGCCAGTCGGCGCTGGACAACGGGGCCTTCGCCATCATCTCGATGCTGGTCGGCGTGTTCACGGCCATCAAGGTCTTCAACTGGGTGATGACCATGTACAGGGGGTCGATCGCCATCCGGGCGACGTTGGTCTACGTCTGCGGCTTCCTGTTCTTTCTGGTGTTCGGCGGCATGACCGGCATCGCGGTGGCCACCGTGTCGCTGGACGTCCACTGGCACGACACGTACTTCGTCGTGGCCCACTTCCACTTCATCATGGTGGGCGCGGTGATCACCGCCTTCTTCGGCGCCATCCACTACTGGTTCCCCAAGATGTTCGGGCGCATGTACCACGAGGGCTGGGCCATGGTGGCGGCGGCCTTCATCGTCCTTGGCTTCAACGCCACCTTCGTTCCCCAGTTCCTCCTGGGCAACCTCGGCCAGCCGCGCCGCTATTACATGTACGACGACAAGTTCTGGGCGCTCAACGTGGCCTCGACGGCGGGGTCGACGCTGCTGGCGCTGGGCGTGCTGATCATCATCATCTATCTGATCTACGCGCTGAAGTACGGCTCGATCGCCGGCGACAACCCGTGGGGCGCGGCCGGGCTCGAGTGGAAGACCAGTTCGCCGCCGCCGAAGCACAACTTCATCACGCCGCCCATCTGCGACGAGGAGCCGTACACGTATCAGAAGAAGGGTGAGGAAGTGGAACATGTCGTCGTTTGAGATGGGAACCCTGATAGGGTTCCCAAACCCTCCCGCGACGGGGTCGGCCAGGCGAAGCCTGTCCTCCCCCACGCGATCGAGTTCCGGGGCGAAGAATGTCTGACGCTGCCGCCGCCAAGGGCGAGCACGGGCACGAGCACCCGTGGTACCTCGCGCATCACTTCGACAGCATCGATGTGCAGAACTATGCCGTGCGTCTCGGCATGTGGCTGTTCCTGGGCACCGAGGTGCTGCTCTTCGCCGGACTCTTCCTCGGCTACACGGTGTACCGGTGGCTGTACCCCCTGGCGTTCCAGGCCGCCTCGCGAGAGCTGTCGCTGGGGATGGGGACGTTCAACACGGTCGTTCTCATCACCTCCAGTTTCTTCGTGGCGCTCGGCTACCACGCCATCAAGGAGAACAAGCTCAAGAAGTGCGTCGCCTGGCTGGCGCTGACCATCATCTGCGCCGGGATCTTCCTGGTGGTGAAGTACTTCGAGTACGCCCACAAGTTCCACGTGGGGCAACTCCCCGGCAAGCACTACACGTTCGAGGGGATCCAGTCGCCCGGCGCGAACATGTACTTCTCGGTCTACTTCCTGGCGACCGGGCTGCACGCCTTCCACGTCATCGTCGGCGCGAGCATCCTGGCGTGGTTGATGGTGCGCGTGCACAAGGGCAAGTACGGGCCGCACTACTACGTGCCGGTCGAGCTGGGCGCGCTGTACTGGCACCTCGTCGACCTGATCTGGATCTTCTTGTTCCCGCTGCTCTATCTGATTTGATCGGAGGCGATCCCGTGGCCGACATGAAGGATGAGACCAAAGGCACTGAGCACCACGAGGCACACGGCATCGGGCGCTACGTGACGATCTGGCTGATCCTGCTGGCGTTCACCGGGCTCACCGTGATGACCGGGCGGATGGACCTCGGGGCGGGCAACATCTTCGTTGCCATGGGGATTGCCACCACCAAGGCGGCGTTGGTCGTGCTGTTCTTCATGCACCTGTGGGACTCGGGGGGGGTGAACCGGTTGGTGTTCGTGGTGTCGGTGGTGTTCGTGGGGGTGCTGATCGCGGGCGTCTTCGGCGACCTGCTGACCCGACTGCCGGTGACGCTGCCGAACGGCGGGCCGATCACGAACGTGCCGGCGCAGCCCGCTGCTCCGGTGCGGATGCACGAGTAGCGGTTTGTAGGGGCGCGACCGCGGCTTTGCCTGGGGAGTTTGGGGTCCCGGGGCCTCCTCGCCGGGCCTTACGGCGCTTCGCGCCTGGCCCTCTACTCGTCGCTGGCATCCTCGCCTCGTCGGCCCCGCGACCCCAACCCCCCCAGGCGCGCCGCTTCTCCCCAATTCAATACCTGGCCCCTCCGATGCGGTCTATTGGATGGAGGCAGAGCGGCGCGCAGGGTGTTCTTGTGTCCCGTGGCGCCGGACGGCCGGAGCCGCTCCTCGCCGTCGGCGGGGAGGATGCCAGGCGAGGAACGAGGGAGCCATGGACCCCGCAGGGGTCCGAAGGCGACCGGTCGGCGCCACGGGACACAAGAACACCCGTTGCAGCCGCGGTCGCGGCCCTACAAACCGCTACTCGTGCACACGCACGGGAGCAGCGGGCTGCGCCGGAACGTTCGTGACCGGCCCGCCGTTCGGCAGCGTTACCGGCA
>JANPFD010000281.1:0-9498 GCA_031423255.1 Myxococcales bacterium | reverse complement strand
GGCGTGACCAAGCTCGGCGAAATGAACGGCCCCGGCGCCGCCGCACAGATTCTCAAGTAGACCCGTCATGCCCCCCCAGCCGTAGCCCCCCTCGGCCACGCCGGGCGAAGAGCCGTTCGCCGACGGTAAACGTCAGCTTTGTGAAGCGCATCAGGCACAACTCGCCAAGACGGCCAGCCACACGGGCACAACGGCCCATCTCGTGGTTGGCCTTCCCGTGGCGAGCGCCCAGGTTGGCATCTTGTCCATTGCAGCCGGCCTGGCCTCAGCGTGGCGGCATTTCAGTCAAGTGGACGGGGCCTGCTCCGATTGGGGTTGCCAGGCGGTAGCCGTGGCCTCGGATGGTCTGGATGAGAACGCTTGCCGCGCCCATCTTGTCGCGCAGGCGCTTGACGTATGTGTCGACGGTGCGGGACGTGACGCCGGGGCTGTAATTCCAAACATGCGTCAGTAGATCCCGCCGGGAGCAGACCAGCCCCTCGCGGGTTGCCAGGTAGACCAGCAGGCGCATCTCGATGGCGCTGACCGGCATCTCGACCTCGCCGATGCGCACGTGGTGGCTGTCGGGATCGATCTCGAGATTGGCGATGATGAATCGCCTGCGTGGCTCGGTATCACCGCTGCTGCCTAGCGTTCTCCCATCACGAGCGCGAATCTGCACCTGCACCCGCAGCAACAACTCCCGGACGCTGAAGGGCTTGACCACGTAGTCGTCCGCGCCAATCTCGAAGCCAACGACACGATCGATCTCGTCGGCTTTGGCGGTCACCAACATCACCACCGGCTGTTTCGCACCGGAGCGCGCCCTGACCCGGCGGCAAATCTCGAGCCCCGACAGGTCAGGAAGCATCAGGTCAAGGAGCAGGACGTCGGGACTGAAGGTCTCGACCTGCTCCAACCCCTGTGCGCCGGTGGCCGCCGTACGCACGTCGTATCCGGCGGCCTGCAGGTTGTAGCTGACAAGGTCGCGCAGGTCCTGATCGTCCTCGACCACCAGCACCCGCCGCTTGTGGAATCCCGTGGCAGCTCCCATGACGGTGGCGCCACCCAAGGATTCCACTCAGTCCTTCGGGTAGGCGGTCCAGCCAGCGGTCCAGGGCGCCGAGTCGTTCGGCTTGAACGCGCCGTAGTACGTGGCGCTCGCGTCGAAGCCGGCCGGCGGGGTCGCCCCACCCATGCCAAGCGCGGCGTTCCTGGGCACGTAGTTGGGCGCCGCGCCGCCGGTCAGATCGTTGATGCTGGTGAGCATGGGATCGACGTCGAGCTTGTTGCGACGGGCGGCGTTCTCGACCGCGCCCTGGTCATCGAAGCCCTTGTCGTCGTCAGTCGGCATACCGACCGTCTCAGTAGAGTACTTGCCATTCATCCAGAACAGACTGTCCTCGATGGCGAGGTGCATCGGCCACTCCATCGCAAGGTCGACCTCCTTGGCCGTGAACCGGATGACGTCCGCCTGCCAGCTCTGGATGAGCAGGTTACGCATGATGCCGCGGGTGCCTTCCTTGAGGTGCATCGCCTTGCCCCCGTCCGGACGCCCAACGAGAGTCGCGTTGTAGATGGTTGGGGCCGAACGCGGCTCCAGAGTCTCGCCCTGCGGCGATCCGGCGCCTTCGAAGCCATAGTCACCGATGGCTGCGCGCTGGTGGATGACCAGGAACTGCACCTTGCCGGTCCAGCCGTAGTCCCAATCCAGGCTGTCATCCTCGTTCCCCGAAAGGACGATGTGGTCCATGCTCACGGTTCCGCCAAACACCTCTATGCCGTCATCGGTGCCGCGGTGGATCTGGACGTAACTGACCTTGGTTCCTGAACCACAGCCGCCGAAGGTGAGGCCGTTGAGTTCCCGGTTCGGCTCCAGCTCGGCGCCAGCGAACTCGACGCGAATGTACTCGAGCGTGCCGCAGCTACCCGCATCGTCGGTGCCGCCGAACTTGGCTCGAAGCTCGGTGGCCGGAATGCCCTCGATGCCGCTCTCCTTGCACCCAGGGGCGCCGCTGGGGCAGGGCAGGCCGCTGTTGATTCTTGCGCTGCCAAGCAAGGCGACGCCGGCCCAGTCACCACCTCGCTTCGCACCAGCCGCTGCGCTCGAAGTGAAGACAATCGGGCTGTCCTTGGTGCCCTTGGCGACGAGCTGCGCGCCACGCGCGACAATCAGGGCCGGCTTGTCCGCCACGTCCGCGTCACCCCAGATCTGGCTTCCTGCCGCGATGGTCAGCTTTGCCGGGCCGATCACATAGATCTTCTTCTTCAGCACGTAGGTTCCCACCGGCCATGTGGTGTCCTTGATGATATCCGCGTTGATCTCCATCGGGGCGCCTGGCATCCCGGCTCCGCCCGCGGCGCCGCCAATACCACCGCTCGCGGGGGTGCCGCCACCTGACCCGCCGCCGGCAACGACCGGGTCCTCCTCTTTGCTGCAGCCCACGGAAATCGCGGCCGCCAGCCCGGCCGCGGTCACACAGGTCATCAACCGGTTTCGAGTCCACCTCATATTCTTTGCCATTGTCATTTCTCCTGTTTCCTTTCTTTCTCTTTTGAAAATTCCGTCACTCGTCACGTCAGTATGCGATCGACAGGCCCAACGACGCGGTGATGCCCTGTTCGCTCCTGTTGATGAGTGACGCTCCTGCATACAGATCCCTGCGTTCCATGAGAAGGTTCTTGATCTTGAGCTTCAGCTTCAAGTGCTTCCCCATCGCAACGCTCCCGACGAGATCCAGCGAGTGAAACGCCATCTCCTCGATGTCGGGAGGAAGCACGTTCTCGTCACGGCGTGTGGCGACATCCACGATACGAGGACCTACCACGTTGTAAACGAGGGCGGCTGTGACACCTGCGCTCGGTTCGTAAAATCTGAGTGACACGTTTGCTACATACGGCGACTGTCCTGCCAACCGACGGTTCGATCGCACGGCCGTGAGCTCCCGGGGCAGCTCAATGCGCGAGTCAACCAGGGATAGGTTTGCATCAACGTTGAAGAACCGCAGCGACCGTGCCAGGCGACCCGCGTTGGTGCGGATTTCAATCTCGGTTCCCAGGTTGCGTGCGCTGGTGCCGTTCTTGAACTGCGAACTTCCGGTGATCGGGTCAAGAATGGCTAGCTCAATCGGGTCGGCAAAATTCTTGTAGAACGCAGACACAGCCAGGATCTGGCCCTCGTCAAAGAACCACTCCCAGCGCAGATCGGCGTTGTGGATCAGGGTCCGCTTGAGATCGGGGTCTCCGACGATGCTTCGCTCGCGAAGAAAGTCGTAGTAGCTGTAAGGGGCTAGTTCCCGAATCTGAGGCCGCGCCACCGTCATTCCGTAGGCGGCCCTCAGCAGCATGCGTTCCGACAGCTGGTACTTGAGCGCGACTCCGGGGAGGAAATCAACGTCGGTCCGGTCGGTTCGCTTGGCATCGGCAACTGCGGTGTTCGCAAATGGATTTCTCGATTCGACGAGCTGGGTGAGGATCTCGGCTCGCACGCCACCGGCCAGCGAGAGCTGCCCAACGAGGGGAGTCTCCACCATCAGAAAGCCGGCGTACTGTAGCTGTCGTGACTGGTAGCTATCGTCGTCGCGGGTAGCGTCCTGCAACTCGGTAAATTTGCCGATGCCGTCTGCGCTGAACAACTCCTCCACGGGGCGCCGAAAGGCCAGTCCATCGCGGTTGTTCGGGTGCTTGCGCATGCGAAACCGTCGACTGCTGAACTCGCGCCCCGCGACCGAAGTGGCGCCGCCCACAGTCCCCCAGGCTTGCGCCCACAGCGGAAACCGGAGGGCGAGGTTGCCGCCCAGATCGTCCTGGCGCAAATTGCTGAAGAAGCGCGTCCCGGACGCAGTGGTGTCGATCCATTCGTACTCGTTGCCGGTCAGTAGATAGGCCACCGTCCGGCGGTCGGGCTCGTCGCGCTCTCCGTACGAGTGGAAGCCTGCCCAGCGCAGACGCAGCCTGGTCCCGAAAAGGTTGCGGTGGTCACCAAATACCTGGTTGAACCAGAGGGTGCGGGCCAGATACTGGAGCTGCCACTTCTCCGTGCTGCCATCCACACTCCTGCCGATACGCAGCGAGGTCTCGTCCTCGACGTTGCGGTTGAAGAGCGAAAGCACCGATAGGGAGTGGTCGGTTCCCAAGTCTAGGTTTGCCGTGCCGAATGTGCTCAGGGCGACGACATCGGTTCCCGTCTCGTTTCTGTAATCGTTGGTCGGGTTGTTGCCAAGGATGTTGCCTTCGGCGTCAAGGTTGTTGTTGGGCCGACTCAGGCCCGCCTTCCTGACGCTATCGCGCTCGTAGCCCGCAGTAAGCAGGTAGCCGAAGCGCCTTGCCGTTCCTAGCTTGATTGAATCGCCGACCGTCAGATCGACGTCGAGTTTGGGCAGCGCCGGCTTGCGGTCGTACTGCCAGCTGTTGCGGAAGGCCTCGGCGTCCTGCTCGGACAAAAACCCCGCTTTCTGGCGGTTGGCGGCGCCCCGGGGAATGGAGCGACTGCCGTCATCAAAGCCCAGGTTGTCGTAGGCGCCACCGCGGTAGTTCAGGCGGTCGCGAAAGGTCGATTGGGACGACAGACCAGCGGAGATCCCCAACTCCAGGTTGAACTCGCGGGGGAAGCTGACGCTCTTGATCTCCATGACGCCGCCGGCGAAATCAGCGGGCATGTCAGGCAGGAACGTCTTCGAGATGTTGAGACTGTCGATGACGCTGGTAGGAAAGAGATCGAGGTCCACGCCTGGCACGTCCGGATCCATGCTGGGAACCGGGACGCCGTTGAGGAGCACGCGGTTGTACCGTCCGCCGAGACCGCGGATGACCAGTTGGGCGCTCTCGATGCTGACGCCAACGACGCGTGCCGCGGCGCTGCTGGCGTCGCTGGCGCCAACCTGTGACATCTGTTTGGCGCCAAAGCCCTCGCCAATGCCGCTCGATTCCTTGCGGATCTGGTCTTGCGCAGCGGCGGTAGTGGTGTCTGCCCGGTAGGGAATTTCGATCTCCTGAACCACGACCTCCTCATCGAGATTGATGGGATCGAGAACCAGGTTGACCTGGTCGAACCGGCTGCGCGTGACCCGCACGCGCTCTAGCCGCGCACCATGGAAGAAGTCATAGCGGGAACGGACGGTGTATGTCCCTGGTGGCACGTGCGCCACGTAGGCCCCCTGGGCGTCGGTGGTGACGGTCCGCGAGCGCCGGTCCTGGCCGACGATCGTCACCGGCGCGTTCGCAAGAGCAGCGCCGGTCGTGCGGTCAATGATGCGTCCCCGGATGCCGGTCTGCAGGTCGGCGCCCGGCTCGAGATCGATGGTCAGGCCTGGGATCGGAGCGGACGGAGGCGGCGCCTTGGAGGTCTCTGGCGCCGGATCACCTGGCGGCTGTGGCGTTTGATCAACCGGCGGCTGGGGCGGCGGTGGCGGGGCCTCCGGGAGGCCTGCTTCGCGGGGCGCCTCGGATCTTGTCGCAGTCCCAGGATCGGTGGCCGGCGGCTGCGCGTGGGCCGGTGGGGAGATACCTGCGAACGAAGCGACCAGAGCGGCGGCCGCGAGGATGGTGGTCGTGAGCTGTCCTGTCTTCAAGTCAGTCCTGGATCCTCTCGGTCACGACGGCTATGTGGGCGGCCCCGCTGCCGCGCGTGAGATCCATCGCCTGGACCGCGCGCTCGTAGGACACGCCGTCCTGCGCGTCGAAGTACACGTTCAACTCACCGCGTGCGACCAGCATCCGGCGGAGCCGGTCAGGGAACTCCCGATCGGAGAACACATCCTGGTTGATCTGGATCTGGCCGTTCTTGTTGACCGTCACCACGATCGGGGCCTGTGCCTCGGCACCAGGCTCCTGATCGGCCTCGGCCTGCTTGTCCTTCTCGGGAACGTGGACCCAGAACTGCTCGTTCATCATGGCGGTGAGCACCATGAACACGATGAGCAGCACAAGAACCACGTCGACCAGTGGCGTGACGTTCATTTCGGGCTGGCTGCGCCCCTTCTTGCCTGAGTTGACCGCGCCTAGATCCATCGCCATGGTATTTGTCTCCGTCGGTGTGCTGCGCCGACGCTCAGGGTTTCGCGACGGACGCCTGGTCCTGTCGCTGGTTGACCTTCAGGGACACGCCCGGGAACCCCACTTCCTGCGCCATCCGGTAGACCTGTCTCACCTTGGCGTAGGGAGCCTCTCGATCGCCGCGGATGAGAATGCGCCGCCCAGGCTCCTTGCGGACCGCCGCCCTGAGGCGCAGCGGCATCCTCTCGAACGGCACCTCTTCTTCCTCGAAAAACAGCCCGCCGTCCTTGTTGATCGACAGCGTGAAGGGCTGGGCGTTCGACTTTTTGGTGTCGACGTTCCTGATGCCGGGGATCTGGATGGCGAGCCCTTGCTCGAGCGCGGGGATGACGACCATGAAGACAATGAGCAACACAAGAACGACGTCAACGAGCGGCGTGACGTTCATGACCGGTCGTGCCCGATAGCCCTTGCCGACCCACTTCGGCGTCACCTCAGGCCCCTCCCGCGCCCTGCTGTTGCACAGCCGTCACCGTCGCCAGAGGGGCCTCTTCATCGTCAAGCTCGTTTGCCTGTGCTTGGTGGCGGGCTCCGTCCGGCAGCTGGGCGCCGCCGCCGCTTTCGAGTGTGTCGACCAGTTCGCTCTTGGCGTGGGTCAAACCCGCCTCGTACGAGGCGAGACGCGCCGAGAGCCAGTTGAACAGGAGCACGGAGGGGATCGCGACCATCAGGCCATACCCGGTGACAATGAGCGCCTCGGCGATCGCGACGCCGATGGTGCCCAATCCACCCGAGCCCTCTCTGCCGACCAGCTTGAAGGCGTTGAGGATGCCGAGCACCGTGCCGAGCAGCCCTATGAACGGCGCTGTGGAGCCCGTGGACGCGAGAACATTCATTCCGCGATGAAGAGCCGCCGAAAGGGTCTCGTTCTTGCGCTCGAGCGCTCGGCCCGCCAGTTCCGCAGATTTGCTGACGTCGTGCCCCTTGCGGCGGTTGTCAAGGAAGGTCTCGACACCCACGCGGATGAACCCGGCCAGGTGGCTGGCTTTGTGCGAACGAGCGATCTGGAGCGCGCCCGCGAAGTCGCCCTTCGAAATCAGCGGCCCCGCCGCCCGCGCGAACTTCCGTCCCTTGCGGTACGCAAGCAGCAGCATGAGGAGGCGGTCCACCGTCACCGAAATGCAACCCAGCGCTTGCAGGGTCAGCACAATCACCACGCCGCGCACGAGGTTGTTCATCCCGTGCCACGTCTCGATCAGATTGATCTCCATTTACGTCCTTCCTTGGTTTCGAAATCACGCCTGTGCAGGCCGGAACACGAACCTCTGGCGGTATGGGTACGGCACCGCCGTGCCATCGGGCAGGTGCGCGGGTTCGAATACCTGCTGGCGCGCGCACCGCAAGACGCCGTCGTCGGGCACCAGCGGATGCGACTGCATCACCTTGGCCGATGTCACCCTACCCTGGGTGTCGATCATCATCTGGACCTCGATCCGGATGGTCGCGGCGTTCGTGAGCAGGGCGTCCGACACCGCAGGGGCCCGGCAGCCCGACACGAAACGCGGCGCTGCGATGATCTCACGTTCCTGCTCGGCGGGCGCGGGCGGCGGCGGCTCGTGCTCGACTCTGGGCGCCGGTGGCGGCGGTGGCGGTGGCGGTGGCGCTTTCTCCTCGATGACACCGTCGACCGCGGCAACGTCGCCGGCAAGGACCAGCTCGCCATCCGCCTCGGCCGGACGCTCCTTGGGAATCTCCTTGAGCGCTGTCATGGGGCGCCGAACGACCTTCTTGGGCCCGACAGCGCGCTTGGCAATCATGGCCCTGGGCTTTGGTGGGGGGGGCAACTCGGCAAAGGTTACGTCCACATCTCGGTGCTGTTTGCGCGCGACCGCCCGCGCAGTAGCGATGGCCGCGCCCAACCCCGTGATGATGAGAGCGAAGATCGCTCCCGAGATGACCATGGACACGCCCATGCGGCCGCGTCCCTCCTGCGCATCTGGCTTCTTGTCGAAGTCTTCAAACATCCTGTCTCAGAGCCTCGAGGGCACTGTAGCGGGCTCACCGGTGCACTGGTGGTGACGAATCCGTGAACGTTCTGCAACTGCGACGCAGTCATGTGCGTCGCGTGCAACGGAAACGCCACACGTGCAAAAGGGCGCCCACCGCAGGTCTCCGCCCGCGATGGTCCCGGGAATCCGGCGTTCCCCGTCACTCCGCCCCGCCGCCCGCCGCGACGGCAGCCAATCGGTGGTGGAGCGTTTTCGCACGGCTGTCACACAGCTTTGACAATGTTGGAAGACATCCGCCAGAGCGGGCCCGGTATAACCGACGGCAACTATGAAGACGACGAGCCGGCTTTTTGAAGATGCGGCAGTGACCTTGAGTCGCCCTGGTTCGAGAGGCACACGATGATTCGACGTAAGCGCGCGGGGCCCAAGTCCATTCAAGCCCCTGTGCACCGGCGCGAGTCCGTGTCCTCGCCGGAGCTGCTCCTCAACCGCGAGTTGTCGTGGCTTGAGTTCAACGCTCGTGTGCTTGAGGAGGCCTGCGATCCGACGGTGCCTCTGGGCGAAAGGCTAATGTTTCAAGCCATAGTGGGGTCCAACCTGGACGAGTTCTTCATGGTGCGGGTGGCCGGACTCGAATCGCCAGGTTGGATCGCCAGGCGCGCACGACCCGATAAAGATGCCATCGCTTCATCGGCCGAGGCTCGTCGCGGAACTCCCGCCAGGGTCGAAAGGCCTTACGGAACGTCTCCAGCATGCCCGATGTCGCGTACTCCTGTCGCTTCAGCGAGATCTGGGCAGCGTCGGTGCCGCCGATCGCAAACCGTAGCGGCAAGTCCTTCGTGACCTCCTGCATGAGGCGCGAACCGACGCCGCGCCAGTCCGGGCTCGCCGCCCAATCGATCATCATGTTCGTCGTGACGGCGCCGGCCGGCAGCAAGAACGCGATGGGCCCGATGCCCAGATGGGCGATGATCTTCCCGTACCCGTCCCTATAAGCCCCGATAAGCCCAGCTCCTCGGCCCGGGATAGTCGGTGCGAGGTTGGAAGTACTTCCAGCGTATGCACTCGGCACTCAGACTGGGCGTGTCCGGCGGCTTCTTCAGGTGGCGGAGGAGGAACGCCCTCAGCTCGGGAATGTCGCGCGCTTCGAGAGCGCAGAGGGTCGGGGTGCTCTTCGCAATCTCGACAACGTCAGACATTGGGCGCCACCACGGACCGCGGCAGCTTGGCGGCGACGTCGATCGCCTCGAGGTCGCCGCAGATCGAGTAGGTGTGGCAACCGGAGAGTCCCGGTGCCCAGCTGGGCTCGATGGTCAATGCGCATCGGTCCGAATATTTTTCGGGCGTGAGCCGAGCGATCTGATTCAAGCTGAAGCTGCTGGCCGGCATGAAAGCGGCCGAACCGGTCGCCGCGCAGCGACGCAGCCAGGCCGACTAACGATAGACCTCGCGCCTGTGGGCGATCTTCACGACGGTCGCCACCAGATTCGCGTCGCCGATCTGGTAGAGGACGCGA
>JANPFD010000280.1:0-7225 GCA_031423255.1 Myxococcales bacterium | reverse complement strand
CACACCCGTTCCGCACGGCGCGAGGGCGGGAGTGCACGAAACGAATGGTCAGACTCTGGTGTGCCTAGGTGATTCAAGTGGCGATCTCGGTTGACGACATTTGCCGATAATTCAGATTGGACGAAGCAGGGGGAAGTGAGTACAAGGCCACTTTTCCGCCCAGCGCTTGTCTGTCCGGGAATGTCAGAGAACACCGTCTACTTTGATGACATCGGCGTCATAAGATGCCCGAAAACGGCGAGCTGATCGGGACATACTGAGGGACACCCTTGGCAGAGCGAACCCTCTCGTCTCCGCCCGCACAGGTGTAGATGAGCAGACGGAAGCTTTTCGGCTTGTCGCCGGGCGCAGGGAAAGTCTTTACTTGCCAGGGGTCGCAGAGCGGGCGCTTCCGTTCATCGAGCAACTCCAGTGTGTGTGCCTGGCCGGGTGCCAGCCCCTGGGCATCGAACGACCAGAAGTTGCCCTGGGTATCGGTGGGCCGCCCTGGGATGACGCCCTTACCGACACGCAACGCCGGCCCACGCTGCTTTTTGTGGAACGATGCCTTGAGCAGGATGCGACTGTCATTGGCGGTGGGCAGGAGATGAGCTACGGAACCTGCCTGCCAAGATGCCGCTCGGGCCTGCGAGAATACGCCTTGATCTGCCAGGGCGGCTGATCCGGACAAAAGAAATTCCCGGCGTTTCACTGGCACCGGTTTACTGGCAGCCTCTGACCTCGCGACAGAGTTCGTGGTGGAGGCTGACCAAGGGCGGCCCCTTGAACGTGAAACCGGGGACACTCATGCGGTCGCCGATGTGGGCCGCCGTGCAGCGGGCGGCCATGCAGCAGAGCTGCGAGGGAGTCCATTTCTTGGCATAGCAGTCGCGGATGCACAGCTCACGCGTGGAATATGCGGCGTGACAGTTTCCATCGTCCGCCATATTCCTGCACACGCACAGGGTCTCGCAGCTCACCGGTATGCCGGTGGTGACCACCGCGCCTTCGTTGGTGCAGAAGGTGGCGGCAGGACGCTGCATCCCACCGTCGGTGGGCGCGGCGTCGAGGGCCGGTGTGTTGGCAAGCGTGTTCGACTGGCGGGCGGCGGTCGTCTGCTGATGAGAGTCCTGCACCGCTTCGGCGGGCCAATCAATCTGCGGAGGCGACGCGCTACAGCCCACGAGGAGTAGCGAGGAGAGCAATGGCGAGCATATGAAAGCAAAGGCCTCGAACAGATCGCTCGCGCCACCGGGTGGTCGGGCCGCGCCATCGCCCGTGCTGGAAGGGCTCGCAGCCACGAATCGCATGGATCATTAATGTCCATCAATGGGGGAACTTACCGATCCCGATGAACATGCCATCGCCGCGAAACTGACCGTCTCGGACCGGGCGCCGAGGCGCCTTCCTCCGTTCCTCCGAGGAGCGCTTTTTTCTCCCGCTCGAAATGGTGCATTATGACGAATGTGGGAACGGTTCGTGGTCCGTGGGCCGCTCGATGGCCTGTTGTGAGCGAGGCCGTTTGTGTACCAGGCTAGACTGTTTCCGGGGGCCACGGCCGCGGAGTCGCACCACTCTATTTGGGAGGGAAAGCCATGTTGCTTAGACGCACAAGTCTCGATTGCGCTCGTGCCGCCGGCTCTTCGCGGCGTGCGTTGGCTCGGGAGCTGCCCAGGCCGCGTCCGTCGTCGATCTTGCTGTCCTTGATCCTGATCGGGACAGCGTGCGGGAGGAGCACCTCATCGGAGTCGGGCGGATCACGCGACGCGAGCGCGGCCGGGGGCAGCGACTCCCCGGCTGCGGGGGGTGGCGACGCGGGAGCTCCCGACGGCCGCGACGCTGGTACGCTTGACGGCCGCGACACGAGCGTCGCTTCGGGCGACGCGGGGTTGCTCGATCCGGCCGCCGTGTGCCCGGCACCGCTCCAGCCGCTTGCGTTCCAGGCCTGCGACGGCGTGGTTCTCACCGACGCCGCCGCCGTGAAGGCGCAGACGGCCGGGATCACCACTGCTGCCGGCCCTGGCGGCGCCGCCGGGACGCGCTTCGGCGCTGCACAGTCGATCAACATCGTCGACCAGGGCTGCTATCAGCTCGGCAGGAGCGGCAGCGATTTCACGGTCACGATGTGGCTGAAGCCTTCGGGTGGCGGGCGGATCATCGGCAACACCAGCGCGCGCGGGCCGGCTTCGGCCTTCGCGCTGTCCGCCGCGGCGCTACCGAACGGCGAGCTTGAACTGAGGGCCTTCTCGCGGGGCGCCCCGAATCGTTCCACGCTCGAGTTCTCGTCAGCCCCATTCAAGCCCAACGAATGGATCTTCGTCGCGCTCCGCTATCGGAACCTGGGCGATGGCTCCTCGTTCGACCTCCTCGTCAACCTCAACGCGCGATCGGGCGGTGCCTTTGGGGACGTCCACAACGATAGCCTGCAGCTCGGCGATCGCGGCAACACCGCGCCCTTTGAGGTCAGTGAGCCGAGGAGCTTCCAGCGTGCCCTCGGCGATCTCGAACTCAAGGCGCTGTTCCAACAAAAGGCCGCTGCCGTCGGCGTCACGGCTGCCGAACTGGGGCTGGCGCTCGATCGCCTCGAGGCTCACATCAAAGGCTCCAGCCTGCTTGCCGGGGCGGCGTTGCAGGCCGAGGTCGACCGTCTGGTGCGCAACTCGCCGCTCTTCGATCGCGACGCCACGACGTTGCGGCGGGTCCTCGACCTGGTTGCGACCTACGAGACCGCCGTTGGGCCCCTGTTCACGACGCCCGCGACGAGGAACGGCGTCGCGCGTGCCGCCGCGGCCAACGACGGTCTCGATCTCGCGCGGGCGATGATTGCGGTCCAACAGATAATCCTCGACCAGGTCTACACCGCACCCAACGTCGCGGGCTGTCGCGCGGTCCTGCAGGGCCGGAAGTTCGCGACTTCCGACTACTTCCCGGGGGCCGCGCCGCTTCCGCAAGATCCGACGAAGCAGTACTCGGCCGTGATCAACGGCACGCTCCCGGCGTTCTGGGGGCGCGAGGTGGCCTTCGCTTCCGAGCCGGCCCGCCGCCCGACGGGGCTGTACGTCAGCCCCGGGAGCGTCGCCAAGATCGTCGTGCCCGCGGCGATGGTGGGGAAGGGCTTCGAGGTGCTCGTGGGCGCGCACACGGCCGACAACACGAACAAGGCGACCCATCGGCGGCTCGATCGTGTGACCCGCGCCTATCCCATCCTCGCCCGGACCATCTACGTCGCGAACCCCCTCGGCGGTGGCCTGTACATCAACGTCCCCTATCGCGCGAGCCTGGGCCTGCAGACGATCCAGGCCGAGAACGTCATCGAGGCGCCCTTCTTCTCGCTCAAGAGTTCCGACCAGACCTCCGCGCAGGAGTGGATGCGTCGGCGCGCGACGCTCGGCCCGTGGGCCGACTTCGAGACCGACAAGTTCATGATGCAGGTCCCGAGGAGCTGGATCTACGCCTTCCCCGATCCGCGGCCGTTGCTCGAAGCCTGGGACAAGGCGATGGACGGCGTCTCCGAGCTGCTCGGGTATCCGCCGGAGAAGCGGAACAAGACCGTCCTGTACGTGCAGGTCGACCTCCAGATCCGCCACGGCGCTTTCGGCATCGGCTATCCGCAGATCAACAACACCTACGATCCTCGTACCGTCGAGCTGGGGAACAAGAACCACTGGCTGCTCACGGATCCGGTCAAGTTCGAGACCGAGTACCACGAGCTTGGGCACGCGCAGCTCTTCTCGAAGTTCCGCGGCGAGACCGAGGCGGCGGTCAACTTCCCTCACGCCTACGTCCGCAACGTCAAGTTCGGCGTCCCGTTCGACACCGCCTTCCAGCAGTCGTTTGGTCCCTCTCACGGCCACCCGGGCGTCAAGCCCGACGACGCGGCCATTAACTGGATGGTCACCGAGAACTTCCGCAACGGCCGGGAGATGGACTACTCCAATTCGACCAAAAACGAGTTCCGTTACCAGCACCGCGGGTACGCCAAATACGGTGACGTCTACCGGGTCTTCGGCTGGCAGGCGTTGCGCGACTTCTTCAACAAGGAGCACCTCGACCTGATGGCTGGAACGCCCAGCGACGGCCTTGATCCCACCGACAGCCGCATCCTGCGCATGTCCATCGCCGCCAAGGCCGACCTGACGCCCCTCATCCATTTCTGGGGGATCTTCCCGGTGAATCCGGCCGCTCTCAAAGCGAAGCTCGCGCAGGCTGGCATCGGCCCGTCGATGGCAGTGCGCAGCCAGATCGAGCGCTACCGAACGATCGCTCCTGCCAACAATCAGGACTTCAACGACCACTTCGAGCGCTTCCTGCCCGGCCGCCCTGCCGGCGGTGAATCCCCCGACTACGGCGCGGGTTGGTACAACGTCTGGCGGGACGTCTTCGACACGACCCACGCGGCGCAGATCCGCAAGACGATCCAGGACATCCTGACGCTGTATTACGGACCGTGACCGGCACGGCCCGGTCGCGGCGGTGGCTTTGGGCATTTCAAAGGAAGCATGGTCAGATTTTTCGCTGTCTTCCGTGTCCTGGTTTTGGCCATCGTTGCAGGTACCGGGGCGTGTACCTCGCAGACTGGAACATCCTCCAAGGACGGAAGCCCCGATAGCCCCAAGGTGCCCCTTGGCTTGGATGCCAATTCGGGGCCCGATCTGGGGGGCGGCGTGCGTGATAGCGCCGTGGCCTCGGACGGAAGCTCTGGCTACGACCTGGCCGGCGACTCGCGCGATGGTGTCGCCGCTTCGGATGCCGGACCAGGGCTCGATGTTGGCGGCGGCTCGCGCGATGGCGCCGCCGCTTCAGATGCCAGACCAGGGCTCGATGTTGGTGGCGGCTCGCGCGATGGAGCCGCCGCGGATGGAAATAGAGACCCCGCGATGCCGTTATTCCTGTTCGCCGGTCAATCCAACATGGTGGGGAATGTCGATCGCGATTTGCTCACGAAGCTCATGTCGGAGCTGGCCCAGGGGCCACCCGCCACACTGCAACAGCGACTCACAGCTGATCTCAAGTCTTGGTACGACACCTGGAACGGTGGGTACGCGTCCTACGGGTACTCGAGTGCGATGGTCGATCTAGAGGCCAGAGAGCTGATTCGCCTTCACGGTGCGGGCTTGGTGGATGCCGACCTTGCGCAGCCCATTTCCACGATCTATTGCAAGTTTGACAAACCGGTGCCAAGCCTCCTCGGGCTCACGTGCGGTCAGCCATTCGGCCCGGAGCTGGTTTTTGGGCGCGCACTGGCGGCGACACGCTATGTGCCCGCCGCGTTCGTCAAAGTGGCCCAGGGAGGCACCTCGATGTACACCAACTGGCTGCCCCCAACTGCAGCGACCCGCACCGGTCGGCCTATGGGCCCGCTGTACACGGGCCTGAGCAGGTCAATCAAGTCGCTGCAGACTAGTCCTGCGGACATTCATCCCAACTGCGCCAAGCAACAGTGTCGTTGGTCTGCTCTTATTTGGTTTCAAGGCGAGAACGATTGCTTCGAAAAAGCGAGCGCCGACGAGTATCAGGAGAATCTCAGGGATCTGATTGCCGACGTCCGGTCAGAGATAGGTAATCCCAACCTGCCCGTGATTATCCTGGAGATGGGTGCGTGGGCCCAGAGCCTCAAGTATGGAAGCACGGTTCTTGCCGCCCAGAAGGCGGTTGTGAATGCGGATTCACGCGCGAGATTGGTCCTGACGGCCGATTTGAGCGGCTTCTATCACTACGATTCCGCGGCGCAGTTGATCATGGGCGCGCGCGTGGCGGACATGCTGATTCCGATGCTGTGATCCGCGCGGACGGTTTACTTCTTGTCGCAAGACGGAGTTCCGACCCCGCCCGTGACCAGATCGCCAACCCGAGGCAAGCCCCGCGAGGCCTTGCTCCATGCTGAAAACAATGGAGCAGCTGCGACCTGCGGATACCCTCTGCGCCAACTGCTCCCTGAAAACATCGTCGGAGATCTTCGGGTTGTAGGAGATACGTCCCCACAGCATGAACATGTACCACTGTCGCTGGATCTCGAGGAGTCCCTGCGTCGCGCTGCTCTTGCTGAAAAACGTCCGGGTGGGGGAGAAGCCATCTGACCCCATGTAGAAGCCAACGAACGCCTGGCCCACCTGAAGAGATCCTCGTCGTTGCTCGTCGTGATGAGTCCAGAACGTCAACGTGCGCGGGTTGATCCCCGCCTCCGCGCCGAATTCCGCCGCCGTCAGGCCGCTGTCAACCCATCGCTCGACTCGCTTCGCCCACTCGTCTCGTGAACTTCGTCCCATGCGTCCACGAGTACGCCATCCCACCCCAACCTGTCAGGGACGGCATTCGTCGAACGGATACCCGCGGGAGGTCAGTACTTGTATTGGGCTGTGAGTCGAATCTGAAAGGGTGCCATTCGACTCTCCGAAACGCCAAAGGTTCTTCCATCTTCCTGGCCGACCGCGGTGACGGTCCGAAGAGCAAGCACGTTGAGGACGTCGACCCAGAAGTCGATGCGTTGACCGATGAGCGGGTGGAGGTTCACACGCACCTGCGTGTTCACGCTGTGAAGGTCCGACCTGCGCAAGGTCCGATCGTCGCCCGGATCATTGATGTTGGCACCAGGGTCGATTCCAATTCCTGCCCTGTAGTCCTCGAAGCTTCCGGTCTGGCCGTTGCGGAACAACCGGTCGTAGGGCAACCCGGAAAAGTAAGTGTACCGAACGCCCGTGGAAAGCCAAATCGTAAAGGCATACTGGCCCGTGAACTTGATCTCGTGCCGGTGGTCGTCAGGCAACGAACCCCACAGATACACGTCTCGGGGCGCAATATCTCCGAACCGATTGTCGGCGCCGTTGAACACGTTGCCCACGAGAGAGGACAGCGTGTACGACGCGTGGGCCTTGAAGGGACCTTCGCGCTTGCTGATGCCCAGAGTCATCCCCGTGTAGCGGCGTTTTGCCGCATCGGGCGTCCCCAGATCGGAGACAGTCTGATTCCGTCCGTTGCGAAAGCTACCTTCCAGGGCGAGCGCGCTCCCCGAGGCGTTCCAGATGCGGTTCGTCTCCCGTCTTTCGTACTGGTTGGTGAACATTCGGTGGATGAAGTCAACCGAAAGAGCCACGCCCTGGACGATCTCCGTGCCTAGGTGATTCAAGTGGCGATCTCGGTTGACGACATTTGCCGATAATGCAGATTGGACGAAGCAGGGGGAAGTGAGTTCAAGGCCACTTTTCCGCCCAGCGCTTGTCGGTCCGGGAATGTCCGAGAACACCGTCTA
>JANPFD010000279.1:0-1498 GCA_031423255.1 Myxococcales bacterium | reverse complement strand
TCATGACCACGCCGGCATTCTTCGCCAACTGGCCGACCAACGCGTCGAACTCGTACCGCGTGACCACCAACCAGGCGATGATCGTCGCACTCGGCCGTAGCTTCGATGACCGCGGCGTCACCATCCAGATCACCGAGTCGGCCGACGAGTCCCAGCACGTGCAGCCCAACACCGTGTGCTACGCCTGTCATCTGACGCTGGACCCGATGCGGGACTTCTTCAAGCAGAGCTATTCGCTGGGTTACTTCGAGCAACTGTCGCGCAACGATCCCAAGAACCCGATCCCGGCAACCGGCACCTTCGCGGTTGACGGCACGGCGCCCACCATGGGCAACGGCATCAAGGATCTGGCGCGTGGTATCGCGCAGCACCCGGCTTTCGCGCCGGCGTGGACCCAGAAGTTGTGTCAGTTCGCCAACTCGTCATCGTGCTCGGCCGCTGATCCAGAGTTCAAGCGCGTGGCCGAGGTGTTCAGGAAGAGCAACTTCAACTTCAAGGCGCTCACCAAAGAGCTGTTCAGCTCGCCGCTGGTAACGTTCGCCGCCAAGACCCTGTCGGCTGAGACAGCCGGCGTGGTTATCAGCATTGCTCGCCGCGAAAGCCTGTGCGCAGCCATCGACAACCGCCACAAGCTGACCGACTTTTGCAACCTGCGCGGCGAAAGCACGGTGATGCCGCTGCAGCTGCGCCAGCGGGCGCGCAACCTGGCGTTGTCGGTGCCGGGCGCCGGCTACGCCCGCGGCGACGACGAGCCGCTCTTGCCACACGATCCGAATCTGTTCTTCACGTCGGCGGCCGAGAACCTGTGCACCCTGCTGAGCAGTCAACTGGTCGACGCCGGCCGCGACAGCAAGTACGCCACCCTACGGGCTCCCGAGGCCATGACCGACTTCGTGACGACGCTGATGGGCATTCCACCCTCTGACCCGCGGTCGCCCGGCATGCTGCAGATACTGCAAGAGCACTTCAAAGAAGCAGCGGCGACCGGCGTGACCGCGTCGGACGCGCTGAAGTCCACCTTCATCCTGGCGTGCAGTTCACCGTCCGCCACCTCGCTAGGGCTCTGAGGAGAAATCATGGAAACCACAAGACGCGACGTCATCTTCAAGACTTTGTTCGGCACCGGCTACGTCGGGCTTTCCGCCCTGGCCACCGGCCTGCCGCTGTCGGTGTTCATGCGGCCCACCCGCGCATGGGCGCAGGAGGCCGAGTACAAGTGCTTCGACAAGAACAAGGCGCAGTACCTGATTCTCAGCACGTCGTCTTCGGGGGATCCGGTCAACGCCAACGTGCCAGGCAGCTACGAGTTCCCGGACATCGCCCACGCAGCCGATCCTGCGATGGCGGCGACTCCGATGTCGCTCGGTGGCAAGAAGGTCATCGGCGCGCAGGCGTGGTCGACGCTGCCCCAGGCGGTGCTCGACCGGACGAGCTTCTTCCACCACGCGACCTACACCAATAACCACCCCAACCTGCCCAAGGTCATGCGCCTCATGGG
>JANPFD010000278.1:0-1290 GCA_031423255.1 Myxococcales bacterium | reverse complement strand
TTGATCCGGCGGCGCCACGGCCGTTCGTGTACCAGGACTTCGGCTTCGAGGGCCCCCATGAGCTGCGCGGCATGGTCTCGGCCACCCACCACCTGATCTGGAACCAGGTGCCGCAGAACACCACCGAGTGTTACGACCTGGCCGCTGATCCGGGCGAGACGCGCGATCTGTGGGGCACCTCGGCCGGGCTGCCGGCCTGCGCGGATCTCAAGCGCGAGCTGCGCGCCCACATGAGCGGGCTGGCCTTGCCGGCCGACTTCCGCGACAAGATGGCCGCCGGGGTCACGCCTCCGGGACGGCCAGCGCCTGAGCCTGCGATCAAGATGGAGGCGCGCTTCGGCAACGCGGTTCGCTTTGCCGGCGACGACTTGCCGGGCGCGGCGCCGAATCCGGTGGTGACGGTCAAGCCCGGCGCGCAGGTGGACATCACCTATCACTTCGAAGTGCAGGAGAGCCTGCCGGGCTGGCGGCTGTTCGTACACTTGCTGGGGCCGAACGGTTTCTACGGCAACTTCGACCACGTTCCCGTCGATGGCGCGCATCCGGTCGAGCGCTGGCGGCCTGGACAGCACATCCGCGATCGCCAGGTGTTGACCGTGCCCACCAGCGCCGGCGCCGGGGACTACGTGGTGGCGCTGGGGTTCTGGCGCGCCCATGACCGGCTGCAAGTCACGCCCCCGGCCGCAAGCGACGGCGACCGACGGTTGAAAGTGGTCACGCTTCGGGTCGAGTGAACCCACCTTGGTGGTGGCTCAGGTGTCACCGCACTCGTCGAGATCGACCAGGCCAATCCAGGTTAGTCTGCGCGGCTCATGTAGTTTCCCGTGCTACTTGCGTACCGCGCGGGCTGGATCGCCGCCGGCATCGGCCGCGGCTCCGAGCCCGGCTGAACGGAGCGCCTCATCAATCGTCGTGCCTGAGATCCTCCCGGCGGCCCACCCTGGTACCATGCCGCCTCTCGCGCCTGCCCCGGGGCGGCGCGCCGGCAATTGACCACTCACTTTGGGGAAGACCATGGCCAAGCTGTTCATCGAAGATCTCATTGTGTCCGGCAAGCGCGTCCTGGTTCGCGTCGATTTCAACGTGCCTGTCAAAGACGGCAAGGTCGAGGACGACAAGCGCATCTCGGCGGCGCTGCCGACCATCAAGTACCTGCTCGATAGGGGCGCCGCGGTCATTCTCCTGAGCCACCTCGGACGCCCCGACGGGCAGCGCAAGCTCGAGTTCACGCTTGCGCCGGTCGCCGCGAAGCTGGGCGAACTGCTGGGCAAGCCGGTGAAGTTCCTCGAC
>JANPFD010000277.1:0-1399 GCA_031423255.1 Myxococcales bacterium | reverse complement strand
TTGATCCGGCGGCGCCACGGCCGTTCGTGTACCAGGACTTCGGCTTCGAGGGCCCCCATGAGCTGCGCGGCATGGTCTCGGCCACCCACCACCTGATCTGGAACCAGGTGCCGCAGAACACCACCGAGTGTTACGACCTGGTCGCTGATCCGGGCGAGACGCGCGATCTGTGGGGCAGCTCGGCCGGGTTGCCGGCCTGCGTGGATCTCAAGCGCGAGCTGCGCGCCCACATGAGCGGGCTGTCCTTGCCGGCCGACTTCCGCGACAAGATGGCCGCCGGGGTCACGCCACCGGGACGGCCAGCGCCCGAGCCCACCATCAAGATGGAGGCGCGCTTCGGCACCGCGGTTCGCTTTGCCGGCTACGACTTGCCGGGCGCGGCGCCGAATCCGGTGGTGACGGTCAAGCCCGGGGCGCAAGTGGACATCACCTATCACTTCGAAGTGCAGGAGAGCCTGCCAGGGTGGCGGCTGTTCGTGCACCTGCTGGGGCCGAACGGTTTCTACGGCAACTTCGACCACGTTCCCGTCGATGGCGCGCATCCGGTCGAACGCTGGCAGCCAGGACAGCACATCCGCGATCACCAGGTGTTGACCGTGCCCGCCAGCGCCGTCGCCGGCGATTACGTGCTGGCGCTGGGGTTCTGGCGCGCCCACGACCGGCTGCAAGTCACGCCCCCGGCCGCAAGCGACGGCGACCGACGGTTGCAAGTGGTCACGCTTCGGGTCGAGTGAACCCACCTTGGAACCACGACCTCGCCTTACGAATTGCTCGACACTCGTGGCCAAGCAGCGCGACCGGCTTGAGACGGTGCTGGCCTGGGCCGATCGCCGGGCCAGCTTCATCCGGCCGCGCACCCAAGCCGGTCTGGCGCTGGGTTGCCTGCTCGACTGGCTGGTTTTCCGCGAGATCGTCCGCCTGGATCGCTTCCCTGGGCTACTCGCGTATCGCGCGGGCTGGATCGCCGCCGGCATCGGCCGCGGCTCCGAGCCCGGCTGAGCGGAGCGCCTCATCAATCGTCGCGCCTGAGATCCCCGCGGCGCCCCACCCTGGTACCATGCCGCCTCCCGCGCCCGCCCCGGGGCGGCGCGCGGGCAATTGACCACTCACTTTGGGGAAGACCATGGCCAAGCTGTTCATCGAAGATCTCGCTGTGTCCGGCAAGCGCGTTCTGGTTCGCGTCGACTTCAACGTGCCGGTCAAAGACGGCAAGGTCGAGGACGACAAGCGCATCTCGGCGGCGCTGCCGACCATCAAATACCTGCTCGATAGGGGCGCCGCGGTCATTCTCCTGAGCCACCTCGGACGCCCCGACGGGCAGCGCAAGCTCGAGTTCACGCTTGCGCCGGTCGCCGCGAAGCTGGGCGAACTGCTGGGCAAGCCGGTGAAGTTCCTCGAC
>JANPFD010000276.1:0-2894 GCA_031423255.1 Myxococcales bacterium | reverse complement strand
ATCGCCTTGCCGCCGCGCTCTTTGCCGCGCGACACGCAACGACCAAACAAATCCTCCGCAATGCGGCCTGAAACATCAGAAAACATTTTTGCCGCTCAAACATTCACCGGAGTAGTAGAACAGGTGGCGGCAGGAGGAGGCCCGCGCAGGGGCTAGATTGACCGTTTAAGGAACAATATCCCGGACCCGTCGCGGTATCAGTGCAAAGGGTCGGACTATTGACACTGCATGAGCAAGACGTGGAATCAGCGTCGCAAAAGGGGACTACGCATGTGCTTGCAACCATTCCATCGACGAAAGCCTGGGTACACGTTCGAGTCGTCAACTCCCCCAAACAGTTGAAAGCTTCGCATTTCCACGTCCCGGGGCTCTGCCTTCCGGGGCTGCCTGGGGGGTAGAGCATTGGGTTATCTTCAAGGATGGCAAGACCAGGTCGGCGTTCGCCGTCCCGATCGAAGGGAGTGACGAAGAGATTACGCAGATACTTTGGCGCGGTGATAGGCGTAAACACCCCCAGGCCGCCGCCGGCGCCGAGGCCGGGCACGCTGACCGACGCCACGCCGGGTATCTGGGGTCCCATGAGCGGCGTGAGCACCGCACCGTTGATCCGGTACACGACGTAGGTGAACTTGGGCTGGTACCCGATGTTGGTGTGTTGGGGATCGCGCGGATCGAGGTTCTCGCTGACCGGCACGAACACCTCGGGCTTGCCGTCACCATCTACATCGATGAACATCGGATTGAGCGACCGGGTCATGTCCCTGCGACCCTGGGACGTGTCGATGATGCCACCCGCGCTGAACGCCGGTTTCGACGTTCCGCCGAACTGGGAAGGCACCTGGGGGCCGGTGACGCCCCCGGCATTGCTCAGCAGGTACTTGTGCTTCCGCTTGTCGAACTGGTCCTTGTAGGCGTACACGAGATCCGACATGCCGTCGCCATTGATGTCAGGGGTCTGAACGTCGACATAGTCGAACTGAGCCGCAAGCGGAAGAATGTCGCTGATGTTTGTGTTGATCGGCTCGAAGCTGTCGTCACCCGCTTGCCACTCGAACCGGACCGGCGCCTGACAGATGTCGTCGCCGTCGAAGAACGTGTGGCTGGCGCCGGGTGTGCATTCGGTGACCGACTCCAGCAGGCTGCGGTCCGTCGTAGCGCTGCTGATATGGTGGAGGCTGTATGTGCGGATCGGCACCTGGGGTGCGGCGTCCGGATCCGAACCATCGGTCGGAGGCAGAGGTGCGTAGGTGGTGATATCCGTGAGAATCTTCGACTGACGACGGTTTGTGCCGCCCAACCACACAGAACTACGGTCAAGCCCTCGGCGCTTGTAGTAATCCAGCTTCACGGATCGCCTGCCAGGCTTGGCGGTGGAACCGGTTCCAAAGCCGGTGTAGCGGATCTCCGCGAGCCGATGCTCGTAGACCAAAGGCTTGCTCGCGTCCACATCCACCTCGTACAGGTAGTCCATCCGGTTCGAGAATCGATCGCGAACTTGGGTCAGCGGCCATGAGGCGGTGACAGGAGCCGCGCTGCTCACGCCTGACCCCAGTGATTGAAAGGGCCGTCCCAGGCGATCATTAGGGTCATTCGTCATGTAGCCGTCGTAACGACCGTAGGTCATGATCCGACCGTCGCGGGTCACGACCTCGAAATAGTTGGGAACGCCGTTCTGGTAGCCGCGCCCGATGATGCGGCTGCCGTCGGTGCGCTCGGTGCGGTACTCCTTCTCACCAGCGTTCGCTTTGTAGGGGGAGTCTAGGGGATCGAAGCCGTTGACCTCGACCAGGCGCTGGCCGTCGAGACAAAGCGGATCCGTGCCGTCGAATTTGATCGGTCGGTTGGCGGCGTCTTTGCGTAGGTTGGTGTGACAGACATCGACCTCGGAGAGTCCGCTGATCGTCCAGCCGACACCCGCTATGCCATTGCCACCGCCACTGTTGTACGAAAGCGCCAGTGACGGCTGAATCCCGCGCCGCCCGGCAGGGACGTTGATGGGGATTGTGTATGTGGACGTTCCATCGTCGGTAACATTGAGGTGACCACGGAGCCCGCCTGCGGACGAAGTCTCCGCTGCGCTTGCCCCCACCGCGTTGCCTACGATCCGCCCCGGATTGAGCTCGTACGTGTAGTCGCGTCCGCCGATGGTGACCGCGGCGCCGTCGGGGGCGTTGGGGTTGTCCGTGCATGTCTCGCTTCCCGATAGGCCCCAGTACGCTTCGGCCATGTTGCCACCGACCGTCCACTGGACCGTGTCGCTAATGCTGAACTCGACCGAGAACGCGACTGGCTGCTTCGGCTCGTCGGCGGTCGCGCCCTTGAACCACTCGGGCTGGCCGCGGTTGGAGGGTGCGGGCGTGACGTCATTGTCGGCACCGAGCGGCACGTTCACGTTCTGGGCCTTCGCATTCGTGTACCCGAAGATGGCGATCCTCGAGGTATCCCCCGGTCGCTGGACTACGCACGCTAGGTACGGCGTGACGAAACACTTGTCCGGGCGGCTCGGATCGTCCGAGCAAGTGCCCGCCAAGCACGCCTGCGAGTTGCAAGTCCCCTGCGTCCCCCCGCACGTCGTCCCGTCCGCCGCGAGGCTCCCCGTTACCGCGTTCCCCGCGCCGTCGCAAGTCTCGGTGCCATTGCACACGTTGCCGTCGTCGACGACGGTCCCCGCCGCAAGGTACGTATACGTGCACCCGAGCACGGCATCACACGCGGCCGCTACGCACAGGCTCGGCGCCGTGCACGCGACCGCCGTCCCCGCCGTGCACACGCCGCTCTGGCACGTCTCCTGGCCGTTGCAGGTGTCGCCGTCGCCGCACAGGTAGCCGTTGGGCTTCTGCGAGCAAGGGTTCGGGGCGGTCACGCCGCACGCGACCCGCGCGGGCATGTAGCGC
>JANPFD010000275.1:0-1429 GCA_031423255.1 Myxococcales bacterium | reverse complement strand
GCCGGATGCTGGAGACCATCTTGGCCATGGAGGAGGAACACGCTGACGATCTGGCGTCTTTGCTCGAAAACCTGGTTCCCAGGGTACCAATCAACGGAGGAAGTCATGATCACCGCTGACAAGAGGCAGGCGTATCAGCAGCTCTTTGGCGCGCAACTGGAGGACTGGGAACGAATTCTGGCCAGCGCTAAAACCAACTTTTCCATCGGACTGGCCGCCGTGAAGCAGGACGCCACCGACGGACCCGCCACCGAGGCCGCCGGCTCCGAAGCGTTTCGCCAGAGCCTCGACGAGTTGCAAGCACTCTGGGACGAGAAATGGAACGAGCTGCAGAGCGGCCTCAAGAGTGTATGGGTCGACACGAGGCTACAACGATGACCGAAATCAATGCCCTTGCGAAGCGAACCGTGGTTGCGATTCATCCCCAGGCCACCGTTCAGGAGGTTTCGAATCTGATGGCGTTGCGTAAAGTGGGCGTGGTGGTGGTGATGGAGGACGGGCGGTTGTTGGGAGTCATCTCGGAACGGGACGTGGTCACACGAGTCCTCGCCGAGGGGCGCGATCCATCGAAGACGCCGGTCGCTGACGTCATGACCCTGGGGGTGGAGACTGTCGGCCAGTGGATCACGCCCGAGGAGACAGTCCAGCTCGCGCATGAAGGGCGCTTCAAGCAGATCCCGATGGTCGATTCGACGGGACAGGTGCTGGGCATGCTGGCGATCCGGGATCTACTCGCTTACTGCGCCGACGATCTGGACGCGAAGAATGCTGAACTCACCGCTTGCATATCGGCCGACGGACTCGGCGGCTAACTCACCCAGTCAAAGAAAGAGAGACGACCATGTTGTGGACCGTAGCTGTGCTTCTTGTGGTTCTGTGGGCATTAGGCCTCGTGACTTCGTACACGATGGGGGGATTCATTCACATCCTCATCGTCCTGGCGGTGGCCGCCGTTCTGGTCCGGGTGATTCAGGGCCGTCGCATCATATGAACCAAACAACTCAAAGAAAGGCTGAAAAAATGGGCGAGATCATTGACAGGGCAAAGGGCAAGGCAAAGCAGATCGAAGGTGAATTGACTGGCGACCGTGCCCGCAAGGCCGCGGGCGTTGTCGATCAGATCAAGGGCAACCTGAAGGGCGTCGCCCACAAAGCCGAGAGCGCAGCCAAGAACATCGCGGACTCGATGAAGACCGCCTTCAAGAACAACGGGTCCAAAGGTTAGTTACGGGTCGCCGGGCGGCGTGCCCTCGCGCGCCGCCCGGGCCGGCGATTCAGGGGTCAGGGGTGGGGTCAGGGGCCGGGCCCAACCATCGCAGCCGGATCAACCAGGCGGTCGAAATCGTCGGCGCTGATCACGCCCAGGCTCGTAGCAGCCTCGCGCAAGGTGACACCTCCCTCGTGGGCAGTCTTCGCGACGCGAGCGGCGG
>JANPFD010000274.1:0-32506 GCA_031423255.1 Myxococcales bacterium | reverse complement strand
CCCAGGCGGGGTGCTTAACGCGTTAGCTACGACACTGCCGGGGTCAATACCAGCAACATCTAGCACCCATCGTTTACGGCGTGGACTACCAGGGTATCTAATCCTGTTTGCTCCCCACGCTTTCGCGCCTCAGCGTCAGTCTCGACCCAGATCGCCGCCTTCGCCACCGGTGTTCCTCCCGATATCTACGAATTTCACCTCTACACCGGGAATTCCGCGATCCTCTTTCGTACTCAAGCCTTGCAGTTTCGGATGCACTTCCTTGGTTAAGCCAAGGGCTTTCACATCCGACTTACAAGACCGCCTACGCGCGCTTTACGCCCAATAATTCCGAGCAACGTTTGCACCCCCTGTATTACCGCGGCTGCTGGCACAGGGTTAGCCGGTGCTTGCTAAGGAAGTACCGTCAGAGTCACGTGGTATTAGCACGCAACTTGTTCGTCCTTCCCCACAGAGCTTTACGACCCGAAGGCCTTCATCACTCACGCGGCGTGGCTGGGTCAGGCTTTCGCCCATTGCCCAATATTCCCCACTGCTGCCTCCCGTAGGAGTCTGGACCGTGTCGCAGTTCCAGTGTGGCTGATCATCCTCTCAGACCAGCTACCCGTCTAAGCCTTGGTGAGCCGTTACCTCACCAACTAGCTGATGGGACGCGAGCTCATCTTCCAGTGACAGCTTCTGAAGAGAGGCCATCTTTCCCGACAAGAGCCAGAGCCCTCGCCGACGTATGCGGTATTAGCCATCCTTTCGGACGGTTGTCCCCCGCTGGAAGGTAGATTACCCACGTGTTACGCACCCGTCCGCCACTATACTAGAGGAGTTGCCCCCTCATTCCCGTTCGACTTGCATGTGTTAGGCCCGCCGCTAACGTTCGCTCTGAGCCAGGATCAAACTCTCCAGTTAAAACTGTAGAGCTGAGTATCCTCAGCTTCGATTCGTTACTCGTAACTCAAAGGTTTGACGGTTGGAGTCACGTCCGAAGACGTGAACTAACAACCATTTTACCATCTCGGTTTGCTATTCAGCTTTCAGAGACCGACCGGCGACCAGAACTCCCGTGAAGAAGCCCCGGAGCCAGGGGGTGTGTAATCTAGTCATCTGCGACGAGAAGTCAATAAAAAAACCCGACTCCTCGCGCCTTTCCGTCCGGGTCTCCCTGACGCTGCGGACTAGCCGCGGCCCAGGAACTCGGCTGCCTCTTTGGCGTGGTACGTCAAGATGACGTCCGCGCCGGCTCGCCGAATGGACAGAAGGGTCTCTATAACTGCTTTTTCGTAATCAATCCAGCCTTTTTCGGCGGCGGCCTTGAGCATCGCGTACTCGCCGGAGACGTTGTACGCGGCGATGGGAAGATCGAATTCGCCGCGCACCTCGGCAATGACGTCCAGGTAGGCGAGTGCGGGCTTGATCATGATGAGGTCGGCGCCCTCCTCGACGTCGAGCGCAACTTCGCGGATCGCTTCGCGAATGTTTGCTGGATCCATCTGATAGTTGTGGCGATCGCCGAAAGCGGGGGCGCTATCCACCGCGGTGCGAAAGGGGCCGTAGTAGGCCGAGGCGTACTTGGCGGCGTAGGACATGAGGGCGACGGACTCGAACTCGGATTCGTCGAGGCTCTCGCGCAGAAAGGCGATCATGCCGTCCATCATCCCCGAGGGCGCCACGACGTCGACGCCGGCCTGCGCGTAGGAGACGGCGAGGCGGCCGAGGTTCTCGAGCGTGGCGTCGTTGTCGACCTCGCCGCTCTTCTTGTCGAGCACGACGCCGCAGTGGCCGTGCGAGGTGTACTCGCAGAAGCAGGCATCGGCGACGACGACGAGATCGGGCGTCTCCTTTTTCAATGTCCGGATCGCGCGTTGAACGACGCCCTCGGCGTGCCAGGCCTCGCTGCCGACGTCGTCCTTCTTCTCGGGCAGGCCGAACAGGACGACGCCCGGAATGCCGAGCTTGGCGATGGATTCGGCCTCGCGGGCCAGCTCGTCGACGGAGAAGTGGAACTGACCCGGCAAAGACGCGATGGGATTGCGCACGCCTTTTCCGGGGCAAACGAACAGCGGAAAGATGAAGTTGTCGACGGACAGCGTCGTCTCGCGCACGAGGCGGCGAAGGGCCTGCGTGCGCCGCAGGCGGCGGGGGCGGGTCTCGGGAAAGGCCATGACGCAGAGTCTACTCCTCGACGAACGGCTCCGAAGGAGTGAACACGATGCAGCCGCTATCGGGCGGTGGCGATGGCGTGGATGAGGGCGTCGACATTCGGGGCCTTGGCCACGATCGGGTGCAGACCGAATGCCTCCGCGGCGGCCGCGGTGGTCGGGCCGATGACGGCGACGGTGGCGGCGACGAGCGGCGCGGGACCGTGGGCGGCCACGAACGCACGCAGGGCCGAGGGGCTGGCAAAGGTGGCGACGTCGAACGCGGGCAGCGGCGGTTGTTCGCGCCGGGGCACCGTCTGGGAGGCGAACACCACGTCCACGACGCAGCCGCGACCGAGGAGCGCGTTGCGCAGTTCATCGCGGCCGCCGACCGCCTGGGGGAAGAGGACTCGTGTTCCGGGGCGCAGATCGTTCAAGGCGCTGATGAGGCCTTCCTGCCGCTGATCCTCGGGGACGAGGGTCACGCGGAGCCCGTGCGTTTCGACGGCGCGCGCGGTCTCGGCGCCCACCGCGGCGATCCTTGGTAACGAGGGTAGCGCGTCCTTCAGCCGGCCGAGCGTGTGGCGGACGGCGGCGGCGCTGGTGAAGACGAGCCAGTCGTATTCGCGCACGCGGCCCAGGGCCTCGTCGAGAGGTTCCCACGACGGTGGCGGTGCGATGTCGATCGTCGGGTAGGCGAGCACGTTCGCGCCGGCGTCAGTCAGTGCAGCCGCCCACTCGCCGGCCTGTGCGGCGGGGCGGGTCAACAGGACCCGCAATCCATCGAGCAGCGACGCCGACGCCATCCAGGCATTGTAGTATGCAGTCGAACGCGACATGCCCAAGCACTTCGTCCTGGACACGAACGTACTGCTTCACGACCCACGCGCCATCCTTCAGTTCGAAGAAAACGAGGTGGTGATCCCGATCTTCGTACTGGAGGAGATCGACCAGTTCAAGAAGGAGGCCTCCGAGCGCGGACGCAACGCGCGCGAGGTGGCGCGGATCCTCGACGGGTTCCGGACGAATGGAGGGCGGCTCTCCGACGGCGTGAAACTGGACAGCGGCGGGCGCCTGCGCGTGGCGTCGGGGCAGCGTTCGGTGGCGACTTCCCTGCGTGACAACCAGATCGCCGACCACCTGATCCTGGGCGTGGCGCTGGACGTGCGTGACAGCCACCCGAAGGACCAGACGGTTTTCGTCACCAAGGACGTGAACCTGCGGATCCGGGCGGACGCGCTGGGGCTGGCGGCCGAGGACTACGAGGCCGGGCGCGTCGACATCGACGAACTCTATACCGGCATGACCGAGGTGAAGGTCAAGGGCACGGATGTGGACCAGTTCTACGCCAACGGCACCCTGGCGCTGCCGGGCACCGAGTTGGTGGCCAACCAGTACGTATTGCTACTCGACGGTGACAGCCCATCGCACACGGCGCTGGGTCGCTACGACGGGACGACGGGGAAGCTGGTGCCGCTGCGCAAGCTGCGCGAGGGTGTGTGGGGGATCCGACCGCGCAACAAAGAGCAGCACGTGGCGCTGGATCTGCTGCTGGCCGACGACGTGAAGCTGGTGACACTCGTCGGTAAGGCCGGCACGGGCAAGACGATGCTGGCGATCGCTGCGGGCATGCAGAGGGTCGTCGAGGAGCGGACGTACTCGCGGCTGCTGGTGTCGCGGCCGATCTTCCCGCTGGGTCGCGACGTCGGCTATCTGCCGGGCGATCTCGAGCAGAAGCTGAACCCGTGGATGCAACCGATCTACGACAACGTCGAGTTCCTGATGGGGCTGTCGAAGCAGGACGCCAAGGGAGGGCGCAGCTACCGGGAACTCATCGACATGGGGTTCATCGAGATCGAGCCGCTGACCTACATCCGCGGGCGATCGATCCCGAACCAATTCATCATCGTCGACGAGGCGCAGAACCTGACGCCTCACGAGGTGAAGACCATCATCACGCGCGTCGGTGAGTCCACGAAGATCGTCCTGACGGGCGACCCCTACCAGATCGACAACCCGTACGTGGATGCGACGTCGAACGGGTTGACGACCATCGTGGAGAAGTTCAAGGGCCAGGCGATCGCCGGGCACGTGACGTTGTCGAAGGGCGAGCGCTCGCCGCTGGCCGAGCTGGCCTCGAACTTATTGTGATGGGAACCCTGTAGGGTTCCCAAACCCTCCCGCGACGAGGCTGCGGCGGGCGAAGCCCGCCTGCGCCTCACGCGACGGTGACTCGTCGTCGATGTTGATCACTCTTCGAGCTCGACGTTCCAGTAGGACGCGTTCGGCAGGTCGAGGAAGGGGAGCCACTCGCGGTAGCGGACGGAGCCGCCGGCGCCGCGGAAGGTGGGAGTCCAGCGCGGGCGGATCGGCGACTTCATCAGGCGCATGCCGGCCTGCTCGGGGGTGCGCGCGCCCTTGGCGAGGTTGCAGTCGATGCAGCAGCAGACGACGTTCTCCCAGGTGGTGCGGCCGCCCTGCGCGCGCGGCACGACGTGGTCGAGGTTGAGGTCGGTGCGGGGGAGGGTCTCGCCGCAGTACTGGCAGGTGTTGCCGTCGCGCATGTAGATGTTGTGGCGCGAGAAGCGGACCTTCGTCTTGGGGATGCGATCGTACATCTGCAGGACGATCACGCGCGGCACGCGGATCACCCGGTCGACCGTGTGGATGACGTCGTCGTCCATCTCGGCGGTCAGCTGCGACCAGCTGGCGAAGTCGAAGGCTCTGAACTGGCGATCGAGCGCCTGGGCCGCGCCGAGGAACATCAGCGAGAAGGCGCGGCGCGCGCTGGTGATGTGGATCGGCTGGAAGTGGCGGTTGAGGACGAGAACGGAGGAGTTTGTGGTCATGCGTCAGACGCCGCCGATGTTGGTCCTAAGTCCACGACTCTGCTGGATCTTAACAGACCGGGGCGGCAGCGGCAAAAGCGGCTAGAATAACGCGGCTTTGAGCACGCAAGCGTTGTCGGCGCTGGTCGCCGCGATCGTCGGGCTCGCCATCGGCGGGTCGGTGTTCCTGCGGGAACCGCGACGCAGTGCGCACATGCTGTTCGCGACCTTCGCGCTGAACATCGCGCTCTACAGTCTGTTTGCGGCGCTGAGCGGTGGGCTCGAGTCGGAGCATTTCCGCTGGATGGCGATGCTGGCGGCGGTGTCGCTGCCGGCGACGGCGCAGCGGTTCTTCCGGGCGTTCCTGGGCGACGACGCCGCGCCGCCGCCGCTCACGCGCTCGACGGTGGCGGGCGCGGGGATGTTCTACCTGGCGCTGGTGTTCAGCCGGCTGGTCGATCCGCCGCTGCACGCCACGCGCTGGTTCGGCGTGGCGCTCGCCGCGTACGTGTTCGTCGGGCTGTACCTTTCGGTGGCGGCGCTCTACCGGCGGTACCTGTCGACGCCCTCGAAGGTCGAGAAGATCCGGCTCCTCTACCTGGTCATCGGCGGCGTGGCGACAGTGACGGCGGCGGTTCTGGACCTGTTCCCCTGGGGGCCGGCCGTCGGCAACATCTTCATCACGATCTACCTCTACTTCCTGTCGCAGACGCTGGTGCGCTACCGCCTGCTGGATCTCAACGAGCTACTCGGTCGCATGGTGGTTCTGGCGACGCTGGTGATCATCGTGACGGTGGTCTACGCGCTCCTGGTGAAGTGGGTGGATCCGGGGCAGTACGGGCTGTTTCTGTTCAACTCGCTGCTGGCGTCGACGGCGATCATCATAGTCTTCGATCCGTTGCGGACGCGCGTCGAGGGTCTGGTCAATCGCTGGATGTTCCAGGAGAAGTACGAACTGTTCCGGCGCATCGAGAACCTGCGCACCGACCTGATGAACGTCATCGACGTCAAGGACCTGGTGCCGCGGGTGCTGGCGGCGCTGGAGGATTCGCGGCGCGTGACCCATGCGTCGATCTACGTCGTCGATCCCGACGGCTCGGGCTACGAGTTGCAGGGACACATCGGGCCGAAACCCGAGGTGCGGCTCGATTCGGTTGCCAACCGCGCCTTCCTCGAGAGGCTGCGGCGGTTCGGCGTCGTGTCGATCGAGGGCGTCGAGCGCGAGTTGCTGGCGCTGAAGAACAAGCAGACCGACGAGCCGCAGACGCTGACGCTGATGACTCGCGCGCTCGAGCTTCTGAACGGGTCGGTGGTACTGGCGATCGTCGGCGAGGAACAGCTCCTCGGCATGCTGGTGCTGCGCGACGAGCGCTTGCGCGAGGCGTACTCGTCGGACGAGATCGAGCTGTTCAAGGGCGTGGCCTCCTCTATCGGAGTCACGCTGCAGAACTCGCAGGTGTACGAACGGATGAAGGAGCGCGACCGTCTGGCGGCGCTCGGTCAGATGGCCGCCGGTCTGGCGCACGAGATCCGCAACCCGCTGGGATCGATCAAGGGAGCGGCCCAGTACCTGCAGCCGATCGGATCGGAGATGTCCGACGGGCCGACCAAGGAGTTCCTGGACATCATCGTCGAGGAGGTCGACCGGCTGAACAAGATCGTCTCGCAGTTCCTGGATTACGCGCGGCCGTACCGCGGCGACCAGAAGCCCCTGGACATCAACGACGTGGTCAAGAAGACGATGACGCTGGTGGAGAAGGAGGAGGGGGCCGTCAAGGTCGAGATAACCAACAACCTCATCGAAGGCCTGCCGCCGGTGCGCGCGGACGCCGAGCAGCTGAGGCAGGTGTTCTTGAACCTGACGATCAATGCCGTGCAGGCCATGAAGGACGGCGGCAAGCTGCAGGTGTCGACCAGCCTGCGGCGGTCGACGCGGCGAGGGGCGGCGGCGGCGTTCCTGGAGGTGCGCTTTCGTGACACGGGGCTGGGCATCCCGCCGGGCGATCTCAAGAGCCTGTTCATCCCGTTCTTCACCACCAAGGAGAAGGGGACGGGGCTGGGGCTGCCGATCAGCCAGCGCATCATCGAGAACCACGGCGGGACGATCGAGGTGCGGTCGCGGCCGGGCGCGGGGTCGACCTTCACCGTGCTGCTGCCCGTCGAGGCCGACGCCTATGCGGCGTACGCCGAATCGAAGAAGGGGCCGCCGCCCGTGCCGCCGCGGCGCACCCCGGTCTCCATGCCGGCGCTGGAGCCGATCGAGACACCGCCACCGGCTCGCACGGTCTCGAAGTGAGCTAGATTCTCACCGTGCCTGAACCCGAGACCCGACGGATCCTGATCGCCGACGACGAGATCAACATCCGGCGCGTCCTGGAGGCGATCCTGAAGCGCGACGGGTACGACGTGGTGACGGCGGCCAACGGCATCGAGGCGCTGGCGGGCATGGGGCCGGGCGTGCACACGGTGATCACCGATCTGAAGATGCCGGGCCTGGACGGGATGGCGCTCCTCAAGAAGCTGTCCCACGACTACCCGGACGTGCCGGTGGTGATGATCACCGCGCACGGCTCGGTCGAGAACGCCGTGGAAGCGGTGAAGCTGGGGGCGTTCGATTACGTCGAGAAGCCGTTCGACCAGGAGCAGATCCGGCAGATCGTCGACAAGGCCCTGAAGACGTATGCACTGGCGCGGCGGGACGCGCGCCCGGCCGAGCCGGCGCACGGGCGCTTCCGGCTGGTGGGCGAGTCCCCGGCCATCCGGCAGATCTACGGCGTCGTCGAGAAGGTGGCGGACACGCCGTCGACGGTGCTGATCACCGGCGAGTCGGGCACCGGCAAGGAGCTGATCGCGCGGGCGCTCCACGAGTACTCATCGAGGCACAGCGGGCCGTTCATCAAGATCAACTGTGCCGCGATCCCGAAGACGCTGATGGAGTCGGAGCTGTTCGGGTACGAGAAGGGGGCGTTCACGGGCGCGGTGGGCGCGAAGCCGGGGCGGTTCGAGCTGGCGCACGGGGGCACGCTGTTCCTCGACGAGATCGGGGAGATCCCGGTCGAGATGCAGGTGAAGCTGCTGCGCGTGCTGCAGGAGTCGGAGTTCGAGCGAGTCGGTGGCATCAAGACCATCAAGGTCGACGTGCGGCTGGTGGCGGCGACGAACCGGGATCTCCTCGCCGAGGTGGCGAGCGGCGCCTTCCGCGACGATCTCTATTACCGCCTCAACGTGGTGCCGATCCCGCTGCCGCCGCTGCGTGATCGGCGCGAGGACATCCCTCTGCTGGTCGACCACTTCATCGCCAAGTTCAACGAGCGGTTGAAGAAGCACATCGAGGGGATCGAGGCGGAGGCGATGCGGCGCCTGGTGGCGTACCACTGGGCGGGCAACATCCGCGAGCTCGAGAACGTCATCGAGCGGACGATGCTGTTCGGCGAGGGGCCGACGATCCGGGCGGCGGAACTGCCGGCCGAACTGCTGACCGGCACGCTGCCCGCGTTGCCGACGATCGACGACAGGCCGTCTTCTCCAGGGCTGCCGGCGGTGGTGGCTGGCTCGCTGAAGGAAGCGGTGAAGGCACAGACGGAGCGGGTGGAGCGCGAGCTGATCCAGAGGGCGCTCGACGAGACGGGCGGCAACGTCACCCAGGCGGCGCGCAAGCTGAAGATCTCGCGCAAGAGCCTGCAGACGAAGATGAAGGAGCTGGGGCTGCGGGATCGCGAGTGAATGGCCGTGTTATCGTGAACGCGGCTGTGCGGCGCGTATTCCTGGGATTGATGCTGCTGTCTTCCGCGGCGCGTGCGGGTGAGGAGACGCGTGTGGTGTCGGGGACGCGGGGTCCGGGCCAACTGTTCGACTTCAACCTGTCGCTCGGGTGGACCCACGACGACAAGCGCGCGGACTTGAAGCGGCAGAGCGAGGGGACGGCGGGCGGCGGCCGGATCTTGCTGCAGAACGATCTGGTCTACCGGCAGACGCGCGACACCTTGAACATGCGGGCGGACGTCGGCGTGTTCCAGGACGTCAGTGTGTTCGCGTCGCTGCCGCTGGTCATCGCCGATAACCGCCAGCTGGATTTTGCCAAGGGCATCGACGAACGCAACACGACGATCCTGCGCGACGGGATCCTGCCGGGGTTCGGGACTCCGATGTTCGGTCTGGACGCGACGCACGCGCGGTCGTTCGTCAATCCGTCGGACACGGTTTTTCGCGGGCCGACGCGCAAGGGGCTCGAGTACCTGGGGCTGGGTGTGAGTTGGGCGGTGCTCAACGAGTTGAGGGACGACACCCGGCCCACCTGGCTCCTGCGTCTGGAGACGCGCTGGTCGGTCGGAACACCGATGAAGTTCGATCCAGCGCGCGGCAAGGCGAATACGGGCGTGGCGACCGGGTACCACCAGTTCGTGCTATCGACGGCGTTCTCGCGGCGGTTCGAGATGCTGGAGCCGTATGTCGGCGGCTGGTACATGCTGCCGCTGGCGACGGACGACAGTGCCTACGAGCAGTACAAGCTGGGAGAGCGCTCATACAGCCAGCCTCAGCAGCGCGCGGGCACGAACTTCGGCGTCGACGTGGTGGCCTGGGAGGAGCCACGGGCGCAAAGGCGCATCAACATCGAACTGCGCGGGCGCATGGAGCTGCGTTTCATGGGGCTGGCGCAGTCGGAGCTGTGGGAGCCGCTGTCGGGTAACCCGGAGTGCGCCAAGGTGGCGTCAGCCTGCCGGCCGGATGTCGATCGCGACCTGACCGGCGACCTGACGGCGGATCCGAATCCGGGGGTCACGCGTAGCCCGGCGTACGGCGTGTTCGGCGGCGACGCGGGGTTGTCGGTGCAGGTCGGGCGCTACGTCCGGTTCAGGGGCCTCGTCGGGATGACCTGGGAACAATCGCATTTTCTCACCGACGGGCGTTCGGACAACGAGGCCTACGACATCCCGGGGCGGCGTTACCGGGTCGAGGGCAGCCGGGCGTGGCACGTGTCTCTCGAGGGCGGGTTGCTCTTCTAACCGATTCCCCATGGCAGCCTCACGCTCAGCTTGAAGGCCGATGTGGATTTCGCCGCCATCAACGCCATCGAAGTGCTTCAGCAGTAGCAGTGCCGAGCGTGAAAAGTCTCACTTGTAGGATATTGGCGTTGACTGTCGGTAAGCGCCGGTTGTACTCATCTTTGCGGAGGGTTCCAAGATGAAGACGACGAAGCGCAAGCGGTGGCTCCTGGGAATTTGCCTGGCAATTTTGATTGGCGGCGTGTCGCTCGGAGCGAGATCCTTGCTGGCGGGTGGCTATCTGGCCAAGGTTGCGCGGCCCATGACGGTCACGATAGACGGCATCGCCTATTTCGTCTGGAATCAGAGCGGGTCCTACTACTGGGGATTCCCCGCCGATCACCCTGGGGCCGATCTCATGGCTCAGACGGTGCTTACCGCCTATCTCAAGGGCCTCAACTCGCGGGTGTCGTGCGTCTATTGCCAGAACTTCACGCTCGACATGAGGAAGGTCGGTTACACAGGCGTTTGGACGATCTGGATCCCTGACGTAGTCGACACCATCACATATTGACCTATAGAAGATCGCGGTCGCGATCCTGCCGAGTACGATGGTGGGTTCAGCCACTACTCGTGCGACAGCGACCAGCCACTCGCCGAGGCCGCCGCCGCATTGGCGCCTGGTCTGGCGCCGTGGGCCCGCATTGAGACCCGGGGGGAGGGCGGCCCAGGAACCGGCTTCGATGCACAGTATGTGGTGCTGGATCCCGGCCGGACCCTTGACGACCTTTTGATGTGGCTTACCGCAAAGGAGAGGGAACTGCCACCGGTCAAGGCGAACCCGCCGAGGAGAAAGGCACTCCGCAAGAAAGCCAACTTGACGACCACGGGCCCCCATCCACGAGCGAATGCAAAGCCTCGCGGAAGCACAAAGAAGCAGACGCGCCGCCCGCCGTCGACGAAGCACTGAGCTCCTTCCGGTGGCAGCCCTCAGGCGTGCGCCTCCCCACGAATACGGAGCCCACCATCCGACTCCGCGACTTCGACCCGAAGAAGCAGAAAAAATAACTACACGATCGCGGGTCCGGCCAATCGAGACTGCCATCGGTCAAGTGCGTTCGACCGCGCCCAAGCCACGGAATCGGCGCCAGCGCTGATGAGGCCGGGAGCATGGCGTCAGGTTCGTGCAAAGGCCCATCAGGGGCCAACCGCTGCGGGCCCGACGGCGGCGACCCGCGTGATCCGTGCGTTGCCTGGAATTGCCCTCGTCGCCTCGCTTGGAGGCCCGGCAGCGCCTGTACCGGAAATCGAGGCGCTTCTCGAAGGTCCGCAGCATTCAAACTTCAGGATCACCCCGATCATCACGGCCGATCCGGATCGCATGATCCGAAGACGCCTCGTGTTCGCGACGACCGGGCCTTGCACGCCCGTCACCAGTTCGCGCCGTGAAGTATCGCGACCTCGCCCGATGCGTAGACCCCCACGGCGTTCGTCTGACGCCGCTGTGAAAGTCGGCAGCACCTCGGAGCGACACGCCATCACCACTTCGATGCTTCACACCCACACCCCACTCGAAGATCTCCAGCCTCAATCAGCTTCCAGCCCTTGCCACCATGATGCTCCGCCACTCCCTGACCTCGCGAGTGGCCCGACACTTCCGTCCGCCGCACCTTGCCACCTTCTCAGACGCTCGACCCGACATCCCCACGCGGTTTCTGAGGTTCGAATCCGCCGCTCCCTCACGTGATCCGGGATTACCCCGATCACCATTGCCCCCGACCGAAATGCCCGACCGTCCCACGGCATTCACACCCGCCCAAACCTCGAAGAAACCCCGGCTTTTCCACAAAACCTGGACGTGAATGTGGGACAGCCACTTCCGCCCGCGTGTACTTCCCGTGCGAAATTTAACGCTCCGTGCGGGTCCGGACGCGTGTGGCTCCCGGACGCCGGCGCCGGTCGGGCACCCAGCGGCGCGCGCACGCGCGGACGCCAGGCAACGATCGCGAGCGTCAAGCAGAAACATCCACGACGAAGTCCAGTCGCCCGGTGCCGTCCTCGCGCGGATACCCGATCGGATTGCAAACGACGCGTGTCGTTCCCAGCTGGTAGTCGCACGGCACGTGCGTGTGGCCGTGAATCCAGACCGCTGGTCGTCGGCTCCCGATGATCTCCTCGCAATCACACACGAAGAAGGGATTGAGGAGGGAGCCCGGCCCCGACTTGAAGGGCGGGGCGACGCTTCGATTGCTCGGCAGGTGGTGGGTGACGACGACGTCGCCCGGTCGCGTGTTCGTGGCGAGGAAGTCGGTGCAGCGCCGGTTGTCCTCGTAGACCGGTGGCTGGAACCCCTCGATCACCTGGAAGTCGCTCATGTACTCCTGGAACGGACGGGCGTCAGGTCGCTCGGGAAACCAGAGCGTCCCCCCGACGAACCTCTGCCCGTCGAGCTCGACGATGCTGGCGTCGAGCAAATGGATGCCCTCGGCCTGACAGACGCGCGCGGCGCGCTTCTTCGCCTCCGTGAACTCAAGACCGTAGAACTCGTGATTGCCGAGGACCATCACGGCGTGGGTGGCCTTCTTGCGAAGGCCGCCCAGCATCTCCGCGGCCTGGCCCTCGCGAGCGAAGCCCACGATGTCGCCGGCCAGCACGATGACGGAGCCGATGTCGCTCGGGATCTGGTCCACGAACTTCCGCCAGTCCCGGCGCATCTCCAGGTGCAGGTCTGAAAGGACGTGAATGCGCAGGGTGGTCATGGTGTCGTGTCGCCACGACGATACTGCTGTCCGCCCAGGGTGTTGGCAAACGTGTCAGACCTGGAGCGCATGGTGCATGGTCAATGGTCAATGTGACGACATGAAGGTCTTCCTCGATGACGTGCGCGTGGCTCCCGACGGCTGGGTTCCTGCGCGCTGGCCCCAGGAGGTGATCGCTCTTCTGGAGCAAGGAGGGGTCGAGGAGCTCAGCCTGGATCACGACCTCGGGGACGATACCCGCGGAACCGGCTACGACGTGCTCCTGTGGATCGAGGAGGCAGTCGCGACCCGGGGCTTCCGGCCGCCACTGGTCCGGGCGCACTCGGCGAACAGCTCCGCGCGCCAGCGCATGGAGGCGGCGATCCGCTCGATCGAGAGGCTCGCAGCGAATGGCACGAGGTAGACACATGAGGTCATTCATCGACTTATTCGATATATGACGGTAAGCTTGGCACGTGAATCTCGTGGATTTTCTCGTGACCTCCAGGGCGCGCAAGGCGCTGCTGCGGACGGTGCTGGGCGACGGCGCGGGCGGATCCGTGAGTGAGCTGGCGCGTCGCTCGCGTGTCGTGCCGAGCACGGCCGATCGTGAACTCGATCGCATGGAGGCCTGCGGTCTGGTCTCGACGAGCCGGGTCGGTAAGGAAAAGTTCGTCCGGGCCAATCTCCATCGGGCACCGGCGCGCCAGCTCCGGAAGCTGCTTGCGCTGCGAGAGGCCGTACCGGGGCGAGGCAGAGGCGACGATGAGAGAGTGCGCGCGGCGCTCGCCCATCATGGCGCTCCGTTGTTCGTAAGGCGCCGCCTCGGCGCTCGGGACGTGCCGCCCCTGGAACCGACCGTGTCGCGCGCTCTACGCCTGGCTCATTCGGATCCGGCCGTGGCCGGCAACCTGCCGGTTGTCCTGTGGCGCAACCGGCAGCGTCTCGACCGGGCCGAACTGGTGAGGTTGGCGGTGCGAGAGGGTCAGGGCCAGACGCTCGGATTCCTGCTGGAGCTGACGGACGAACTCGCGGGGGAAACCTTCTTCACGCCCTCCGCCAGTGCCCTCACGGACAGGCGCGTGCGCAAGGTGCGGAACTTCTTTTCGCCTGATGGCCGGTTGAGTCCTCACGAGCGAGAGCTCGCCGTCATGAACACCCCGGCCGTGGCCAGGCGCTGGCACTTCCTCATGAACATGTCCCTGGAGAGCTTCGCATCGTACTTCCGGAAAGGGACGCAGCCCGATGTCCACCTGGGGCCTCGCTAGATTCGGCAGACCGGACCTGGAACGGTTCCTGCGGGCGATTGACCAATCGCTCGCGGCACCTGGGAGCGTGGTCGTCATCGGGGGCGCCGCGGCTATCCTGCAATACGGAGCCAGCCGTCCGACGGTGGACATCGACACCTTCTCGGCTGCGCCCCCTGGCCTCGAAGATGCGATCAGGGCCGCGTGGAAGATGACCGGCCTGCAGATCTCCGTGCAGTACGCGGCCGTGGCGGACGCGCCCTACGACTACGAGGACCGACTCGAGAGGCTCGTCTCTCCGCACCTCGAGAGGCTCGAGGTGCGCATCCCGGAAAGACACGATCTCGCGCTCATGAAGATCTGCCGTGGCGAGGAACGCGACCTCGTCGTGCTCGACGAGATGCATGCACGACGTCCCTTCGAGCTCGAGACCTTCCTCGCCCGCTACCCCAGCGAGATGACTCACGTCATCCAGGACGCCCGCATCCTCGAGCTGAAGGTCGTGCTCGCCATGGCACGCCTCTTCGGCGCCGAGGCCGCAGAAAGGGTCCGCAAGCGTGGTCGGGGAACGGCGGGAGAGCCACCGGTCTGACATCGGCGCCTGACATGGGCCGCTGACGAAGTCGTGTCAGACCGACCCCCCATGATGGTCGCATGGCCCTCATGCTGACCCGGTCCGGCATCACGCGCAGGCTCGATCGGGACTCGAAGGTCCAGTTTCCCGACGACCCGTTCCTCGCGGCGAAACTCGACTACATCTTCAACCTGGCCAGGACGGGGGTGCTCACGGAGGCAAGCTTCAGATTCCTGCGCTCCCCGCTCGTTGTGAAAGCCGCCGGTCGCGCAGGGAAACGCGTAGGGAAGAAGGCGCGGCGGCTGGACCCGGCGCAACTCGCTCGCAGCTTGACGGCGATCGCACGCCGGGCGCGGAAGGCAAGGACTCCGGCTGCTCCCGCCTTGCCGACCGGCTCGAACCTGGCCCTGTTCGCGCAGACCATCGGCCTGTCCGACATCGAACGTCATGTCCTCTCGTTCGCGCTGTGCTGCCGGGATGACGACATGCAGGAGGTTCTTCATGATGTTCGCGTTCGCAATCCTGGGGCGGTTCCCGTGCTCGTCGCGGCCGCCACAGGAATCCCGGCCGGAAGCGTCGAGGAAGCGCTGCAACCGACGGGTCGCCTGCTGACGACCGGGATGCTCAGGATCCTGGATGACGGATCTCTCGACGACCGGCTCGTGACCGATCGCCGGCTCGGGCCGCTCCTGGCCGCGAACGATCTCGACGCCACCCGGATCGTGGATCGCTTCCTTCCGGCGGCCCCTCCACCCACTCTCGCCACGGGCGACTTCGAGCATCTCGCGCCCGAGCTGGAGCTGGCGCGGACGCTCCTCGGGGCGGCGCTGACCGAGCGCCGGCGCGGAGTGAACATTCTCCTCTACGGCCCGACCGGGACGGGCAAGTCCGAGCTGGCTCGCCTGCTGGCGTCGAGCCTGGAGTCATCGATGCTGGTCGCGGGCCGGGAGGACGAGAAAGGCGCGTCGCCGTCGGCTGACGAGCGACTGACATCACTCCTGATGGGAAACCGCCTGGTCAGCGGTGGCCGGGGCTTGCTGCTGTTCGACGAGATGGAGGACCTGTTCGTGTCGAATCCCTTCGCGTCGATGTTCGGCGGAGGACAGGGGCGGGACTCGGCGCGCATGTCGAAGCAATGGTTCAACCAGTTGCTGGAGACGAACGCCGTCCCGACCATCTGGATCTCGAACTCCGTCCGTCGCGTCGACCCGGCGTTCCTCCGCCGCTTCGCCTACGTCGTCGAATTGCCGGACTTCACCGCCGGCCAGCGCCGCCGGGCATGGGTCCGCCACCTCGGTGGTGAAGACGTGCTTCCCCGGAACGATGTCGAGGCGCTGGCCCAGCGCTTCGAGGTGAACCCTGCGCAGATCGGCGGCGCCGTGGCGGCGTCGCGGCTGATCACCGGTGGAAAGCCCGACCGCGCCTCCCTGGAGGCCGTGCTCGAGCCCGCCGTGAAGCTGTCCACCGGCGCCCGGAGCCAGCGGCCCGCCTTCGAGCCGACGCGGTACCTCCCCGAGGTGGTCAACACCCCCGTCGATCTGGACGCGCTCGCGACCCAGCTTGCAGCCCTGGGTCCGGGAGCGAAGTCCGGGACGTCGCTCTGTCTCCACGGCCCGCCGGGCACCGGCAAGTCCGAGTACGTCCGCTATCTCGCCCACAGGATCGGCAGGCCACTCCTGGCCCGCCGTGTATCGGACATCGCGAGCAAGTGGGTAGGCGACACCGAGAAAAACATCGCCCGCGCCTTCGAGCAGGCGCGGCGAGACGGGGCCCTGCTGCTTTTCGACGAGGCGGACTCCTTCCTGCGGGACCGTCGTGGCGCCCAGCGATCGTGGGAGGTGACCCAGGTCAACGAGTTTCTCCAGCAGATGGAGGAGTTCACCGGGGTCGTCGCCTGCACGACGAATCTGTTCAAGGATCTCGACCAGGCGTCGCTCCGTCGGTTCACCTTCAAGATCCCGTTCGACTTCCTGAAGCCCCAGCAGGCCAGGCAGCTCTTCCGAGCGACACTGCGCGAGCTCGGCAGCGCCGAGGTTCCTGACTCCGACGTCGAGGCACAACTCGCCCGACTGACGGCACTCACGCCCGGCGACTTCGCCGCCGTCCGGAAGCGCTTCGTAACCCTCGCCACCACGCCGACGGCCGCGGCGGTTCTCGACGAACTACGCCGCGAGGTCGATGTGAAGGAGGCCCCGCCACGGCGCGTGGGGTTCTGAATCCTGCATTTCTGAAAGGAAATCCATGAAGAAGCCAACGACCAGGAACAGGAAGAAGCCGGGCGAATCGATCTGGGTCCTCGCCGATCTGTTCAGGACCGACAAGCCTGCTGACTGGATCCCTGAGTCCATCGAGTTCCAGCGACAGCTCGGCATCGTCCGCGCGGCAGGCTTTCGCTGGGACATGCACTTCTCGATCGGAACCGACGGTGGGCAGTTCCAGGCCCGCATCTTTATCCACCAGGAGACTACCGGGAGCGCACGGGGCCTTCCTGCACGCCGGCGGTCACAGCTGTTCAGGTTTGTCGAGCGAATGGAACGGAAGCTCTGGCGTCTCCGCTATGACGGCAGCCTCATCATTGATCGGCTGGACGGCCGGTGCAGCGGCTACTTCAACAAGTATGTGAATGACGCCGCCGCCGTCCGTCGCGAGATCCGGAAACTGACATCGTTCAAGATCATCTGAGCCAGGCAAAAGAACGCGAGCCATGACGACACGCAGTTCACCGGACGGGCCAGGCAGTCAAAAGGACGCAGGGGACAATCCTCTCTCGCGGTTCATCGATGCGCCCACGTTCCGGGTACTGAGCGTCGAGGAGACAACCAGGAAGCCAGCGACGAGGGCTCTTGCTGCACCCCTCTATGATGCGCTCGACCGCCTGCTCCGAATCCGGGCCGTCGCGGCCTATTTCCGTCGGCTCCCCACGCTGGTCAACACGGTCGTGACGCCTTCCGCGCTCGCTCCCGCGTGGAGAAAGGATCGCGACTGGCCGGGAGCCTGGATCATTCCTGGGGGGCCAAAGGCGCGCGGCCACGGCGCCTCCGCGCTGTTCTTCATGATGAAAAGGGGTGCCGCGCGGGGCGAGACATCGATCACCGTCTTCGGACGCCTCGTCGACCGGAGCGTCCCCGGCCAGGTCGCCACCCGCATCGGACCGCTCCTGCGCATCCGCATCCGCTCCTCGCGTGACGGTCGTCGGCGTGATGGCGCAAGTGAAGCGTGAAAAGACCCGTAGCCCCTCGGATCGGGCCCATGACCGGTACCGCCAGCTCGGCCCAAGCTGCAACCTCGACGACAGCGGCGATCCGATCCCCGTCCGCACCGTGAAGCGCCGCCGTCGGGCCACGCGCCCCAAGCCGATCTGAACCGCCAGGTCGCCAGAAACGCCAACGCGCCGGCCAGCATCCGCAACCTGGCAGCGCTGTTGGCGGAGTGGACATGGATCGTGGGTGGCCGGAACCCTCGTCAGGGCTCGCAGGCCCGAAGGGCACCACGCGCTGCTTACCCGGGGACGCGCGACGCGGCGGGATCCCGTCATTGCGATACGGCGCTAGGCTCGCCGGCGGCCGAGGATGACCAGACCCAGGCAGGCGAGGGCGGCCGCGAGCGTGATGATCATGCCGGCGGTGACGTAAGGGTCCTGGTAGCGCAATTCGACCTGGTGTCGGCCGGCAGGAACGATCAGGCCCGAGAGCGCCACGTCGGTTCGCAGGAGGCGGGCCGGGACGCCGTCGATGGTGGCGTGCCAGCCATCGTCCCATGTCTGATTCACCGCGACGAACGATGGGCCCGGTCCACGTCCTTCGATGGACAGGGAGAGACGCTGCGGGCGCCGGTCGAGGATCTGGATTTCGGCCGCCGCGGGGGATCCGTCGAAGGCCTGCAGCTCGGCCTCGTCGACGAGCGCGCTGTCGGCGACTGCGGGACCCAGGCGGGCCACGGCGTCCATCCAGCCCTGGCCGCCCCGGACGATCTCCACTTTTTGCACCGCGAAAGCGAATGGATGGGACCCGGGCGCCAGGCGCACCTGGACGGGAGATTGCTGGCCGGGTGGTAGCTCGACGCGGCCATCGACGAGCCGCAGCCCTGGCGTGTAGCGCACGAGGGCCGTCACCCCACGCCGTGCGAGGAGCGGTTCGAGAAGTGACCGATCCTTCTTTATCGCCAGCCAGAACAGCACCGTGGATTCGTTGGTCCAGCGGAGCTGCGTCAGATCGAAGTCCTTCTCGAGCGTCATGGCCAGACCCCACTCGGCCGGTTGTGGTGGCGGGCGGATGAGGCCGGCGTCGGCGTATCGGTTGTCGAAGGAGGCGGCGTCGAACAGCAAGTGCGGGCGTCGGTCCTCGACCAGCGGCGCCAGATAGGGCGGCGGCGCGGCGACGAGGTGCGCGGGGTTCGTCGTCAGCAAGGGACGTCCGGCGGCGAGCAGATCCGCGGTCAGAATGGCGCAGGCGAGCCCGCTGGCCCTGGCGCGTCCCAGACGGCGCCAGGTCGCCAGCAGCAGCCAACCGGTTCCCGCGACCAGTGCCAGATGGAGGGCCGCGCCATGGGACAGTCCCGCCGCCGCCGCTCCCGCGGCCAGCGCGATGACGGCGAGCGCGCGCCGAAGCGGCCGCCGTGCGCGCTCGCGCCCGTAGGCCAGCTGATCGAGGCCGAATGCCGAGGCGACGGCGATCGGGAACACCAGCAGCACGACGAATTTCTCGGGAAAGCGAATGCCGGAAAGCAGCGGCAGCCGGTGCAGCAGCGGCCAGATCGGGAGGTGATTGCCGAGCGCGACCAGGTAGCCGCCGATGGCAACCGCTAGCCAGGCGCTCCGTCCGCGACGGCGCACCGTCCAGGCGGCGATCGCCAGCAGCGTCGCCAGGGCTCCCGGATAGAGCGAGTAGAGGTAGTCCGATCGGTCCACGTACGGGGCCAGCAGGTCGAGGGCGCGCGCGGGTGGCATCGACCAGCGGTCGGCTTCGTGCGCCCCAAGCCCTGCGGTGCGAACGGTCTTCGAGGCGTGGTGGAGGCCGGGGAGGAGCATGACGCCTGACAGAGCGATGCCCAAAGCCACCCCGGCGCCGACGGTGACGACCGCGCGGCCACGGGTGGTCGGGCGTGCCAGAGCGAAACCCGGGATGACGAAGATGGGAGCCATCAGCAGGGTCGATGGTTCGCCGGCGAGGCCGATCAACCCGAAAGCCAGCGCCAGGCCGACGATGTCCACGGACCGACGGTCGCGAGTCACGCGGAAGGTGAACAGCACGACCAGGGGGAGCAGGGAGGCCGCGAGCAGGATCGGCAGCAGATTCGTCGTCGAGAGCAGGTAGCCGCCGAAGCCCCAGCCGATGGCGCCGAAGAGGGCGGCGGGCTGGCTCCGACGGAGCGTGCGGAGGAGCGCGAACATCGACGCTGCGGCCGCGAACGGCGGCAGGATGACCTGCAGCCGGAACGCCCACTCGAACGGCAGCACCAGGAATAGCGCCGTCATCGGGTGGAACACCTCGTGCTCCGGGTTGGCCGCGAACGGCTGTCCCGAGCCGAAGAACGGGTTCCACAACGGGACTCCGTCGGACGCGTGGACGAGCGGCGCGATCAGCGACTTCGCCGCGCGGTAGTAGAGGCCGAGGTCGCGCTCGGTGAAGGTCTCGCCGAAGAGCAGGGCCCGCCCGAACAGCCCGAAGAGGAGGGCCGTTCCGATCGCGGTGGCGACGATGAGGAACCAGCGATCTCGTCGCGAACCTGCCAAGGCCGCTCCTGCCGTGAACAGTAACACGGCGGGGCTGCGCCCTCAGCCGCGCGCCACGCCCACCACCAGCGCGTACACCTCGCGCCTGGGGCGACCGCTCTCACTGCTCAGACGGTCGGTGGCATCGCGCGCCGACAAGCCTTCCTCGAGAAGCGCGGTCGCGCGTTCCTTCAGGGCGTCGTCGTCCACCAGCGCTGCCTCGCTGGCGCCGCCGACGACCAGGGTCACCTCCCCGAGCGGCCGTTCCTCGGCATACCGGCCGGCCAGCTCGGCGAGCGTGCCGCGCACGAACTCCTCGTGGGTCTTCGTGAGCTCGCGGGCGACACAGGCCGGACGGTCGCCGCCCAGCACCGCGACCAGATCGGTGAGGGTGTCGGCCACGCGGTGGGGCGATTCATAGAAGAGGAGCGTCGCCGAAAGGCCACCCAGCTCGGCGAAGAAGGCGCGGCGGGCAGACGGTTTGCGCGGCGGGAACCCGGCGAACATGAACCGATCCGTCGGCAGGCCCGAGGCCACCAGCGCGGCGAGAAAGGCCGCCGGGCCAGGGATCGGGACCACGCGCGCGCCGGTAGCGATCGCGGCGCGCACGATCCGGAAGCCGGGATCCGAGACCGCCGGGGTGCCGGCCTCGGACAGCAAGCCGACGCATTTTCCCTCGGTCAGCCATCGCCCGGTCTCCTCGGCTCGCGCAGCTTCATTGGCGTCGAAGCACGAGTGTGTCGTCCGATCCAGACCGTGCGCCGCCAGGAGCTTGCGCGCGGTCCGCGTGTCCTCGGCCAGGAGGACGTCGACCGCGCGCAAGGTCTCGACCGCGCGCGGAGACAGATCGGCCGGGTTGCCGAGCGGCGTGGCGATGATGTACAGAACCCCAGCGCTCATCGCCGGCGCGTGATCAACAAACCGACGGCGGCGAGCAACAGCCACCCAGCACCCGCCGAGCCGCCGTACCTGCATCCGCCGCCCGACTGCGGTTTCTTCATGCCCTCGGGATCGGGCGGCAGCGAGCAGGAGGTCGCCTCGGCGAACAGGCCGACGTCGTCGATCACGGCTTCCACGACGTTGTCGTTGTTCCCGCCGTCCTCGGCGACGAAGCGGAAGCGCAGCGAGCCCGCCGCCAGCGCCTCGGGCGGCAGCTTGTCGCCGAGCTTCGCCACCCGACGCTGCCAGCCGATCGCCATGCCGCCCAGGCGATCCACCTCCGTCCAGGTCTTCCCGTCGGCCGAGGCCAGCACGGTCAACGTGTCGCCGAGCCCCGGGATCAGGACCTCCTTGTCGAAGTCCGCGGCGACGAAATACACCTGGTACGACAGGTGCGCGCCCGGGGCCAGCGGGAAGGCCGGCGATTCGACGGTGGTGCGCCCCTTCCTGACGTCGTTGTCCGAGGCGTCGTTGCCGGCGGCGATGCCGGTGACGAACGCCTTGCTGCCCGAATAGGCCGCTCCCGGCTGCATCACGAACTCGAAGGCCGCCGTGCGCTCGGGCGAGCCCAGTTCCCAGCGGCCGGCGATGGCGGTGTCGTTCCCGTCGGGATTCACCTTCCAGCCGCTGCCGCTCTCGAGATCGTCGACGGTCCGGGGATCGAGGCCGACGACCACACGGGCGGTGGCCCTCGACGGCCCGGGCCGCTCGGGCTTGTCCAGGGTCGCGAAGTCGATGGCGAGCGGCTGGCCACAGGGCGTGCCGGCGGGGATGTGGCCCTCGAAGGTGACGGTGGTCGTCTCACCCGGGGGCAGGTTGCCGCCGTCCAGCGTGTCCTTCGAGAATGTGGCGACACCGCGACCGAGCGCCTGGACTTTCAGCGGTCCGCGCTCGCTGCCGCCGTTGGTGACCGGCACCGCGACGGTGAACGCGTCCCCCGGCGCCAGCGTCCCCTGCCACTTCGGCACGCCGAAGGTGAAGGCGGGACCGCGGCAGGGGTGCAGGAGATTCGTGCAGACCTTGCCCCGTCCGCCGCCGGCCGTGTTGTAGAAGTCCGTCCAGAGCCGTCGCGTCTGGTCGATGCGGAACGATTCGCCGATCACCTGGTCGGCGGTCAGGCCGGGCGATGTCAGCAGCACCACGCCCATCCTCAGGTCCAGCGCCGCCGGGTCGCTGGCCGGCTCGCGCTTGCCCATCGCTCGCACGATGTCGTTGATGTTGACGTCGACGCGCTTGGCCCTGTATCGGCTGCCGCGCGCCAGCACCAGCGAGGTCACCGGCTTGTCCTGATCGTCCCGGAAGTCGTCCAGGATGTAGAAGGTGGGCACTTCGGAGGGCTGCCGCAGCCCCATGCCGTACTGGTCGAGGGTGCCGTAGCGCCGGCCCCGTTCGAGCGGCGAGTAGGTGCCGTCCGTGTTGGCCTGCCAGAGGTAACCGTCCATGATCGACCCGTCCGCCTGAACGCCGCGCGCCCAGTGCGCCTTCTGGCGGCCGAGCAGCGCGTCGCTAGGAGCGGCCTCGCCGTCGCGGTGGAAGCGGAAGTAGACCAGCCAGCGGTGCGCCGCTTCCTGGGCCCAGACGGCGTACAGGCCGTTGTCGGGATCGTCGGCGGCGTCCCGTCCGTAGGCCAGCACCCGCTTCATGTTCAGCACTGTCTGCAGTCGGCCCGACGGCGATCCGTACGTGGCCGAGGCGTCGAACGGCCCCAGGCCCAGTCCCTTGATGTCGTTCTTCACCGGCATCTGGTAGGCCAGCGAGTCCAGTGACACGACGTCGGTGAAGGTGAGGAACACCGCGATCTGGTCGAAGTTGTCGCCGAACGCCTGGATGAACCTTCGGCTGACCGCGGCCAGGTTGTCCCCGGTGATGCCGTGGCGCGTTCCCCGCGCCGAGGTGGTCAACTCGTCCCCCTCGAGCACCGCGACGTTCCCGACGATCTGGAACCCCGCGCCCAGACCGACCGGCTCTGCCCGCTGCGCCACGGGACGGGTGAAAAGCGCCTCGTCACGGGCCGCCCGGGCGAAGGCGGTGTCGATGCTCACGTGGTCCTGGTGGTCCATCCAGACATCCACGGCATGCGCCGGCGGCGGCCGGGCAGGCGGGGGCCCAGGCTCGTCGGGGAGCGCAATCGCCGCTACCCACGCGGGCACGGCCACGGCCAGGATGCGGAGCGTTCTCATCAGCCCGGACCAACCATTGTACGGCAGCTTGGACCCGGACGCCCTACCTGCGGGCACCGAAGGACGCGCCCCCTTCCTCTTGCTATGATTGCCGCCCGATGGATCTGCTCGACGATCCGAGCTCTCCGCCCCCCCCTGCCCGGGAGACGTTCATGCGACGGTTCCGCAAAGTCCTGATTTTAGCGGGGGCCTGCGCCCTCGCGCTGTTCCTGACCATCCAGCACCGCGGCGAGGACATCCGCCTGGCCGCGAACTCGCCCCTGGCGGCGACGGTGCGGTCCTCCAGCGCGGTGTACGACCTGTCGCAGATCCCGGTGTTCACGAAGGCGCTCTACTACGTGAACAACAACTACTTCGACAAGACGCGCCTCGACCCCAAGCGCATGCTGGTCGGCGCGCTGGATTTCCTGCAGCGCGACGTGCCGGAGATCCTGGTCGACCGCTTCCCGGAGCGTGAGCCCAAGCAGGTGACCATCAAGGTCAACGGGCAGTCCAAGACCTTCTCGATCGAACGGGTCGAGTCGCCCTGGAGCCTGCGGACGACGCTGCAGGAGATCTTCAAGTTCGTGCAGCCGAACCTCCAGCCGGTGGCGGCCAAGGAGGAGTCGCGGCGCCTGGTGGAGATCGAGATGACCGCCACGAACGGCATGCTCTACACGCTGGACCCGCACTCGGTGCTGCTGGACGTCGACAGCTTCAAGGACATGCGCACCACCACCCAGGGCAAGTTCGGCGGCCTGGGGATCGTCATCGAGATGGACCGGAAGAACCGGATCACCGTCAAGCGTCCCATGCCGGAGACGCCCGCGAGCCGCGCCGGCATCAAGGCCAAGGATCACATCGTGCGCATCAACGGTGAGTCCACGGTGAACATGACGCTGCAGGAGGCGGTGAATCGCCTGCGCGGCGAGGTGGGTGCGCCAGTCGACGTCTACCTCGAGCGCACCGGGCTGACCGGGATGAAGAAGGTCACGATCATCCGCGACTTCATCCGCCCGCCGGCGATCGATCCGGCCGAGGTGAAGGTGTTGCCGGCCCCGGCGGCGCCGGGCGTCTCGGCCAACACCAAGATCGGCTACTTCAAGATCGCAAGCTTCTCGGCCAACACCGAGAACGACCTGAACAAGGTGCTGGCGCAGTTCGAGCAGGAGAAGGTCAAGGGGATCATCATGGATCTGCGGGGGAACCCGGGGGGCCTCTACGACCAGGCGCAGAAGGTGGCGGACGCCTTCATCGACTCGGGCGTCCTGGTGTCGATGGTCGGCCCGGGGGGGGCACAGCAGAAGGACGAGCACGCCTCGCGTGACAACGAGACGCGGGTGCCGGTGGCGGTTCTGGTGAACCAGCACTCGGCCAGCGCTTCGGAGATCGTCGCTGGCGCCATCAAGAACCTGAACCGCGGCGTGGTGATCGGTGAGACCACCTTCGGCAAGGGGTCGGTGCAGATGCTGTTCGACATCAACTCGCCGGTGCCGTTCGGCGGCAAGTCGGACGACGACAAACTGGGCCTGAAGCTGACCACGGCGCAGTACCTGACGCCGGGCGGGCTGTCCATCCAGGGTGTGGGCGTGACCCCGGACATCGAGCTGACGCGTCTGCGCGTCGACAAGAAGCAGGACGAGTCCTGGATCAACCTGCAGGTCTCCTCGCGCCGCCGGCAGGAATCGGACTACGAGTGGCACCTCGCGAACGCGAACGCGCGCAAGGGCTCCAAGCCCGCCGAGCTGATCTCGTACCTGTACGTGCCGCCGCCCGAGGTGGCCGCGCGCTTGAACGCGCCCGACCCTGACGAGGAGCCGAATCCCGCCGACGAGGAGCCGGAGGTTCCCGAGGACGAGAACCGCGTCGACTTCCAGGTCGAGTTCGCGCGTGATCTGCTGGCCCAGGCGAGGGCGACCAAGCGGCAGGATCTGGTGGCCCAGTCGAAGGCGTTCTTCGAGCGCGTGCGTACCGACGAGGACAAGAAGGTGGCGGCGGCGCTGGAGAAGCTGGGCGTCGACTGGTCGTCGGGATCCGGCGGGGCCGGGCAGCTGCAGGTGACGCTGGCGCCGGTCGCGGGGGGCGGCAAGGTGGCAGCCGGTGACGCCGTCAAGATCCGCGGCACCGTCAAGAACCTCGGCTCGGTGCCGGTCTTTCGCGCACGCGCGGTGCTCAAGAGCGACAACATGCTGTTCGACGAGAACGAGATGGTGTTCGGCAAGATCGCGCCGGGGGCCAGCAAGAGCTACGACCTGACAGTGAAGGTGCCGAAGTCGAGCCTGACCCGCACCGACATCATCCACGCCGACGTCATGGCTCAAGGCGGGGTGAAGGCCACGCCGGCCGAGATGACCCTGAACATCGAGGGCAAGGCCCGGCCCCTGTTCGCCTACACGTACCAGACGATCGACGACGTGCAGGGCAACAAGGACGGGCAGGTGCAGCGGGGCGAGAAGGTGCGCCTCCTCGTGAAGGTGAAGAACATCGGTCAGGGCCCGGCGCTGAAGACCGAGGCGATCCTGCGCAACGGACAGGAGCAGGAGGGGATCCTCATCAGCGCCGGCCGCTTCGACGCCAAGGATCTGGCCGCGGGTGCCGTGAAGACCATCTCCTTCGTGTACGACGTCGGGGCCGACGTGAAGGGCGACGATTACCAGCTCGAGCTGATGGTGGGCGACACGCTCCTCGGCGAGTCGGTGACCGACAAGATCAAGGTGAAGCTGGCGAAGGCTGGGCCGCCGCCCTCGTCGGAAAATGGCTCGGTGACGGTGACCAGGGCCGGGGCGCAGTTGCGCGAGGCGCCCGTCGACGGCGCGCTGGTGGTGGGCACTGCGGCCAAGGGCGCCGGATTCCGTGCCACCGGCAAGCTGGGCGCCTTCACGCGCATCGAGCTGGAGAGCGGCCGGCCGGCGTTCGTCGCCACGGCGGACGTGTCGAGCGGCGGCAGCGCGAGCGCCACCTTCCAGCCGGCGTGGCAGGTGATGCCCCCGGTGCTGGTGGCCACGGCGCCCACGGTGACCAGCGGCAACTCGGTGCACGTGCGCGGCACTGCCAGCGACGATCACGAGGTCAAGGACCTCTACATCCGGGTCTGGAACCGTGACTCGAAGCTGCCGCCGAAGAAGGTGTTCTACCTGCCGAACCGCGGTGACAAGACCAAGCTGTCGTTCGATGCCGAGGTGCCGCTGTGGCCGGGCAGCAATCTCATCCAGGTTTTCGCGCGCGAGACCAACGAGGTGCAGACGGTGCAGACGATGGTGGTGCTGCAGCGGGGCGCGACGAATCTGGTGAAGGCGCCCGAGCCAGAAGGCCGCAACGCGCGCCCGTGAATCGTCTATAAACAGTCAGTGGATCTGTTCGACAAGTTGGGGACCCTCGGAGGGTCCCCAAGCCCTCCCGCGATGGGCAACGTCGGGCAGAGCCCGTCGTCGCCCGACGCGGCGGCCGTGCGCCGCGAGCCCGTCGGGCGCTTCTCGCTCGAGGCTCTGGCGCGTGAGCTGAACGAGAGTCAGCTGGCGGCGGTGGTGCATCCGCCGCAGCCGCTCCTCGTGGTGGCGGGCGCGGGGTCGGGCAAGACGCGGGTCATCACCTTCCGCCTGGCGCGGCTGGTGGCGACCGGCGCGGACCCGCGCGGCATCCTGGCGGTCACCTTCACCAACAAGGCCGCGGGCGAGTTGCGTGAGCGGGTGGGACGGCTCCTCGGCGAGCGCGCGACGGGCATGGGCGGCCTGTGGATCGGGACCTTCCACTCGATCGCGGCGCGCCTCCTGCGCCGTTACGGCGAGGCGGTGGGGCTGCGCAAGGACTTCGTCATCTACGACACCGACGACCAGAAGCGGCTGATGAACCGCATCCTGACCGACCTCAAGGTGCCGGAGCGGCTGTTCCCCGTTCGCCAGGTGCTGTCGGTGATCGACCGCGCGAAGAACCAGGGGATCGATGCCGCGCGCTTCCAGCCCGGCGACTACTTCGACGACGTCGTGGGCAAGGCTTACGGCGCGTACGAGCAGAGGCTGGCGGCGGCCAACGCCACCGATTTTGGTGGGCTCCTGTTGATGGCTCTGAAGCTGTGCATGGCCGACTCGCCGGCCGCGCCCGAGCTGGCGGGGCGCTTCCAGCACGTGCTGGTCGACGAGTTCCAGGACACGAACAGCGTGCAGTACCGCCTGGTGCGTTTCCTTTCGGGGCGCACCAACAGCATCACCGTGGTCGGGGACGAGGACCAGTCCATCTACGGGTGGCGCGGCGCCGACATCCGCAACATCCTGGACTTCGAACGCGACCACCCGAACAGCGCGGTCGTGAAGCTGGAGCAGAACTACCGCTCGACGGCGCACATCCTGCGGGCCGCCAACAGCGTCATCGCGCGCAACACCGAGCGGCGGCCCAAGAAGCTGTTCACCGTTGCGGCCGCGGGCGCGCCGATCATCCTGTTCGAGGGCGAGACGGAACGCGACGAGGCGGAGTTCGTGGCGACGAGGATCTCCGAGGCGTTGAGACAAGACGCCGCCCCGCGCGATTTTGCGATCTTCTACCGGACGAACGGCCAGTCGCGCGTGCTGGAGGAGGCGCTGCGCAGCCATGACCTGCCGTACATCGTGGTGGGAGGTACGCGTTTTTTCGACCGGGCGGAGATCAAGGATCTCATCGCCTACCTGAGGGTGTTGATGAATCCCGACGACGACGTGGGGCTGATGCGTATCATCAACGTGCCGGCGCGCGGGATCGGCGACACCAGCGTCGAACGGATCGTCGCCTTCGCCGACGAGCAGGGGATCACGCTGTCCGCGGCGATCGAGCGCATCGGACAGACGCAGGCGCTGGGTGCGGGGCCGCGCAAGAAGGTGGACACGTTCACCGCGTTCATGCGCGGACTGCGGGTTGCGGCGCCGACGCTGACGCCGGCGGCGCTGGCCGAGAAGGTGCTGGAGGACTCCGGTTACCGGGATGCGCTGGCCTCCGAGGCCTCACTCGAAGCGGAAGGGCGCATGGAGAACCTGCTCGAGTTCATCGCGCAGATGCGCGAGTACGAGCGCGAGACCGAGGAGCCGACGCTGGCCGGGTTCCTCGAGCGCGTGGCCCTGGTGTCGGATGTCGACGGCTACGACGCCGAAAAAGGAGCCGTCTCATTGATGACGGTGCATACCGCCAAGGGGCTCGAGTTTCCGGTGGTGTTCCTCACCGGCCTCGAAGAAGGCGTGTTCCCGCACCAGCGAAGCATCGACGACGACTCGGCCATCGAGGAGGAGCGGAGGCTCTGCTACGTGGCGGTCACGCGCGCCATGAAACGGCTGCATCTGTCGCGCGTGCGGAGGCGGCGTCTGTCCGGACAGGAACTGGGCGGCGTACCCAGCCGGTTCCTGCAGGACATGCCCGCCGAGTGCGTGGAAGCGATCGTCCAGCCGCGGCCCAGCTACCTCGACGAGGAGACCGAGAACCGGGGCCCTTGGGCCGGAAGATGGTCGCAACCCACGCCGCCCCGCCAGACCGTGCGGCCGGGCGGAACCACCGTTCACTACGATGACGCGCCAGCAGAAGGCGACGAGCTGGGGCTGCGCATCGGCGCCAAGCTCGTTCACCCGCGCTTCGGCGCTGGCGAGGTCCGCAGCTGGCAGTCATCCGGCCCCGATCTGAAGGTGACCATGCGTTTCCCGACGGTGGGCGTCAAGACCATCCTCGCCCGGTTCCTCAAGCGGCCCTGACACGTCGCGCTTACGCCCCATTCAGGTCAGGGGTCGAAAATGCCGATGATGGCAACGTGGTGCGGCCCTCAGCCCCCAGGGGCGCCGAACGGTTTGGGCGCTACCTGCTGCTCGAAGTCATCGGGCGCGGCGGCATGGCGGAGGTGTATCGCTCGGTCGCGCAGGGGCTCGAGGGCTTCCAGCGCGTCTTCGTCATCAAGCGCATCCTGAAAGAGAAGTCGTCCGCGCCCGACTTCGTGCAGATGTTCGTGAACGAGGCGCGGCTCTCGGCGCTGCTCGACCATCCGAACATCGTCCAGATCTACGACTTCGGTCAGATCGAAGGCAGCTATTTCCTGGCGATGGAGTACCTGCGCGGCAAGGATCTGCTGGCGTTGATGCGCGAGTTGCGCAGCCGCGAGCGGCAGATGGGTGGACCGGTCGCGGCCTACGTCGCCCACGAGGTGGCCCTGGCGCTGCACTACGCGCATCAGCTGAGGCACGGGGGCAAGCGCATGGACATCGTTCACCGCGATGTCAGCCCGTCGAACATCATGCTTCTGCGCACCGGTGGCGTGAAGCTGCTGGACTTCGGCATCGCCAAGGCCGACCCCGAGATCCGCGGCGACACCCAGACCACGCAGGCGGGCTTCGTGAAGGGCAAGCTGTCCTATGTCTCCCCCGAGCAGATCCGGGGGCAGCCCGTCGACGCCCGTTCCGACGTGTTCGCGCTGGGCGTGGTGCTGTGGGAGAGCCTCACGGGCAAGCGGCTGTTCTTCGACAAGAGCGACTTCCAGACCATGAAGAACGTCATCGAGCGGCCGGTGGCGTTGCCGTCGTCGCTGCAGCCGGGCGTACCCGCGGCGCTGGAGAAGGTGGTGATGCGCGCGCTCGAGCGCGATGCGAACCGGCGCTGGCAGACGGCGGGGGCGATGGCCGACCAGCTCGAGGGCTACCTGCACGACACCCGCTTCGCGACGCGGGAGCTGACCCGCCTGCTCGACGAGCTGTTCATGCGCGACTCGCCCCACATCGATAGCGTGCCCATCGCCGCTCCCGACCCGAGCCGCGTGACGAAGCCGATGCGGATCGACCTCGAGCTCTCGGCGGCGATGTCAGTTCCGTTGCCGCCGCTCACCACGGATGACGAGGAGACCTACACCGGCGTCAGCTCGGTGTACCGGGCGGAGGCGTTCCGTGCCACGCGGCGGTCCTGGATGGCAGTGGCGGCGGGTATGGTGCTGGCGATCGGCGGGACCGCGGCGGTCATGCGCAGCGGGCACCACGCCGGGATCCCGAAGGCGGGCGTGGGCGCCCCCAGTGTGCCGGAGGTCGTGGAGCCGCTGCCCGAGGCCGTGACCATCCAGATCGAATCGGATCCCATGGGCGCCGAGGTGCACGCCGACGACGGGGAGATGCTGGGAGTCACGCCGACGGTGCTGACCATCCCGAGGAGCGAGCACGCGATCTCGCTGACCGTGTCCAAGGTCGGCTACGTGTCCCGATCGCACACCGTGGTCCCCGTTCGTGACGTGACCGCGCTGTTCGGCCTGCGTCCCCAGGATCCGCCGCCGAAGCGCTGGCGCGGACCCGCCCGCCAATGATCGCGTGAGAGCCGGCGGGCTAAGGGACCCTTCGAGGGTCCCTTTCATTGTAGATTTCCGGGGTGGATCGCCCGGCTGCCGTTCCCGAGGGCGCGCAGTGGCTCGCCGATGTCGAGCGCTGGGAGCTGAAGGAACAATCGGGGACGCGGCAGTGGCGCGCCGACGGGGCGCTCTTCATGCGTGGGGGCGACGACGGCCCATTCACCGTCTTCCATCCGAACGGTCAGCTCGCCCGCGAAGGGTCGCTGGTGGCAGGGGATCCGGACGGAGAGATCGTTGCCTACGGGTCGGATGCGCCGACGTCCGAGATGCTGCGCGGCTGCTGTGTACCTCCCGGTGCGTGGCAGATGAAGGCGCTCTACGATCGCGGCCAGCTCCAGCGCGAGATCTTCTTCGATCGGCAAGGGCGACAGTTGCTGTCCGATGGCTCGCCCCGGCCCGACAGGCCGGCTGGTGTTCCCGAGGGAGCGGAGTTCGACGAGTTTGGTAAGCGCTGGGTGCAGCAGGACGGCGTGTGGCGCTACTGGACCGTCGAGGGCCGCCTCGACGAGGAGGCGGAGCTCGTGGAGGGCCGCAAGGTGTCGTCGCGAATGTACGGGGTCGACGGACAGCCCATCCACGAAGCCCGCTTCATGGGGGATGGTGTTCGCCACGGCTCATGGATGCGGCGCTTCGCCGAGGGCGAGCTCCCGTACGCCGACGCGCGCATCGCCTCCGAGGAGGGGACATTCGACGAAGGGCAGGCGGTGGGTGCCTGGACCTTCCGCGATCGAGCCGGCGCGCCCGTGCGCACCGTCGACCTGGGGGCCGGGCACCGGGACGACGAGGCCGCGGAGGTGTTCGACAACGAGGTGCGGCCCGCCGAGGCCTGGATGGCGCTGGCGCATCGACTGCGCGCCGGGCGCCACGCGATCTGTGCCGCCGCCCGCGCGGCTGCGGCCGAGGGCAAGCCGGACCGGCTACGGACGTTCCTGGCTGACGCCGTCGTTCCCCTCGGTGAGGAGGCGAACGCGCGCGTGCTCGCCGAGCTGAACGAAGCAAGCGGCGACAGCCTGAGAGCCAGCCTGGGAGCGCTGGTCGGTGGCGCGGATCCGGCTGCGTCTCTGCGGAGCCTGGCCTCGGCGCTGCGGGCGGCTCCCCGCGCGTCGGCGGATCTCGCCGAGGCGGCCATCCTGCTGGCGCCCGAGCGGCCGATGGCCTATCTGACGCGCGGGTTGATCCGGATCGAGCTCGGTGATCCCGAGGCGGCGGTGGCCGATGCTGCGCGGGTGGCGGTGGAGTCGCCGGCGACGGCGCAGTTCCTGCGCGACTACGCGCGCGTCATCTTCCCGAGCTTCTCGTTCTGGCCCGGCCGCGAGATCCCGCACTCGCCGCTGGACAACATGCCGGACGAGCCGGCCCAGCCCCTGGAGGCGCTCCGCGGGGCGATCCAGGTCTACGCCGCCCGGCTGCAGCGGATCCGTGACGCCGTCGAGCGGACGGTCGGTGGCCGCCCCGTCTGGCTGCCTCCCGATCTGTCCGCTCTCGGCGCGGTCGAGCTGCGCGCCTACACGGCCACCATCACCGACGAGACCGAGACCGGCACCGAGGAGACCGAGGTGAAGATCGACGAGACGCTGGCGCTCGACGCATGGGGATTGCCGGCGCTGATGCGCCTGGCGCGGGCTCAGTGGACGGCGCTCTGCTGGCTCTGCTGGAGCTCGGGACTCGACGAGGTGGCCTTGCCGACCGAGCTGCGGCCGCCAGCCAACTTCGGGCAGGCGGCCGGGATGGCGATCAGCCGGCACTGGCGGGCCCAGGACGCGGTGGCGACCGGCGGCCTGCGCGCGCTGACCGCCGGCGTTCCCGGCTTCGCCTGGGAGGAGATGGAGATCGACGCCGTGCCCCGCATGTTCGCGGAGATGGCCTGTGA
>JANPFD010000273.1:0-1694 GCA_031423255.1 Myxococcales bacterium | reverse complement strand
CCGGGCCAACGGGAGCAGAGGCTCCGCTGGAATCGAGTTGTCTGATCGTATCAGCACGTTCCATGCCGCCGCTCCGGGCGTGTCGCCGGTGGGTCAGTTTTGGTGAGCACACCCCGGGTCAATTTCCGTGAGCGTCGAAGGCGCTTGCATGACTGGCGCGAACGCTTCTGGCGGCGGCGCTACGTGGCCATCGTCGTCGCCGACGAGACCGCGCAGGTGGCGAGGTTGAAATACCTCCTTCGCAACGGCTGCAAGGAGGGCTTGGTCGCATCGCCCGGGTTGTGGCCGGGGGCATCGTGCGTGGGGGCGCTGGCGCATGACGAGCCCTTGCGTGGGACGTGGTTCGACCGCACCGCCGAGTACCAGGCTCGCCGGCGCGGCGAGACCGTGCACGGACGGCAGTTCGCCAGCGACGTGCGCGTGCGTCTGGCGCCGCTGCCGTGCTGGCGAGAGATTTCGCCCGAGCAACGCCGCACCGTGTGTCGCCACCTGATCGCCGAGGTCGAGCAGGAAGCGCGCGCGCAGGTGGAGGCCGGGAGGCGGGGATTCATGGGTGTCGCAAAGATACTTGCGCAAGATCCGCACAGCAGGCCCGCGCACTCGGATCGCAGCCCCGCGCCGCCGGTGCACGCGTCGACGAAGGGGGCGCGCAACGGGTTCATGGCAACGTACCGCGCGTTCGTGGACGCGTTTCGCGCGGCGGCCGCGGCACTGCGCAGGGGCGTGCGTGAGGTCGAGTTCCCGCTGCACGCGTTCCCGCCGGCGCTGCCGTTCACGCACCCGCCGGCCGCGCCGGCGTGAGGTGACTGCTGGGGCAGGCGTTGTTTGAGGGGATCAAGGTAGTCCCTGGGCCGAGGTGCGTCTGCCGTCGCTCGCGCGGTCCAGAACCAGCCTCGCGAGCGCTGCTGGCGGTCCTGATCGTCGGCCCGGAGGTACCCAAAGCGGCCAGAATCCCCTCACCGTAGTCTCGTCCCCCGCATTTCGGTCGCCAGGACCCTGGTCACCCTGCAAGCGCCGTCAGCGTTTTTACGAATCACCTGGCACCTCCCTCTCGGCGGCGATCTGGCGCGCCCACGGCCACCACATGGCCGAGCTGCTCAACCTTCGCGCCGCCGCTCGCCGCGCCCCGCCGCCTCAGCATGGCGCCGACAACGGCCCAGATCTGTCCGACGACGAACTTTTCTGACGTGTCCCGCACCAGCGGCGCCGCGTGAGAACCGGCACCCGCCTACGAACGCCGCCGCGCGCGGGCGGACGAGGCGCGCGCTTGCGACGCCAGCGCCGCCGCGACCGCGCTATCGCAGCACGCACCCCTTCTCAGACGGCCTTGCGATGTCAGCTCGGTCGCGAAAATCGCTCACATCTCGCGCCCGTGCGCATCGCGCCGCCTTGCGATGTCAGCTCGGTCGCGCCGTCGGGCCTTTCCATCCCAGCCCGCCGACCCGCGCGTACGACCTCGCGGAGCAACTTCTCGGATATCAGCGCGGCCGTCCACCCGATTTCGTGCGACCACAATTCCGCCGTCGCCTACGATGTCAATTTGGCCCGTAACATTTCGGGGGGCGGCCGCGGCGTTGCGCAGGGGTGTGCGTGATGTCGAGTTCCCGCTGCACGCGTTCCCGCCGGCGCTGCCGTTCACGCACCCGCCGGCCGCGCCGGCGTGAGGTGACTGCGGGGCAGGCGCTGGTTGAGGG
>JANPFD010000272.1:0-2121 GCA_031423255.1 Myxococcales bacterium | reverse complement strand
CCATCGGTGAACTGAACATTCACCTTGTCGAAGTCGAGGCTGCCCATGGCAGGCGGCGGAATCGTGTACTCGCACGGCAGGGCAGAACTGCGAATGACATTGAGTGCCGCCAAGAATTCTTGCGACACGTTCTGATCGGTGTTGATGACGAAGGCCTTGCCGGTGGCGCCGGCCTGCGCCAGCGCTCCCAGGTTGGCGGTCGCCTGGGCCTGTTCCGCGGGCGCGAATACGCCAACCACGAAGGTCGCGATCGATGGCGTGCCCCTGACGCCTGCCTCGACGATCGCGGCGACGCCACGGATGTCGGTCGGCGGGCAGTTGTGGGGCAGCCCATCGGTGGCAAGCAGGATGGCAACCCTGCGGCCCGGGTTCGCGGTGGCCAGGCTGCGCGCGTGGGCGATGGCGCCGGACAGCGCGGGCGCCGTGGGCGTCTGGCCATCCGGCCGCTTGGCCGCCAACGCCGCGCCTAGCGCGGCCGCTGCGCCTGGTAAAGTGGCCACCGGCACCGCGGGGGTGGCGTAGGCCGGTGCCTCACAGATGTCACGTCCCTCGCAGTAGCCGCCGTAGGGCGCGCACTGGCCACCGCCACCTTCGCACGGACTGCCCACATTGAAGCAGAACCGCGACGTCATCTGGCTGCACACGCCCAGCAGCACGCAGGCCTCGCCGGCCCCGCAGTCCGGCTCCTTGTTGCACGTGACCACCTGCCCGTCCTTGCGATTGCACGCGCGGCTCGAGCAGGGACCGAAGGCGCCGCATTCGGCGTCCTGCAGGCAAAAGTCCTGGGTGTTGGGACGCACCAGCGGAAAGAACTGCAGCCCCACGCCCACGCCCGCGGACTGCGGATCCGTGAAAAACGTACCCAGCGCGCCGCGGACCGCGTCCCACTTCGATTGCTTGCTGGCAGTGAGCCGGGACATCGACAGCGACGAGTCGAGCATCAGGTACAGATCGATGGGCAGCCGCTGCGCCTGCGCCGTCTGGGTGGCACAGGCTGCGTCCGCCTGCGGCGCTGTGGTGGCGGCGTCGCTGCCGGACTGCCCGCCGCCCCTGAACATGAACGCGTCGGTTGCCGCGGGTGCGTCCGGACCGCCGCCGCCCGATCGGTTGCCACCGGCTCCACCGCCGGCACCCACCCCGACGCCGCCCGCGTCTGTCACATTGTCGGAGCCAACGTCCGGCTCACCACATGCCAGAAGAGCGCACGACAGCGCGGCGACTGCCACCGACAGGAGCCGCGGGAGGGCGAGGAGTTTTCTGGGCATTCGGTGGTACAGGCATTCCCGCATACGACTGCCCTCATCGAAAGGATACAAACGTTTCTGGAGCTCAGTTCAGGCTGAACGGGTAGCTCACCACCTGGTTGGTGGCGCCGGCCGGGAAACGCACGCGGCCGAGCACGCCCTTCACGCAGCCGAGAAGCCCGCCCTTCTGCAAGATTGCGGGTGCCTCGATCCGAACCCCGCGCACGGTGCCGGCGCGCAGGATGCGAAACGCAATCGTGACACTGCCCGGCACGTAGGTCTCGGGATCGGGTCGCGACTTCGCGATGCAGCCAAGGATGGCGCTCTCGTCGGCGCGAAAACGTTCGTCGATCGCGTCCTGCGACAACTCGCCGACCTGGTTGTCGTTACTCATGTCGAAGCGAAGCACCTCGGGTCGGGACGACAGACTGTCACCCTGAGCCACCATTCTCAGATCAGCCGCGGATAGCTTGATGGGTTCGGGCTCGGGATCCAGGTCGGGAGCCGGCGCGGCGGCGCGGGCACCGGCAGCGATCGAAGGCGCTGGCACCGGATCACGCGGGCCCTCGAACCGACTCGCGCTGCCCGGATCCTGCACGGGTGCGACCTTGGGCGCGGGGTGGGTGGTCCAGGGCGGATCAGGCTCGGGCGCTGGCGCGCTCGGCATGGCCGCGCCGACCTCGCTCGGCGTTGTGACCCCGCCGGGCGTAACGTGGCTGCCGGCGCGCGCCAGTCGGGTCGCCCCGCGCACGCGCTTCTTGCGCCGTCGATCTTTGCCAGTCGCCGGCGCCTCCGGCGCTACCCGCACCACCGGCGCGGGCGGCGGCCCCCAGCGCACTTTCCAGAACCGGTAGCCCGCGAATACCAAGCCGGCGAA